>NZ_AP022583.1:3600000-4200000 GCF_010731635.1 Mycobacterium noviomagense
CTGCTGGGCATCTGGATGTCGCTGGTCTGGGCGGTGATCTTCGCGCTGTCGGTGGTGATCCGGCGCCCGCTGGTCGGCTACGTGTGGAGCTGGGCCGGCGGACATGACCGCAGTTGGCGACACGTGCGCCGCGCGGTGTTGGCGTTCGACGCCGCGACGCTGGCCTGGGTGCTGGTATTCGGCGCGCGGTTCGTGGTGCAACGGCTGCTCTACGACGCCGACCACACCGGCTGGCTGGCCGCAGCCCGGATCGGGATGGGCTGGCCGCTGACTGCGGCGGCTGCGGCGCTGACCTACCTGGCGATCAAGTCTGCGCAACGTGCGATGCGTTCGGCGCAGGCTGATGCTCCGGCAGCAGCAGCTGACGCAGCTCCTCCTCCACCTCGGTAACGGCCACGAACAGCAGTTCGTCGCCGCCTTCCAGCGGCTCGTCCGCCGCCGGCACGATCACCCGCGGGCCGCGCAAAATCGTCACCAGCGCAGCGTCGCGCGGCAGCTGCAGCCTGCGCACGGGTTTGCCGCCCCACGGGGTGTCGTCGGGCAGCGTGATCTCGACCAGGTTGGCCTGGCCTTTGCGGAACTCCATCAGCCGCACCAGGTCGCCGACCGCGACGGCCTCCTCGACCAACGACGCCAGGATCCGCGGAGTCGACACCGCCACGTCCACGCCCCAGGCGTCGGTGAAAAGCCATTCGTTGCGCGGATCGTTGACCCGGGCCACCACGCGCGGCACCGCGAACTCGGTCTTGGCCAGCAAGCTCAGCACCACGTTGGCCTTGTCGTCGCCGGTGGCGGCGACCACGACGTCGAAGTCCTCGAGGTGCACGGACTCCAGCAAGCTCAACTCGCAGGCGTCGCCTAACCGCCAGTGCGCGGACGGGATGGCGTCGACGTCGACGTGGTCGATGTTGCGTTCGATCAGCGTCACCTCGTGACCGCTTTCGGTGAGCTCGCGGGCGATCGAACGGCCGACAGCACCGGCCCCGGAGATCGCGACTTTCATTTCATGCTCCAAGGTCCTCACTCGGCGGCTGGGCGGCGATGGCCTGCGCCTCGGTGGCGCGCCCGGCGACCGCGGCGACGTACACCTGGTCGCCGGCCTGGATCACTGTTTTGGGTTCGGGCAGCACCCCGCTACCGAACCGGACCATGAACGCGACCCGGGCGCCGGTGGCTTCTTCCAGATCGGTGATGCGGTGACCCACCCAGTCTTCATGTACGACCAGCTCGACGACGGCGACGGTACCGGTAGGGTCGCGCCACTTGGTCGTCTCGCTTTCCCGCAGCAGGGCGTTGAGCAGCCGGTCGGTGGTCCATGGCACCGTGGCGATCGTGGGGATGCCGAGCCGCTCGTAGACCGCGGCGCGTTTGGCGTCGTAGATGCGCGCGACGACCCGCTGCACACCCCACGTTTCGCGGGCCAGCCGGGCCGAGATGATATTGGAGTTGTCGCCGGACGACACCGCGGCGAACGCGCCGGCTTGCTCGATACCCGCTCGCAGCAACACGTCGCGGTCGAATCCCAGGCCCAGCACCCGTTCGCCCGCAAAGTCGGGGCTGAGCCGGTTGAAGGCGGTGCTGTCGCGGTCGATGACCGCGACATCGTGTCCGATCCGGGACAGCCCGTCGGCCACGGCGGCGCCCACCCGGCCGCACCCCATCACTACTACCCGCACTGAGGTCCTTTCGGCAGCAGCCTGTCGTCGGGGCCCGGTCGGCAGCCCCGTTGGCCCGCCGATTTCTACCCGGAGCGTTCCCCTCTAGGGAACGCTACCGCCAGCGTCGCGTGGGCTTACCCTTGGCTCTCGTGTCCAAACTCTCGACCGCGGCGCGCCGATTGGTTTTGGGTCGGCCGTTCCGCAGCGATCGACTGAGCCACACCCTGCTGCCCAAGCGCATCGCGCTGCCGGTATTCGCCTCCGACGCGTTGTCGTCGGTGGCGTACGCCCCCGAGGAGATCTTCCTGATGCTGTCGGTGGCCGGGTTGGCCGCCTACGCGATGACACCGTGGATCGGGCTGGCGGTGGCCGTCGTGTTGTTGGTGGTGGTGGCCAGCTACCGGCAGAATGTGCACGCCTACCCCTCCGGAGGCGGGGACTACGAAGTCGTGACCACCAACCTGGGCGCCAACGCCGGCCTGCTGGTCGCCAGTGCCCTGATGGTGGATTACGTTCTGACCGTTGCTGTTTCGACAGCTTCGGCGATGTCGAACATCGGCTCGGCGATCCCGTTCGTGGCCGATCACAAGGTGCTGTTCTCGGTCAGCGCGATCCTTCTGGTGATGGCGATGAACCTGCGCGGCGTGCGCGAATCCGGCGTGGCGTTCGCGATTCCCACCTACGCATTCATCATCGGGGTCCTCATCATGCTCGCGTGGGGACTGTTTCGCATATACGTGCTGGGGGATCCGCTGCGCGCCGAGTCCGCCGGTTTCGTGATGCGCGCCGAACGCGGCAAGATCGCCGGTTTGGCGCTGATGTTTCTGGTGGCGCGGTCGTTTTCGTCGGGCTGTGCGGCGCTGACCGGTGTGGAGGCGATCAGCAACGGCGTGCCGGCGTTCCGAAAGCCCAAGTCGCGCAACGCCGCAACGACATTGCTGATGCTGGGCACCATCGCGGTGACGTTGTTCATGGGCATCATCGTGCTGGCTGAGAAGACCGGCGTCCAGGTCGTCGACGACCCCGAGAAGCAGCTGGTGGGTACGCCTGCGGACTATCACCAGAAGACGCTGGTCACCCAGCTGGCCGGGGCGGTGTTCGGCAGCTTCCACATCGGGTTGTTGCTCATCGCCACGGTGACGGCGCTCATCCTGGTGCTGGCGGCCAACACCGCGTTCAACGGTTTCCCGGTGCTGGGTTCGGTTCTCGCGCAGCACAGCTATCTGCCGCGCCAGCTGCATACCCGCGGAGACCGGCTGGCGTTCTCCAACGGCATCCTGTTTTTGTCGGCGGCCGCGCTCGCGGCGATCATCGCGTTCCGCGCTCAGGTGACCGCGCTGATCCAGCTCTACATCGTCGGAGTGTTCATTTCGTTCACGCTGAGCCAGATCGGCATGGTCCGGCACTGGGCCCGGCTGTTGCGCACCGAAACCGATCCGTCGCTGCGGCGCAAGATGATGCGCTCGCGGATGGTCAACACGATCGGCTTCCTGGCCACCGGCACGGTGCTGTTCGTCGTGCTGATCACCAAGTTCCTTGCCGGAGCCTGGATCGCGGTCGTCGCGATGGGCTCACTGTTCGCGATCATGAAGCTGATCCGCCGCCACTACAACACCGTGAGCCAGGAACTGGAGGAGCAGGCGGCAGCCCACAAAGGCGTGGTGTTGCCCAGCCGCAACCACGCCATGGTGCTGGTGTCGAAGTTGCATCTGCCGACACTGCGTGCGCTGGCCTACGCGCGGGCCACCCGCCCTGATGTGCTCGAAGCCGTCACGGTCAGTGTCGACGACGCCGAAACCCGTGAGCTGGTGCGCAAATGGGAGGACAGCGATATCAGCGTGCCGCTCAAGGTGATCGCGTCGCCGTATCGCGAAGTCACCCGCCCGGTGCTGGACTACGTTAAGCGGGTCAGCAAAGAGTCGCCGCGCACCGTCGTGACGGTGTTCATCCCCGAGTATGTGGTGGGTCACTGGTGGGAACAGCTGCTGCACAACCAGAGTGCGCTTCGCCTCAAAGGCCGGCTGCTGTTCATGCCCGGGGTGATGGTGACTTCGGTTCCCTGGCAACTCAGTTCGTCGGAGCGGGTCAAGGCGCTGCAGCCGCACGCCGCTCCCGGCGACGCCCGACGGGGCATCTTCGATTGACCGGCGCGTCTACTGATGCCCCCGAGCTGACGTTGACCGTTGGCGTCCCCGCCAACGGCGGCAGCTGCGTGGCACGCCACGAGGGTCGGGTGGTGTTCGTGCGCTACGCGCTGCCCGGTGAGCAGGTCCGGGCCCGAGTCACCGCCGACCGCGGGTCCTATTGGCACGCCGAGGCCCTCGAGGTGATCGAGCCGTCACCGGATCGCATCGCGCCGCTGTGCCCGATCGCCGGAGTCGACGGCGCCGGGTGCTGCGATCTGGCATTCGTCGACCCGAACGCGGCCCGTGCGCTCAAGGCGCAAGTGGTCACCAATCAGCTTGCGCGCCTGGGTGGTTACCGCTGGCACGGCGAGGCGGAACCGCTCGGCACGGCGGGCCCGACGGGTTGGCGAACGCGAGTGCGCCTCGACGTGGGCGCCGACGGGCGGGCCGGCTTTCATCGCTACCACAGTGACGAGCTGGTCACCGACTTGCGTTGCGGTCAGCTGCCCGAGGCGATGGTCGACGGTCTGGCAGCGGCCAAGTGGCCGCCGGCCGCGCAGCTGCACATCGCTGTCGACGACGACGGTCAACGGCATGTGGTGCAAACGGTGAAGCAGGGCAGCAAAACCGTGGCCGAGGTGGTCGATGGCAGCTATCAGGCGGTGCAGCAGGCGGGCGGGCGCAGCTGGCGGATCCCGGTGACGGCATTCTGGCAGGCACACCGCGACGCGGCGCAGGTCTACAGCGACATGGTGCGCGACTGGACGCAGCCCGCTGCGGGGATGACGGCCTGGGACCTCTACGGCGGCGCGGGCCTGTTCGCCGCGGTGCTGGCCGAGGCGGTTGGAACGTCGGGGCGGGTGCTGAGCGTCGACACGGCTCGAGCAGCGTCACGAGCTGCCAAGGCCGCGTTGGCTGATCTGCCTCGAGTGCAGGTGGTCACCGATTCGGTGCGCCGTGCGCTGACGACGCAGTCCGTCGCGGCCGACGTGGCGGTGCTTGATCCGCCGCGCTCGGGCGCCGGACGCGATGTCATCGACCTGTTGGCCGCTGCGGGCGTGCCGCGGTTGGTGCACATCGGTTGCGAGGCAGCATCATTCGCCCGCGATATCGGGCTTTACCGCGAGCGCGGCTACACCGTCGAGAAGCTGCGGGTGTTCGACGCCTTCCCGCTGACCCACCACGTCGAGTGCGTGGCGCTGCTGACCCGCTAGGCCAGCACGAAGTAGCGCACCCACAGGTAAAGGGCGGTCAGCGCAAGCGACATCGCCGTGACCACCGCGCCCTTGCGGGTGAATTCCCAAAACGAGATGGGACTGTCTGCGCGCCTTGCGATCCCGATGATGACCACGTTGGCGCTGGCCCCGACCGCGGTGAGGTTCCCGCCGAAGCCGGTACCCAGCGCAAGCGCCCACCACAACACGTCGGGATTGGCGTGGCCGACCATGGACGGGACCAGTTCACCGACGATCGGTGCCATCGTCGCGGCATACGGAACGTTGTTGATGACGCCGCCGAACACCAACGACGCGGCCAGCAGCAGCATCGTCGTCAGCAACGCATTGCCGCCGGTCGCCGTCATCGCCGATCGCGCCAACGAGTTGACGACACCGGTCTTGACCAAAGCGCCGACCATGACGAACAGCCCGGCGAAGAACAGCAGCGTGTCCCACTCGACGCTGGACAGGTAATCCGCGCGTTCCAGCCCGGAAATCACGATCAGGATGCCCGCGCCCAGCAGCGCCACGACCGAGGGGTCCATGCGCAGCGCCGAGTGCGCGACGAATCCCGCGAACACCAGTACCAGCACGACCCCGCACTTGACCAGCAGCCCCGGATCCCGGATGGCTTCGCGTTCTTCCAGCGCCATGACGTCGGCGACGCGCTCCGGGTCGACCGCGAACGCACCCGGGAACAGCCGGGGCAGCAGCGCGATGAACACGGCGGTGACGATGACGACCAGCGGGGTCAGGTGGATCAGGAAGTCGTTGAACGACAGCCCCGCTCGGCTCGCGATGATGATGTTGGGCGGGTCACCGACCAACGTCGCGTTGCCGCCGATGTTGGAGGCGAATGCCTCGGCCATCAAGAACGGCGCCGCATTGATCTCCAGCCGGTCACACACCAGCAGCGTCACCGGCGCGATCAGCAACACCGTGGTGACGTTGTCCAGCAGCGCTGAGCCCAACGAGGTCACCAGCACCAGCAGGATCATGATGCGCAGCGGGGAGCCTTTTGCGCGTTTGGTAGCCCAGATCGCGACGTATTCGAAGACACCGGTCTGGCGCAGCACGCTGACGATGATCATCATGCCGAGCAGCAAAAAGAGGACGTCCCAATCGATCCCGGTAGCGTGGGAGTAGAAGACGTCGTGGGACCTGATCACCGGCAAGGTGACCACGATCGCGGCGCCGGTCAGCGCCACCATTGTCCTGTTGAGGCGGTCGTGGGCGATTAACGCGTAGGCGATCACGAATACGGTGACCGCGACGGCGCTCATCGGCGCTCCGCCCGGATCAATGCTTCAGCGCCGCGGCGAGCAGGCGCGACGCGGTGATCACGCCGAGCAGCGTGCCTTCTTTGACCACTGCGATCAGCGGACTGCGCAGCCGCGCCATCAGCGTCGCCACCTCGATGATCGTGTCGTCGGCGTCGGCTGCTGGTATCTCGACCAAGTGCTCGGGCAGCACGTCGCGGACTTTCTTGCCGCCCAGCTTTTCCGCGGCGCGGTCGGCCATCGACTCGTTGAGCACACCGGCCAGCGACGGGTCGTCTTGCACATAGCGGGGCAAGATGAAGCGGACGACCTGAGAAGCCGGCAGCACCGCGTACGGCTTGCCGGACTGGTCGGTGACGACAATCCCGGGCAGGCGATGCTCGGCAAGCAAGCGGGCGGCATCCAGGGCGCCGGAGTCGATGCTCACGACCGGGAAATCTTCGGCGATCTCCTGCGCGCGCATACCGCGACGATACGTCGGTGTGCGCCCCCGCCGCGCGTTTGGCTTGCCGGGACTCCCGCGCGCCTGCGTACACTGGCGAAATGCTTGAACAGATCCGCGGGCCAGCTGATCTGCAGCCCCTTTCGCAAGCTGAGCTCAAGGATCTGGCGCACGAGATACGGCAGTTTCTGATCCACAAAGTCGCTGCCACCGGGGGACACTTGGGGCCCAACCTCGGGGTCGTCGAGCTGACGCTGGCGTTGCACCGGGTGTTCGACTCGCCCCACGATCCGATCATCTTCGACACCGGCCACCAGGCATACGTGCACAAGATGCTGACCGGGCGCTGCGGCGATTTCGAGACGCTGCGCAAGAAGGGCGGCCTGTCGGGGTATCCGAGCCGTGCCGAAAGCGAGCACGACTGGGTCGAGTCCAGCCACGCCAGTGCCGCGCTGTCCTACGCCGACGGGCTGGCCAAAGCCTTCGAGCTCACCGGGCACCGCAACCGTCATGTGGTGGCGGTGGTCGGCGACGGTGCGCTGACCGGCGGCATGTGCTGGGAGGCGCTGAACAACATCGCCGCGGCCCGCCGTCCGGTGGTGATCGTCGTCAACGACAATGGCCGCAGCTACGCCCCGACCATCGGTGCTTTCGCCGACCGCCTGGCCGCGCTGCGGCTTCAGCCCGCCTATGAGCACCTGTTGGAGAAGGGCCGCGGCGCGGTGCGGGGCATGCCGGTCATCGGCGAGCTGGTCTACCACCTCATGCACAGCGCCAAGGCCGGCATCAAAGACGCGTTGTCGCCGCAGCTGCTGTTCACCGACCTCGGGCTGAAATACGTGGGACCGGTCGACGGCCACGACGAGCACGCTGTGGAGTCCGCGCTGCGCCACGCCCGCGGCTTCGGCGGTCCGGTGATAGTGCACGTCGCCACCCGAAAGGGGATGGGTTATCCGCCGGCCGAAGCCGACGAGGCCGAGCAGATGCATTCCTGCGGGGTGATCGACCCGGCCACCGGGGCGGCTACCAAGGTGCCCGGGCCGGGCTGGACGGCGACGTTCGCCGACGCGCTCGTCGCCTACGGCGCCCAACGCCGCGATATCGTCGCGATTACCGCCGCCATGCCCGGACCCACCGGGCTGACCGCGTTCGGGCAGCGGTTCAAAGACCGGTTGTTTGACGTCGGCATCGCCGAGCAGCATGCGCTGACCTCGGCGGCCGGTTTGGCGATGGGCGGGCTGCACCCGGTGGTGGCGATCTACTCGACGTTCCTGAACCGGGCGTTCGACCAGATCATGATGGACGTCGCCCTGCACAAGCTGCCGGTCACGCTGGTGCTCGACCGGGCCGGCATCACCGGCCCCGACGGCGCCAGCCACAACGGCATCTGGGACCTGTCGATGCTGGGCATCGTCCCCGGCATGCGGGTGGCCGCACCCCGCGACGCCACCCGGCTGCGCGAGGAACTCGGCGAAGCGCTCGACATCAACGATGGGCCGACCGCCCTGAGGTTCCCGAAAGACGATGTGGGCGAAGACATTCCGGCGCTGGAGCGGCGCTCCGGTGTCGACCTGCTCGCGGTCCCGGCCGACGGGTTGAGCGCCGACGTGTTGCTGGTGGCGGTTGGGGCGTTCGCATCGATGGCGTTGGCGGTGGCCAAGCGGCTGCGCAATCAGGGCATCGGCGTGACGGTGATCGACCCGCGCTGGGCGTTGCCGGTGCCGGACGCGCTGCGCGACTTGGCGGTCGCCCACAAACTGGTCGTCACGCTGGAAGACAACGGCGTGAACGGCGGTGTGGGCAGCGCGGTTTCGGCGGCGCTGCGACGCGCGGAGATCGACATACCCTGCCGCGATGTGGGTCTACCGCAGCAGTTCTACGACCACGGCTCGCGAAGTGAGATCTTCGCCGACGTGGGGCTCACCGAACAAGACGTCGCCCGCCAGATCACCGGCTGGGTCGCGGCCCTGGAGAATAACGTCCCGGACCCCGGCCCAGCAGACGCAAAAGCACCGAAATTACCGCCCGTTTAGGGGCTTTTGCGTCTGCTCGCCACCGTTAACCGAGCGCTGCGGCCAATACCGGGACCACGAGCTGACGCTGCCAGGACCGGGCCTGTCCGGCGGCCAGGAACTCATCGACCACCCGCTCGTCACCGCCGTCCCAGTCCCAGCACAGCCGTCGCACCAGGTCGGGGGAGACCAGGTTCTCCACCGGAACCGATACCTGCTGCGACAACTCCGCCAACGCTGCCCGGGCCGCATCGAGCCGCACGGCGGCCTCCGGCCTGCGCTTGGCCCACCGCGCCGCAGGCGGCGGCCCGTTGGGTGGTTCCAAGTCCTCGGCGGGCTCTGGATTTTCCCGGGCCGCTTCCAGGGCCGCCAGCCACGTCGCAGCGCTGCGGCGCTGCTTGGGCCCGCCGAACACCGGCAGCGCCAACAGCTCCTCGGTCGTCTTCGGGTCGGCGACGGCCGCGTCGATGATCGCCGAATCGGGCAAGATGCGCCCGGGCGCGATGTCGCGGCGCTGCGCGATACGGTCGCGCGCGGTCCACAACTCGCGCACCGCGGCCAGGCCGCGTCGGTCGCGGACCCGATGGATACCGGACGTGCGTTGCCAGTGGTCGCGCCGTGTGGTCGGCGTGCCCAGCGCCGCTGAAGTCCGCAGGTACTCGAATTCCTCTGCAGCCCAATGTGTTTTGCCTTGTTCCGCCAGCACCGCCGCGACGGCGTCCCGCAATTCGATGAGCAGCTCGACGTCAAGCGCGGCATAGTTCAACCACGCCGGCGGCAGCGGACGCTTCGACCAGTCGGCCGCGCCGTGTCCCTTCGCTAGCCCCAGCCCGAGAAGGCGCTGCACCATGGCCGCCAGGTTGACCCGGTCGAAGCCGGCCAGCCGGCCCGCCAGTTCGGTGTCATAGACCGCCGGCGGACGCATGCCGACTTCGGCCAGGCACGGCAAGTCCTGGTCGGCGGCGTGCAGTATCCATTCGTCCTCGGCCAGCACTTGCGCGACGGGCCGCAGCGCGGCCAGCGGGTCGGTTCCGTGGCTGACCGGATCGATGAGCACCGTGCCAGCACCGGCGCGGCGGAGTTGGATCAGATAGGCCCGGTTCGAGTAGCGGAAACCCGACGCTCGCTCGGCGTCGACGGCGAACGGCCCGCGACCGCTGGCCAACTGGTCGGCCGCCGCGGCGATCTGCGCCACCGTCACCGATAGATCCGGCACTCCGTCGGCCGGGTGCAGCAGTGGTGTGGGCTCGGCCTCGATGCTGGGCTGATCGGTTGCCGCTTCGGACATGTCAGGCGCGGGACCGCGAGCCCAGGTCGGTCACCCCCACCGGCGGTAGTCCCGCGGCGTGCTCGAGCACCTCACAGAACGCCTCGACGTGGGTGCCGATCTCGGGGGTGGTCGCCGTCCACGACGCCCGCAGCTCCAGTTGGTGGGCGCGCGGTGGGCCGGAGATGTCGCCGTAACGCACGGACGTGGTGGCGGTGACCGTACCGCCGAGTGCGGTGACGTGGTCGGCGCGGGTGTCCAGCGCATCGACCAGCCAACTCCATGCCACTTCGGGCAGCAGCGGGTCGACTGCCTCGCTGGCGTCCAGGTCGGCCTGTATGTAGGCGACCAGCCGCATGGTGCCGTCCCAGGCGTCGGATCCCTCGGGGTCGTACAGCAGGATCAACCGCCCGAAGGCGTCGCCTTCGGATCGCTCCGGGACGATGTCGAGCTCGGGGTGCTTGACCTCGGCGCCCAGCGCGTAGCTGAACGGCGCGAGGCGCTGTGGGGGCCGGATGGGGCCGAGCTCGATTTCGGCGCGTACGGAGGCACCGTTCATGGCGGCCACCGCCTCGCGGAACGCGACCGGTTCGAGAGAGGTCACGTCCCTTGACGCTAGACCTATCCGCCGACACGCGGGAACAGGCTCGCCGGTTGGTCGCGCGGCCGGGGAGAGCAAAGCCGTCATCGCGGCCTACGGCTGCAGCTGGCGGGCCTCGGGATCGGCGCCGAAACGCGGCGCGCGCTTCTCGCGGTTGGCGGCCAGTCCTTCGTGCACGTCGGGGCCGCTGAACCCGATGAACTCCAGGCCCAGGGCTGTTTCGAACGCGGGCGCGAACATGCGATACCAGTGGTTGAGGCTGTGTTTGGTCCACCGGATCGCCGTTTGCGCTCCGCGCGCGAGGTCTTCGGCGATGCGGGTTGCCGTGGACAGTACGTCGTCGTCGTCGACACAGGTGGACACCAGCCCGATGCGCTCGGCTTCCTCACCGGTGAGCGGCTGGCAGGTCAGCAGGTAGTACTTGGCCTTGGCCATGCCGACCAAGAGCGGCCAGCAGATCGCAGCATGATCCCCCGCGGCCACCCCCAGCTTGGTGTGCCCGTCGATGATCTTGGCGCTGCGCCCGGCCACCGAGATGTCGGCCAGCAGGGCCACCACCAGACCGGCGCCGACCGCCGGCCCGCGAATCGCCGAAACCACCGGCTTGTCGAAGTTGACCATGTTGAGCACCAGGTCGCGGGCCTCGCGCATGATGCGGATCCGGTCGGCGAAGTCGCCCATCGTCTCTTCGATCAAGTCGAAGCTGCCGCCGGAGGAGAACGCTTTTCCTTCGCCGCGCACGAGCACCGCACGCACCTCGGGGTCACGCTCGATCTCCGGCCAGATGTCGGCGAGGTCCCGGTGCATCTGCGGCCCCACCGAATTGAGCCCGGGCGCATCGAGAATCACGTGCAACACACCGTCGGTGGCCGGTTCGATACGCAGACTTGGGAACTCGTCGTACCTGACGGGGGGATGGCTGACTGGCATACCGACGAGGTTACGCACGCACGGTTCGCGCGCTTGCCCCGCCCTCCGGGGCGGCATCTGCTTTTATGTCGCCGCGGATGATCCGTTCGGCCAGCCGCGAGGCGAGCGCCATGATCGTCAGCGCCGGGTTGGCGCTGCCTTGCGTCGGGCACACCGAACCGTCGGCGAGGAAAAGGTTAGGCACCGCCCAAGTCCGCTGGTTGGAGTCGCAGACGCTGCTGTCGGGGTCGCTGCCCATCCGCGCGCCGCCGATGAGGTGGGCGAAGCGTTTAATGGTCAGCACGTCTTGGGCGTCGGCGGCATGCAGAATATTTGCGATCAGCTCCTTGGAGTACTCCATGTTGGCCTTGTCGTTGTCGCACAGCGAGTAGTCGAATCGGGCAACCGGCAATCCGTATTGGTCGGTCTCGCCGGCGAGGGTGACCCGGTTCTCCGGCAGCGGGAGCAGCTCGTTGAGCACCCCGACAGTGGCCCAGTGGTTGTAGTCGCGCATGTATTCACGCAGCGATGCGCCCCAATGTCCGTCGGCCAGCACGTGTTCGGCCCACGCGATCGGCATCGGGGAGACGGTCTGGATGGAGAACCCGCGGGCGAAGCCGCGATCGGGATCGGTTTCGTAGAACTGCTCCGAGGAGACCTCCGGCGGCGGCGCCTTGTACATCCGCAGTTCCTCGGGCCACCGGCCCGCGCTTTGAGTAGCGCCCTGAACCATGATGTAGCGCCCGACCTGATCGTTGTTGTTGCACAACCCGTTAGGGAATTGAGGACTCTGCGAGTTGAGCAGCAGCCGCGGCGTCTCGATCGAATAGCCTGCTACTGCAACGACTTTGGCGCGCTGACGCCGCTCTTGGTCGCTGCCTTCGGCGAAATACGTGACGCCGCTGGCATGTCCGCGTTCGTCTAGTTCGATGCGGGCCGCCATACAGTTCGCCCGGATTTCCACCCCGTGGGCGAGCGCGTCGGGCAGATGGGTGACGAACGGGCTGGCCTTCGCGTTGACCTTGCAGCCCTGCAGGCAATAGCCACGATAAATGCAGTGCGGCCGGTTGCCGAAGGTCCCGTTGACGATGCCGACCGGGCCGACCCGCATCTCGATGCCCAGCTTGATGGCGCCTTCCCACAGCTTCAACGCCGCACCCGTCACCGGATGCGGCGAGAACGGATAGCGGTGCGGGTGTCCCCATGGCCAGTCCTGGCCAGCGACCGGCAGCTCTCGCTCAACACGCTCGTAGTGGGGTAGCAGGTCGGCGTAGGTGATCGGCCAGTCGGCGCCGACCCGGTCACGGCTGAAGGTTTCGAAGTCGCTGGGGTGAAACCGCGGTGTGTATCCGGCGTAGTGCACCATCGATCCACCCACGCCGCGGCCAGAGTTGTTCTTGCCCAGCTCCTGTGGGTCGTCGCCGCCGATGATCCGCTTCTGCGTCCAGTACAGCTTGTGCGAGCCGGCCTCGTCGGAAACCCAGTCCTCATCAGGGTGCCAGAACGGGCCGGCCTCCAGGATCACGATCCGCCAGCCGGCGCGGGCCAGCCGCTGGGCCAGAACCGACCCGCCTGCCCCGGCGCCTACGACCACCAGGTCCACCTCCTCGTCGTCGTGATAGCGGCGCATCGTGGATTCGCCGGGCAGGTCACGGGAGTGCACGTCGAGCAGGAAGCGGGAATCGTTGTCAGCCGGTCCGACCGCGCCTTTGAGCAGGGTGCGCCAAAAGTCACGCATCGAGCTCTCCTCGGTCGATTATCTTGACCGGGTCCTCGGAGGTGGCGCCCGGCGTCTCGAAAGGCTCACGTGACCCGACACCCCCGAGCCGCATGAATCCGCGAGGGTAGGCCGGCCCGCCAAACCCGATCTCATTCCACGCCCACGGATGGCTATAGAAAGCGCTCAACGCCATCCGCATCACCACCGACCAGGCGCGCGAAATATTCAACTTCTCCCAGCTGCCTCCGTACAACTGTTGATGCGCGAACCGCTCGACGACGGACTGGCGGGTTTCCGGCACCGCCTCCGCAAATGACTCCGCGCCCGCGTCGCGGGCCGCCTCGTCCAAACCGGCCAACACCAGCCGCCACGTGTCCCGGTCGTCGGGCATGTCGGCGTACTGGTAGCCGTCCAGCTCTCCGTCGGCGAGCTTGGCGTCGACGAACTCGGCGACCGGTATGCGCGGTTCGGCGTCCTGGGCCAGCACAGTGTCGCAGAACGCGCGCAGGGTCAACGCCTCGAGGGAATCGAAAAACCGCAATGGTCCCGGCTTTTCCAGTCGCGCCAAAACCACGCGCTTGGTGGCCTCGTCCCAACTGTCGACGGTGGACAGTACGTCGAAATCGGGGTAGCGGCCGATCATCTGTGGTGTAGTGCCGCGGCGCTGGCGCGGTAACCACGACGGGTGCAGCGGCTTGCCGCCGGGTCGCAGGTTCGGCAGGTGTTCGCCTTTCGAGATGTCAGGCCGGTCAGACATGGGAGCTCACTTCTCGCGGCGCAAGATCGCGGCCAGCAAGCCCATCCCGCCGACGATGCTCATCAGCCCGGGTGCGGCGATAGGCGGGCCCATCGGCACGTTGTAGCTGGCCAGCCGCCAGCCGCCGGGCCGCCGGGACACCCCTCGCATATGCAGGTACTGGCCCATTAGCCCGTTGGCCGCGTACACCCCGGCAGTGATCGGCAGCCACCGCTTGGCCCAGCGCTTCGAGAACACCCCCGCTATTCCGGCGACAACCACCGGCGGAGTCACCACGATCGGGCTCCACATCCATTTGTTGCCGAAGCTGGCTTTGTAGTGCTCGAGGTAGATCTCGGCAGTTGTGATCACCGCCGCGAACGCCGTCAGTCCGGACAACGACCGTTCGAAGCGGCCATGAGCGACGTTGCGCAATGCCCGATCGATGAAGTACTCGACTTCGCCGACCACCTCTCCGGCAGTTCCTGATTTCTCCTTCAGCAACATCGACCGCTTCCTTTCCTGCCATCACCAGCGGAGCCCTCCGGCCGCCGTACGCCACATTCCCCAAAACGGCGGCGCGCACACTTCCCTGTCGGCGGGAGTGGGTCATTGCCGCGTCGTGGCAGCATTGAGCGCGATGACTATTCGTCGCGACCTTCCCGGGTCGCCGTATCTGGCCGCGGCCACTGGCCGTAAACCGCCGCGGGTCCCGGTGTGGTTCATGCGGCAGGCCGGCCGTTCGCTGCCGGAATATCGGGCGCTGCGCGAACAGCACAGCATGCTGGCGGCGTGCTTTGACGCCGAGCTGATCTGCGAGATCACCCTGCAACCGATCCGCCGCCATGGCGTCGACGCCGCGATCCTGTTCTCCGACATCGTGGTGCCGCTGCGCGGTGCTGGCATCGAGCTGGACATCGTGCCCGATGTCGGACCGGTGATCGCGGCGCCGGTGCGCAGCGCTGCAGACGTCGCTTCATTGAAACCCCTTGAGCCGCAAGCGGTTCAACCGGTAGCGGAGGCGGTTTCGCTGCTTGTGGGCGCGCTTGGGGATGTCGTGCTGATCGGTTTCGCCGGGGCGCCGTTCACGCTGGCGTCCTATCTGGTCGAGGGCGGCCCGAGCCGCCACCATGCCCGCACCAAGGCGATGATGCTGGCCGACCCCGACGCCTGGCATGCGTTGATGGGCAAGCTGGCCGACCTGACCATCGCGTTCCTGCGAGTCCAACTCGACGCCGGGGTCGATGCGATTCAGGTGTTCGATTCGTGGGCGGGGACGCTGTCGTTGGCCGACTACCGCCAGCACGTCCTGCCGCACAGCGCGCGCGTGTTCGGTGCGCTGGCTGACTACGGCGTGCCGATGACGCACTTCGGGGTCGGCACCGCCGAGTTATTGGGCGCGATGTCGGCCGCCGGTGCGACGGTGGTCGGCGTCGACTGGCGGACCTCGTTGACTGACGCGGCGGCGCGGATCCAGCCAGGCACCGCGCTGCAGGGCAACCTCGACCCCGCGGTGCTGCTGGCAGGCTGGCCGGTGGTGGAGCGCGCGGCGCGCGCCGTGGTCGACGACGGGCGGCGCGCTGTTGACGCAGGCGTGGCCGGCCACATCTTCAACCTGGGACACGGGGTGCTGCCCGAAACCGATCCAGGCGTGCTCACCGAGCTGGTGTCGCTGGTGCACTCGCTATGACTTCCCGCTCGTATTGCATTGTCGGCGGGGGCATTTCGGGGCTGGCGGCGGCTTATCGGCTGCGGGCTTTAGCCGATGACGCGAGCATCACAGTGTTCGATCCGGCCGATCGCCTCGGTGGCGTGCTGCGCACCGAGCGGGTGGCCGGGCAGCCGATGGACGTCGGCGCCGAGGCGTTCGTCGTGCGCCGCCCGGAAGTGCCGGCGTTGCTGGCGGAGCTGGGCCTTGCGGATCGGCAACTGGGCACCACCGGGGCCCGACCGCTGATCTACAGCCAGGGTCGGCTGCACCCGCTGCCGCCGGGCACCGTCGCGGGGATCCCGTCGTCGGCGACATCGATGGCGGGACTGGTCGACGAGGCGACCGTTGCCCACATCGCCGAGGAACCGGGCCGCCCACTGGACTGGCGTCCCGGCGACGACCCGGCAACGGCGGCCTTGGTCGCCGACCGGTTCGGCGAGCAGGTGGTGGCCCGGTCGGTGGATCCGCTGCTGGGCGGTGTGTACGCCGGTTCGGCGGCCACCATCGGGCTGCGCTCGGCCGCGCCCGGACTGGCGACGGCTCTCGACGGCGGCGCCGCCACCCTGTCCGACGCGGTCCGGGCAGTGCTGCCAAGCGCCACCAGCGGCCCGGTGTTCGGCGCCGTCGACGGTGGCTACGCGGTGTTGGTCGACGAGCTGGTCCGCCGCAGCGGGCTGCGCTGGGTGCAAACCGCGATCAACCGCATCGAGCCGGCGGGTCCCGGCTGGATGCTGAGCGACGACACCGGCGGCACATGGCCGGCCGACGCCGTTATTTTGGCGGTCCCGGCGCCGCAGCTGCGCAACCTCGTCGGGGGGATCGCCCCACGAACGGCGGCGGCCGCGGGCCGAATCGCCAGCGCATCGTCGGTACTGGTGGCGTTGGCGGTGCCGCCCGACACCGAGTTTCCGCAGCACTCCGGTGTGGTGGTCGCCAGTGGGGAAGCGTTGCACGCCAAGGCAATCACGCTGTCTTCGCGAAAGTGGGGCCCCCCAAAAGGACTCAGCGGTGACGTCGATTTGGTCCGGCTCTCGTTCGGGCGGTTCGGTGACGACGCGAGCCTTCACGCTTCCGACGACGAGTTGCTCGCTTGGGCGCTGGCGGATCTGGCGACCGTGTTCGGGCTGACGGTCGAGCCGGTCGACGTCCGGGTCCAGCGCTGGGCCGACGCGATGCCGCAGTACGGGCCCGGCCACGCCGACATCGTGGTCGAGATTCGCGCCGGGTTGCCGCCGACGCTGGCCGTGGCGGGCAACTACCTCGACGGGATTGGGGTGCCGGCGTGTATCGCCGCGGCCGGTCGAGCGGTCTTCGAGCTGCTGACTGCCGGCGTGGCACGATAGACCCATGGCCCGCCTGGACTACGACGCCCTCAACGCCACCGTTCGCTACCTGATGTTTTCGGTGTTCTCGGTGCGGCCGGGCGCGCTCGGCGACGACCGCGACAAGGTCGTCGACGAGACCGCCACCTTCCTCAAGCAGCAGGAGGAACGCGGCGTCGTGGTGCGCGGCCTCTACGACATCGCCGGAATGCGGGCGGACGCCGACTTCATGATCTGGACGCATGCCGAACACGTCGAAGCGCTGCAGGCCACCTACTCCGACTTCCGGCGCACCACCACCTTGGGGCGCGCGTCCACACCGGTGTGGAGCAGCGTAGCGCTGCATCGCCCGGCGGAGTTCAACAAGAGCCACATCCCGGCGTTTCTGGCCGGCGAGGAGCCAGGAGCCTACATCTGCGTCTATCCATTCGTGCGGTCCTACGAGTGGTATCTGCTGCCCGACGAGGAGCGTCGGCGCATGCTCGCCGAGCACGGCATGGCCGCCCGGGGCTACAAGGAGGTGCGCGCGAACACCGTGCCGGCCTTCGCGCTCGGTGACTACGAGTGGATCCTGGCCTTCGAATCGCCTGAGCTGCACCGCATCGTGGACCTCATGCGTGATCTGCGGGCCACCGACGCGCGGCGGCATACCCGTGCCGAGACACCGTTTTTCACCGGACCGAGGGTGCCCGTCGAGCAGCTGGTCGCGTCGCTGCCCTAGGGTCGGTAGCGTGACAGCTTCCGCAGATCCCAGCCGTTTCGAAGAGATGTACCGCGACGAGCGGACCGTGCATGGATTGCCTGCGGCCACGCCGTGGGATATCGGCGGCCCGCAGCCGGTCGTGCAGCAGCTGGTGGCGTTGGGCGCCGTCAAGGGCGAAGTGCTCGACCCCGGCACCGGTCCCGGACATCACGCGATCTACTACGCGTCGAAGGGCTTGAAGGCCACCGGGATCGACGCCTCGCCCGCCGGCTTGGAGCGGGCGCGGGAAAACGCCCGCAAAGCAGGCGTGGACGTGGATTTCCAGCTGGCCGACGCGACAAAGCTGGAGGGGTTGGAGGGCCGCTTCGACACCGTCGTCGACTGCGCGTTCTACCACGTTTTCAGCGAGGACAAAGAGTTACAGCAGTCCTATGCGCGTGCATTGCATCGGGCGACCAAACCGGGCGCGCGGCTGTACATGTTCGAATTCGGCGCCCACAACGTCAACGGCTTCCGTATGCCGCGGTCGCTTTCGGAGGGCGACTTTCGACAGGTGCTGCCTCCCAACGGGTGGGAGATCACCTACCTGGGGCCTACCACCTACCAGGTCAATCTCAGCGTGCAATCCTTCGAGATGATGCGCGCGCGCAACCCCGAGATGGCCGACCAGATCGAGCCGTTCATGGAGCGGTTCCGGATCATCGAGCCGTGGTTGGAAGGTGGTCGCGCGCACGCCCCGTTCTGGGAATGTCACGCCACCCGGCTGGACTGACCTCGTCAAGCTTGCCGCTATGGCTGTGGCTGCGACCGATCCACGACCATGACGGCAATCTCAACGTTCAGCCGGCTGGCACCAGGCGCAGGCAGATCGAGTTGATGCAGTAGCGCTGGTCCGTCGGCGTTGGATAGCCCTCCCCGGTGAACACGTGGCCCAAGTGGCTGTGGCAGTTGGCGCACAACACCTCGGTGCGCCGCATCCCCAGCGAATCATCGGACCGCAGTATCACCGCGTCGGAGTCCGCCGGATCGAAGAACGACGGCCAGCCGCAATGGGATTCGAATTTTTCGCTGCTGCGGAACAGTTCGGCGCCGCAGGCCCGGCACTGGTAGACGCCTTCAGTCTTGGTGTCGGTGTACTCACCGGTGAACGGCGGCTCGGTGCCGGCGCGGCGCAGGACGGCGAACTCCTCGGGCGTGAGCTTCTGCCGCCATTCGTCGTCGCTCAGCTGGACTTTCGGCTGGGAAGAGGTCATGCATTCACGCTAGTCCCCATGGCGGTGACCCGCTGCGCTCGGCTGCGCCGCGCTTGCGATCACGCTAGTCCCCATGGCGGTGACCCGCTGCGCTCGGCTGCGCCGCGCTTGCGATCACCGCGGCACGCGGCCGATCTGGCGTCATCCACGCCGGATCGATCCCGGACTCCAGCCGGTTCTCGGCCTTGGCGTCCAGGTAGCGGAAGTACAGCACGCAGAACACCACGATCAGCAGCAGCGACCAACCGTAAGTGATCTTCAGGTATTCCAGCGGCCGCCCGACGCCCATCCAGTTGAACAGCAGCCAGCGGTCCATCGTCATGAACCCGTACACCCCAAGCCACGCCGGCCAGTTGCGGATCACCGAATTGGGCAGCACCACCGTCATCAGGAACGGGAACAGCATCATCGAGTAGTAGCCCTGAGCCAACGACAACACCAGCCACGACCACAGCAGCAGCACGCCCGACGACGTCGCCATCCAGAACAGTTGGTCGCGGGTGCGGTAATAGCGATACAGTAGCCACAGACTGGCAATCGCGATCAGCGTGAACCCAATCCGCAGGGACAGGATCAGCCACGTCGGCAGACCGAAGTACACGCCGTTGCCCTCGATCGAGCTGTTGAAGTAGTCACGCACGCCCAAGATGTAAGGGACTGTGCGGGTGACGAAGTCCTGCGGGTCGCTGACCAACGGCCACGCGGCCGCGTTCAACACCAGCGGCACCACGACGGCCGCTACCACGGCCCGCCACTGGCGGTTCAGCAGCGGCAGGACCAACAGCGGTGCCAACAATGGTTTGGTCACCAGCGTCAACCCGATTGCGATACCTGCCCACCACTGATGGCTTGTCTTGCCGTCGAGCAGCCACCGGAAGAACAGCACTTCTGCCAGCAGGACGCAGCCGTTGATGTTCGTGAAAACCAGTGTGTTGGTGACGCTTTCGGTGCAAAACATCGCCAGCAGCAAGGCTGGGGCGGCCACCGAGGCCAGCGTGTAGTTGAACAACCGCAGCAGCAGATACCAGGCAATCAGGATGGCCACGGTGTTGCACAAGATGAACAGATACCGCGACGGCGTGAACGGCAGATACCCGAACGGGGCCATCAGCAGGGTGCCGCCGGGCGGATACAAAAAGTGCGGGTCGACGTAGTCGAAGTGTTCGTTGTAGATGTCCCAGCCGCGCCGGAAGTTGAGCACCGCGCGGTAGACCGGTTTGAAGTCGTCGGTGATGTTGCCGTTGGTGGTCACCACGACGCTGCGGTGGATCACCGCGAGAATGGCCACCGGCCACAACGCCGACCTCAGCACGACTGCCGCGCTGGCTGTGCCGGTGCGGGGACGAAAGGCGGCCAGCACGGAGTCGCGCCAGCCGGTACGGATGGAGTCAGCTGCCGTCACGAGCGAACCGTACACCGCCGCTCATTCGCGGCGATAAATCAGGCCGGACAGTAGGTGTCGGTGTCGGGCAGCTTGCCGCTGTCGAGATAACCGATCAGTGGTGGCACCGCGCAAGAGGAGTAGATGCTCGCGCCGTGGCCGATGCCCTGCCACATCACCCGCTTGCTCGCCGCGCGCGCGTTGATGATCGTGGCAGCCGTCGCGGCGACGCCCTCCGAGCCGGTGATCGGGTCGTTCTGCACACCCATCAACATGACGTCGATCTTGAGCTTTTTGGGCGGCTGTGGCGGCGATCCGCTCGGCCAGTGGATGCACTTGACCATGTTGAGCGCTCCCACCGGGCCGAACTGCGGGTAGAGCTTGCCCCACTCGACCACCAGCTGGCGAACCCGGTCGGGCGTCGGACGGTTCAGCGAGTCGCCGCACGTGTTGATGAACTGGCCGTCCGTGTCGCGGGTGGCCTCGGCCCGGTTGATCAGATTGGTCAGCAGGTTGGTGTCGCCGGAGTTGGCGGCCGCGATCGCGTTGGCCAGGTCGGTGGTGTTGCCGACGCGGTCGCCGGTGGGGTAGCCCAGCGCGGTGGCGATGGCGTTGGCCACAGAAGCCACCGACGCCCCTCCCGGGCCATGCCCACCGCGGGCCGCCGCCAGCAGCGAGCTGACCGCCCCTTTCGGGTCTGGCCCCAACGCGCAGTTCACCGCGGCGCACTGCGCGGCAAACGCGTCCAAAGCCGCCTGCTGGCCCTTCACTTGCTGCTCGGCGGCCGCTTCGGCGCTCACGCCCAACGCAACCGGGGAGTCGAGGACCAACCGGGCCACCTTGTCGGAGTGCGATCCGGCGTAGGTCAGCGCCACCTGGGCGCCGTTGCCGATCCCGACCAAAGCCAGCGTGGGAACGTCCCAAATGCTGCGCAGCCGTTCGATGTCGGTGGCTGCGTGCGCGTTGTCGTAGGACGAGTCGCCCGGCGCGATCGTGTCGGTGCAGCTCGTGGTCGCCTTGTCGGAGATGTCGCTGAGGTTGGCCACCGGGTCGTCGCCGGGCTCGAACTGGGCCTGGTCGCGCATCTGCTGGCGGTCGTACTGGTCACGGCAGTCGACCGCGCTCGACATGCCCATGCCCCGACGGTCGACGGCGACGATGGGGTGGCTGCGCAGGACGTCGGCGCCCGCGCGGGAGAGCCAGACCGGCAGCTGCACCGACGACGGAAGGTCGGATCCGGTGGTGAACACCAGCGGGCCGGCGTCCTGCGGGGTCTGCACCGAGCGGGCCCGCACTGCGCCGATGCTCAGCGTTCCGGCGGCCCCGTTGACCGGGTCGAGGTCGGCGTCATAGTTGGCGCAGTCGAGCTTGACGCCAGGTGCGGCGGGAACCGCGGCGTCGGCGAACACCCGCGCGGTGCAGTCGTGCCACGACAAGTCGTTCTTGGGCGCTGCAATGGGAGGCGGACCGCCCGGTCGCGCGGTGGTGGTGGCCGCGCCCTGCGGGCGGGCGCCGGAGTTGGTGGCAAAGCGCGGGTTGGCGGCCACGCCCGGAACACAACCGGCCAGCACCACGGTCGTCGAGAAGGTCACCGCGACCAGGACTGTGGCGCGCATGCCGTGCCGACTCATGCCGACCACAGTAGCCAGCCCGTACCAGTCAAGCTCGCACGTAGCGGGTGTAGAGGTAGCCGGAGTCATCGGCCAGCACGTGCGCGCAGCGCATCCGGGTGAGCACCTGTCCCGGTCCTGTCGTAATGCGGGGCGCCTCACCTCCGACCACACAGGGCGCGATCGTCAGACACAGCTCATCGAGCAGGTCGCGCTCGACGAACGAACTGAGCAGTGTCGGACCGCCCTCTGTCAACACCCGGTACAGCTCACGATCCGCGAGCGCAGCCAGCACCGCGGCCTCGTCGACGCGGCCAGGGTCATCGCCCGAACAGTCGGCGACCCCGGCGACCCCGGCCAGGCGCTGCCGCGTCTCGTCGACGGCCGCGGTGCAGGTCAGCACCAGCGGCGGCACCTCGGTGCGGGTGAACACCGGCATATCGCGGTCCAGCCGGCCCGATCGGGTGACGATCGCCAACTGCGGGACTTCGCTTTGCCCGCGGCCCTGGCGCTGTTGGCGCTGCGCCACGGTCAGCCGGGCGCCGCTGTAGCCCTCGATCCGCACGGTTCCCGCGCCCACCACGATGACGTCGGCCAGTGCGCGCAGCAGGTTGAACAGCGCCCGGTCGCCGGGACCGCCGAGCCCGCCGGTGGTGCCCTCGAGCGTGGCGGCGCCGTCGACAGTCGCGATGAAATTGGCCCGCACCCAGATACCGCGGTGTTCGGCGGGATAGCCGTAGAGCTCCGGCAGTTCCCCGTCCGCGACCCCGTCCGCGACCTCGCGGACCGACCCCAACAGTGTCAGATGCACGCCGGGGCCTTGGTCGGCTACCAGGTCGGACATGAGCTTGATTGCAGCACGTCACTACAGTGCCTGCATGCACGGCCCCGTCGGTCGGCTGGTGGATCGGAATCCGAGTGTCTGCCCGCAGCGGCTGATCGCCCAGCTGAAACCTCCGCCCACGTTCGCCGACGTGAGCTTCGGCACCTACCAACCGGACCCGGGCGAGCCGACGCAGGCGACGGCGGTGGAGGCCTGCGTGGAGTTCTGCCAGCAGGCCGTGCACCGTCGGGCGGGCCGGCGCACTTTGCTCGGCAAGCGGGTGACGCTGCCCGGGGTCGGGCTGTATCTGGACGGCGGATTCGGCGTCGGCAAAACCCACCTCTTGGCGTCGATCTATCACCACCTGACCGATATGGTGGCACGTCGCGCCGCGTACGCGACGTTCATGGAGCTGACCCATCTGGCCGGCGTGTTCGGTTTCGCCGAGTGCGTGGAGTTGCTCGCCGACTACACGGTGGTGTGCATCGACGAGTTCGAGCTCGACGATCCCGGCAACACGACGTTGATCTCGCGACTGCTTTCCCAGCTGGTGCAGCGGGGAGTGTCGGTGGCGGCCACGTCGAACACGTTGCCCGAGCAGCTCGGCGAGGGCCGCTTCGCCGCCCAGGACTTTTTACGCGAAATCCACACGCTGGCAGCGATTTTCACTGTTGCCCGCATCGAGGGGCCCGACTACCGGCACCGAGATCTGCCGCCGGCGCCCGCGCCGCTCTCCGACGAGCAGGTCTCGGCGCGTGCGGCGCGCATCGACGGCGCGACCCTCGATGACTTCGACGCGTTGTGTGCGCACTTGGCCACCATGCACCCGACGCGGTACCTGTCGTTGATCGAAGACGTGGCCGCGGTGTTTCTCACCGGCGTGCACGGCATCGACGACCAGAACGTCGCGCTGCGGCTGGTGGCGCTGACCGACCGGCTCTACGACGCCGGCATCCCGGTGCTGGCCTCGGGCATCCGACTGGACGGCATATTCAGTCAGGAGATGCTGGCCGGCGGTTTCCGGAAGAAGTATTTGCGGGCCACGTCACGGCTGCTGGCGCTGAGCGCCGCGGCCCGCGTGGAAACTGGCGAACCATGACGTAGTCGTTCTCGCGGCGCGTACCCAACTGGAACGTCCTTGTACCGGTGACGCTAAAGCCATGTTTGCGGTAAAAGCGTTGCGCGCGTTGGTTTTGCTGATTCACACCCAGCCATATGCAGTCGGCGCCGGATTCGGCGGCGGCGTCTATGGCGGCGGCTATCAACGCCGTGGACACGCCCATACCGTGACTGTCCGGCAGCACATACATCTTCGAGAGTTCGACTGCGGGGCGGATGCTGACAGCCCGCTGGACGTCGGCATCGTCGCCGACGCCCGACACCAGCATCGCGTAGCCCACGAGTCGATTGCCGTGCGCCGCAACGAGGATCACTCGTTGCGGATCGGCGAGATACTCGGCGAAGCGCGCCACCGACAGGTGGGCGTCGACGAACGACGCGATGTTTTCGGCCGTCACCGACGGCGGGCAGGCCAGCGGAAAAGTGCATGCGGCGAGCGCGGCCAGCTGGTCGATGTCGACCGACTCCGCGGCGGCGACGCGAACCTCTACAGGTTCCACTGGGCCAGGTGCACAACCGTCTTGCGGTCCAGCAGCACCACATTGGAAACCGGATCGCGGTAGGCGTCCCAATACACGCCGCCGTGCACCGTGGCGCCGGGGGGCGCGTTCAGCAGCGCGGTGTCCAAGGCATCGGGAGCATCGGATGCCCGCGACGTGTAGGCGTCGGCGAAGGGGGTCACCCCGTCGAAGGTGAAGTCGGACGCCATTCGGACCGGGGTGGGCGGTTCGACGGGGCTGACGGTGACGTCGGCGACGATCTTGCCGGTGTCGACCCTCAAGGTGTCACCCAGTCGGCCGATGGGCGCAGCTCCGGCCGAGGCGCGCGGAGCGGCGATGACCGCCCCGGCGACGAACGTGACCAAGACAAGCAGCCAGCGGCGCACTTTCCCTCCTCAGCGACGTTGGAATGATCGCATACCGCCATTACGCGTACGAGCAGGTTGCACCACATCGCCGTCCGGTCAGCCGGCTTCCAGACGCAGCAGCGCGGACTTGGCCTGTTCTCCGCCGGCGTACTGGCCGATCGAGCCATCGGACCGTACGACGCGGTGGCATCCGATCACGATCGGCAGCGGATTGCGTGCACACGCGGTTCCCACAGCGCGGACGGCGCGGGGGCTACCCACGGCGGCGGCCACGCTGGCGTAGCTTTCCCGTTGCCCGTAGTCGATGCGGCGCAGCTCTTCGATGACGGCGCGGCGGAAGCCGTTGGCCAGCCGCAGATCCAGTGGAAGCTCAAAGTGCTTGCGGCGCTTGGCAAAATAGTCGTCGATCTGGCGGGCAGCGGCGTCCAACCGAGCCGGTGCCCGCAGAATCCGCGGACTCACCGAGCGGGCCAGTGCGTCCAGCACCAGGGCGTGGTCCTGCACGTCGTAGGCCACCCGCACCAAACCGCTATCAGTGGCGGCCAACAGCAGCGCGCCCACCGGCGTGTCGATAGTGCGGTAGGCCACGTCGAGCAACCCGTTTTCGTCGGCGCTGCGCTCGAGTCGGGTGTGCAGCCGGGCCAACGTGGCGGGCTCGTCGGCGTCATAGCTAAAAACCTTGGTGCTCATGCGATTTCATCTCTCTCGTAGGTTTTGCGAAGCGTCTTGATGCCGTCGGCAGCGGCGCGGCGGGCGGCGTCGGGGGAGTTGCCGAGCAACTCGGCGATCTCGGCGAACGGCAACCCGGCGATGTGGTGGTAGGCCACGGCCAGGCGTTGTTTGTCGGGAAGCCGGCTCAGCGCGGCCCACAGGCCCTGGTCGCGGGAAGCGGGATCGCTGTGGATGGCGGGCCCGTCGGCGATGTCGTCGGTCGGGACGGGCCGCCGAGATCGGGCGCGGCCGGCGTCCACGGCGCGACGGTGGGCGATCGTGACCAGCCACGCCTCCACGTTGGTGCCAGGAGCTAAGCGCGGGTAGGCGCGCAACGCCGACAGAAACGTTTCCGACCACGCATCTTCGGCGTCGTCGGGGCCGGCCACGGCGCGGCATACCCGCAGCACGGTTGCGCCGTGTTGGGCCACCACATCCTCGAACGGTCTCATTGCTCCCACATTGTGTAGACGCTGCGGGCCGTCGGGATGTGAGATGCGTTCAGTCGGCAGCGTCGCCGCCGGCGCCGGCCACGATCGATTCCAGCACCGAAGTCAGATCGGCCTCGGCGCGTTCCTTGTCGACACCGGCCCGGTGCAGCGGCCCGTCACCGTCTTCGAGTTCGAGCAGCGCGAGTAGCAGATGTTCGGTGCCGATGTAGTTGTGCCCCAGCCGAAGAGCTTCGCGGAAGGTCAGTTCGAGCGCCTTGCGGGCCGGTCCGCTGAACGGGGTCAGCTGCGGCGGCTCGTCGCAGGCTGGCGGCAGCGTCACCGCCGCGCGAACGGCGTCGGGGTCCACCCGCTGCTCACTTAGCAACTTGGTGGCCAGCGCATCGGGATCGCTGAGGAGACCGAGCACCAGGTGATCGGGAGTGATCTCGCGGTTCCGGGCTTCCTGTGCGGCGTTCTGGGCGGCGACCACCACGTTGCGCGCCCGCGGGGTAAAGCGCCCGAAGCCCTGGTCGGGGTCGAGGGCAGCCATGTCAGCCCTGGGGACGAACCGCTTCTGGGCGGCCTGCTTGCTGACACCCATGCTCTTGCCGATATCGGTCCATGAGGCACCGGAGCGCCGCGCCTGGTCGACGAAGTGCCCGATCAGATGGTCGGCGACCTCGCCGAGATGCTCGGCCGCCAAGACGGCGTCGCTGAGCTGATCCAGCACGTCGGCGTGCGCTTGTTTGATGGCGTTGATCAAGTCGTCGAGCCGGATCGGATGGGTGACGGACGTCGGGCCGGGCCCAGGCATAGCGTCAACCTTAGGTTGACGATCCGCGTGTTGTCAACCATTGGTTGACGCGGCCCGCGCGGCGGGCTTGCCGCGGCGGCGATTCGGTTGTCGACGGCGAATTGCTCGCCGAGCGGCAACACCGACGCTGTGGAAGAATCAGCGGCCGATGAGACTTCTACTCGCGCTGACCAGTGCTGCGGTTGTGATCAGCTGCGCCGGTTTTGCACACGCCGACCCGTCCGGCGACGATGCGGGCTTCCTGGACGGCCTGAATAAGGCGGGCATCACCTACCAAAACCGCGACAGTGCTATCGCGGCCGGTAAAGGGGTGTGCCAGATGCTCGATGACGGCAAGAACGGCATGGACATCGTCAAGCAGCTGAGGGATGCCAACCCGGGCTTCAGTGCGCACGACGCGGCTAACTTCACGATGCTGGCGGCTGCCGCCTACTGCCCGACGCAGCTCAATGGTGGCGGTGGCAGCAACAAGAGCTAACTGCGCGGCCTCAGAGCAGCGGATAACGGCGACCCGAAGCGGCTACCCGAGCTAATCCAAGCTTCCCGGCGTCCCGGCCGGCACCTGCATGCCGAGCCAGTTGCAGGGCATCCATGTGCGCCACGCAATGAACGCGCACTGTTGCTCTGGTGTGAGCGGGCCTGGGCCGGCGCACGGCACGTCGGGGCCGCCGCAGGGTGCAGGTGGGTCGGCGTGGGCGGCGGGAGGAGCGCCAATCAGGACGCCGAGTGCCACGCCGGCGAACATCGAAATAGTGACGACAGCTGTCTTCATGTCGAATTCCTTTTTGTGCGAATCGGCTCGGTACCCAAGAGGCTGACCATTTGCCACGGCAGCGAATGCGTCTGGCGGTGCACTGGCCCGGCTGTCAGCACGAGATGTTCGTCGTCGGCCCGCGCCGCCAGAGCCGCCCGCCGCCAGTGCTCACGGTCGAGGAGCCAGCTGCCTTGCAGGCAACGGGTTTCCAGGCCGCAGCGCGCACTCGTGTGTTTAGCCATCCGTTTCCCTTCCGATTCGCAGGATGCTACGAGCCGCCACTGACAACGTGGTCGAATTCGACAACGGCGGTCGGCGATCTTCCCGCACAAACCAATTGGGTGCGTTTGAAGTGCGCTATTGCGGTGTACAGGTAGCTACCACTCCGATTAAGGAAGGCCGACGATGAAGCTAATTGCACCTGCCACGATCGCGATCGCCATGCTGCTGTTCAGCGGATGCTCTGCCTCACAGGTCATCAACACCGGTGGCGACACTAAATGCAAGGACTTCACGACGCAGGACGAGAAGAAGCAAAACGACGAGGTCAGCAAAATGCTCAAGGACCAGAGTGGTGCTGAGCCAAATAATCTGCAGATTTCCGCAACCCGCATGTCGGCGATGACCTACTGCCAAACAATCGGCAAGCCAGACAGCAAGATCTCCGAGGCGCCGCACGGCTGACCGAACAACGAGTGCACGTCAGCGGTGGTCCGGGGCCATGGCCCGGACGGCCCATCCGGCGGCAGCGGCAGACAGGACGTGCCAGGCGCCGTGGTACTGCCAGAGGCTGTCCGGCCGGCACAGCGGCGACCCGGAGCGTCCGGCCGCGTAGGCGGCAATTCCCAGCGCGAAGACGCCGGCCGGTGCCGCCCAGGCCGACCACCGGCGCCGGCTTCGGACCAGGCCGACGGCGTACACCGCTCCGGTCGCCACGATGGGCCAGTCGTGAGCGGGCTTGGCCCACGACGGCTGGGGTCCGTGGTAGGCGAAGCTGCCGACCCCGACGGCCACCAGCGCAAGCCCCGCGGCCACGGCCAACGGCGCCCTGACCCGCGCCGCCCAGGACAACACGGCCACCCCGGCGGCAATGTAGGCCAGGCTCGTGATCGCGAGGACCGGCTGCGCCAGCGCGGCACCCACGACGACGCGCTCGCAGTCCGAGTGACCGAACGCGGGAGCGGTCAAGGCCTGCATGGCGATCCACCGTAGTGCGGCAGATCGAGGGCCGCCCTGCAGTCACAACCCTTCAGCTAGAGAAAATCCTCGCCAATCGGTTGACGTAGGTAGCGACCTCCGGCGTGAAGTATTTGTACGTGTGGATGCCACACGGTTTTGGGTCGTAGGTGTGCTGTATGCCAGCGAATCTCAACGCGACATGCAGACCGAGGGTCGTTTGGCCGGTGCCTGCCTCCAGAGCGCCCGCGGCGGGGTTTGTGACGAGCGTTTCGGCGTCGGCGGCATCACACGGCGAGCCATCTGCCGCGGTGAGATAGATGTCCATGCCCCGCAGTTGGGATGCATTAGCGACTGGGTTGGCTGCGCGCCATCGACCGGCGTCCAGCGCTGGGTCGCCAAACATTCCGAAGGGGTCATACTGGCCAGCTGATAGACCGTCGGCGCACTTGCGCTGTTCCACGGTCGCCCCGATGATGACGGCACTCTCGTCGGGGGCCTGGTTGTTATCGCCGCCTGACAATGTTCCAACGGCACGGAACAGTTCCGGATGCTTCACGCCATAATGTGCGGCGCCAAAGCCGCCCATCGAGACGCCGGCCACGGCGCGGTGTCCTTTGTCAGGGAGTGTGCGAAACTGCGTGTCGATCGCTGGGATGACCCGGTTAATGATCTCCGTTTCGTAATTGTGGCTGCCGTCTTTCCAGTCGACGTAGAAGCCGGTCAGCCCGCCGGGCGGCGTAACGACGATGAACTGTTGGTTGTCGGGGAACGTGCTTGTCACCGAGATGAGATTGGTGCGGACCAGAAACGAGTCCACGTTCGAATCCGCCCCATACAGGAGGTAGAGCACGGGATAACGCCGCATCGAGGTGTCATACTGCGGCGGCAGCAGGACCGACACAGGATTTTCGTCGACGGCGATGTGCTGGATACGTGGGCCGCTCGCGGTGGCCGTGTCCGGATGAACCGTTGAGCAAATGATGTCGGGAATTTGGATGGTGGCCTTTGCAGCGGACATGCCAACGACCGTGCTTGTGCCGAGCAAGACAGCATAAGTTGTTGCCGCCAGCTGCTTTTTCATTGAGGCACGATAGTCGTCTCGTCGTAACAGCGAAGAAACGGCGTGAACACTGTTTTCTCTCGAAATACTTGGATTGCCCTGTCGCTCGAAAGATCGGTGGTGGAGGCCTCGACGAGCGTTGCGATCGCCGCATCGGTGACCTTGGTGAAGAACGCCGAGAAGCGCGGACCAGCACCAGCGGCGCAGCACCGGCGAGATTCCCTGTGTGGCACTTCTCCCACATATGACGGAGACGCAGCTTCCCGGCCCTGGCGCGGGTCGAGTCCGCTGTTGGGGCTGAGCTTGCGGGTTCGCCGTAGCTCGCGGAAGGCTCGGCCCTTGGTTGCGATCGCGTCCGCGCTGGCCAGGGTTTTGGACAACCCGCGAGCGCAGTCGGTGCGGCCGGCGGAGGCCAACCAGCCGCCCTCGATCCTGAACCAGTTGTCAGAGCGTTCGCCGCGTGCTCCGGAAGCTGGCCGCGGTCAGGTCGCGATCGAATGGAGATTTTCTCAGGTCTCGCTGTAATGGCCGCCATGGTGCAAGGAGCCGATTTCTCTGCCCTATCCTCCCCTTTGCGCTCTAATGATCTGTGGTCGACAGCGACCGGGAAATCGAGACGTTGCGGGGAACGCATCAGAGATTCGGTCAAGCACGCATCGCCGGGTGACGCCACTGCTTTGTACGAATGCGCGTCGTCGGTCTCTCGGCGACTTTGTGCGCATGGTCGTCGACACGGTGTGCCCCGAATTCGTGATGTACGGGGTCCTCGTCGATGATCAAGGCGCTAATCCTGCCGCTGTGCCGCGCGTGCCTGCGGTTTCTGCGAACAGACAAGGAGCACGTCGGCGCGATCGAGCGCTTTGTGCGGGCGGTCATCCTGCTGCTGCCCTACGGCGGATTGCTCGGACTGCTCCGCCTACGCCTCGCGCTTTGGGGACCGCTGACCGTCGACGGAACCACCGAAGACGGCATTCGTTTTCGATGCCGGCTGCCCGACCTGATTCAGATGTATGTATATCTATTCGGGACGTGGGAACCCGATGTCACAGCGTTTTTACGCCGCCGGCTGCAGCCGGACGACACCTTCATCGACATCGGCGCCAACATCGGCTGCATGACCGCACTGGCCGCCAAATTGGTCGGACCGCGCGGCACCGTAGTGGCGATCGAACCGTGCCCCTCCGTGGTTGCCTCCTTGCAGGACACGCTGGCGAGTAACGACCTCACGAATGTCCGCTTGGTCGCTGCCGCGGTGTCCGACCGTGATCATGAACTCACGCTCTTCGCAGGCCCGAACCACAATATCGGTCTCACTACGACCGTTGGCCGCCGCGGCCTCCGGGAGCAGGGCCGGGTGCGGGCGGCGCCGCTTGGTTCGCTCGTGACCGCAGAGGAACTCGCCTCTGCGCGCCTCGTCAAGGTCGACGTTGAGGGCGCCGAGGATCGAGTGCTCGCCGGCATGGTCGCATGCATCGACGCGCTCGCCGCGGATGCGGAGCTCGTGGTCGAACTGTCGCCGACGTGGTGGAGTGATCCACAGCTGCTACCGATCGACGTGCTGGGGCCATTCCTTGAGCGCGGCTTCCACATCTACCTGCTGCGGCCGGTCCTTGAGCGGTTTTTCTATGTCCGCATGCCGCCAAACGAATACGCATTATGGCGCTACCTGTGGCCTGGCGACGTCGGCGCGGCGCAGCGGCTCCGCGACCTCGCGATACTGAAGCGACGCGTAGCGCGGCTCGACATCGTACTGTCGCGCATCGATGCCGATGCGCTGTGACGCGGTAAACGGACAGCTGTCGCTGCAACCGCGACGCCGCTTGAAGAGGTTGAGCAGGCTATAAGCCCTGCTTTGCCAATTCGCAACTTATGTAGGGCGGCTAATCCGCTGAGGCCTTTCGCGTCGACGTGGAAACCGGACTCGTTACGCATCAGTAGGGCGGGGCATGCGTTCGCAGTTCCGCTTGAGCGGGTACTCGACAGTGTGAACGTTTACCTGGTCTTCTGCACCGTCGAGGCCGGCTTCCTTAACCTCTGGATCATCGGGTACGCGGTCATACTTCTGCTCGGCGGCCAGCGCGGTGAGGCGGGGATAGGGGACGCGATGCGCCGCTACAGATCGCTTACTGTTTCCTGGCCGGTCGCGCCTCAGTTCGCCAGGCGCTCGTTGGGCACCTGGTCCGCAGGCACCGCATTCTTCGTGCAATAACGGGTGATCGAACTGTCACCAGGGATTAAGTGCCAAAGTTTCCGCCGGGAGCCGAAGACTCGGCGCCGGTGGGCGGCGCGCCAGGACCCGCACCCGCTGGCGCACCAGGTCCCCCGCTCAGACGACTGGCCGCGAAGGCCGCGCCCTGGTCAATTATCGGGTTATTGGTCGAGTAGGTCTTATGTACCTCGAAGCTTCCCCCGCCGGAACAGATGGGGTCGTCGGGAGCGCATACCGTAATGGTCTTGGCCTGATAGAGCGGCCCGATGACGACCGGCGGCGCGCCGAAAAAGTTCATCATCTTGTCGCTTGGCAGTGCGTAGAGCACGACCGAGGAGACGTGGTTGGCCACCTCGGGGTCCATCGGTTTGGGTACACTCTCCGGATCAATCCCAGCCGGTACGGCAGCCGAGGTGACGAAACCCATTACGGCCGCGCCCGAGGAAAAACCGCCGAGCACCATATTGGTGTTGGGGCAGTCGTGCGCCATCGAAACAACATGCGAGCTCGCGTCTCTGATCCCCTCCTTGCCCGCGTTCGTAAAGTCATATGTGGCGGGGTAGTTGACCGGATATACGTCGAGCGATTTCGCGCCAACCCGCGGGCGCACTGAGTCGATGAATGCCTGTCCGGTCGGGCCGACCCCAGGAGGGTCGTCGGTGCCGCGGGCGAACACCACCTGAACGTCCGGACATGGATCGGCGGCGCCGGAGGGAATTGCACACACGAGAACGGAAACGCTAACCACCCACGCCGCGACTGCCGCAGCAGCAAGCAAACGGGGGACGCGACGTGCGATCATCCCGCAATGGTGCCACCCAGGCCATTCCCAAACGCGACTTTTCGGACACTGACCGCGATGGAATAGCACCGCCAGACGGTGAGCTGGTCCGCTGCACCGAAGGCTGATGTATCAATCGGCCGCCGCAGTCTTGTCCGCATAGTCGTCGCTTCCGGCTCGGCGCGGTGCCTGTCGATGGCCCTCAGTGCCGCCCATGGTGCCAAAGCCTCGAGCCGAAGCGTGCAAGCCGTTAGTTTCCTACCCGAGGTGCCGGTTTGCCGGATATCTCTTTCGGGAATCTGCCCGCACAGAGCGAGGGGCGTCGAATTGAAAAAGGCAGGAGAAGTGGCGCAAATCTTGGGCAAGGTCGCCATCGGTCTCATCGTGGCGGCCAATGTAATCACGTTGGCTCCGTGTGCGAAGGCGGACGAAAACAGCTTCCTCGCCAACTTGGGGCAGCATGGCATTTTCACCGTCCGTGATCCAGCTGTATTGGTGAACTTCGGACGAGGCATCTGCGACGATCTGGCGAATGGCGTTTCTATACCGGACGAGGTGAACCGCTTCCAGGCCAAGGAATTTCCTACCGCACCCACGACTACTCAGGCTCAGGCGTTTGTCGACGCAGCCCACCAAGACCTGTGCCCCGACGCACCGGGATAGTGGGTGTGCTAGTCGCTGGCCGTGGCCATGGTCAACGCATCGGCACACCGCGAATTTCTTTTGCCGGCGCAGAACTTGCACCTCATGTTGCGGGCGGTCGACCCATTTGGCACGTATCTAACACGGCGACGGCTACGCCATTCAACAAACGACGCCGGCTGCAAAACTATGGTGCGCGGTACTGGGATTGAACCAGTCCAATCGGTTTGCTAGCTCTGTGTACTTGTCCAGCGCAAATCCTGAATTACCTGCGCTGACAACGATCAGTACAGCGTGAGTCAAGCGGAAGCAAGCGGAACCGAGTGTGCTATGGTCAGGTCATGTGCAGGTCATGACCTGAGATGACCTGAGAACTGGGAGGCGCACAGTGACGCAGGATGGGGTCAGGTCACGTGACCTGAGAAGCGTCGGGAGCGCTGGCCCGTGACGCGGGGAGCCGGTCGTAAGGACCGCCAAACGGGCACCTTTGGGTCCGTGGACAAGCTGGCCACGGGCTACCGCGCGCGTTACTTCGGACCGGACGGCCGGCGCTACAAGGCTCCGACGCTGTTTCTGACCAAGCGGGAGGCCCGCGCGTGGCTGTCGCTGCGGCACGCCGAGATCGTGCGTAAGGCGTGGGAACCGCCGGACGCCCAGCGGCCACCGACGCCCAAGCTGACGTTCGCTGAATATGCCGAGCAATGGATGGCCCAGCGTGACCTGAAGCAGCGGACGCGAGAGCACTATCGCAAGCTGCTCGACGATCATCTGCTCGTCGAGTTCGGCGCGCTGCCGCTGGCGTCGATCACGTCGGAGGATGTGCGGGGCTGGCACGCCAAGATGGGGGACCGCAAGACACCGACGCTGCGCGCACACTGCTACGGGTTGCTGCGCACGATCATGGGCACCGCGGCCAGCGACGGCAAGATCACGGTGAACCCGTGCGTCATCCGCGGCGCCGGTAGCGCGCGGCGCGTTCACCGCATCCGGCCGGCCACACTCGACGAGTTGGTGATCATCACAAATGAGATACCCGAACGGTACCGGGCAATGATCTTGCTCGCGTCATGGTGCGCGCTGCGGTTCGGGGAGCTGGCCGAGCTGCGCCGCATGGACCTCGACCTCAGCGATGAAGTAATCCGCGTGCGCCGCGCGGTGGTTCGAGCCGGCGGTGGTTTCCAGGTCACCGCCCCCAAGTCCGACGCTGGCGTGCGCGACGTAGCGATCCCGCCGCACCTGCTGCCCGCGCTCGAGGATCACCTATCGAAACACGTTGGCGATGAACGTGAGTCGCTGCTATTTCCCGCGCAGAACGGCGGCCATCTGGCGCCGGCAACGCTGCAACGGCACTTCTACAAGGCCCGTGCTAAGGCCAAGCGGCCTGATTTGCGTTTCCACGATTTACGCCACTCCGGCGCTGTGCTGGCCGCTGCTACCGGAGCCAGCTTGGCCGAACTGATGGCACGCCTGGGACATTCAACGCCGGCCGCTGCGATGAGATACCAGCACGCCGCACAAGGCCGCGACAAGCAGATTGCGGCGCTGCTCTCGAAGCTCGCTGAGAACAAATAGAGGGCGGCAACCCGTGAGCCAAGTTGACTTAGGCGCACCTTGGGGTAATGTCACAGGTGCCCACCTACTTTCGGGGTGTCAGTACAGCCAATTGACCGAAAGGCTGTTGCTGCTATGCCCGAACAACGGGCTTATGTCTCCATCTCTGACGCCGCACAATATCTAGGCGTCACCACCCGCACTATCCGCCAGATGATCGCGGACGGCCGCCTGCGCGGGTACAGGTCCGGTTCTCGCTTAGTTCGATTGCGGCTAAACGAGATTGACGCTGCTATGCAGCCCTTCGGCGGTGCGGCATGAGCCCCCCGGAACGAGAAAAGCGCCCCCCGACAGAGGCGCTTTCTCCTGACTACACCAGTAAAGCCCATTGTACCAGCGTCGCTCGACAACTGCGGCGACGGCGCGCGGCGTCGTGGCGGCTGGTGCCGCTCGACTGCGGTTGCCGTGATCCGTGGCCGTGCCGTTGTACCCAACCACCGTTGACGGACTGCCAGCTCGACGGCTGGCGCGACGCGGCGCAGCATGTTCTCGATGAGGGTTACATGCCGCTGGTGCCGCTGGAGGTTCGGCGCGCACTGTGGAGACGCGAGGGCACTGACCGCCGGCTCGCCGAGCTGCTTCATCGGGGCTGCGGGGGGGCGGTCGCGTGACACAGATCGACCGCTCCGACGAGCTGCGCGAGTGGCACGCCGACGAGGGCGATCCGCTCGCGGAGATGTTCACCGGCGCCTGGCTGGACACCCAAGAGTTCCCGCCGCTGTCTTATGCGGTTCCCGGCATCATCCCCGAAGGCTTCGGCCTGCTGGTGTCACCACCGAAAGCCGGCAAGAGCTGGTTAGTGTGTGGAGTTGGGTTAGCTTGTGCAGCCGGTGGATTGGCGCTCGGCGCCATCCACGTTGATAAGCGGGCGGTCTTGTACCTGGCCCTGGAAGACGGCCAGCGCCGGCTGCAATCACGATCCAGAAGCATCATGCGCGGCCAGCCCCTACCCGCGGGCCTTCACTTCATCACCAAAGCCAAACCGGCCGAAGTGATCCCGATGATCGCCGAGTTTCTGCGCCGACACAGCGACGACGGGCCGCTGATCATCCTCGACACACTCGGCAGAGCCCGACCACCCAGGCCTGCGGGCGCCGATCTGTATGCGTGGGACTACGCCATCGGCACCCAGTTAAAGGAGACAATCGACACTGCGCCCGGCGCGACTCTGCTCGTCGTACATCACACCCGCAAAGCCGAGTCATCCGACTTCGTTGACTCGGTGTCGGGAAGCCAAGGCGTCGCCGGCAGCGCCGACTTCGTGCTCGTCCTGTCTCGCAAACGTCACTGTGACGAAGCACTGCTTTCTGTCACAGGCCGCGATATCACTGAGGCTGAATACGCGCTGACCGTCACCGACGGGCTGTGGCAGCTCGACGGACCAACACTCAGCGCGGCGTCCGAAACCGCACAGACTCGGCGAGTTTCGGACACTCGCAGCGCCCAGAGCCTGGAGATTCTGTCGACCGTAATGCAGTGTCCGAAACCTGTCTCACCGGCCGAAGTGTCCGAAAAGTTGGGCATCGATAACGACACCGTTGGCCGCTACCTGCGAAGACTCGCCGACGATGGCCTCATCAAGCGGGCGAAACGTGGTCTCTACGAAAGGGTGTCCGAAGTGTCCGAACTGTCCGAGAGACCTAGTTCGGACACAACGGACACTTCGGACACGGTTCTGGAGGGTCAGCCGTGACCGCCGACGAACGCTGGCGACCGATCCCAGACTGGCCTGGATACGAGATATCTGACCGCGGCCGCGTACGCGGCATCGAGCGCGTCGTCGTCCGATCCGATGGCGCCAAGTACCCGGTACCACCCCGCATACTCAAGACCGCCGCGCACCGGCCAAGCGGCTTGCCCGTCGTCAAACTCAGCCGGCCACCACGTGGGACAGGACGCTGGTGCTTCGTCCACTTGCTCATGGCTGATGCATTCGGTCCCGGTGGCCTCCGATGAGTAATCCAACCATCGGTCCAGCAAACACAGAATGGTCAGCAAACCCACGTCAACCTCCAGCAAACGAACCACAGCACCGAAATAACGGGGATTGCCGCGGAACTCACCCCACACCCAAGCACACACAGATGGTCACTGCGAACCACGGCAACCATCACATTTCCGCTGGTCAAATACATATCGTGGTTACAGGGGGTACAGAAATCCCTACCGTCATCAAGATCAGCCGACCCGGCCAGCCAGACGCATGACGCGACACGTTTACGAAAAAGGGGCTAATTGTAAAGCCTGGCGTAGTTTCAGCAAATGTTCCGGCAAAAGTGAAAGGAACGAATAGTGACAGACCCGTTTCCGGATGGCCTGGACTTGCTCCAAGTGCCCCCCGATCGCCTTCCCGGCGTGTTCACGTACGCGCTTGACCAGCTGGAGGTTCAGGACGACGGCCTCGCGCCCGGCCACAGTGTCGAACTGATCGACGTCGTGGCCTCATTGGCAGAGCTGGTGAAGCGCGGCATGGCTGCCGAGCACACGCCGGAGCAGATGCTTCTTCGCCGGCTGGCGATGGCCTCCCTCGACTTGTTGTCAACAGCGTTCAGCCGCACCGCCGAGGACCGCGACATCGTTCGCACGTGGCGTCAGGCGTACGCCGAATGGCGCGACAACCGAGGCGCGTTGGAATGACAACAGTCGATGTCAATGGTAAGTTTGCAGTAGCCGCCGCTGGCTAGCCGCCGCCGACCGCTGGGTTAACAACTCGGCCGCCGACCGCCGCTAGAAAACCGCTGCTGATCGCCCAGTTTTGGGCACCTCCATTTTGTCCTGCGCGGAAAACCCGCGTTTACCTGCACATTTCAACAGCACAGCCACGTAGCTGAGGCGCGTTACGCCTCTGAGAAACGGACTGTGTCGTGAATCTAGACGACGTACGTCGACGGCAAGCGGAGATTAAGGCCGAGCTGAAAAGCAAAAGGGCTGACCTGGACGCCGGCCGGATCAGCGCGAAGTCATTCGGAGACTTCATCGATTCCGCCTACGCGGAGAGCCAGCAGCTTGAGTCCTTGCAATACAGGTTCCAGAAGGCCGGCCAGGTAATGGGCGCCCAGGAAGCGGCGTTCGGTGGCGAGTTGGAAACCAAGGCGTTCCGTGGTGAACCCAAGCCGCCCACACCGATGGATATCACGCCGGTGCAGCTGCAGGCGCTGGAGATGGCGGCCAACGCCCGGATGCCGTTCCAGCTGGAAATCGGCGCCAAGGGCGGCGGTGTGGAGCAGGCCTGGATGGCCGGAATCACCACCAAGTCGGCCGTTTTCGAGTCGAATATCTCGGGTGGTCTCTCGGGCAACTTGCCCGCCATCCAAACGCCGTACGCTGTTGGGCTTGGGTATGAGCCGACGCGAATTGCGGCGCTGTTGCCGGGTGCGTCCATGCCGGGGCCGAGTGCGGCGTGGTTGTCTCACACCGCGAATACGGCTGAGGCTGCCGGGGTCGCCGAGGGTGGCACCAAAGGGGATATCGGGCCGACAATTACCGAGAACCAGGTCAAGCCCCAGAAGATCGCCGGGCTTGTGAGCACCAGCCTGGAAGCGTGGCAAGACACTTCAGCATACGGTGAGGCGGCGCTGAGTTCGTGGTTGCCGCAAGAGCTTACAAGGTCGTTGATCAACTCAGAGTCCGCGTTCCTGTTGACCGCCACTACGGGCAGCTCGAACTCCTACGGCGGTCCGACGAACGCCACGTTCAACGGCCTTCTGATGCAATCGGGAACATTGTCCAGAGCGGTGGGTTCCGACACCCCGCTGGACGCGATGAACAAGGCTTACATCGACGTGCGCACCGGGAGTGCTTACGCGGAGCCGGATTTGGTGATCATGCACCCGGCGACCTGGGGTGCGTTGCGCCGCGAGAAGTCGAGTTTCGGCACCTACATCTTGGATCAGGAGACCGGTCCGCTGGGGCTGACGGCTGACGGTTCCCCGGCGTCGGCTGGGCCCGCGGCCGAGCCCAACCCGTTTTCGATCATCAAGCAGGGCACCCCGGCGGTGTACGGGAGTCTGTGGGGTGTGAAGGTGGCCGCCACCACCCAATGCCCGGCGGGCACGGCAATCGTGATGAGCGTCAAGGCCGGTGGTGGCATCTTCTGGACACGCCTCGGAATCCTGTTGCAGTTCAACCCGTGGGGTGACGCCGAGTGGACGACCAACACCTTCAGCTGGCGGGTGGAAGAACGTGTGGCGCTTAGCGTTCCGCGGCCGTCGGCTCTGAATATCGTCACCGGGTTGCCTGCGTCGTGAGGCCGTTGACCTGGGATCGGGTGCAGTCCTGCACTGGTCCGTGGCCGTTCGACGACCGCGGTCTTCCGCTGCCCGACGATCCTGAGGTCAAGGTCAAACCAGAACTGGTCTTCATGGAATCGGACGAGGAAGGAATCGACGTGCCAGAAACGCCAAGCAGCACAATCAAAGTGAAGGTCAACGCGCCTTATCGCGTCGTACATGACGGTAAGCCGCACACCGGCGGCGATGTGCTCGACGTGCCCGACAGCGAGGAAACGAAACTATTGATTCGGTCCGGGTGCGTGACCCCGGTGCCGGCTAAGAAGGAGAAATAAAAACCATGTCAGGCTTGCAGACCGGCCAGGTTTCGGTGGGCACCACCGCTACTCTGGTGTGCAGCGTGGGCTCGGTGCCCGACAGCGATGGTGTGCTGATTAACAGCTCGGCCGCGGCGTTCATCGGCGGTCCGGGAGTCACGGCGACGACCGGTTTCCCGGTTGCCGCTAATACGCCGATCATGTTCCCGACGACGGGTGCCGAGCCCGTCGCCGTCTATGGGGTCGTCAGCTCGGGCACCGCGACCGTCTCCTACGCATTCCCCGGATGATGACCTCCTCGGTGCCTGCAACTCCGTGTCGATTGGAAGCCGGGCGGGGTTTGCACCGAGGCCGGCGCCCCCGCCCGGTGGGGCTTTTTATGGCCTTTCAACCACCGGGCGGGGGCGCACCCCAAACACCGCGGAAGGTGGTGAGCAGCAATGGCCGATGACGACGAACGTCATCGAGATCGACATTGTCGCCGAGGCTCGATGATCGGCAGGCTGAGCGCGAAACAGCAAACTCCGCGACAAGGCGTTTGCTGAACTGAAATTTGGGGACACCAAAAAAGAACTGGACGAATGTCAGCACATGCTGTGCGGCACTCGACGACGACGACTTCGATTCGGCGCGGTTCTCATTCGGCCGGTTGTGGCAGCAGGCTGACCGGGCCCGCAGCGGGCCGCGGCGACGGGATGCCTTACCTCGAAGTGCCTTTCTGATTCGCCATATTGGCTCGGGGCATTGTCGGCACTCTGCACGGCTCAAGACAGGGTGACACGCTTTTAGCGAGCCCACGGGTGAGAGTTACGAGCGAGGTATTGTTGTCGGGCCATCGCTACAGACGGGGCCAGCCCGGTATCAGAACCGCTGAGGATTTGGTGAAGTCCTGATGGTCGGTCTTACGCCGCAGGCACGACAGGCGACTCGTTTTGCTTTAGCTCTGGCTACCGTTCCTGCCGCTTCTTCACACGGTTCAACCATTCGCGGAGATCCTCCTGCTCGTCAGGAGCCCGTCTGCCGATCAACCCACCGCCTGCCACATACTCCGCGCCAGCCACGTTGCTCACGAGTTTGCACTGCCAGCACTCAAAATTGGACAGGCCAAGCGGGAGGTTTTGCACCGCGTTGCATCTGGGGCACTGAACAGCTCGCATCCCCGGCGGCGGCTCGGGCGGCAATTTCGGAACCACCGCGACAATGAGGACGCCGATCAGCCCGAGGAATGCTCCGAGCAGAAACGATCCCAGGACACTGCGGTTCTTCGCGGAGCCGATTACCGCGGCGATGGCACCGCAGATTAGCAACCCACCAGTGACGATGGTTGTGCCGCCCATTAACCCACGCTCCTCGTCCGCTACTCGATCAGCCAGCCCACATGGGAGAGGTTAGGCACACGGGCGCCATCCTGCGGCTAGTTCGCCGCCGGAGCGCGGCGACCGAGCAGACAAATGCGCCAGCCGCCTCGGGCTGGCGGCGCGCAGCGCCGCGTTTTACCGGCCCGTCTTTGAAGTAGTTCGCCGCGCGATTAGGCGCTGCACGTAGCGCAAGGCTTGCGTCTCACTCAGGTTGTCGGCTTGCACACCGGCGCCTGACGGCGTGCAGGTGGGAGTCAGGGCGAACTGGTCGGGAAGAACCGCTTCGCCGTCAGCGACGCCGAGGGTTGCGCGCCGTAGGAGCTGGTCTGACCGCCGCCGATGACCTTGGTGTCGTTAGATGCCGGTTCCGGGCAGGCGCAGGGTGCGCCGAAACCGCCCGGCGCGCTGCGCGAACGGCACCTTTGTCGGTGTTGCGGCAGCGCATCCCGAGGAGGGTGAGTGTGCCAGCCCGGCGCTTCACCGGCGCCGTCTTCGGCGAATCCGTGCGCGCGCCGCAGCATGTCCACGGGTCAGCGGGCGATGGCGACGGCGCCTGGTGCTGGAAGCCGAGTGCCCGAAGCGGGCCTGGACGGCCACCGCGGTCGCGGCAAGCGCCGTGACCGCGGCGGCGATCACCCCGCCCCCGTGGGATCGGGCATCACCGGATGATCCCTTGTCACATCCGTGCCTCCGGGTTGTGAAATGCGGATAAGGGTGTCAAAAATCAACATTCTTCCCGTGTGAAAGCGTTGACCAGATGGACCGGTCAACATTGGGTCAAAGGGGGATACATTGAACCAGCCACCCGGCGGCATGCCAAACTATCCATACGCGCCTTACCCAATTCCGTCGGTGCCGGCGAAACGGAACACCGTCGGGCTGATCGCGCTGATTGCCAGCATCATCGGATTCGTCTTCGCTTGCATCCCAGGAGCACTCATCATCGGCTGGGTGCTACTCCCGATCGCACTCATCCTTGGCATCGTCGGAGTGTGTCTATCGGGTATGTCCAAGGGCACGAGTATCGCCGCGGTCATTACCTCGATCGTCGGGATCGTGGTCGGAGTAGTGGTTTTCCTGACGGTGGTTAGCAATGCCTTCAGCAATGCGTTCCACAAATCAGACCTGTCGCCGGCACCTTCAGCGGCATCAGGCGCACCAGCGCCCGGCAACAACGATGAGACGCCGACCAGCTCTAGCAATAAGCCCGGCAGCAGAGAGAATCCATTGCCCATCGGCGAGCCGGTACAAAGTCGCGATTGGCAAGTGACTCTCGGTGCTCCCCACGAAGCTTGGGCTCAGATCGCCGCAGAAAACGAGTTCAATGATCCGCCCAAACCGGGCATGGAGTACTGGATCGTGCCCGTCACAGCCACTTACACAGGCGACCGCACCGGTAATGCCGGGTCTGACATCACAGTCAAGTTCGTCGGATCGGACAACCGGACCTACGACGAATCCTGCGGAGTCATTCCCAACCCGTTGAGCGATGTTGGCGATCTCTACAAGGGCGGATCCGCCGAGGGAAACGTATGCGTGGAGGTTCCCGCCGGAGCCGACGGGCTCTGGACGCTAACCACCGGCTTCGGCAATCCTGCTTTCTTCACCGCGAAGTAGCGGTGTTGTCGGGCGGTGGAGGGCATCGAAGGCAGCCGCTACCGGCCCGAGAGCAAAGGTGCGCGCGGCAGCGCAGCAACCTTTCGTAACGGCGTTGCTAGCGCGCCGACCGTCAGGTCATATCTAGGTCACGGACGCTGTTTAGCAGCTCTATATATGCCGATTTATCTGCATAAACACTAGTGCGCGGTACTGGGATTGAACCAGCGACCTCTTCCGTGTCAGGGAAGCGCTCTCCCGCTGAGCTAACCGCGCCCGGGTCAAGGATTTGAGGTGGAGACGGGAATCGAACCCGTGTGCACGGCTTTGCAGGCCGTTGCCTCACCACTCGGCCACTCCACCGCGGGGTTTGATGCCACAAGCCACCTTCGAGCGGATGACGGGATTCGAACCCGCGACCCTCACCTTGGCAAGGTGATGCGCTACCAACTGCGCTACATCCGCGCGCAGCGGACGAGATCGTCGCCCGGTGCGAAGCACGACGATAGTCCACCTAAGCGGGCCCGCACAAATCTCTTGACGCCTTCCGGTATACCGCAGGACCACTCATGCAGCGCTTTCTCACAAGGTGGGCGCCGCGTGCTAACCTTCGACCTCGTCCGCCCCTCGGCACCGGTCCTGTAGCTCAGCGGGAGAGCGTCCGCCTCACACGCGGAAGGTCGCTGGTTCGATCCCAGTCGGGACCACTTCAAAACGTCGGGCTGCCTTCACGACGCTGATCTGCCTGCCGACCCGTTCTCAGAACCGGAATGCCGGCGCAGGCATGTTGAAATGCGGCATAGCCGGAGCAGGCATCGCCGGAGCAGGGATCGCCGGCGCGGGCATGGCGGGAATTCGCGGAGCCGCGGGAGCAGGCATGGCCGGAAACGCAGGAGCCGCAGGGGCCGGCATGGCCGGGAACGCCGGAGCCTGGGGTGCGGGCATGACCGGGAATGCAGGAGCCTGCGGTGTGGCCAGGTGCACCGGCGGCTCCGGCGACCCCAGGTTTAAGGGTGGCTGCGGCGCCGGCATCTGCACCGGTGGCTGCGGCGCCGGAAGGTGCACTGGGGGTTGCGGCGACGGCACATGCACCGGCGGCTCGGGCGACGGGAAATTCACTGGCGGCTGTGGAGCCTGCACGGGCGGGCTGGGCAGGTGTACCGGCGGATTCGGCTGGCGCACGGGCGGACTGGGCACATGCACCGGCGGCTGCCGAACCTGAACCGGTGGCTGCGGAACCTGAACCGGCGGCTGCGGAACCTGCACTGGCGGAACCTGGATCGGAGGCTGAGGGGCCGGCAACTGTACCGGCGGTTGCGGTGCTGGGATGCGAACCGGCGCCGCAGGAAGCGGCACGGGAACAGGTATCGGCACTGCTGCGGGCGCCGGGGCAGCCATGGGCGCAGGAGCCGGAATCGGCACAGGCGCCGGCGCGGCGGCCGGAACAGGAACAGGCGGGGCCGCGGCCGCAACCGGCGGGCTCACTGCCGGAGCTGGCGCGGCCGCGGCCACCACTGGAGCCGACTGGTGCATCGCCTGCGCTTCCGGAGCAGGGGCTTGTGCGGCCGGCGGCGTCGGTGCCTGTTGCGTCGGCACGATGAGGTTTTGGCCCGGCTCGGGCCGCAGGGCGACCGTCGGGCGGATACCGATGGCCAACGAAATCGCCAGCGCCACAACGCCACCCACAACGATCGTGGCCAACGTGCTACCGACCAGCAGCGTCGGGCTGCGCCACGGCCGGGCATCGCTGCCCACACCGCCGACGGGCTCGTCATCTTCGGCGGCGCTATAGGCCAAATCGGCCGCCGAATCACCAGACGCATCGTCGACGACATCTGCATAAGCGAACGAGTTGACCTCGCCGGTGCCCGGATCCTGCGCGTAGGCCAAAGCAGCAGTCGACGACGCGAACAGCGGCGCGTTGGCCGAAGCCAGCGCGGCACCACGAGCCAACGCCGTCTCGGGCTCTTCGGGTGCGCTCACCGCAAGCGGCGTGGCAGCTTCCAGCCGCGGCTTGATCGCCGCGATGTCGACACCGGAGCCGACCAGGAACAAACCCTCCGGCCGCGATTCCAGCGCTGCCAGGCCGGCGACCATCGAAATCAACCACAGCACTGGGTCGGCGCCGGCCTGAACCCGAGGCAGCGACTGGCGGCGCACGTCGGTGATCGAACCGTCGGCGGAGTCCACCACAGCCAACGTCGCAGTGTCAGGCTCGACGAACAGCATCGCGATGTGCTCGTAGCCGATCGCATTGCCGACCGTCTGAGTCAGCGCGGCCGCGGCCAGAAAAGCCGAGACAAGCATGACGTTCTCGACCTTGTGGGCGGCCAGCGCGTCGCGCAGCGCGGCGGCCTCGGCTTGGTCGGTCCAGGTGACCCCGGTCGACAGCAGGTGATGACCGGCTTCGGCGGCGCCTTCAAGCGTGCCGAGGATGGCCGCCACCACTTGTTCGGACGCGCTGCACGCCGGCAAGGCCGGGGAAGTAGAGGTGTCGAAGCGGTCTTCCTCGACCGTCACGCCGTCGCCGTCTTGGCCCTCGACCAGCACCAAGCGGACCGTCTCGGGAGCCATCGAGACCCCAAGTACGACGTCCATCGGCCCTCCAAAACCCCTTGAGCTCGCCACGGTCTGGTCGGAGGAGAACACCGGGCGGGCCGCGGTCTACAACGAAAGTCGTCGCAGCGAAGCAAAACGTTACACCGGCTAATTAAGTCGGAGCTGTGAGTTACCGCGGGTCCGTGGACGGAACTAGCCCACCCGGAACTTGTCGAGGTCAGCCTGCTTGACGGTCAGCCCGTGACCTGGCGCGGTCCGGTCCGGACGCAGCACGCCCTCCGGCTGAGGGTCCAAAACCCCGTCGAAGGCCATACCTTCGATTCGCACGTGGTCGTGGAAGTACTCCAGATGCCGCAGATGCCAGATCGCCGTGCCGACCTGGCCGCTGATCTGAGGCGCGCAATGCAACGACAGATCCATGCCGCGGGCGTCACACAGCGCGGCGACCTTGAGAACCCCCGTGATCCCCAGTGCGCGGGTGACGTCGGCCTGTAAGCAGTCCACCGCGCCCGCGTCGAGCATGTGGTGGAAATACGGTAAGTCGTAGCCGTATTCGCCCGCGGCGATGTCCATCCCCGGCGGTCCTTGCTCGCACAGCTGATGTAGCCCGTCGAGATCGTCAGAGGTCACGGGTTCTTCGAACCACCGCACGTCGTACTCGGCGAAGCGTTCGGCCCACAGCAGCGCTTGTTTGCGGTTGTATGCGCCGTTGGCGTCGACGAACAGCTCGGCCGTATCGCCGATCGCGGATCGGGCGGCGGCCACCCTGTCGACGTCAACCGAAGGGTCGCGGCCCACCTTCATCTTGGCCCGCGGTATGCCGGCTTCGACCCAGCCGGACAGTTGGGCCTGCAGTGTGTCGTTGTCATAGGAGGTGAACCCGCCGCTGCCGTAGAGCGGGGTGGCGTCGTGCACCGCGCCGAGCGCGACCACGAGTGGTTCGTCCAGCAACCGTGCCCGCAGGTCCCACAACGCGATGTCTACCGCGGAGATCGCCTCGGCCACCACCCCGGGCTTGCCCAGGTTGCGCACCGCGTGCTGCATCTCCGCCCACCGGGCCGGGGGCTGCAGGGCGTCTTTACCCTTGACCACCTCCGCCAACTTCGACTCCACCACGGTCACGACAGGGGTCCCCGCATAGGTGTAGCCGGTGCCGGTTTTGCCGCCGGCGCGTGCGGTAACCAGCACGAAGGTCGTCGAATCCCACGACAACGTGCCATCGGACTCGGGAGCATCGGTGGGAATCGTGTAAGCGGAGGCTTCGACGGATTCGACGGGTACGGCGTCGGCATGCACGGTCATGTTCGGTGACTACCCGCAACACAAACGGGGTATGCCCTGCATCGACCAGGTATGTGGCGCGGGCGAAGGGTCAAGATGCAGCAGAAATCAGCACTCGCCGAAGAGCTTGCGCCGCATGTACTTCGGGAATACGCGTTGCTGGCCGACGGTGAACGGGGAATTGTCGTCGGACCACGCGGTGACTGCTGTTGGATGTGCGTGCCCCGCTGGGACAGTCCAGCAGTGTTCAGCGCTCTGCTGGGCGGTAACGGCATCTACGCCGTGTCACCGGACCACCCGCGGTTCGTCTGGGGCGGCCGATACGAAGAGCGGTCGTTGATCTGGCGGTCTCGCTGGGTGACCACCGATGGGATCGTGGAATGCCGTGAGGCACTGGCCTTTCCGGGTGACCCGGACACCGCGGTAGTGCTGCGTCGCATCCGCGCGCTGGACGGGCCCGCGCGCGTCCGGATCACGCTAGACCTGCGCGCGAACTTCGGCGCCGACAAAATGCGCGACCTTGCCAAAAACAACGGCGTGTGGACGGGCCGATCGGGCCCGCACCGATTCCGCTGGAGCGGGGCCGGCGAAGCACGCCGCCGCGACGACGGGGCGCTGCAAGCGGTCGTAGATGTCACGCCCGGCCACGACCACGACTTGGTGTTGGAAGTCTCCGATCAAGAACTCCCCAAAGAACCGGTGCGACCCAACGACGCCTGGCGCGACACCGAACAGGCTTGGGGCAACGCGGTTCCCGGCTTCTCCGGCACCTTGGCCGACCTCGACACCCAGACCGCGTACGCGGTCCTGCGCGGGCTGACCAGCAGCGGGGGCGGCATGGTGGCGGCGGCGACGATGTCGCTGCCGGAACGCGCCGAACAAGGCCGCAACTACGACTACCGCTATTGCTGGATCCGCGACCAGTGCTACGCCGGGCAAGCCGTCGCCGCCGCCGGCGCTTACCCGCTGCTCGACGACGCCGTCCAATTCGTGAGCGAACGTGTGCTCGCCGACGGTCCGGGACTCAAGCCCGCGTACTCGGTGCTGGGCAAGCCACCTCCCGAAGAACAGGACCTAGACCTGCCCGGCTATCCCGGTGCTGACGTCAAGACCGGCAATTGGGTGACCGACCAGTTTCAGCTCGACGCGTTCGGCGAGGCGCTGCTGCTGCTGGCGGCAGCCGCACGGCTCGACCGCCTTGACCGCACCACGTGGCGCGCCGTCGAGACGTTGGTCCGGGCGATCGAGGACCGGTGGCGCCAGCCCGATGCCGGCATCTGGGAAATAGACGATCGCCGCTGGGCCCATTCGCGGCTCATCTGCGCGGCAGGGCTGCGAAGCATCGGCCGGCAGGCGCCCGCGCGGCAGGGGGCCGAGTGGCAACACCTGGCCGACCGCCTGGTCGCCGACGCCGATTCGGATTGTTTGCACCCGAGCGGCAGATGGCAACGCGGACCCGACGATCCGCGCATCGACGCTGCGCTGTTGATGCCGTCGATCCGCGGAGCGATCCCGGTCAACGATCCACGCACGGTCGCCACGCTCGAGGCGGTGCGCAACGAGCTGGGCTACGACGGCTTCGTGTATCGGTTCCGACCGGACGAGCGGCCACTGGGTGATGCCGAAGGTGCTTTTCTGCTGTGCGGTTTCCTCATGGCACTGGCCGATCATCAGTGCGGCAACGATCTTGCGGCCGTCCGATGGTTTGAACGCAACCGCACCGCCTGCGGACCACCCGGATTGTTCACCGAGGAATTCGACGTGCGGCAGCGGCAGCTGCGCGGCAACTTACCGCAGGCCTTCGTGCATGCGCTGCTGTTCGAAACGGCGCATCGACTCGCCGACGGATGCGGCCCTTCGGTCGGCGCCGGGACCGCATGAAACCACGGCGGACCTGCCAAGGAAGCGTTTGCCAGACAGCGTCGCGGGGTACGTAGCCGCCGTGGAGCCGGTCGACAGAAAGCTCGTCGAACTCTGGAAGCGCAGCAAGATGTACCGGATGTTGCGGTTGGGCGGCTACGTCGCCTTCAACGTGCCCCGGACCGTCACGGCGCTCGGTGGAGGGCTGCTGCTGGGCATCGTCGTGGCACACCTCTACGTCCTGGCCAGGGAGACAGCGCTGCCGGTGTATTTCGTCGTCTACGCCACCCTGCTGATCGCCGGGTGCGTGCTGGCCGCGGGCACCATGTGGCTTGCCGTGAATCCTCGTATTCCACAACTGGGTTGGTTACTGGGCGACCTGGTATCGGTGGTTTTCCTCGGCCTGTATCTGGGCAGTCGGCCCGTCGCCCTGCCGGGGCTGGTAGCGCTGACCGGCCGCTGGGACGTCGCACCCGGCTCGTTTGCGGGCGCGTTCGCGCTGGGCTTCATCGCGGTGCACATGTCGGTGCTTCTGGGCATCAACGTCGCCTACCCGCAACGACAGAACTGGCACGACTAACGGGAGAAGGCACCGAGGATGACGTTCGACTACCCGCTGTGGCTGCGGATCGACCACTGGCTCAACGTCCTCTTCCTGACGTTGCTATTGCGCAGCGGGTTCGAGATTCTGGGCACCCACCCCAAGTTGTATTGGCACGAGGACAGCAAGCCCGGCACCGAGTGGGCACGGTTCACCACGAAGGAAATGCCGACCGACAAGTTGTACGACACCCTCGACGAGGAAGAGTCCTACAGCTCGATCATCGCGTTGCCCGGCCATAAGAAGCTGGGGATGGGTCGGCACTGGCACTTTTTCGCGGTGATCGGCTGGATTCTCGTCGGAGCGTCCTACTACGTCCTGTTGTTCGCCACCGGCCAATGGCATCGCTACTGGCCCTACTCGTGGTCGATCTTCGCCGACGCTTGGAACGACATCGTCGCCTATATGACGTTCAACCTGCCGCCGCTGTTGCCTGGCGAACCGCTTGATGCCATCCAAAAGCTGACATACGCCGCTGTCATCTTTCTGCTCGCCCCGTTCCAAATCCTCACCGGCGCTGCGCAGTCGCCGGCAGTCGAGGCACGTTTCCCGTGGTACGTCCAAATGTGGGGCGGACGGCAATGGGCCCGCAGCCTACATTTCTTCGGGCTGGTCGCCTTCCTGATCTTCATCGTGATCCACCTGTCGATGGTGTTCTTCTGGGGCTGGGGCCAGCTGAACGCCGCGATGATTTTCGGCGCCGTCCGCAACATCAACTGGGCGACGTTCTGGTCGTTCGTGCTGATCGGCACGATCGTCGCCGTCCACGTCGCCGCGACCAAATGGAGCCTGCGCCGACCGGACCAGGTTCACCGCATCCTGGGCGCCATCAACACGCGGGTCAAGCTGATGTTGTTGCGGCCGTTGAATTCTCGGCAGAACTACCCGGTGAGCAAACTGTCTAAAGAACACCGCGTCAACGGCAAACCACCATGCTCGCCCGAGTACAAGATCATGGCGGTGCACAACTTCGTCGACTGGCGGCTGCGGGTCGGCGGATTGGTGGAAAAGCCGGTGACCCTCGATCTGGCCGCATTGCGTGCTCTGGGCGAACCGGAAACTCAGCGGGTGCTGCACAACTGCGTGCAAGGCTGGACCAGCATCGGTCAGTGGAGCGGTCTGCACCTGAGCAGCCTGGTGGAGTATGTCAAACCGCTGCCGCAGGCGCGCTACATCTGCTTTCTGAGTATGCAGGACAACAGTCGCGACGAGCCCAGCTCCGACGGCCTGGGGCAGTTCTACGAAGTCATGGATCTCGAACTGGCCTACAAGCCGCAGACCATTCTGGCCTACGAGATGAATGGCAAGCCGTTGCCGATCAAGCACGGCGCGCCGCTGAGGTTACGGGTCGAAACTCAAGTCGGGTTCAAGATGGTCAAGTGGATCAACCAAATCGAGTTCGTCGACGACCACCGCGGCATCGGCATGGGTTTCGGCGGCTGGCGTGAAGACAACATCCACTACGACAAGGACGTGGAGATCTGATGTCCGACTGGGTTCGTCCTGAACTGGTCAGCCTGAATGAGGCTGAGCGCGAATGCGTTCTCGAGCAGGTCAGCGCCAAAGGCGGACAGTGCCAGGCTTGTGGAGCAACGGAATTCGACGTCGGTGATGCGCTCTACCTGGGGTTCCTGTTCCTCGACGAGGAGGACGACGCTTACATGGTGGCGCTGACGTGTCGCAACCCGGACTGCCCCAAGCCGCGCACCGGAATCAAATTGCGGGAGAAGGACTTCCTCAGCCGCGACGCAAACGCCGCGCGCGCCGCGAGCTGGACCGTTGAGCTCCCGCGTGGCGCTTAGCCTTTGCCGGTGGCGAATCGGTGAACACCGGGTGAGCCAGGTCGAATCGGTTGATCAGATCCGACAGTCCGCGCAGTTCATCGCACAGCGCCTGGAATCGGCGTTCGTCGGCCTCGCTGAGGATTCCCTGCGCACTGTAATGCACTAACCGCCGCAGCCGTCCGGCCAGCGCCGCGCCCCATCTGATCGAAAAGTCGTAGCTCTCGCCTTCCGCCAGTTCTTTTTTCGCACCGAGCTGCTTCAGCGCCTGGATTTGCTCGTTGAGCAACTCGAAGTCGTCGTCGACGCCGATCGGTGTGCGGCTCTGCGGTGTCGCGGTCATCGGCTTCTCCGTATCTCGTCACAAGTGTGGCTTGGCGACGCTGACCACATAGTCGGTGCCACGCAAAGTGAGGAAGACTCGGTGTGGTCCAATCGCCATCCCCGACAGCTGCGCCGACTTCACCTGGCCCGGGCGCAGACTCGAGCGGTAATCAACCACGTGGATGATGTGCATGGTGTCGTTCGGGTAGCCGCCGTAGCTGTTGATCTCGAGCGTCACCAGTTGCTGGTCGGTGGCGACGTAGACCCGGGTGTCGTCGGTGCCGATATAGCGCACCGGAAACGACGGCAGTTGCGCACGACCGGCGACGCCCAATCCTTCGCCGCGCCGCTCGGAGTCCACCGAGTTGAGCACAGGGTGGTCGTGGTCGGCGACATAGATGCGGGTCACCTTCGTGTTGTTGCCCGCCCACGCGGCGACGTCCGTGGCCATTGCGCCACGCTCCTCCGGAGGCGACGAGGGTCCTTTGTAGTAGCGGATTCCGGACGGGCCGAAGAGGTGGTAGCTGATCTCGCGTCCGCGGTTGGAGCCGTCGATCGAGTCCGCGCGATCTCCGGTGACCTTCGCAGTCGGCAACTTTCGGTAGCCGTACTGATCCACCGGTGTCACCGAGGACCCGTCGGCCGACAGCGCCAGCAGGATGCGCATGCCGGCGTCTTCAGCCAGGTACGCCGGGGCAGGGCCGGCGTCGAACTCGTCGACCTGGCGCAGAGTTCCGAGGTCGACAACCGCCACCTTGTTCCGGCTCGGCTGCGGCACGAACACGTGCCTGTCGTCCATTTGGCTGATTTGGAGGTTGCGCCCGAGCGGCATCGGCTGGGTCAGTCGTGTCTTGGCGTTTTCCGGGCTCATGAGATCGCTGATCTCGGCGAGGCGACCGTCGTCGGTCATCCCGAGCAGCGATTGAGTGCCATAGGACCATATCGGGTCGTGCAGCGTTGCACCGATCGACCGGACCGTCACTTCGGGCGTGCTCTCCGGTTGCGTGGGGCTCGAACAGCCCGCCGCCACGATCGCGGCGGCGGCCACTGCCCCGCACCAACGCCATGTCACGTCGGTGCTGTACCCCGGCTTATGCCCCGTTACACCTGGTTGGCGCGGCGATTCAGTGCAGCGCGCTGCCTTTGCGCCACTGATCCCATGGCATGGTCCAATCGCCGTTCTGCTCCAGCTGCAGTGGCGGGCCACCGGTGTTGCGCACCTCGAAGACATCGCCCGGCTGCGAGAAGCCGAAGAACCACTGCGCATTCTCTCCGTTGATATTCAGGCAGCCGTGCGAGGTGTCGGTGTTGCCCTGAGCCCACACGGTGCTGTCCAGCTCATGGACATAGATGCCGTCGACACTGATCCGCACGGCGTAGTTGATAGTTTCGCGGTAGCCCAGCCGTGAGTTCTTCGGCAGACCGTACGTCGAAGAATCCATCACGACCGGATTGCCCTTGTCGAGCACCGTGTAGATGCCCGGCGGCGTCCAAAACGACATGGTCCGCCCGGCGATCTCCTGGGTGCCGCCCATTCCCATCGACGTGGGCATGGTGCGCACCAGTTTTCCGTTGTCGAAAACGCTGATCTGCTTGGTGGTGTCATCGGCGATGGATATGTGCGAGTCGCCGATTTTGATCGAGACGTGGCTGTCTTCTTGCCCGAATATCCCTTTGCCCACCGGGATTCCGTAGATGCGTGCGTCCACGGTGACCGTCGTACCGGGTGCGTAGTAGTGCTCGGGACGCCAGTGCACATTCTGGCCGTCGACCCAGTACCACGAGCCCTGCACCGGTGGGGACGTGGTCACCGACAGTGCGCGTTCGGCAGCGGCCCGGTCGGCGATCTCTTCGTCGAAGTGCGCGACGATGACCTGTCCTATCCCGTAAGTGCCGCCGTCTTGCAGGGGTTGCTCAGAGGTGTTGGTGAACGTGACCTTGGTTTGGTTCGGGGGAGTCAAGGTAGAGAAGGTGGCGACGTTGTGGCCGGGCACTCCGCTGGGCCCGCGGCTGTCGACGGTGATGGTGTAGGTGCGGCCATACCCAAGCGGCACCACCGGCTTCCAATAGGTGTTGTCGGGGGTCATGACGCCCTGCACTGGCTTACCGCTGTCGTTGACCATCCGCACATCGGTCAGCGTGCCGGTGTCGGCGACCACCGACACCTTGGCAATCGGGTCGACGTCGTGTGCGCCCGGCCCTGGAGTGATCTTCACCGCCGCAGGCTTGCTCTCGGTGGCCGCGGGCGACAGCTTTCGGTCGTGTGCACACCCCGCCAAAACGACCAGTCCCGCCACCGCGCCGCAAAGGACCACACGCCGCCGACGCAGCCATGACGATCGTGCCATCACACCGCCCGTTTAAGTTGTCGCATGAGGTCGTTCACATACCCGCGCAGGGCATTTTGATAAACCGATTCTCCTCCGGCCACGGCTGCTAGGGCTGGCTGTCCGCCGCGTTTCGTGGTCCAAACCGCCGGGTAGTCGGCAAGGGCGCGCCAACAGCCCAGGCGTGCAATCCGAACTATCAGGAGGAGATCATGGCGAGTGTTAAATCAGCGACCGATGTGACGCAGTTCCTCGTGAGCCAGCATGAGCGGATCAAGTCTTTGTTCGAAGAGACGTTGAACGCCAGCGGCAAGGAGCGCGAGAAGTCATTCATCGAACTGCGGCGGTTGCTCGCGGTGCACGAAGCCGCGGAGGAGGAGATCGTCCACCCGCGGGCCAAGCGGAAGATCGCCGACGGCGACAAGGTAGTGGCTGCACGGCTGGAGGAGGAAAACGAAGCCAAGAAGGTACTCACCGAGTTGGAGAAGCTCGACGTCGATTCCGAGGAGTTCACCGACAAACTGACCAAGCTCCGCGATGCCGTCGTCGACCACGCAGAGCACGAGGAACACGAGGAGTTCTCCAAGCTCGAGGAGGAGCTGGACCAAGACGAGCTCAAGCGGATGGGCCGCGCCGCCGAACTCGCCGAAGCGATCGCGCCGACCCGTCCGCACGCCGGGGTGGAGTCACAGATTTCCAATCTGATGGCCGGTCCCTTCGCGGCGATGATTGACCGCGCCCGGGATGCCATCCTCGGGAAGGGCTGAGCGGGCCCAGCATGACGACATTGGGATACCTGCTCACGTGCGAGGAATTCGATCCCAAAGAGTTGGTGCGCCAAGCCGTTCGAGCCCAGGCCGCTGGGTTCGAACGGCTTTGGATTTCCGACCACTTCCATCCATGGAACGACAAGCAGGGCCAGAGTCCATTCGTGTGGTCGGTGATCGGCGCCGTTTCGCAGGCCTGCTCGCTGCCGGTCACCACGGCCGTCACGTGCCCGATCATGCGGATTCACCCCGCGGTGATCGCGCAGGCCGCAGCGACCTGTGCCGTCCAACTCGACGGGCGATTCGCGCTGGGCGTGGGAACCGGCGAAGCGCTGAACGAACACATCACCGGCGAGCACTGGCCCACCTCGGCCATCCGGCGGGACATGCTTGAGGAGGCGGTGACGGTGATCCGCAAGCTGTTCTCCGGCAAGCAGATCAGCCACCACGGGCCTTATTACACCGTCGAGAATGCCCGCATCTACACGCTGCCGGATGAGCCGCCGCCCATCTACATGTCGGGCTTCGGCCCGAAGGCTGCCCAACTGGCGGGCCGCATCGCTGACGGCTTCCAATGCACCATGCCGTCAGCGGAGCTGCTCAATGTATTCCGAGATTCCGGAGGCGCCGGAAAACCCACTCAAGCGGGTTTCAAGGTCTGCCACTCGATGACGAAAGCGGAAGGCCTACGCAGCGCACATGCCCTGTGGGCCAATGAGCAGTTGCCGGGGCAGCTCAGCCAAATCCTGCCTACCCCAGCGGACTTCGAGCAGGCATCCAGCCTGGTTCCGGAGTCTGCGGTAGCGCAAACGGTGCCGTGCGGGCCCGACGCCAAGCCCTACATCGACCGCATCCGCCAATTCGCCGATGCTGGGTTCGACGAGGTCTACGTCCAGCAAATCGGGCCGGAGCAGGACCGCTTCTTCGACTTCTGGGAGTCGGAAATCGCGCCCGAGCTCGCCGCGGCGTGAGGAGCCGTCATGGCGACAGCACAGAAGACCAGCGCGGCGAGCTACTTGCCGGAGGACCGCGACCTCGAATCACTCGAGGCCGCGGCGGGCGTGTGCCGGGGCTGCTCGCTGTACGAAAACGCCTCGCAAACGGTTTTCGGTCACGGCGACTCGCGCGCGCCCATCATGCTGGTGGGTGAGCAGCCCGGTGACCGCGAGGACATCGAGGGTCTGCCGTTCGTGGGTCCGGCCGGCCGGCTGCTCGCCCGCGCGCTCGACCAGGCGGGCATCGATCCGGAACTGACGTACCAGACCAACGCCGTCAAGCACTTCAAGTTCACCCGCAAGAACGGCAAGCGCCGCATACACCAGAAACCCAGCCGCACCGAAGTGGTTGCGTGCCGACCCTGGCTGATCGCCGAAATCGAGGCGGTGCGACCGCAAGTGCTCGTGTGCCTGGGCGCCACAGCGGCGCAATCTCTTTTGGGCACCGCGTTTCGGATCTCCGCGCACCGGGGCGAGGTGATGCATCTGCCCGCAGAGGCGGACATCCACGTCACGCCGGAACCCCAGGTGCTGGCGACCGTTCACCCGTCGGCTGTGCTGCGCGACCGCAGCGAGCGTCGCGACGAGGCCTACGGGTTATTCGTCGACGACCTTCGCAGCGCGCGCAGCGCTATGGCCAAGCGCAAACGCGCCTAGCTGTTTGGCCTGTATAGCGACGGGTACACCCCAAGTGTGGCCATCGGCACCGCCACCGCCGCCATGGCAAAACACCCACCGCCGCACGTCCCCAAAGCGGCCGGCGGTGGCGCGCCGGTGGTCCACCTCCACGCCCATAAATCCAACGCACGCACTCGCGTGCGGCACTGTCTGACCAAGGAGCAATGATGCCCAATACCGCAGACTTCATCCTGGAACGCTTGCGGCAGTGGGGGATTCATCGAATCTTCGGCTATCCCGGCGACGGCATCCTGTCGATGCTCGGGGCGCTCGACCGGGCCGGGGGCGATCCCGAACTGATTCAGCCGCGGCATGAGGAGATGGCGGCGTTCATGGCCACCGGCCATGCTAAATTCACCGGGGAGATCGGCTGCTGCCTGGCGACCTCGGGCGGGGGCACCATCCACTTGCTCAACGGTCTCTATGACGCCAAGCTCGACCACTACCCGGTGGTGGCCATTGTGGGTCAGCAGAAAAGGATGTCGCTGGGCGCGGCCTTCCAGCAGGAGATCGACCCCAACACGCTGTACAAGGATGTGTCTTCGGACTTCGTCCAGACCTGTATGGCGCCGGTGCAAGCCCGCCACCTCGTCGACCGGGCGTGCAAGGTGGCGCTGAACAACCGCACGGTGGCGACGATCATCTTGCCGGAGGACGTGGCGATGGCCGAGGCCGAGCCGTCGCCCCCGCGGATGCACGGCGCGGTGTTTTCCAGCGTGGGCTGGACGAGGCCGACGATGATTCCGCCGGATTCGGAGGTGAAAAAGGCAGCCGACATCCTCAACGCCGGCAAGAAGGTGGCGATCCTGGTCGGGCAGGGTGCGGCCGAGGCGTCCGACGAGGTGGTCCAGGTGGCCGAGCTGCTCGGCGCGGGCGTAGCGAAGTCCTCACTGGGTCGCGCTGTCCTGCCCGACGACCTGCCCTACGTCACCGGCCCGATCGGGTTGCTGGGGTCCACCGCCAGCCAGGCCATGATGTCCGGCGCTGACACCCTGTTTTTCATCGGCACCAGCTTCCCGTACGCGGAGTGGCTGCCGAAGGAAGGCCAATGTCGCGGCGTGGAGATCAATCGCGACGGCCGGATGATCGGCACCCGCTATCCGATGGAGGCCAACCTGGTCGGCGACTCGAAAGAGACTCTGCACCAACTCATTCCGCTGCTGAAGCGCAAGGATGACAGGTCGTGGCGGTCGAAGATCGAGAAAGAGGTCGCCGAATGGTGGCGGGTGCTCGACAAGCGGGCACATGACAAGGCCGATCCGCTCAACCCCGAGCTGGTAGTGCACGAGCTCTCCAAGCGGTTGCCCGACAACGCGATCTTGACCACCGACGCCGGGTCGGTGGCCAACTGGTGGGCCCGGCATTTGAAGATGCGCCCAGGCATGGCAGCGTCTTTGGCGGGGAATTTGGCCACCATGGGTCCGGGCACACCATATGCCATCAGCGCCAAACTGGCCCAGCCCGGCCGCCCGGTGATCGCGCTCGTCGGCGACGGTGTGTTCCAGATGAACGGGCTGGCGGAGATGATCACCGTCAAGCGGTACAGGGATCGGCTCTCCGACGGTCCGCTGATCTTCTGCGTGTTCAACAACCAAGACCTCAACCAGGTGACCTGGGAACAGCGGGCAATGGGCGGTGAACCCAAGTTCGAAGGCTCGCAATACATTCCGGATGTTCCTTACGCCGAATTCGCCAACCTCCTCGGCTTGACCGGTATCCGCTGCGACAGCCCGAAGACGATCGCTGAGGCCTGGGAGCAGGCGCTGTCGGCCAACCGCCCGGTGGTTTTGGAGGTGGTTGTCGACGCGGATATCCCGCCGGTGCCGCCGCACATCAAGAAGGAAATCGCGAAGAAGACCGCCAAGGCGGTCATGAAAGACCCCGATCGGGTCAGCATCGCCACCAAGGGCGCCAAGCAGAAGATGCACGAGTTCACCGAGTCGCTCAAGCCATCCTCCCGGAAGTCCGACGAATGAGCCTGCGCGTCAACGGCCGAACACAAACCATCCCGGCGCGCCCGGACACCCGGTTCACCGCCGGGATGGCGACGATCGACAAGGTCAACGTCGCCGGCCTGGAAGGCCAGCTGCGTCGAAATGTCAGCGGCGAGGTGCGGTTCGACACGGCCACCAAGGCGATGTACGCCAACGATGCCTCGAATTTCCGTCAGGTGCCCATCGGGGTCGTCGTCCCGAAGACGCTCGACGACATCGTCGAAACTGTGCGGGCCTGCCACGCCTATCACGCACCGGTGTTGTGCCGTGGCGGGGGAACCAGCCTGTCCGGCGAAACGGTGAACGTCGCTGTGGTTATCGACTTCTCGAAGTACCTCACCGAGATCGTCGACATCGACGCCGACCGCCGCCTGGCCACTGTGCAGACCGGTGTGATCAACGAGCAACTCAACAGGGCCACCGGCGAATACGGGTTGGTGTTCGGTCCCGACCCGTCGTCGCACTCGCGGTGCACACTGGGCGGAAACATCGGCAACAACTCGTGTGGGGTGCATTCGATCCAGTCGCACCTGTACGGACCGGGACCGCGTACGTCGGACAATACCCACGCCCTGGAAGTCATTACCTACGACGGCGCCCGGTTCTGGGTCGGTAACAACGAAGAGGAGCGGCTGGACGCGATCATCGCCGAGGGCGGCCGCAAAGGAGAAATCTATGCGGCGCTTCGGGATCTGCGCGACGAGTATGCCGACGACATCCGCGGTGGGTTCCCCAGCGTCGATGAACTGCCGCGGCGGGTGTCGGGGTACAATCTCGATGAGCTGCTTCCCGAGAAGGGTTTCAACGTCGCACGCGCGCTGGTCGGGACGGAAAGCACCTGCGCGGTGGCGCTAACCGCCACCGTGATGCTGACACCGGCGATGGCCCACCGCACCCTGGTCGTCATCCAGTACGACACGTTGGGCGAGGCGGGCGACGCGGTGCCGGACATCATGGCGTGGAAGCCGATCGGTCTGGAAGCGGTCGACCACATGCTGGTGCACGACCAGGAGTTGACCGGCAGCAACGCCGCCGGACGAGCAGCGTTGCCGCGGCCCAAATCCACCGGCGCCTGGTTGTTCGTGCAATTCGGATCCGATGAGCCTGGCGAATCATACGGGCGTGCAGGGGATTTCGTCGGCTGGCTGCGGAAGAAGAAGAAATACGACGACGACCGCATCGTGTTGGCCCGCAGTAAACAAGACGGTGGGAACAGCGACGAGCTGTGGTCGATCCGCGAAGCGGGGTTGGGGTCGACCGCGTTCCCGAAAGACAGCGGTGACCACTGGCCGGGGTGGGAGGACTCCGCGGTGCCGCCGCACCGGGTTGGCGACTATGTGCGCGATCTGCAGAGGTTGTACGCCGACCACGGTCTACGGGGCGCCATGTACGGGCACCTGGGGGAGGGCTGCATCCACTCCCGGATCAACTTCGACTTGCGCCACCACGACGGGCTGGTGACGTATCGGCGGTTCATGGAAGCCGCCGGCGACCTGGTGGCGTCCTACGGCGGGTCGATGTCGGGCGAGCACGGTGACGGGCAGCAGCGCGCCGAGCTGCTCGGCAAGCAGTACGGCCCGCGGCTGCTGGAAGCGATGCGGCGGTTCAAGCTGATTTGGGATCCCGAGTGGAAGATGAACCCGGGCAAGGTCATCGACGCCTACCGGTTCGACGAGAACCTCAAGCTCGGCCCGAACTACAACCCGCCGCGCCCCAAGGTGAAGTTTGCTTACGAGGAGGACGACGGCGATTTTGCTCATGCGGCGCTGCGGTGCGTCGGTGTGGGCAAATGCCGGGTGCCGCAGGCTGAGATGACCATGTGCCCGAGTTATCAGGTGACTCGGGAGGAGAAGCACTCGACGCGCGGACGCGCGCGGCTGCTGTTCGAGATGCTGCGCGGCGAGGTGATCACCGACGGCTGGCAGTCGAATGAAGTGGCCGACGCGCTGGATCTGTGTCTGGCATGCAAAGGCTGCACCAGCGATTGCCCGGTCAACGTCGACATCCCCACCTACAAGGCGGAATTCCTGTACCACCACTTCCGGTCACTGCGGCGGTGGCGTCCGCGTTACGCCTACGCGTTCGGGTTTATCGACCAGGCCGCGCGGCTTGCCAGCGCGATGCCCGAGCTGGCGAACTTCGCGACGCAGACGCCCGTGGTTTCCCGGATAGCGAAGGCGCTGGGCGGGATTGACCGACGCCGGCCGCTTCCGACGTTTGCCCCGATGACGCTGCAGCAATGGTTCGCCAACCGTCCGGTGGTCAATGCCGGTGGGCCGCGGGTGGTGCTTTTGCCCGACACGTTCAACAACCGGTTGCACACCGACGTCGGCGTCGCCTGCGTGGAGGCACTGGAGGCTGCCGGCTGGCAGGTCGTCATGCCGCAAGGGCATATCTGTTGCGGACGACCGCTCTACGACTACGGGTTCCTCGATGTCGCTGAGCGCTACCTGCACCATGTGATGTCGCGGCTGCGCAGCGAAATCCGGGCCGGCACCCCGATTGTCGGGATGGAGCCCAGCTGTCTGGCCGTGTTCAAAGACGAGCTGGGCAAACTCCTGCCGCACGACGACGACGCGGATCGGCTGGCGCGCAACAGCTATCACTTCGCGGAGTTTCTGGACAAATTCGACGTCGAGCTTCCGTCGGCATCGGGTGCACGCGCTCTGCTGTGGGGTCACTGCCACCAACGTGCCACCGGTGGGGTCGATGCCGATCAGCAGATTTTGGAGCGGATGGGCGTTGACGTCGAACCGATCTCCGGTGGCTGCTGCGGGCTGGCCGGATCGTGGGGGTTCGAGGAGGGCAAGTACCAGCTGTCGTTAGACTGCGGTGAGCAGGCGCTGTTGCCGGCGATCCGGAAGAACCCCGACGCCGTGGTCGTGGCCAACGGATTCTCGTGCCAGACCCAGATCACCGACGCGGGTGCGGCGTCGCCACTGCATCTGGCTCAGGTAATGGCCATGGCACGCGAATCCGCGGACATCCGTTCTGCCGGGCCGCCGAGCCGACCGGAACCCGAGACGCGCGTCCGCGCCACCCGAGTGGCGGTGCCAATCGCCGCAATTGGTGCTGCGGCGGCCGGTGCGTCATGGGCGCTGTGGTCAGCCCGGCGGTGACCGGACCTTAGAAGGGCGGTGGCTCGTTTGGGTCACCGAATGGTGCCGCTCGGGCGAGGCGGTCGGCGCGGTTTTGGTTGCGTTCGGTGGTGATTCGTTGTGATCGTTGCTGGGCGCGGGTGCGCCGTCTGGTGGGCATCATCGCCGTGCGCTCACCGCAGCGGTCGTTGACCGGTGGCGCCGGTTCGGGCAGCTCGCCGGTGGGCACGCTCAGCGCGGGAAACAGGATCGCGCTGCCCGGGCTGGTGACATAGGTGCGCCCATCCGGAAGCGTCCAGATCAGCGTGCCGTCAGCCAACTGTTTGTCACGCCAGCCCCAAAAAGTCTTGAGCAAGTGATGCTTTCGGCATAGCGCCTTCAAATTCGAGGGATGCGTGGCGCCACCATCGGCATAGGGGATGGTGTGGTCGATGTCGCAATACACCGCCGGTTGACTACAACCCGGAGCACGACAGGTCAGATCGCGGCAGCGCACAAACTCTGCCAGCTTGGCCGAGGCCACATACCCCGGTTCCGGTGGGGCATCCAGCGGATGGACTACCGGGCACAACCGCGCCGATTTGGCCAACTCGGCAACCACCTCGGCCGGAATCAACCCGTCCGCACCGGCCATATACCCCGGCGTGGCCCCGGTACCGGCGACGGTGTCGTGCTGGGCCACCACGTGAATCACCGTGGTGTGCGGCCGGCGAGCACCCCGGCTTTGGCTGCAGTCGGGATCCCCGCAGGTGCAGGCCAGCCGATCCGCACCGGCCACCAGCGCATCGAGCGCATCGGCGCGCCGCTGCGCGCGGGTGCGCGGATCAGCCGCACACACCGTGGCCGCCAGCTCATCCAAACGCCGATCCAGCGCCCGCCCGGTGCTGGCGAACACATTGCCGTACACCTCGGCGATCCCGGACTGCAATTCCGACACATCCAGATAGCGGTCCTTGACTTCTTTTCTGGTGCGCCGCACCGCGTCCGGATCGTGGCGGGCCACAATGGCGTCCACCCGCATCGCCAGGCTGGAGCGGCTCAACGACGGCCAGCGCGGTGCCCGCGCCGCAATCTGCGCGTCGACCGCGGCCAGCGCCTTTTCGTCGGTGATCAGCGCGGTGCGATTGGCGATGGTGTTAAACATCGGGTAGTTGATGTCACCGGACGCCAAACACTCGCCCACCTTGGGCAAGCGTTCGCGCAGGATCAGCGCATCGGTCATATAGCCCGAGGCCGTCTTAGGCCCCACCCGCAGCGCCGCGGCCAACTCACGGGCAATCTCATCCCACAAATCCGCCGCCCACTCGGGCTGCTCGCCATACTGGCGATCCCGCAACGCAATCAGGTCCGCCACCGCATTCAACCGGCGGCCAGTGGCCTGGGCCTCACTGCGCGCCGCCGCACACACCTCATCCATCAACGCCACCGACTCCGCCGTCGCCGACAACACCATGGGTTCGAACATACTTGCGATGGTAGTAGAAGGGGGGTGACACGCAACCACGCCGGAAGCCGTCGCTGGGGATCAAAGCGCAACTGTTGATAACACCCCTGAAAAGGGCATATGCCGCTTGCAGGTCACTGCTGCAAGTGGCGGCGCCCCCAATCAGATGCTGCCAGCGCACCTGCCGCCAGCGCCCCGCCCACCAATGACAATCGATGCCGGACTGCCCAGAACTGCGGACTGTGGCCGTGTGCTTGGTCATCGAAGACACCGTGGGCCCCGAAGTCGCGACCGCCCGGGCCGTCAAGTGGCTCCCACAGATTGGCCGGCCGGCCAGAACTGATCGGCTGATCGGTCTGCTGGGAGCTGTAACCGTTGCGGGCGAGGTAGCGGTCGAGCAGCGCCGGCGCGACCCGCTGACCTGAGATCGTGGCAACGGTGCTGGCTCCGACCCAATACTGCTTGCGGCGCGGATGGTCCAGGGCATGGATGACGCCGCGGGCCGCGACTTCCGGTTGGTAGATCGGCGGCACCGGCTGCGGATGCTTGCCCAGCCGCGACAGCACCCAGGAGAACTGCGGGGTGTTGACCGCCGGCATCTGTACCACGGTCACCCGAACCTTGCTGCCGTCGTGCAACAGCTCGGTACGCAGCGATTCGGTGAACCCGTTGACCGCATGCTTAGCGCCGCAGTACGCCGACTGCAGCGGAATCGCGCGATTACCCAGCGCCGAACCCACCTGCACGATCACTCCGGAATCTCGCGGCAGCATCCGCTTCAGCGCGGCCATCGTGCCATAGACGAAGCCGAGGTAGGTCACCTCGGTGACTCTGCGGAATTCGTCCGGCTCAATCTGTGCGAACGGCGCGAACACCGACGTGAACGCGACATTGATCCATGCGTCGATCGGGCCGAATCGCTCCTCGACACGGTTGGCCGCCTCGTCGACCGCCCCGTAGTCGGATACGTCGGTCGGGATTGTGAGGGCCTCACCGCCGGCTTCCTTGACTTCGGCGGCTGCCGCCTCCAGTCCCTTTTCGCCGCGCGCCAACAGACCGACATGGGCGCCGCGCTGGCCCAATAGTTGCGCAGTCGCACGGCCGATGCCGGCGCTCGCTCCGGTGACCACGACGACCTGTCCGCTTTTGGTGCGTCGTCGAATTAAGTTGAATGCCATGGCGTTGCCTCTACCCCGGCACCAGACTCGTAAACATCGCCGCAAACTCAGTAAGCAGCGACGAACGGTTGACTCAGGCTAACCGTTCGTCCATACTTACCGATGTGGCTGCTTCGGTCGACGCCGTGCTGGATGCTCTGGGAGACCCCACTCGGCGCGCCATCCTGGAGAAGCTGACCGCCGGTCCGATCGCGGTGGGAGTGCTGGCCGACCAGCTGCCGGTGTCTCGGCCTGCGGTTTCACAGCATCTGCGGGTGCTCAAAAACGCCGATCTGGTCGTCGAATCGGTCGCCGGCACCCGACGGCTGTATCGCATCAACCACTCCGGGTTGAAGGCTGTGCGCGACTACCTCGACAGGTTCTGGGAGTCCGCGTTGGACAACTTCGCCATTCTTGCCGCCGCCGAAGCGGAGGCCGACAACCGCAAGCGATCGGCCTCCAAGAAGGCCGACAAGGGCCGCCCTGCCAAGAAGTGAGGAGCACTGATGGGTACTGAATCCGCTGCCGCCGTTGAAGTCGTCCGGTCGGTGAGTGTGCCACTGCCCCAAGCGCAGACGTTCGAGTTGTTCGCCGAGGTGGTGGTCGAACCCCGCAGCGGCGGGCGCTGGTTCGAGCGTGGTGTGGACGGCAGCGAATGCCTCTGGGGTCGGGTCGCAGCATGGGATCCACCGCGAAAAGTGGTGCTGCTGTGGCAGATCGGCGCGGACTGGCAGTTCGACCCCAACTTCGAGACCGAGGTCGAGGTGACGTTCACCGATGACGGAGCGGGTCGCACCCGCGTGGATCTGCGGCACCGCAACCTCGAACGCTACGGTGACAGTGCTGAACAGATGCGCGCGATCTTCGACGATCCCAGCGGCTGGGCCGGTACCTTGGCTCGCTTCGCCGGGGTGGCAGCCGAGACCGCACACCGCAAATCATGACGCAGGACTCGGCCACCATGCAGATGGCCTGCGAGGAGCGGGCAGACTTCGCCGACCTGCTCGCCGGACTATCCCCGCAGCAGTGGGAGCATCCAAGCTTATGTGAGCGCTGGCGCGTCAAAGACGTTGTGGCCCATGTGCTTAGCTATGACGAGCTGAGCCGTGGAAAGCTGGTGTGGCGCTTCGTCAAAGGCGGATTATGGCCGAGCCGCATCAATGCGATCGGCGTCGCCGAGTGCGCCACCCGCTCGCCCGAACAGCTCACAGAACTGATGCGGGCATGTATCCCGCCGCGCGGTCTCCCGTCGGGTTTCGGCGGCATGATCGCGCTGACCGACGGGATGGTTCATCAGCAAGACATCCGCCGACCGCTCGGGATTCCCCGCACTATTCCGCCGCAGCGGCTGCGCACCGTGCTCAATTTCGCGCTGAAATCCCCAGCCCTACGTGGTGCTCGCCGCACCCGCGGTGTGCGGATGGTCGCCACCGACCTCGACTGGGCCTACGGCAGCGGCCCCGAGGTCAGCGGACCCGCAGAAGCGCTGCTGATGGCGATGGCCGCACGACCGGACGCACTGAACCAGCTGTCTGGGCCCGGCAAAGATGTTCTGGCCCAACGCATCTGCGGTTAGTTACTCGGGGACGGCAACCGCCGACAAGGCAGCATCCACACTTTGGTCGACAGGCAGCAGACCGGTCAGCCCGCAGGCCGCGACGGTACGTGCGACGACCGGCTGCAGGCTGACCAGGCGCAGCTCGACACCGCGACCGCGGCACCGCCTCGCCTGCTCGGCCAGCACCGAGAAGGCGCAGCAGCCAATGAAATCCAGGCCGTTGGTGTCAACGACGAGCGGTCCCGGTGGGCTGACCGCAGCGGCCGCCTCGTCCAATAACCGCCGCCAGGTGTTCTCGTTGCATGCGTCGACCTCACCGCCGGCGTAGACCATCACCGCCGAGCCGCTGCGCTGGGTGGTCGCCCGCAGTGTGCTGCGGGCGTCGCCCAACTCTGCGACCAGACGCGTGCTCAGCGTCAGATGGTTCAGGCTGCTAGGAAGGAATTCTGCCGCGGAGACATTCATCGTGGACTCCTAATCGTCTGGCGCTTGAGCGCCGGCGATGGATGTCCGTCCTACTCGTCTTAAGACAGACTGTGAAACTTTGCAGGTTTCTTTTCTATAACGAGACAGGTCGGTCTGTCTATAGAGGGGGGGTAAGAGTATGGTAAGGCAGCTATGACGAGCGCAGATGTCGCATCGATTGCGACGGCGTCCGCTCGGGAACGCATCTTGAGCACGGCGTACGACCTATTCACCCGGCGCGGTATACGCGGGGTGGGGACCGACGAGGTCGTCGAGCGGGCGGGTGTTGCCAAAGCTACGCTCTACCGTCATTTCCCCAGCAAGGACGACCTTGTGCTGGCGGTGCTCGAACGCCGCGAGCAACTGTGGACCCTCGGTTTGGTCGAGAGCCAGTCGCGGCTGCGCGGCAACACCCCCGAAGAACAATTACTGGCGATTTTCGACGTCTTCCACGACTGGTTTGCCAAGCGCGACGGCTTCGAGGGTTGCTCGTTCATCAACGTCTTGCTCGAGATGGGTGCCGATCATCCGGCCGGGCAGGCCTGTGTCGCCTACCTGGACAACATTCGAGACATTGTCCGTCAGCGCGCTCAGGCGGCCGGGTTGCGCGACGTCGAGGACTTTGCGCGCTCGTGGCACATCTTGATGAAGGGCTCGATCATCTCTGCTGCCGAAGGCGATGTGGAAGCGGCGCAGCGGGCAAAAGCCATGGCGCGCATGCTCATTGAGCGCCACCGACCTCCGGTCAGCCAGTAGCACTGCCGGACTTGGCGGCGTGCTCGGCTTCGAGTTCGGCGATGGCGCGGGAGGTGCGTTCCCGCAGCAAGGCCGCAGCGATGGCGCCGGCCACCACGGCGACTACCAGGGCGATCCAGGAAAAGCGGGTTAGCCAGCGCTCGGCGGCGACCCCGGCGAAGTAGATCAGCGCGGTGGTCCCGCCCGCCCAGCAGATGGCGCCGGATACGTTGGCCACCAGAAACCGCCGATAGCGCATCTTCAGTGCGCCCGCCAGCGGGCCGGCGAAGATCCGCAGCAGTGCGATGAACCGCCCGAAAAACACCGCTCGCGCGCCCCAGCGGTCGAACAGCCGCTCGGCGAAGGCGACGTGCCCGGGACCGAAGTGCTTGGGGAAACGTCGCCCCAACCAGTCGAAAAGCGGCATCCCGAGCCGACGGCCAACCGCGTAACCGATCGAGTCACCGACCGCCGCTCCGATCACCCCGGCGGCACCGACACCGACCGGGTTGACCGCCAGTTCGTGGTGCGACGACATCAGCGCCGCCGTGACCAGCACGATCTCACCGGGAAGTGGGACGCCCAGGCTTTCGACTCCCACCACGGCGCCCACCACGAGATAGACCGTCAGAGGCGGGATCGCCTGTAGCAGGGAGACGACGGTCATGGCAACCAGGATGCCTGACCCGGCCGCAGAGCGCGCGCCGGGCCGCCGCGTCAGCCGTTGCGCGATGCGCCGCTGTCGGACGTGACGCTCTGCAAATGAGGTCGTTTGGGTATTCGCCCGTCACCGGAGGACCGCCCGCGAAGTCGCCGCCAGACCCATGGCAGCAACAGCGTCTGGGTCCAGCGCAGCTGCGCGTAGGCGCGCGTACCCGGAGAGGGCGGCGTGGCCCCACAACTTGATAGCGCCCAATCATGGTTGCTGCCAGGAAGGTTCAAAGCTTCGGCGGCGGCCGCCGCAAACAGCATGTGTCCTTTAGTCGATGCGTGAATGCGATCGAAGCTCCAGGTGTCGAGGTCTCGCATCGAGGCCGCGGTGTAGAGATCGACGAGTCCGAAACCGTAGCGCTGCGCCGCTGCGCGGATTACGTCGTTGATGCGAGCCACCCGCGATGCCAGCAGCCGTCCGACCGGCAGAAGTTTGGCGATGTCGGGAAACGTTGTCGTTACGACGGTCGCGCCAGACTCGGGGAGTCGCGCGTAGAGCCGGTCAAGGTCGGCCAAGGCTTGATCGAAAAACCGTCCCGGGCGGGTGACGTCGTTCATGCCGACGCACACGGTGATCAAATCCGGGTGCATGCCCAGTGCCTGCGGCAGTTGATCGTCCAGCACCTCGCGCACCCGCCTGCCCCGGACGGCCAGATTGGCGTACTGAAGCCCGGGATAGAGCAAGTCAATGGCGGCGGCCAGCCGGTCAGCGAATCCGATCAGCCCGGCTGAGTCGTCGCCGTCCCACAGCCCTTCGGTTTGGCTGTCTCCGATCGCAACGTATCGGCGAAACATCGGCTCATGCTAACGAGCAACCGCGCAGTCGAATCGCAAGCATGATGTTCGTAAGCTATCGCAGGTACCGTTTCTGACATGCCGGAAAAGAGGCAGCGTGCCGCCGACTCGCAGACGCCGCAGTATCCGATCGAGTCGGTCGACAATGCGCTGAAGCTGCTGCTGCTACTCGGTGAGCAGCCCGAGATCCGGTTGAGCGAGGCGACTCGCTATCTGGGGGTGGCATCGTCGACCGCGCACCGGCTGCTGGCGATGTTGGCCTACCGGGGGTTTGTTCGCCAGGACCCCGTGTCGAAGGCTTACGGCCCGGGGCCGGCGTTGACCAGCGTGGCGTTTGCGATCTTCGGCCGCATCGACATTCAACGGACCGCGACACCGGTGATGCGTGCGCTCAGCGAGCGTCTGCGTGAAACCGTTCATGTCGGCATGCTCGACGGCGCCTCCGTACGGTTCATCGCCGCGGTGGAAGGCCCCACCGCTGTCCGGGTGGCGTCGCGACTGGGCCGCACCATGCCCGCGCATTGCACCTCGACGGGCAAGGCCATGCTCGCGCAGTTGTCGGAACAAGAACTGCATCAGCTGCTGCCTAACGAAGAGCTGGAACGCATTACGCCGCATTCGATCGGCAGGCGCACCGCACTGGAAGCCGAGCTTGTGCGGGTGCGCGAACGCGGCTATGCCGTCAACCGCGAAGAAAGCGAGGAAGGCGTGGCGTCGGTTGCGGTGCCGATACCGACCCGGGCACCCGGGCTTGCGCTGGCGTTGAATCTCGCTGCACCGCAACATCGGTTGCCCAAGTCGCAGTATTCGGCAGTCGCGGCGGCTATCGTCGAGGCGGCCAAGGAGATCGGTGACCAGCTCGGCTGAACCGCTATTCGATTCGGGCGACTTCGTAGCGCCATGCGGCGTCGACGTTGAAGCCCGGGCCTAAGTCAGGGAGGTCATCCCAGTCCCGGTCGTCGATGTCGTGCAGGCTGCCGCCGGCCGCCCGGACCCGCAACGACATTTTCGCAAGCGCGTCGAGGCTGATCGCCTGCAACACGGCCTGCTGCACACTGGTTGCGGCACTGGTGATTCCGTGCCCGCGGCAGATGACAATCGGTTGGCCGCGCATCGCGGCCACCATTTCCTTGCCCAGCAGTGGGTTTCGGATCAACACCGCGCGCTCGTACACCGGTACTCCGTCGCGTGCGAGCCGCGCGCCCGCAATGTCGTAGGCCCCGTAGATCGGTCGCAGGGTGATACCGGCGAGGTCGGCGGCGACGACGGCCGCCGGGTGCAGATGCGCGACAGCACGCTGGTGTGGTTGCGCGAGCAGGGTTTCGACGTGGATGGCGAGCTCGTTGGGCACTCGGTAGCCGTCGAGTTCGCCGGCGGCCGCCTCGGTGCCGTCGAAGCGGATGAGCCGGATGTCGCTGGGTTGGGTGAATGCCACACCGCTGTCGGTGTCGCTGCGGCAGCGGATGAGCAGCCGTTCGTCGTCGACGCGCATGCTGAGGTGACCGAGAATGCCGTCGACCAACCCGCGGGCTGCCGCCACCCGGCAGGCTCGGGCGAGCAACCCGCGCTGCTCATGTAGGTCGGTCATGACTGTGCGCCCAGGCCGAACCCGCCGTCGGGGTGCGCGGTTTCGCCAGTGATGCCCCGCGACCGGTCCGAGGCGAAGAACACGAAACTCCAGGCGTGGTCTTCCGCCGACAGCGCGACGTTGAGCGGGTTGCGTGCGGCCAGGTCGCGGGCGCGGTTGGGGGCGTCGTCGAGGCGGATCTCGTCGAGCCCGAGGCTGGCAAGCCCCCGCAGGTCGGTGCCGAGCGTGCCGCCCGGTGCCACACCGTTGACCCGAATCTCGGGCGCCAGCTCATGGGCGAGGGTTGTGACCAGCCCGCGCACCGCGAACTTCGAGGACACGTAGAGCACTCCACCGCGTCCGGGGTAGAACGACGACGCCGATTCGGTCAAGACGATCGACGACCCGGATTCCGCCTGTAGCGCGGGCAAGGCTGCTTTGACCGAGTGCAGCAGGCTGAGCACGTTGCTGTGAAACATCTCGTCGAACGCCGTTGAGAGGTCGTCGGCGTCGATGTCGCTGATTCCCTTGTAGAAGTCGAAGATTCCGACACAGTTGACCAGGGTGTCGAGTCCGCCGAAGGCCTCCACCGCAGTGGCGACCGCCAGATCGTTGGCTGTGCGGGTGACCGCATCGCCTTCTACTACCGGCACTTTTTTGTAGTCGTGCCGCAGTGCGTCGCATTTATCCGCATCTCGTTCCAGCACGGCGACTTTGGCGCCTTCGGCGCGGAATGCCTCGACGACGGCCCGGCCGATTCCAGATCCGCCGCCCACCACCAGGGCGCGCTTGCCGTCCAGCCAGTCGCTCATGAGATCGGCCCGTCGTCCGGAAGTAGCGGGCCGTGCATATTGCCGACCATTGCCTCCAGTGTGCGCGTGTTCTGGCGCGTCAATGCCTCCAGCTCCAGTGCGTCCAAGCTAATCGACTGCCCGGATCTGGGGGCGGTGATCAGCAGTCGTGACCCGTTGCGGGTATCGACTCGGCGTACCTCAACTTCGGCGAATTCGTTGGCGATCGTGAGCGGTTTATCAGTCATAGAAACACCGCCAGGTTCTGCATGCGCAGCACCGACTCGTCGACGAGAACGGTGCGCTGCGCCAGTTTCCATTGTGCGCCGCAGAGGCGCAGCACGTCTTCGCGTCCGCACGACACAAGCGCCGCCTCGTTGACGTCGCCGCGACTGCGGAACAGCAGCTCGGCGGATTCCACGACCAGATGCGCGTCGTCGTGGCCGGTGAAGGTGCGCACATTGGTGACGAAGTGGCGCAGCCGCGATGGCGGATCCTCAGTCCAGGCGTGCTCGGTGGCAAACCGGGCAGCGCGCCGGCTCAGCGAGTACTTGTTCTCGTCGAAGTGCGCCATCCCTGGCAACGTATCGAAGCCAGCGCCGAGAGCGGTGGTGACACGCACCGGCATGACGTAGCGGATGTCGTCGGTCAGGGTGTCCAGCCACGCGTCATAGTCCTGGGCGTCGAGCAAATATGCCTCGTCGACCAGGAACTGATGCGCCTGGAGATGCCGAACATCATTGAACGGCAGTGGCTTTCGGCTCGTCATGGCGCCTCCAGGCAATCGGCCCACAGCTTGAGCAGCTGGCGTTGGTTGTTCTCGTTGTAGCCGACCTGCGCGCGCCCGGGGCCGTGGAACGATTCGGCGGCCAGCGCCTCCACTACCGGGCGGTCGTCGGCGAGCAGTCCCATCCGGCTGTTCAGCAGCAGCCGGCGTGCCATCGAACCGCCCGCAGTGTTGGTCAGCGATACCCAGTTTTCGACGTCGTCTTGCTCGAACATCCCCGTCGAGCCGAAACACATCAGGTACGCCTGATAGGACTTGTGCTTGTATTCCGGGGGAGCCGCGGAGTCCACGGCGAACCACGAGCACACCTCTGTCTCGTTCTCGCTGACCGGCTGCCACAGGCGGATTGAAATGAACGGCACTACCTGGTCCCTTCCGATTTGGGGGCCGTCGGCGACCTTAGGCCAGTTATGCACGAAGCTGAGGTTGGGGAAACACGAGGCGGCCGAGATCATGAACCCGTCGTCGCCGACGACTCGTTGCTGTCGTGGCGACCAGACCTCTTTGATCCGGTTGATCATTTCGTCGGGGTAGCCGACGTAGCGCAGGCGTTCTTCGAAGCTGCCCGGCGGGAGTTTGTAGGTGGTACCGCCGCCGCGGCCGGCCCAGTAGGTGGCGCCGTCTTTGCGTTTCTGTGCTTTCGGCTCGCGGAACAGCCCGATTTCGACGATCGAGGTGTGGGTGTGCGGCGTGTGGTACATGTCGCCGGCGAAGTTTTCGGCGCCGATCTTCCAGTTGGCCTTGATCCGCCAGCGCTGTGGTCCGCGTACTTCGAGGCCGTGGCGGCTCTGCTTGGTGTAGAAGTCCAGATAGAACCTGAAATCGCCGAGGAAGTCTTCCAGCGGTTGGGCGTGCGGGTCGATGCTGATGAAGATCAAGCCGTTGTAGGTGCCCAAACGCGGTGCGGGAACCAAGGTTTGGCTTTGTTTGGGCAACCCGTCGTCGCCGCCGTAGGCCTCGCGGTGAAACGGAAGCCCGATCAGCCGGCCGTCGTTGCGGTAGGACCAGCCGTGGTAGGGGCAGCGGAAGTTCGACGCATTGCCCATCTCGGCGCGGCACACCTGCATTCCACGGTGCAGGCACATATTGAATAGGGCACGGATGACGCCCTCAGAATCGCGCGCGATGATGAACGAGTCGCCAAGCACTCGACGTACGACGTAGTCGCCCTCGTTGGGGACCTCCGAGTCGTGGGCGACGAAGACCCAGGCCCGACTGAAAAGCCGCCTCTTTTCGAGCTCGAAGATTTCACGGTCGTTGTAGATGTGGGCCGGAATCATCCCGCGCCGGACGCTGTCGAAGACACGGTAGTCGGCCATGATATCCCCTGTCTGCTATGCAGAAAACATTTCCGCTATATAGACCATGCCGCAGGCCGCCGGCAGGGTCAAACGGTTGCGGTGGTGGTGCTGCCTGTGAGTTGACTGCGGAAACCGATGAACGCGAACTGAACCGGCAAAGCAGCGGGCTTCCGGCTACCGGCGCTAAGTCAGGTAAACCGCAAATGCGGAGATATGACAGCCCAAACTTGGGCATATCCGAGCGCTTGCGTACAGTATCGTCGTCTGCCGCCGTATCTGAGGAAGGACCGGTGCCCATGGTTCAGCGCGCACCCGAACATCAGCTCCCGAAGTTGGGGGCCCGAGTCCTGGCGTTCATCGGGCGTCAGGAGTGGCTGGATCGCCCGAGTTACCGGTTCGAGCACGCGCTCAGCTTCGCCTACAACGCGCTGGGCGGTGCGCGCGATCGCGTCACCAACGCATTGAACGGCGTCTGGCTCGGCCATCCGGTTCATCCGCCGTTGGCGTCGCTGACCAGTGGGGCGATCGGGACGACGGTGGCGCTGGACGCGATCAGCATGTTGCCGGGCCGGCCGCGCTCCGAGGTGCTTGACGCGTCGCGATTCGCGTCCCGGGCGCTCGGTCTGGGCATCCTGGCGAACCTCGGGTCCGCGGTTACCGGCGTGACCGACTGGCAGCACACACACGAGGAAGAGCGCCGCATCGGGCTGGTGCACGGGGTGTTGAACGGCGTGGCCACGGTTCTGTACATGGTGTCGTGGTGGGAGCGTCGCCGCGGCCGGCACCTGCGGGGTATCGCGATCAGCGCGATCGGCTACGGCATCACTGTCGGCAGCGGGTACATGGGCGGTGCGTTGGTGTTCGAATCGGGTATCGGCATCGACCAATCCGGTAAACGGCTGCGCACCGCAGACTGGACGCCGGTGCTGCCGCTGGATGCGCTGCACGACGGCAAGCCGCAGCGGGTCGAGGTCGACGGTGTGGGATTGGTGTTGTGCCGCAACGGCAACGGGCAGGTTTCGGCGTTCGGCGAATTGTGTCCGCATCTGGCCGCACCGATGGCCGACGGCTGGATCGATCGGGGCCGGATCGTATGCCCTTGGCACGGTTCGCGATTCGATGCTGAATCCGGAGAGGTGTTGCGCGGCCCGGCGGCGGCTCCGCTGCCGGGCTATGAGACACGGATCAACGACGGGATGATCGAGTTGCGCGGCGATGGCCAGCATGCCCTCGCAGCGGCGGAAGGAGTGGCTAAGTGAACGCGTACACCGTGCTGCAAGACCACCACAAAGTGATCAAGGGGCTGGTCAAGAAAATCAGTGCCACGCCGCCGGATAGCGCGCAGCGCCAAGAATATCTTGATGAGTTGCTCGTCGAGTTGGACATCCACTTCCGCATCGAAGACGACCTGTACTACCCGGCGCTGTCGGCGGCCGGCGACTTGATCGCGATTGCGCACGCCGAGCACCGCCAGGTCATCGATCAATTGGCAGTACTCCTGCGTACGCCGCCGAGCGCGCCGAACTACGACGACGAATGGCATTCTTTCGCCATGGTGCTCGAAGCGCATGCTGACGAAGAGGAACGCGACATGATCCCCGCGCCGCCGCCGGTGCAGCTCAGCGACGAAGAGCTCGACACGCTCGGCAACCAAATGGCTGGTCGCATCAAGGAATTGCGTGACTCGACTGTTCACAAACTGCGGGTCAAGGGCCGAAAGGCACTGCTACGGGCGATGTAACTCGACTACCGCTCAGCGCCGGCCGATCCCGGCCATCATCATCGGGGTGAATACGCGCCTGTTCTCACGCAGGCGGGCGCTGGCCGCGTCGGCGTCTTCGGCCGACAGCAGGCCGGCTTCCACGACGGCGTCCCGCACGCTCTCGAACGACAACCTGAAAAAGTCGAAGCCCGGCGAGCTGGAGTCGATCACCCGAGCGCGGCCCTCACCACGAATGTCGGACAGCCCTGCGGCGGCCATGTCGTCGAAGAGACGGCGGCCGTAGCGCGGCTCGAAGCCGGCTTGCTGCATGAAGGTGATGATCGCTTCAGACACCCGCTGGAACTGCGGATCGGCGTCGTCGAGTCCGAACCCTGTCCAGTCGTAGTCCTCGACAACCAGCCAACCGCCCGGGCGCAGCGCAGCGACCAGCCGCGCGAGGATCTGCCGGCGCTCGGTGAGGTGCTCGAGCACCAGCCGGGCATGCACCAAGTCGAATTCGCACTGTGGCAACTCGTCGGTCCGAATGTCGGCGCGCCGGATCTCGACCGCGTCGCCGGCGAGCGGTTCGATGAACCGCGTGTCGATGTCGATCGCCACGACAGTTGCGCCTCGGCCGGCCATCCACTGCACCAGCGAGCCACCACCAGCTCCGACCTCGAGACATCTCCGCCCGGCGCCGATACCGAGCTCGTCGAGCAACGCTTGGCTGCCGGGATCCCAGAGGCGTTCGATACCGGCCATCCTCGCCCGCTCCTCGGCGAAGCCTTGGTCGTAGACATACTCTTTTGCCACGGCCTAAGGCTATTGCGGTCAATCGGGTTGAGCCCGCCCGGTTAGGTGGTTACCGTCACGCTTGATGGAAACCGCAGCGGAGCGCGTCGCGTCTCAACGTGACATCACCGCGGAGATCGCGCGCATCGCCGCCGGCTCCCAGGGGGGAGAAACCCAGCCGCGGTTGAACTACCCGCCCTATCGCAGTAGCGCGTTGCGCCATCCGCACTCTCCGTTGGTTTGCGTGGACCCGGAGGAGCTGGAGCGTTGGGCGCCGTGCTTCGGTGATCGCGACGTCGAGGCGCTCGATGCAGACCTCACCGCCGGCCATGCCGGAGAGCCGATCGGGGAGCGCATCGTCGTGACCGGACGGGTGCTGGATGTGACGGGCAGACCGGTGGCGGGCCAGCTCATCGAGATTTGGCAGGCAAATGCCAGCGGCCGCTACCACCACCAGCGCGACCAGCACCCCGCCCCAATCGACCCGAATTTCACCGGCGCGGGCCGCTGCCTGACCGAACCCGACGGAAGCTACCGGTTTTTGACCGTCAAGCCCGGCCCGTACCCCTGGCGCAACCACCACAACGCCTGGCGTCCGGCGCACATCCACTTTTCCGTCTTCGGAACGGCTTTCACGCAGCGGCTGGTCACCCAGATGTATTTCCCCGGCGATCCGCTGTTCGAATTGGACCCGATCTTTCAATCCATCGTCGACTCCGCTGCCCGCAGCCGGCTGATCGCCACCTATGACCATGACGTGACGGTGCCGGAATACGCAACCGGCTACCGCTGGGACATCGTGCTGGGTGCAACCTGGACCGAGACCGATGGCTAGCCTGATCCAGACCCCGGGGCAAACGGTCGGCCCGTTCTTCCACTGCGCCTTGCCATATGACGGCGACAGCGACTTGGTCACCAACGCCCACCTGGGTGCGGTCCGGCTACACGGGACCGTTTACGACGGCGCCGGCGATCCAGTCCCGGACGGGTTGGTGGAACTGTGGCAGCCCGACTCCGATGGAAACGTCGTCCGGCAGCCAGGCTCGTTGCGACGCGACGGCCGGACGTTCACGGCGTGGGGCAGGTCGGCGACCGACCCGGGCGGACGCTACCGCTTCAGCACCGTGACGCCCGGGTCGACAACTCCTGGGCGACCGGCGTTCTTCGCGATCACCGTGTTCGCGCGGGGTCTGTTGAACCGGTTGTTCACCCGCGCATACCTGCCGGGCGGTGACCTGGCGGCCGATCCGCTGCTCACCGGTCTCGACGCCGCCCGCCGCCAAACCTTGCTCTGCACCGCCGAAGCCAATTCGGAGTACCGCTTCGACATCCACCTGCAAGGCCGCAAGGAGACGGTATTTCTGGCCTATCGCGGTGATCGCCGATGACAAACTTGCTGTGGCCCGGAGATGAGCGCGCCGGCGAGCTCATGACCGACCAGGCGCTGCTGCAATCCATGGTGGCGGTGGAATCCGCTTGGCTGAAGGCCTTAGTCGACGCCGGACTTGCCCCTGCCGAGTGCGCCGGCGTTGACCTGTCGCAGCTGGTAGGAGAGCAGGATTGCGACATGCTTGCCGACGCGGCCGAGGGTGGCGGCAATCCGGTCATCGGCCTGGTCGCTTTGCTTCGGGAACGGGCAGCCCCGGCGGTGAGCTGGTGGGTCCACCGAGGCCTCACCAGCCAGGACGTTCTCGACACCGCGCTGATGCTTGGCGTCCGGACGGTAGTCGATCATCTGATATCCATTGTAGCGGAACAAGTTTCGCAACTATCGGCGTTGGCGGCCACCCATCGCGGCACGCCGATGGTCGCCCGCACCCTTACCCAGCATGCGATACCGACGACGTTCGGTGCGAAAGCCGCCGGGTGGCTGAACGGTGTCGTCGACGCCTACCAGCAACTGGCTGCGCTGGCCACGCCCGCCCAGATCGGCGGCGCCGCCGGAACATTGGCTGCCACAACGGAATTAGCGGCACTTGCCACCGGATCCGACGACCCTGCGGAGATGTCGGTCCGGCTAGCGCAAACCGCAACCACGGCACTGGGTTTGGACGCCCGGATGCCGTGGCATACCACGAGGACGCCGGTGACCGCCGTCGCGGACACCCTGGTCGCCTACACGGACGCCTGGGGTCGGATAGCCTCGGACGTCGTTGTCCTGGCCCGCCCGGAAATCGGTGAGCTGAGCGAACCCGCACTCGCAAACCGCGGCGGATCATCGACGATGCCGCACAAGCGCAACCCGGTGCTGTCGATCCTTATCCGGCGCGCCGCCATTGCGGCACCCCCACTGGCTGCGACGCTGCACACCGCGGCGGCGTTGGCGAACGACGAACGCCCAGACGGTTCCTGGCATGCCGAATGGGACACGTTGCGCACCTTGGCTCGCCGGACCGTCGCCGCGGGCTCACAATGCAGCGAACTGGTGGCCGGTCTGGAAATCAATTCGCATCGGATGGCTGAAAACCTTGCCGCGACCGATGTTTCGGGTGAGCAACAGACGATCGTCGATTTCGTCGGGAAATCCTCGTCCCCAACCTATTTCGGCGCCGTCGACCATGTCGTCGACGAAAGCCTGGCACGTGGACGGCTGATCTTGCAGGACCACTCGTGAGCGCGCCCACGATCCGCGGATCCCACCTGGGCGGCGCATCCGACCTACCGACCTTGGTGGTGGGACCGTCGCTGGGCACGTCGGTGCAGGCGTTGTGGACGGCAGCGGTGGACCACATGGCGGACATGTACCACGTCGTCGGGTGGGATCTTCCCGGCCATGGCTACAGCCCGCCGCCGCGTGGCGCCTTCACCATCGAAGAGCTGGCCGCCGGCGTCATCAAGTTCGTGGATCAGACAATCGGCACACGCCGGTTCATCTATGCGGGCGTCTCGGTCGCCGGCGCGGTGGGGCTGCAGCTTTTGCTTGGACACCGTGAACGTGTCGCTGCCGCCGCGCTCATCTGCACCGCGGCACGAATCGGCGATCCCGATGACTGGAAGAGCCGAGCGCAGGTGGTTCGCTCGGCCGGTACCGGTGAGGTGGTGGCCTTGTCGGTTCGGCGGTGGTTCGCACCGGGATTTTTCGACCGCGATCCCGCGTCGGCGCGGGCGCTGCTGGAGACGTTGCGGCAGGTCGACGACGACGGCTATGCCCGTACCTGTGAGGCGCTCGCCGCATTCGACGCCCGCGACCGCCTCGGCGAAATCGATACCCCGATCGTCGCTGTGGCTGGTGCAAACGACATTGCGACGCCACCGGATTCGGTGCGCTTCATCGCCGCCAAGGTCGCGCGCGGCCGGTTCGTCGAAGTGGCGAACGCCGCGCACCTGGTGCCCGCCGAACAACCGGGCCGAATCGCCGATGTGCTGGCCAAGCTGGCGAAGCGGCGAACATGACCGTTGTCATCACCGACTCAGCCGCAGTCGCCGTCGACGGTATCGAAGATGGTTCCACCATTCTGATCGGCGGATTCGGCATGGCCGGCCTCCCCGCAACACTCATCGACGCCCTCATCGAGCAGGGCGCAACCGATTTGACGGTGGTGAGCAACAACGCCGGCACCGGTGAGACAGATCTGGCTGCGCTGCTGGCCGCGGGGCGAGTTCGCAAGATCATGTGTTCTTTTCCGCGCCAGCGTGATTCGTGGGTATTCGACCGGCTGTACCGAACTGGGCGCATCGAACTGGAGCTGGTTCCCCAAGGCAATCTGGCGGAGCGGATGCGCGCTGCCGGTGCGGGTATCGGCGCATTCTTCTGCCCCACCGGGGTAGGCACGCCGTTGGCTGAGGGCAAGGAAACCCGCACTATCGACGGGCGAGACTACGTGCTGGAGTACCCGATCCATGGTGACTACGCGCTGATCGGTGCGCACCGCGCCGATCGGCTGGGAAACCTGGTCTACCGCAAGACCGCCCGAAACTTCGGTCCGGTCATGGCCACAGCGGCCACAACGACGATCGCTGAGGTCGCCGACGTCGTCGACATCGGCATGATCGATCCCGAAAACGTCGTGACGCCAAGCATTTACGTTGACCGGATCTTTCACCCTACGGCGCTGACATGACCACTGTCGAGCATCTCGACCGTGGCCCGCTCACTCGCGACGAGCTAGCTGCGACGGTGGCGCGTGATATCCCAGCTGGGTCGGTCGTGAACCTCGGCATCGGCCTGCCCACCAAAGTGGCCGACTACCTTGTCGCCGATGCCGAGGTCCTGTTGCACACCGAGAACGGGATGCTGGGGATGGGGCCACAGGCCCACGGCGAAGAGATCGATCCGGACCTGATCAACGCCGGGAAGGTTCCGGTCACCGAATTGCCCGGTGCCGCATATTTTCACCACGCGGACTCGTTCGCGATGATGCGCGGTGGGCATCTCGACGTCGCCGTGATGGGGGCCTTCCAGGTGTCCTATCGGGGCGACCTCGCCAACTGGAGCACCGGAGCCCCGGACGCCATTCCGGCCGTCGGCGGCGCAATGGATTTAGCCATCGGCGCGAAAGCGGTGTTCGTCATGATGTCGCTGTTCGGGAAGGACGGCGCTGCCAAGCTGGTCGCGCAATGCAGCTATCCGCTGACCGGTGTGCACTGTGTAAGCCGGCTCTACACCGACTTCGCCACCTTCGACGTCGACGCAAAGACGGGTCCGACGGTTCGCGAGACCTTTGGCGTCGGCGCCGCAGATCTCGCGGCGCGGCTGAAACTCACTTAGTGCCGGGTTTGGTGCGGGGCGATCGGTGTCAAGTCTGCAGCCGAAACACCTCAGCGAGCGGTCGGCGTGGTGTGGGAGGCGGCGGAGTTTCCGTGGTCGGCGCTAGTCCAACACGCACCAGTACTTGCGGTCGCACGTTGTCGTCGTTCAGCAATCCCGCGATGATGTCCCGGGTGACATGGAGCTCGGTGACGTGAGTCACCGGGCAGGTGGCCAAGCCGGCTAGCGTGCATTCCAGTAATACGGCAGAAAGCGCCTCGCCGGTGGCCAGCGCGTCGACGCGAGTGTCGCTGTCAGTAGACAGCACGAGGATCGTCGAGTGGTCCTCAGGGATCTCAGCGCGCCGGTCCCCCCGATGGGTCATCGGGAACGCCCGCTCGACGTCGACCCGGGCGCTCTCCGCCGCAGAAACCAAAGAGGTGTATGGGATGCCCTCTGATGCTTCGAAAGGTGATGTCCACCAGCGGAGTTCGTTGTGGTAAGGAGAGTCGTAGAGCCGCAGCGAGTCGGCGAGGCGGGACGCCTCGGCCAGTCGTGGGCGCACATCGTCCGGCAGCACGTCGAGGTGCACCGCGGTCCCGTCGACAGCACCACGCAGTATCGGTTCGAACGATTCCCAATCTGTCGGCGCCGTGAACGGCAACCGGTCAGTGTGGCGGGCCCAGATCGCTCTGGCGCGCAGGCGATGGTCGTCATCGACGTAGTCCATCGGAGTGAAGTGGATCGATGCCAGATGGTTGGGGTTGCTCGTGTTGGGGAACCGCTCGATGTGCGCTTGCCATCCCGCTGCGGCAGCCGCCACCCGTAAGTGGTCGAGGGCAGCACCGCAGCCGATGAGCGCTTCACGCCCGATCCGGTCGGTGTCCATCACTCGGCTCGGATCTAGGAAGAAGCGGAGTTGACCGTTGTTGACGTCGAACACCCACTGCCATGGTTGGCTGTTGTGCAGCGATGGTGCACGGCAGGCGTTTCGCACCGCATCCTTGATGACAGGGGTTTCTATCGTCTTCACAGGCATATCGACCTCCGATCTGCCATCAAGCCTGCTCGAACAACGCTCCCTTCGACAGGGTCATTGGTCCCTGGCCTGGTCGCCATTCGGCCCAGCGCTGTGGTTACCCCTGTGAGTCAGCGACGATCGTTCATCGAGGCGGCGATGTCTGCCACTAATTCCGGGTGCTTGAGGAACGGTGTGATGATGTCGACCGGCAGAGGGAAGACCACGGTCGAGTTCTGATCGGCACCGAGCTCCAACAGCGTTTGCAGATAACGCAACTGAAGCGACGCCGGGTTCTTCGACAGCGTATCCGCGGCTTCGCGCAGTTCCTCGGACGCTTGCAGCTCACCGCGGGCGTTGATGACTTTTGCGCGTCGTTCCCGTTCGGCCTCGGCCTCCCGAGCCATGGCCCGCTGCATCGACTCAGGGATCTCGACATCCTTGATCTCGACCACCCGCACTTGAACACCCCACGGCTCGGTTTGCTTTTCGATGATCGTCTGAAGGTCGCGGTTCAGGTCATCGCGGTGGGCCAGCAAGGTGTCGAGATCTGCTCGGCCCAGCAGCGACCGCAGCGTCGTCTGCGCGATCTGAGAGGTGGCCACGGCGTAGTTCTCCACCGCAAGAATCGCTTTCAGCGGATCGACGACCCGGAACATCACCACCGCGTTCACCCGGGCCGGCACATTGTCGCGGGTAATCACCTCCTGTGGCGGGATGGTCAAGGTCACCACCCGTTGGTCGACTCTGACCATACGGTCCACTAAGGGAATTAAAAACCGCAGCCCGGGCCGATACAACGGGCGGACATGTCCCATCCGAAACACCACGCCACGTTCGTACTCGCGAAGCACCGCCAGCGAAACGAACCCCAGCACCACGAGCCCGGTTGCCACTACCAGAACAAGGGCTACCACTACTGCGTTCACTGCGGGCTGTCCTCCTTCTGCGCCCAGCCGCCGCCCCACTGGGTGGAGTATCGGTCGATCGCGGCGGCGACCTGATCCTGCAGACCGGAGCGATGCGGGAGGTACTCAGGGGCATTCGTCGGCGTATTCCATAGGTGCCGGGCCAGCGGTAGTCCGGCAGCCACCACGAACACCGCGGCGCCACCAAGCACCAGCACATCGGCGCCAGAATGCTGGCCTATCAGCATCGCCACCGGCATCACCACTCCCAAACCGGCTACCACACAGGCGATTCCGCGGTGGAACCGGCCGGCATCCGAGTGGGGCCACGGATCGACCTCGCGGCTGATCTCCCGGCCGTGGTTCGACGTCGTGCACGTCGACTTCACCGGACAACTGTTGCACACCACCGGCGATGCCCGATACCGCATCACCCGGTGGTGGGGATCGAACGAGGTCGGCCACAGCCACTGATCCTGAGGACACACCCAGGCGTCGTGGTCGGGCCGGTAGACGAATTTTCCGGTGCGCCACCGCGCGGCGTGCCGCGATGCGCGCTTGGCCATGGCGTCGAAGCCCCACGCAGCGGCCACTAAGAACAGCGCATAGCCGGCGACCAGCCACACCGATGTCGTGGGTGCTGTCATTTCAATCCTTCGGCGGCGTTGGGGACTCGGCCCCAACTGCCGGGACTACCTCGGTGTAGAGCGGATGCTCGGGCAACTCTTGAGCGGCGGAACCGGAGCGGAAGTACCGCAAGGCCGTCAAGGCGATGTAGATGAACGGCAGCACACCGCCGACAATGAGGATCACGTCACCCGGCAGCCGCAGCCATTCGATCAGCGAATTGCCCGGCTTGGTGATGTAGCCCAGCGAACGAGCCTCGAAGTAGCCGCTGTTGACCGAATGGTACAGCTGCAGCACGCCGAGCGGCAGCAACGTGGCGAACACCATCCACGCCAGCCCAATGTTCATCCCCCAGAACGAGATCCGGGCCCATTTCTCAGGCCATTTGTCGGCGGGAATCACGTAGCGGAAAGCGAACATCGCCAGGCCCACGGCGAGCATGCCGTAGACACCCATCAGCGCAGCATGACCGTGGTTGGCCGTCAGCGCGGTGCCGATCTGGTAGTAGGACACGATCGGCAGGTTGATCAGGAACCCGAAGATGCCCGCGCCCAAGAAGTTCCAGAATCCGACCGCCACCAGGAACATCACCGCCCAGCGGTGGGGGAACGGCCTGCCGTCACCGGATTGCTGCCGCGACCCCAACTGCAGGAAGGCCCACGCTTCGACGGTGAGGAAGGTCAGCGGTATGACCTCGGCGGCCGAGAAGAATGCACCCAGGGCCATGTGCTCGACCGGGGTACCGGAGAAGTACAGGTGGTGCATGGTGCCGATCACGCCGCCGGCGGAATACAAGATGATGTCGAGGAAGATGACGCCCAATGCGATCCGTTCGCGCACTACTCCGAGCAGTACGAAGATGTAGGCCACCATCACGGTGGTGAAGAGCTCGAGGAAATCCTCGACCCACAGGTGCACTACCCAGAACCGCCAGAAATCAGCGACGGTGTAGTGGGTGCCGCTGCTGGCCAGCAGGCCAACCGCGTAGAACACCGGAATCGCAAGTCCGGCAAAAAAGAACAGCCACGGCATGTTCAGTTTGGATTCGCTCCGCAGCCGGGCCCGCATTCCCCGCCAGATGATCACGATCCACAGGAACATGCCGACGATCAGCAGGATCTGCCAGAGCCGCGGCAGGTCGAGGTATTCCCACTGTTGAGATAACAAGCCGCCGCGGCGAATCACGCCGTAAATGGATAGCGCCTCCGTGATCAGCGATCCGAACACCACCACCGCGACAGCGCCCAGTAGGCCGTAGGCCAGCCAGCTCTGCCGCCGCGGCTCCCGGCGGCTGATGAACGGCACCAGGAAGATGCCACCGGCCAGAAACGCCGCCGCGGTCCAGAACAAGGCCAGCTGCACATGCCAGGTGCGGGCCAGGTTGTAGGGCAACACCCGAGCCAGGTCCAGGCCGAAGAAATTCGAGAGGTCGGCCCGGTAGTGTTCGGCGGCCGCGCCCACCAGCGTCTGCGCCAGGAACAACACCGACACGATCGCGAAGAACCAGATCGTGGCCCGTTGCGCTGGCGTCAGGCTCACCTCGCCGGGTTCGCGGAACGACAGAGTGGACGTTTGTTCGCCGTGCCAGCCGACTTGCTGGCTCCACCGCCCGTAGACGGCGAACAAGATCCCGATGCCGCCCAATAGCGCGATCAGCGACAGCGCCGACCACACCAGTACTGAGGCGGTCGGACCGTTGTCGACACGCTTCTCGGGCGGCCAGTTGTTCGTGTAGCTGTAGATCTGACCGGGCCGCTGCGCCGCCGACGCCCACGCGGTCCAGGCAAAGAACGAGGTCAGGTCGTGGATGTCGGCCCGGTCGGTGATCATGCGCGGCCGCAGCCCGTACTTGGTGGAGTTCTCACCAAAGTAGGCCGCGTAGTGGCGCTGGATGTCGTCGAATGCCCGTGCCTGCCGGTCGGTGAGCACCAGCGTCTTGGTGCCCGGGTTATACCGGTTGGTGCGGAACTCGGCGACCACCTGGTCTCGCGGATCGGCCACACCCCCCGACCGCCATTGGTCGGCCACGTCGTCGGTGGACATGCGCAGGTACTCGGCCGTGTAGTCCGGCCCCAGGTAGGCGCCATGGCCAAGCACCGAGCCGTACTCCATCAAGCCGCGTGCTTGATACAGCTCCTGCCCGCGGGTGACGTCGTCCTTGGTGAACAACACCTGACCGGATTCGCTGACGACCTTGTCCGGCAAGGGCATTGACGTGGTATAGGTGCGGTAGGCAAGGATGCCCAAGACCAGGAAGCCAAAGATCATTACCAGGGCCACACCCTGAACCCAGCCCTTGCCGATCAATGGTTGTGCGGTCGCCGGTTCGGAGCGCCCGGACTGTGCTGCTTCGGTTGCCATCGTCGACGATCCTTTTACCAGTCAGCGGACCGATCGCTGGTATTTAACTCCCTGGAATGGACCGACACGCCGAATACGCGGCTATTGAGGACCAACGTCCCTCGGCAAGCCGAGGACCTATGGCCGCGGCCTAGGGACTTACGGCTCCTGCCGGTCCCTACGGACGAACGCATAGCGTCGAGGCACAGATGTCAAGCCGCGGCGCACAAGGGAAAAACCATGAACACGTCACATACCTCTCGATCAGTCATGGTTGGCATCGATGGCTCAGATGCGGCGATTCGGGCCGCGGAATGGGCAATCGATGAGGCCGTCAGCCGTGAGGTTCCGCTGCGGCTGGTCCATGTGATCCATGAACGGGTAGAACCGGCTGCGTTCGCGTCCGTGGGAAATGTGCAGATGGAAGTCGAATACGGCGAAACTGCGCTGAGCACAGCGTGCGCTGCGATGGAAGCCACCGGCAAAGCTGTCAAGGTCGAAACCGACATTCTGCGAGGCGATCCCGCGGCCGTCCTCATCGCCGAATCCCGCCGGGCTGACATGGTGTGCGTCGGTTCGGTGGGAATCGGCCGTTTCGCCCGTGCATTGCTAGGTTCCACGGCGGCAGAACTGGCTAAGGCCGCTCACTGCTCGGTCGCGATCATCCGCACCAAGCCGAGGCAGTTGAAGCTTGCCAGCGACTGCATAGTGGTCGCGGTCAACAACTCATCCGAGAACGAAGCAGTCGTCCAGCAGGCGATGAAAGAGGCTCAGCTGCGCGATGCACCAGTGCTCGCCCTCGGCGGGTGGCGAGAAGACCTCGGTGACATGACCCTGGACGACGTGAACAGACGGCTAGAGTCCTGGAGGCTGCGCTGTCCCAGCGTGCAAATCTATACTGCGGCCACGCATACCAACATCGCGGACTTTCTTGGCGTAAACGGCAGACGAGTTCAGCTCGCTGTGATCGGCAGCTCTGATGTTGACCAGGTCGTGCAGCTGATCGGGCCACACCGCCAGCCGTTGCTCGGTCACGCCGAGTGCTCGGTGCTGGTGGTTCGCTGCTAGACGTCGGACACGGGAGAACTTGTGGAGAAGATAGTCACGGCGACGATGCGGGATGGCGCCGCGGTACTGTTGCGCCGCCTCGAGCCGTCGGATATCGACGCGGTCATTGCACTACATGACACGCTGACCGAGCGTGAGTGCTACTTGAGGTTTTTCACGATGCACCCGATGTACTTGAAAGCTTTGGCGCAGAGGCTTACTGAAGGTACGGGTGAAGACTACGCACTGGGCGCATTCGAGTCCGGAAACCTGATCGGCGTTGCTAACTACGTGGTCTGCGCCAAGCCAGCTACCGCCGAGGTTGCTGTCGTCGTGGCCCACGCGGATCATCTGCGCGGAGTGGGAACCGCATTGCTTCGGCGGCTTGCGAAAGTTGCCTGTGCTAGCGGAATTCGCCACTTCGTCGCCGATGTCATGACCACAAATCACCTGATGTTCAGAGTTTTCCGTGATGCTGGTCTTCAGCCGCGAAGAACTGAATACAGCGACGGAGTCGTGCATCTCGAGTTCGATCTGGATGACATCGCATCCGAAATTCAAGACGCCGTTAGCTGAACGCCGACCCATCCAGAAATTCGACGACGTCACCCAGGGGGCGGCGTGGCGTCGACGGTAAGGGCTCAGCGTTGACCGGCGCCCAACCGATGCGGAGCAGCATCTGTGGGAACCCACTCATGCCGAAGACCTCGATTTGTACTGCGTCGCGGGTTTCGACCAGCTCCAGCGGTTCGGTGACCGGGCAGCTCGCCAATCCGAGTGCCGTCGCGCTCAGCAGTACGAGGCTGGTGGCCTCACCGGCGCGCAGCCGAGCCAGCGTGCTGTCGTCTTTGGTGCCAAGTGCCAATACCGCGGCATTGTCCTCCGTGGGGTCGGTCTCGGGCGGCTGCGCAAGAGCGGGGCCGGCGAACAGCCGCGGCGGGATGGGCGCGGTCGGATCAGACTCCGGTGAATTGCGGGCCGGCACACCAGCCAACGATGCGTAACGTCCGCTCCACGTGGTCAGCTCGGCCAAGTAATTGTGGTCGGTCGCGTGTCGCCAAACAGCTTCTGCCACGATGTGCTGCAGCCGCGGTAGCGACTCGATTTGACGCAGCATCACTCCGGCGCGCGCCGTGCGGGCACCCATCAGCGCTATGTAGTTGGCGGGGACAACCCACGAGCTGTAGCGGCGCCGATCGGTGCGCCGCCGCGGGATCGCCGCCGCCAGCGTGATGTCGACTTCGTTGGCAGGATGACGGTAAACCTCAATGGCGGCAAGGTGTTCCGGTTCGTCTGGGTTCGGTAGCCGGTGAACTCTTGACTGCCACCCAAGCGCCGCCAATGCCACCACGCAGTGATGCAAGGCGATACCGCAGCTGAGAATGAGGTCGCGGCCGTCGGGATCCGTGCTGGGCAGGTTCAGTCTACGGTCGGCGTAGAGGTGCAGACTCTCCTGGCCCACTCGCCACCGCCACGGCTGTGTGTTGTGCACCGACGGCGCACGCGTTGCCATCGACAACACGGTGTGGATGGTCTCTCGGTCCGGGAAGTGGGCGCTCATGGGGTTACCGCTTTCTATGAGGACGAAGTCATCCATCCAGGTTCGTCTGGCCAGACCCATGCCTGCTAGGGCAAAAAGACCCCGTTCAGCAGGACTTCCTGAGGTGTAGCACCAGGGTTGTTTGGTATTTCGAGCCCTGTGGCCATACGACCATGCAGCTGGTGACCAACGCCTCTGACTTAAGCACGTCACTTTCCCCTACCGTCAGGTCGACAGTGGCCAAATCGCTTTGGCAACCCAACGTTAGGGGAGACGCCATGTCCTCGGGCAAACCACATCTGGGAATTGTTGTCGGCGTGGATGACTCCCCAGCCGCTAAGGTGGCCGTGGATTGGGCCGCTCGTGACGCCGAACTGCGAAACGTCGGGCTGACGCTTGTCCACGCGATTTCTCCGAACATGACGACTTGGCTGGATACGCCATTGCCGCCGGGCTTGGCGCGATGGCAGAAAGAACATGGACGCCGTCTGCTCGATGAGGCGCTTAAGGTCGTTGAACAAGCTTGTCAGGACAAAGGACCCGCTCAGGTACGCACCGAACTGTTGTCGTCCCCGGCGGTTTCCGTACTGGTCGGCATGTCTGAAGACGCGGAGCTATTGGTTGCGGGGAGTCGCGGCAGCGGAAGGTGGAGTGCCCGGCTTCTCGGCTCGGTTAGTTCCGGGTTAGTCCGACACGCGCATTGCCCGGTCGCAGTCATCCACGACGAGGACCCGCTGATGCCGCACCCGGCGCATGCGCCGATATTGCTCGGAATTGACGGCTCACCGGCATCTGAGCTGGCAACTGCGATCGCTTTCGACGAAGCCTCGCACCGCAACGTGGGGTTGGTGGCTCTGCACGCCTGGAGTGACGCGGATGTATCCGAGTGGCCCGGCATGAATTGGAGGGCAATAGAATTGACGGCAGAACGGGTACTGGCAGAGCGCCTGGCGGGGTGGCGAGAGCAGTACCCAGACGTGGCCGTCCGCCGGATCGTTGTATGCGATCAACCGGCGCGTCAGCTCGTCGAATGGTCTGGGGAAGCCCAGCTGACTGTGGTCGGCAGCCGAGGCCGGGGCGGGTTCGCTGGAATGCGCGTGGGTTCGGTCAGCGAAACCGTCGCGCAGCTGGCGCGAATGCCGGTAGTCGTGGCACGCGGCTCGCGCGCGTGAGTGCGGCACAGAAGCCAAGCGTTAGGTCAACGGAGCCGACCACCGCACTACCGTGCCGCCGGTTGGCGGGCTATCAACTGTGAACGTGCCGCAGACCTGTTGGGCGCGCTGAAGCAAGTTCGTCAGGCCGCTGCCGGTGATGTGTTCAGGCATACCCCGGCCGTTATCCGCCACTTCGATGGATAAATCGTCTTCGACCTTGACGGTGACGCTGAGCGTGGTGGCGTTGGCATGTCGCACGGCATTGCTGACCGCCTCGCGCACAACAGCTTCGGCGTGATCGGCCAGAGCGGAATCTACCACCGAGAGCGGTCCAGTGAACTGTGTCGTGACGTGTAGTTTTCCCTCCGAGAATTGAGCGATCGCCGCGTCGAGCCGTTGGCGCAGGCGGGTCATGCCTGAAGCCGGTGTGTGCAGATCGAAAATCGTGGTCCTGATTTCTTGGATGACAGTTTGAAGGTCATCGACGTACTGCGAAAGCCGTTCCCGTACCTCGGGCATTCGCGCCAGCGGGATAGTGCCCTGCAGCCCAAGCCCCACGGCGAACAGGCGCTGGATGACATGGTCATGAAGGTCTCGAGCGATTCGATCGCGGTCGGCCAATACGTCGAGCTCGTGCGCCAGACGTTGCGAGGTCGCTAGCTGCCAGGCCAGCGCAGCCTGGTTAGCGAAGGCCGCCATCATTTCTTCTTGTTCTTCGGTGAAAGGCGTTGCGCCAGCGGGGCGAAGCACAACCAGGATGCCGGCGACCCGGTCAGTGGTACGGAGAGGCAATACCAGCGCGGGGCCGGAGGCCATTGCGCCGACGCCGATTTCAAGGTCGATGTGGTCGAACCGAAGCGGAGTGCGGTTGTGAAAAGCTTGTCCGACCGGTGTCTCGCGGACCGGTATCGTCGGTGCTTCGCTGAGCAGGGACAGCTCGCCGGCGGTCTCTGTCACCAGCAGTTCGTTGACGTCAGCGGACGGCGTGTCTTCGTCGAGAGGCACCGCAACCAGGGTTGCTTGCGCCTCCGCTAATTTGAGTGCTTCCTCCGCGATGAGTTGGAATACGGTTGCCGGGTCGGCACCGGAAAGCAGATTCGTTGCGATATCGCGGGTTGCTTCGATCCAGGATTGGCGGGCCTTCGATTGTTCGTACAAGCGAGCGTTCTCGATCGCGATTCCGGCCGCGGCGGCTAGGGCCTGGACAAGCACCTCATCGTCTTCGCTGAACGGCTGCCCGTTGATTTTCTCCGTCAGATACAGGTTGCCGAACACCTGGTCGCGTATGCGGACGGGCACACCCAGGAAGGCGCGCATGGGCGGGTGATGGGGGGGAAACCCCACCGACGCGGGGTGTTGGGCGATGTCGTCCAAGCGGATCGGCTTCGGATCATCGATCAGGACCCCAAGCACACCGCGGCCCTCGGGCAAGTGCCCAATCCGCTCCCGCAGCTCTTCATCGATTCCTTCATAGACGAACTCCACGAGATCGTGTCCGCTGCCGCGTACCCCTAAGGCCCCGTATCGGGCGTCGACAAGCTCGATGGCGGTGTGCACGATGGTGCGCAGGGCAGCGTCGAGGTTGAGCTCCGATGTGACGACCAGCATCGCCTCGACCAAGCCGTCGAGCCGGTCGCGCCCTTTGACGATCTGTTCGATACGATCCTGGACTTCGACCAGCAGCTCCCGCAGCCGCAGCTGGGAAAGCGTGTCGCGCAGCGGATGCGCGCCCCGTCCGGCCTCGACTGCGTCAGTCACACGACCATGGTGTCACCAGGCGAGACCTCCGTCTCCCCTATCCGACGGGCGATGGTCAGCGTTCAACTTGGACGCGAACACCGCTGCTTGGGTCCGCCGCTCCATCCCAAGCTTGGCCAGCAAACGTGATACATAGTTCTTCACCGTTTTTTCCGCTAAGAACATGCGGGCGGCGATTTGCTTGTTGGTGAGTCCCTCGCTGAGGAGCGCGAGCAGCGTCCGCTCCTGGTCGGTGAGCCCAAGCAGCGGATCAGTGCGTTCGGCAGTGCCGCGGAGCTTCGCCATCAAGGCCGCGGCAGCCCGGTTGTCCAGCAGCGATTTGCCGGCACCTACGTCTTTGATGGCTTGCGCCAGCTCCATGCCCTTGATGTCCTTGACGACGTAGCCGCTGGCCCCGGCCAGAACCGCGTCAAGCATCGCCTCATCGGAGGTGAATGAGGTCAACATCAGGCAGCGCAGCTCCGGCAGGTCCGACAGCAAATCCCGGCACAGTTCGATTCCGCTGCCATCGGGCAGCCGGACGTCGAGCACCGCGACGTCGGGCCGCACCGCCGGTATCCGGGCCAGCGCTTCGGCGACCGAACCGGCTTCGCCCACGACTTCCAGCTCCAGGTCCGACTCGAGCAAGTCGACGATCCCTCGGCGGACCACCTCGTGGTCGTCGACCAAAAAGACCCTCACCATGGCGAGCCCTCCACAGACGGGCGCCGTTCTGTTCTGCAGACCGACGCGTAGACATCCATCATGCTCTATCCCCTCATAGATGTTGGTGACCAACGACGAGAAGCACACCGTTGAAGTCGACCAACGCCGCATTGCCCGCAGCCCCAAGAATTTCGCGCACATGATCGGGATGGCGGGCACCCACGACGAGCAACTGCACGCTTGCTGCGTGCTTGGCCAGATAGTCGAGAAGGCAACCATGCAAGGCGATCGCCTCGGTGGAAAGATCGGGATAGCGTCGTCGCCACCGGGCCATCCGGCGATCCAGACGAGCGCGTATCCGGCAATCGCCCGCGGCCGGTTGATCCGCGGGGGAACTTTTCCAGCAGGTGACCGCCCGCAATGGGGCGTTACGTAGCCGCGCCTCAGTTGCGGCGGCCTCCAGTACCACCCCGACGTCAGGTGACTCGTCGGCTTCGACGACAATCCACTGACAGCTTGGTTGCGGCCGATGACCACCTCCGCGAACGATGGCGACGGGGCAATGCGCCGCGACCGCAAGGGCAGCGGCGGTGGAGCCCACCCGGCCGGGTTGGAAGTGATTGAGCCCCAGTGCACCGACGCAGACCATCGCCGCCGACCGAGAAGCACTGACGAGTGCGCTAATTGGCGAGTCGCGGGAGATCTCGGCTTCGATTTTCACCGGTTTGTCGGTGGCCTCAACCGCCGCGGACGCCCAATGCACGGCCATTTCGGCGTTAGCCAGGCGAGGAGTGTCCCTCTCGTCGACCGGCTTCGTATTGTCCTGATCGACTGCACACAGCAAGCGCAGGGGAACGTTACGATCAACCGCCTCATCCGCGGCCCACAGTGCTGTGCGGATGGCTACTTTGGATCCGTCGACGCCAACCACCACTGCCGGGGAGGTGGGCGATCCACTCATCATGAACTCCGGGGCTTGGCCATGCCGGCGCAAGGTAAGCCGACAGTCGTGCGCAACGGTATCGATTACCTAGCGGCACCTTCAGGGTCGTTGGTCCTTGGTTTGCTGGCCATTGGTCCCCGCCTCGTCAGATGCCGCTTGCCGGCCGTCGTCGGATGACAACTGGCCATGGGGCTGGGTCTTTCGACTCTTGCGCAGTTCGAGCGTCGGCGATAACGATCATCAGGATGGATACGGGCTCTGCCCACTCGATCGCCACGTTGGATGCCTCTGGCCTGGCGGCACTTGTCGGTGTGCTGATCGAGCGCGGCTATCGCGTCGTCGGCCCGACGTTACGGGACAACGCAATAGTGCTCGCTGAGCTCGAATCGGCCGACGATCTGCCTCGCGGTTGGGGTGTGGACGTGGGTCCGGGGCATTACCGGTTGCGGCGCCGTGACGACGATGCGCTGTTCGGCCATTCGGCCGGCCCCCAGTCGTGGAAGCAGTTCTTGCACCCGCCTAGGCAGCGGGTGTGGTCGTCCGACGGGACCGAACCGGAAGAGCCGCCGCAGTATGCGTTCATCGGGGTGCGGGCATGCGACCTGTCGGCGATCAGAATCCTGAACGGAGTGCTCGGTGTTGGGGCACATCCGGACCAAGGTTTCGTGGGCCGGTTGCGACGGGTCTTCGTGGTGGCCGTCAACTGCACCGAACCGGGCGGCTTGTGCTTTTGCGCGTCGATGGGAACCGGACCCGCCGTGGGTCCTGGCTACGATCTCGCGCTCACCGAGCGCATCGACGCCGATGGAAGGCACTACCTGGTCGACGTCGGCAGCGACGACGGCGCGCAAGTGTTGGCCGCGCTGCCGCACTGGGAAGCTAGCCAGTCCGAAATTGACGCGGCGCGAAGCGAAGTCAGCGAAGCTGCGAATCATATGGGCCGGCAGATGCCGCAGGTCGACCACCGCCAACTGCTCGTCGAGTCGCGCGAGTCACCGCGCTGGGAAGACGTCGCCAGTCGATGTCTGACGTGTGGCAACTGCACCATGGTCTGTCCCACTTGCTTCTGCACCAGCACTGAGGACATCACCGATCTCACCGGCGAACACGCCGAACGCTGGATGCGCTGGGCGTCGTGCTACGAGTTCGACTTCACTTATATCCACGGCGGCAGCGTGCGGCAATCGGGTGAGTCACGCTACCGCCACTGGATCACCCACAAGCTCGGCACTTGGCATGACCAGTTCGACAGCACCGGCTGCGTCGGCTGCGGGCGCTGTATCGCCTGGTGCCCCACCGGGATTGACATCACCGAGGAAATGAACGCGCTGGAGGTGCTCGCGCGCGAACAGCAGGCCGAGGAGCCTGGCGATGGCTAAAACGGCGACCCAGAACGCAAAGTCACCGTCCTCGGCGATGGCTCCCGTCCCGTATCGCGTCCGCAGCAGGGTAGTCGAGAGTTTCGAGGCGGCAAGCATCTGGCTGGAACCGGTGGGTCAATCAGTGGCGCCGCCGCTGCCCGGCCAGTTCATGATGTTGTACGCCTTCGGCATTGGTGAAATCGCCATGTCGGTCAGCGGTGTTCCCCGAAATGCCGATGACGCCATCGGTCACACCATCCGAGCGGTCGGCGCGGTCAGCCAGGCATTGCACGATGCCGACGTGGGTACGGTGGTCGGGGTTCGCGGGCCGTTCGGTACCGACTGGGGGTTGGCCACGTCGAACGGGCGCGACCTGGTGATCGTGGCCGGCGGGTGTGGTTCGGCCCCCCTGCGGCCGGTGGTTTTGGAGGCGTTGGCCCAGCGGTCACGGTTCGGACGGGTGATGGTGATCGTCGGCGCGCGGACACCGGAGCACTTCCTGTTTCGCCAGGAGGTCGCAGAATGGGCAGGAAACCCACTGCTCGAGGCCGAACTGATCGTCGATGCAGCAGGGCCCGACTGGCCGTGGGAGGTCGGATTGGTCACCGAGCCGCTGCGACGGTTGACGCTGAATCCTGCACGTACCACTGCATTTATCTGCGGACCCGAGCCCATGATCCGGTTCTGCGCCCGCGAGCTGGTGCAGAAGGGCCTCGCTGCCAACGATATTCGAGTCTCGCTGGAGCGGAACATGCAATGTGGGATCGGCTGGTGCGGGCACTGTCAGCTGGGCCCGCTGCTGCTCTGTCGCGACGGACCGGTCGTTGGTTATGACGTCGCCGGTCCACTGCTACAGGTCCAGGAGCTATAGATGGCCCCACCGACATTGGCCGTCTGGAAGTTCGCCTCATGTGACGGTTGCCAGCTGACACTACTGGACTGTGAGGACGAGTTGCTCACTCTCGCAGAGCAGGTGCAGATCCGCACGTTCCTCGAAGCCTCCAGCGCGATCGTCGGCGGACCCTACGACGTGTCACTGGTCGAGGGCTCGATCACCACCAGCCACGACCAAGAGCGTATCCACGAAATCCGCGAGCAGTCCAAGGTTCTGGTGACCATCGGTGCGTGTGCGACCGCGGGTGGCGTCCAGGCACTGCGGAACTTCGCCGACGTCGCCGAGTTCGCGGCCGTCGTCTACGCCAAACCGGAGTACATCGACACGCTGGCGACTTCCACGCCGGCCTCCGCGCACGTCAAGGTGGACTACCAGCTACAGGGCTGCCCCATCGACCGCGGCCAGCTGCTCGATACCCTGGCCGCGCTGCTGGTCGGGCGCAAGCCTCGAATTCCGGCCAAGACGGTATGCATGGAGTGCAAACTGCGTGGGGTGACTTGTGTCCTCGTCGCCGATGGCACCCCGTGTCTGGGCCCAGTCACCCATGCCGGGTGTGGAGCATTGTGCCCCAGGCATCGTCGCGGCTGCTACGGATGTTTCGGCCCGATGGCTACACCGAACATGCCGGCGTTGATCCCGCTGCTGCGCCGAGACGGGATGTCCGAGGGTGACGTCGACCGGGTGTTTTCGACCTTCAACGTCGCAAAGTTCGCCGCCGAACGGAATGACAGATGAGCGAGGGTAGCCGCACTCTGACTGTGGGCGCATTGACCCGTGTCGAAGGCGAAGGCGCCTTGCACGTGAAGCTGCGCGACGGGGTATTGGAACGTGTGGAGCTGAACATCTATGAACCGCCGCGGTTCTTCGAGGCGTTCCTGCGTGGCCGTGCCTACACCGAGCCGCCAGACATCACTGCGCGGGTGTGCGGCATCTGCCCGGTGGCTTACCAGGTCAGTGCGTGCAATGCGATTGAAGACGCGTGTGGCATCCAGGTCGATCCGGACGTGGTGGCACTGCGTCGACTACTGTACTGCGGGGAGTGGATCCACAGCCATGTCTTGCACATCTACCTGCTGCATGCACCGGACTTTCTCGGCTATCCCGACGCAATCGCGTTAGCGAAAGATGAGCGCGATATCGTCGAGCGGGGCTTGCGGCTGAAGAAGGCCGGCAACCGGCTGATGGAATTCATCGGCGGGCGAGCAATCCACCCGATCAACGCACGACTGGGCGGGTTCTATTCGGTGCCCACCCGGACGGACCTGCAACCGGTTGCCGAGCAGTTGCGCCATGCGCTCGACGACGCGGTCGCCACCGTGCGCTGGGTGTCCGAATTCGAATTCCCCGACCTGGAACTCGGCCACGAGTTCCTCGCGCTCACGCAGCCTGACCGTTATCCGATCGAGAACGGGACGATTGCGCGCAGCGCCGGACTGTCGTTCCCGGCAGCCGAATTCACCGAGCATGTGCTCGAGTCGCAGGTGCCGTACTCCACTGCGTTGCACGCTACCTTGGACGGTGGCCGCTACCTCACCGGGCCGCTGGCGCGCTATTCGCTGAACTCCTCGGTGCTCTCTCCGGTCGCGCGGGAAGCTGCCGCCGAAGCGTGGTTGGCCGCTGAATGTCGAAATCCCTTCCGCAGCATTGTGGTTCGGGCAGTGGAGGTGGTATACGCGATCGAAGAGGCGCTACGAATCATCGATGACTACAAGCCTCCGCAGCGGCCGTACGTCGACGTGCCCGTCCACGCCGGAATCGGCCACGGTGTCAGTGAGGCACCGCGGGGGCTGCTGTATCACCGATACCGGATCACCGAGGAAGGACTTATCGGCGACGCGTGCATCGTTCCGCCCACCTCACAGAACCAGGCTGCCATCGAATCCGATCTGGCGCAGGTGGTATCGGCGAACCTCGCGCTGGACGATGGTGAGCTGACAGCCATGTGCGAGCGGGTGATTCGTAGCTATGACCCATGCATCTCCTGCTCGGCGCACTTTCTGAAGCTCACAGTGGAGCGGCGTTGAACGCTGACGTCGTGGTCATCGGGATCGGGAACCCGTATCGTCGCGACGACGGTGTCGGCCCTGCCGTCGCTGCGGCGATCGACGAGCACAAGCCCGCCCATGTTCGTGTCGTGACCGGCATCGAGGATCCCATGACCCTCCTGGAGGCGTGGTCTGGGGCAAAGCTGGCGGTGTTGGTGGATGCGGCGATGACCACTCCGTCGACGCCCGGTCGCATCCATCGCGTCACAGCCGGTGATCTGATTGCCGGAGGCGGGGTCAGCACGCACGGTCTAAATGTGACCCAAGCACTTGCACTGGGGCAGGCGCTGGGCCGGATGCCCGACCGGCTAGTGGTGTTGGGCGTCGAGGCCGCTGACACCGGGCAGGGTTTCGGGTTCACGGCGCAGGTGGCGGCCGCGATGCCGCATGTGATCGCTGCAGTAGCAGAAATCATTGGCATCTCAATGGAACTACTGCTGGGGCCGACTGAGAATCAGCTGAATTAACGAAGTCGCCCCTCAGCGGGCCGCCCACTCTTTGGCGCGCTCGAGCTCGTCAAGGCCGAACACGGCGACCTCGCCGGGGAGCATCCAGGCCAGCGCGTGCATAGTATGGGCGACCCATTGCTTATCGGACACTATCGCGATTCGTTTGAAGGCCGAATAATGCGGCAGCACAGTGCCGAAGCCCAGCTTTAGGTCTGCGGCTAACCCGCCGTGTCCGAAGCCCTCGTAATCCGACGCGATTACCTCCACGATCCTGATCTCGCCCTTTTTGAGCAGCTGCTCTATGGCCGGCTGCAACTCGCGCAGTTCGTCACCAAGCAGCCGGCCGGAAACGCGAATACCGGTCACTCCCTCTGGCATGTTCGGCACTAGTTTGATCATCGAATTCTCCTTAAGTGTCAGAGGAACGTCTCGCTTGCTGGGTTCGTACTGTTGCTTGTCGATCACACTTCGGTTGGCTCCGGTACTATCTCGAAAAGGCGTTCCGCGTCAGCACAGTTACACGCGGCGGTGCCAGGCGTCATCAACATCGCTGCCCCCGCAGCAATTCCGAAGCGAACAGATTTGTCGATCGGCCATCCTCGACTGAAGCCGACGGTGATCGCGGCTACCATCGCGTCGCCAGCTCCGACACCGCTGACGGTGCGCACCGGCACCGACAAAAACCGTTGGCACCCATGTGGTGTCGCGAGCAGCGCACCATGCGAACCGAGTGACACCACCACGGCTTGGGCCCGGCCGCACCGGATGAACTTTAGCGCGGCTGCCACTTGCTCTGATTCGGTGCCGAGGTCAGAACCAATGCACTCGCGGAGTTCTCGCACGCTGGCTTTCAGTAGGAACACCCCGAACGTGATGTGCCTCAAGCCGCTGCCGGATGTGTCGAGGACAAGTAACGATCCCAGCTCCGCGCAGATGTCGGCGACGCGCTGATAATAATCGGCGGGTGCGCCCGGCGGCAGGCTTCCGCTGGCCACCACAAAGTCGGCCGATCTTGCCGCCAGCCGCAGTTCGTCGAGGCATTGAGCTTGTTCTGCGAAAGTCAACCGCGGACCGGGTAGCACAAACCGATACTGGTGGCCGCTGCAGGTATCATTGATCGTGAAACTCTCCCGCGTCGTGTCGGCGATCGGGATCCGACGAAATGGAACATCAGACTCGGCAACCAAATCGGCGACTAGCTGTCCGGTCTGACCGCCGGCGGGAAATACCGCAGACGCCGATGCACCAAGGGCATGAGCAATGCGGGCTACGTTGATGCCACCGCCGCCGGCGTCATACCGCGCGCCGTGACAGCGGACTTTCTCGGTGTGCCGGACGCGGTCGGCGGTCGTGGTGATATCGAGAGCCGGATTCATCGTCAACGTCACAATCCGCGATCCACTCCGCGCGGGCCGAATCGGTGGCTTCATCTCTGGTCACACTCCATTCACCGGCAACTCGATCCGACCATGTGACGGGTTTCCGCGGTAGGTACGGAAGTCCTGTGTGCTAGGGCCGTTCGTCGGGCAACTCGGCACGTCGCGAATTGCAGCGACAAACGCCCGCAGGCATTGGGACTTCGGTCCCTACTAGGACGAGCATCGCGAGGTGAAGATGTAGTCGATATACCGCGATACGAACCAATCAGTTAGGGAATAGGGTGACCCAACTCCCAGCAGCGCAGCAGCTGTCTTCGGCGGCTGCAACGGCCGGCACCGGCAATGCGCAGCGCATCATGAAGGCCGATCATCGCGAAGCGCCAAATGCCCGGCACCAGAGCCTTTCGCGCGATATCAAACTTTTTGCCGGCGCAATGGCAGTGGCGGTGATCTCCGGGATTATCGGGGCAACTGCCGTACTGGCTGTCGATCCATTCGGTGATCAACATGCTCATGGCAGCGCTTCGGCCCTGTGGCCCACGCTCGAGTCACCGGATTACTCCCTTGAGCGCGCTGTCGCCAAGGCAGTGCCCAGTGTCGTCAAACTGGAGACGGACACCGATCAGCTGTTCCAAGGCGCATCGGGTGTCGTCTGGGCCGCTGACGGGCTGATCCTGACCAACAGCAGCGAGATCGTGCCTTCCGGCGGCAAAACCGGCGGCGACGGTTCCATGAAAACGGTGGCCACTTTTGCAGACGGCCGTACGGCACCGTTCAGCGTGGTGGGGCTGGACTTAGCGAGTGATCTGGCAGTTGTTCGTGCACAAGGAGTTTCCGGGCTCACACCGATCACGGTCGGCTCTTCAGCCAATCTCCACGTGGGTCAGAAAGTGGCTGCGGTCGGGTCTCCATTGGGCCTGCAGAGCACCGTAACGACGGGTGTCATCAGTGCGTTGCACCGCCCTGTACCCACCATCGTCGACTCCTCCGGCCGGGAGACCGTGCTCGACGCGATCCAAACCGACGCGTCGCTCAACCCGGGGAGTTTGGGCGGCGCGCTGATCGACAACAACGGCGAACTCATTGGCGTCACTGCTGTGATCGCCGCGACCGGCGCCAACTTGCTCTTTGGGCCGAGTGGTTCAAATGGGCTCGGGTTCGCTGTTCCGGTCGATCAAGCCAAGCGAATCGCACGCGAGTTGATCACCACCGGCAAAGCGTCGCATGCCTATCTGGGTGTGCGAATGATCGCAGACGATACTCATGGCGCCAAAGTCACTGAGACGCAACCTGGTAGCCCCGCCGCGGCGGCCGGCTTGGTACCCGGGACGGTGATCACCATGGTGGACAACCGAGTGATCGCGACCTCGGCGGCGGCGGTTGCGGCAATCCTGTCGAAGGCTCCGGGCGACACTGTGACGCTCACCTATACCGATACCGCGCGCAATCCGCGCACCACACGGGTGGTGCTCGCCTCTGACCGTGAGTGGCCCGCCGACCACGAAATCATCGTGACCGGCAGCTCACGCTTTCCCTCTGCGTGACCAGATGTTGGACAGCAGCACGATGTTGCGGTTTAGTGCTGGCGGGCCACGATGACCGGTATGCGGGCCGCGTTCACTACCGCCGTGCTCACCGAGCCCAGCAGCATCCCCGCGAATCCGCCTCGGCCGCGGCTACCAACCACGACGAGTTGGGATGACTGGGCTTGATCGATCAGATGAAGGGCGGGGTGGCCCGACACAATCCGGCGATCCACGCTGACGTCGGGATAGCGTTCCTGCCAGCCCGCCAGGCGTTCAGCTAATGCCGCCACCGCCCCCGCCTGTTGCGCTGACCATTCCGCCGTGCCGATCTCGTACACGTCGGCATCACTCCAGGCATGCAGTGCAATCAATCCCACGTCACGCCGGGACGCCTCGTCGAAGGCGATTGCGGTGGCCAACTCCGAGGCCGGCGAGCCGTCGATGCCAACCAAGACCGGCAGTTGTGAGGGCTGCGGCGCGAACGGATCCTCCTGGTGGACCACCGCCACCGGGCAGCGGGCGTGGTAGACCAGTCCGGTGCTGACCGAGCCCAGCAGAACTCGATCTAATAAACCCCGCCCCCGGCGCCCCACCACCGCCAGCTGCGCATCCTTGGACAGATCAACAAGCGTCGCAACGGGCGGCCCCGACACCACTTCGCGATCGATCTGAGGGCGCGCTCCGTTTTGGAGGCTGTCTTCGACCACTTTTACGGCATCGTCGATGATCTTCCGACCGAATGCCTGCAGCTCTTCGCTGGGTTCGGCGGATCCGCCGAACACCGCTGGGCCCCATCCCTGCGCGAAGATGACATGGACCAGGGTCAACGGGGCGTTGCGCATCGCCGCCTCATGTGCCGCCCAGCGTATCGCCACTCTGGATGGCGACGACCCGTCGACGCCCACCACGACCCCCGAATGGGTGTCCTGCCTAGTCATTTCATGCTTCTCCCAAGCGCGGACGTACAACGATCACAGGGACTTCCGCGGAATGCGCGACGGCCGAGCTCACAGAGCCCAACAGCTTGCCGGGGAACCCGCCGCGGCCGCAGCTACCGACCACGACCAGTTGTGCGCGGCGGGACTCTTCGAGTAGCCAGCGGGCCGGCTTGTCGCATACCAGCCGGCGGTGAACTTTCACGTCGGGGTATCGTTCTTGCCAACCCGTCAGGCGTTTCGCGAGGACACGTTCGCCTTGGGCCTCGTAATCGCGCCAGTCCATCCCGAGTATGGGGAAGACACCGACATCGCTCCACGCGTGCAACGCGACAAGAGGCACCCCCCGCAGCGACGCTTCGTCGAAGGCCAAGGCGGTGGCCGCCTCTGACGCGGCGGACCCGTCGATGCCCACCAGCACCGGCGCATTCTGGTCGACCTCCATGGCGTCATCATCGCGGATGATGGCGACCGCACCGTAAGCGTGGTGGAGCAGGCCGTTGCTGACCGAGCCGAGAAGGAAGCGGCCGAACGCGTCCATCCCACGACTACCCGCAACGGTCATCGTGGCCTGCGCGGATGCCGAGACGAGTGCACGCACGATATCGGAATGGATGACCTCGGTGCGCAGGTCGAGCGATTGCGGTTCAGTCACACTCGCTAACACAGCCTTGTGTGCCTGCTCGATCACGTTGCCGGCGTTCTGCTCTCGCTGCGCAGAAATTTGTGCCTGCCTTGACGGACTGGGCCAGTCGGGGATAAGGCCAACCACATGCATCAACGTGATTCGCTCGGCACGCATGACGGCTTCACGACTTGCCCAGCGTACCGCGGCATCCGACTCCGCCGAGCCGTCGACGCCGACCAGTATCCCGTACTCCGTTGTCGACTCTGCCATCTCGCTTGTTCTCAACCATCCGGATGGGTATGTGAGCACGATTCCGGTTGCGGCAGCGCGGCGACCAATGGTGTATCAACACCAACCCGACCCAGGACAGCAGCGCCACCCGGGGCGCCAAGAGGTGCACTACGGCCCGGTAAGACCTCGCTGAAGAACGCGGCGTTGTCGGCAAGGTGCTGTTGCTGGTCCGCCGGCAGATCAGTTTCGTAATAGATCGCCTCCATACGGCAAATTAGCTTGCATGCACCGCAATCCACGCACTCGTCGGGGTTGATGTAGAGAGAACGAGCTCCTTCGTAGATGCAGTCCACCGGGCACTCCTGCACACACGACTTGTCCATCACGTCAATACATGCCCTGCCGATCACATAAGTCATGGCAAAAGCGTACCCATGGTGCGCCGCTGTCCTAGGGGGCCAAAAGCCCGTTTCCACGAGGACCAACGGCCCTGGCGTACCGCTGCCGAATCCTTACTGTCGAAAGGGGAGTGGTTGAGATGACGCATAAGGTGCTTGAAACGGATGTGATCCGCGATGCGGTGATGTTGGCTTGCCGTGCCCCTTCCCTACATAACAGCCAGCCCTGGCGTTGGGTCGCCGAGTGCCAACAACTCCAGCTGTTCGCCGACCGCGAAGAGCTGTTGCCGACCATCGACCCATCAGGCAGAGAGCTGCTACTGAGCTGTGGCGCGGTACTTGATCACCTGCGCGTGGCGATGGCAGCCGTTGGCTGGGAGGCCACCATCGAGCGGTTCCCGGATCCTGGTAAGGCCGATTTTCTGGCGGCCCTCCGGTTCACCCCGCAGGCGGTAACCGATGCGGACCGGGAGCGGGCCGGGGCAATCCTGCGGCGAAGGACCGATCGGTTACCGTTCGCCGAGCCAAGGAGCTGGGATGCATTAGAACAGCGCCTGCGTGGCCGCTTGGACGATGGTGCGGTGATGCTCAGCGTGATATCCGACGATGCTCGTGAACAGCTGGCTGAGGCGTCGCGGCTCACAGAAGCGATCCGCCAGAACGATCCGTCATACCAATCCGAACTACGCTGGTGGACATCGCCATTCGATCTGGATCACGGAGTACCGCCCAGCTCGCGAGTGTCTGCTTCGGAGGCGCGCCGTGTTGATGTGGCACGAGGCTTCCCGACCACGGGATACGAAGACCGGCGTGCCGCCATCGGTGCCGACCACTCCAAAATCCTGGTGCTGTCCACGCACGGCGACACCGGCCCGGAAGTTTTGCGGTGCGGTGAGGCGTTATCCGCTGTGTTGCTTGACTGCACGATTGCCGGGATGGCGACGTGCACGCTCACGCACATGACCGAAGTGACTCCGGCCCGGGAATTGATCCAGCGGCTGACCGGACAGCCCGGCCTGCCGCATTTATTGATTCGGGTGGGCCGGATACCGAGGGTCGAGCCGCATCCTCCAGCCACGCCCCGGCGCCCGCTGAGCGACGTCCTGGAGCTTCGCCGCTGACGTTGGTGCTGGGCCTGCCTGGTTACGAGAGGTGGTGATTGGCGGTGCGAACCCACTGGCTGGTGATGGACGTCGCGGGCAATGGAGGTGCAGCCGCGTATAGCACACGAGTGGCCGGGGCAGGCCGGCATTTGCCCGCCACGCACCTCACCACAGACGAATTGATGTCCACCACGCGCCATCACACCCATATTGACTTGGAGCGGCTGACCGGCATACGTGAGCGTCGCGTCTCAGTCGGAGATGAGGACTCCTACAGCCTGGCGACTTCGGCGGCGCTCGACTGCCTGGCCCGGGCACAGCAGGATCCGGTGGCGATCGACGTCGTGATCAACTGCAGCATCACGAAGTTTCGCGGTGGCCTTACCCAGTGGCTGGAACCCTCGATGAGTATTGCTGTCGCCCATGGGATCGGCGCTGAGAACGCGATGACCTTCGACGTCTCCAACGCTTGCGCCGGAATGCTGACCGGTGTCACGGTGCTCAACAACTGGATCCGGCAGTGAACCGTCGAGCGGGGGCTGGTTGTCAGCGGCGAATACATTTCCCCGCTCGGTAAAAACGCAGCCCGGCACATCCGCAACATCATGAGCAAAGAGCTTGCCTCGCTGACCCTCGGTGACGCGGGAGCGGCCCTGCTGCTCGAACGTGCGCCCTCTGGATCGGGTGGCATCAGGCTGGCCGGGTTCACGACCGTCGCGGACTACAGCCGACTGTGCCTGGCCTACCCCAAGGGCCGCGATCCGGGTGCCCGGATGTTCACCGATTCTCGCGGTATTCACCGCGCTGCAATGTCGAATACCCCGCTGTTGCTGCACGAAGTCTTAGACACGGCAGGCATTTCCATCCATGACATCGACCATGTGATCACCCACCAAACGTCGGCGCGCGCCATCCGCAAAGGCATGGCGGCGATGGCGGCGTCTTTCGGTGAGAGCCCTCGCCATGACGCGGTAATCACGGTGGATCGGTACGGTAACACCGCCTCGACGACCCATACGGTGGCCCTTGTCGAAGAACTCGAAGCAGGACGCATCCAGCCGGGCGAGACGGTCGCGCTGATCGCTTTGGCATCAGGCCTGGAGATCGGCGTCATTCTTCTCACTTTGGACGAAGATCTGGTGAAGCGTTATGGGCACAGTCATTGAGCGAATCGAGATCACCAGTGGCGGTTGGCGCTCCCGTCATAGCGCGCTGCGACTGGCCGTCGCGGCGGCCAAGAAATGTCTGCAGTTGTCTGGGCGAGACCCCGACGACGTCGACCTTTTGGTCAACGCCGGGGTTTACCGCGACAGGAATCTGGGGGAACCCGCGCTTGCCGCCCTCATCCAAGAGGACATCGGCGCCAATGTGGAGGATCCCCATGCCGACGCGCACGGGACGTTCTCCTTCGACATCGCCAACGGCACCTGCGGCATACTCACCGCCTTGCAGATCGTCGACGGATTTTTGCGTTCGCGCACCATCGGTTGCGCTCTGATCGTGGCCAGCGATGCTGATCCCGGACACGGGATGAGCGAGCACTTCCCATTCTCGCCGGTCGGCGCCGCACTGTTGTGCAGTTGGTCTGGCGACGGCGACGGCTTGGGGCCATTTCACTGGGCGAACTGCCCCGACGACGGAGAGAGCTTCCACGCAACAGTGGGGCGCGGAGACGCACGTAACGTGCTGCGATTCGGCGAATCGACTACGAAGGGACGGGAGTTGGCCGCTGCCGGCGCGGAGGCGGCTCGCGGCTGCCTCGCCAAGTGCTCGCTTGGAATTGAGGACCTCGATGCGATCGTCGCCGCTCCAGGCCTGCGCGGCTACCGCACTGCGCTCGCGGCCGAACTGGGCGTGCCGGTCGAACAGATCACCGTCGCAGCCGATGAAAGGATCCACACCGGCTCGCTGGCAGCGGCGCTACACCGCGGTGCTCGTCTGCTTCCCACGGGCGCGCCGGTTCTGGTCATCGCTGCCGGCGCAGGGATCACGGCTGGCGCGGCACTGTATTGCCAGCCCAGCCGAGTGTGGTCGACAGGAACGACACCGCAACTGTCCGGTGCCTGATGGATTTTCGAAACGGGTAGGCACCACGATGCGCTCTAAACACCCCCGCATTCCGGAGCATAAGCAGTTGACGCGCTTGCAGCTGTATATCATCGCATCGGCCATGTGGCCGTGGCTTTCTCATCCGTTACGGCTGCACAATTCGACATGCCAATAGATCCATAGGTTGGGCGAACGGCACAAGATCGCGGGACTTCGGTCCCTATCGGTGGTAACCCGTCAGGTGGTCGAATGGCGGCTGCAAAGATCGGCCAGAGGAAAGGCAATAGCAATGACCTCCTTACCACAATCCCAAGCCAGAACGCTCATGTTCGCCCGCGAGATCGGTCCATTCCTCGTTATCGTCACGGCCACAGCCGTCGCTCGCACCTCGGAAATGCGAGCCCTCCTGTCGGAGTTCGGCGCAAACTTCGTGTGGCCATGGGTAACTGGCGCATTCGTTCTGCTGATCGGCCTGGTCGTGGTCGCTCTTCACCCGTATTGGCGAGGTGCCGCAGCGGTTATCGTGTCGGTCCTGGGCTGGTTGACGGTGTTAAAGGGACTGTTCCTCATGGCATTTCCCCGCACCTTCATTTTGGTCGCCGTGCGTGCGCTCGACGCGACTATGTGGTGGTGGACGGCGTTCGTGGTTATGGGCCTGATCGGGCTGTATCTGACGTATGTTGGCTGGACTCTCGCTGCGAGTCGGCCCACGTCCCAGGCGACGCGTTCGGCGCCGGATCTTCCGCGCGCCGCCTGATCAAGCAGCCGCGTCCCCTTCAACGAGGGCTAAACGGGCGTGACCTGACCCCTAGCATCATGCGCTAGCTCCCGCTTGCGATGTTGCCGGTTTCGTGAGCGGCGTAGCAGGTAGCGACGGAGTTCGTCCGCGCCCCACACCACGAACGGGAACGGCAACAGCACCAGCAGATCGGGCGCTGGCAGCGCCTCGGTCCCCAACAGGGTCTGCAGTGGCGGGCCGTAGACGAGGATCGCGGCCAGCACGATTTCGGCGGCGATGCCGGCAAGCAGATACTTGTTGCTGAATATTCCTACCGACCGCAGTGAGGCGCGCTGAGTGCGCACAGCAAAGGCCGTGCCGATCTGCCCTGTGATCATGCCGAGAAACGTCATGGTCGTCGCTTGCCGGTAAACGTGATACATCGGTGTACCGACATCGACCGGCACGCCGGGGTGCCAGCCCGCTTTGAGCAGAACGTAGAAGTAGCCGCCCAACGACAATCCGGTGACTACCACACCAAGGAACAACCAGGCGCGCAGCAGCATTGGCATACGGATCACGCCTTCATTACGGGGCCGTGGTGGCCGCTGCATGATGCCGGGCTCGGCTGGTTCGCGGCTGAGCGATAGCGCCGGCAGGGTTTCGCTTCCGACGTCGAAGGCCAGAAGCTGGAGGATCGTCAGCGGCAGGGGGATGGCACCGCCGCTGAGCGCAAACAACAGGAAAGGGACCACCTCCGGCACCGCGTGCGCAAATATGTAGACGATGAACTTGCGCACGTTGTCGTAGATGCGCCGACCGGCATGCACCGCGGTGACAATCGAGCCGAAGTCGTCGTCGGTAAGTACCATCGTCGCAGCTTCTCGGGCGACGTCGGTGCCCGAAAGTCCCATCGCCACACCGATATCGGCGCGTCGCAGCGCGGGGGCGTCGTTGACACCATCGCCGGTCATTGCGACCACATGGCCTTCGCCGCGCAGCGCCTCGGCGATGTGCAGCTTGGCCTCCGGTGAGGCGCGGGCGAAGATCACCTCTGGCTGATCGCGGATCAGCGCGGCCAGTTGGTTCTCGTCGAGTTGTTCGAATTGTTCGGCGGTGACGACGGTGGGGTGCGGGCCCGTGATGCCGATCCTTTCCGCGATGGCGGCCGCGGTCAAGGGGTGATCGCCGGTGATCACGATAATCCGGATGCCTGCGGTATGGCATTGCGCCACGGCGTCTACGATGCCCGGCCTAGGGGGATCCAGCATGGCGATCAAACCGGTAAGGCACAGATCCTGTTCAGCAGTGCCTCGGCGGTGCGGCACCCGCTGCTTCGCTGGCAGCTGACGCTGCGCGAAACCGAGAACCCGTAATCCCTCGGCCGCGAAGGAGTTGACCGCGTCTTCGATACGGCTTCGTTGGAGCTCGTCGAGCGGCTGCGGCTTTCCATCGCTGTCGAGTATGTGGCTGCATCGCGGCAAAAGCGCCTCCGGCGCACCTTTGGTATGCACGACCGGTGGCCCGGCATCCAAACGGTCAATGGTCGACATCAATTTCACTTCGGGGTCGAAGTGAAATTGCCAGCGCCGGTGCGCTTCTCGGACCGCGACATCGCTCACGGCGCCGAGACTGCGGGCCGCCGAGAGCACCGCGACCTCGGTAGGATCGCCGACCGGGCCGTTTTCGTCGTCGATTCGAGCGTTGTTACAGCTCGCTGCGATAAGACCGAGCGACTCAAGTGTGGGCGACGACCGAGTGTCTACCTGGCGCTCATGGGTGTCGAGCTCGATTCGGCCGGCGGCCGTCCATACCGCCACGGGGGTCATGCGGTTTTGGGTGAGGGTTCCAGTCTTGTCGGTGCAGATCACATCAGTCGAGCCCAGCGTCTCCACCGCGGAAAGACGTTTCACCAATGCACCGCGATTCGCCAACTCCCGCACCGCCACCGCTAACGCCAGGGTGATCACCGGCAGCAATCCCTCGGGCACCATGCCGGCCAGCAGGCCGGCGGCGAACACCAACGAGTTGACCACAGTCAGGTGGGCCGCAAGCGTGGCCACGGGGATAAACGACAAGCTGAGCATCACTGATACCGCCGCGATCAGCCATGCTGCCCGCCTGACTTGACGCTCCAGCGGGCTGGGATCGCTTTTGACACGCTCGGACAGGGCCGCGATCCGGCCGATCTCGGTCGCCATGCCCGTGGCAAATGCGACCCCACGGGCCTGACCCCCTGTGCAGCTGGTCCCGCTGAACACCAACTCGTGTGCGCTCATCAGTGGAACATTCACGTCCAGTAGTGCCGCCGAGCGCAGTGTGGGTACCGATTCGCCGGTCAGCGCAGACATATCCACCTCGATCGCGCCGGTTAGCAACCGGGTGTCGGCGGCAATCCGATCGCCCTCCTCAATCACCACGATGTCGCCAGGAACCAGTTGCGTCGCGTCGATTTCGACGATGGCACCGTTGCGGACCACCTTCGCCCGTTGCGGAAGGTATTTGGCGAGCGCCTCCACCGCCCGCTCGGCCTGCACTTCCTGTACGAAGGAGAAGGCGGCGTTCAGCATGATGATCAACACCACAGCGGCTGCCACCACATGAGAGCCCACGACCAGCAGCAGTCCGGCGGCCACCCACAGCAGTAAGGCCAGCGGATGGGTCAGCTGACGCACCAACGCCTGCGGCCATTCGCGGCCGCGCCGTCGCTGCAACTCGTTCGGCCCGAACTGCAACAGGCGTCGCTTGGCCTCGGTTTCAGATAGCCCTTCGGGCGTGCTGTGCAGGTCACGCAGCAGGAGATCCGCGGTCTCTTCCGGATCAAGCGTCGACGGGGAAACCCACTCGTGGTGTTGGCTTCGCACCTGGCCATCCTGGCAACCGCGCAGCCCGTCAGCCAGAGGCCGATGCCAGCGTCTCGAGTGACTTTCGGCCTTACGAATGAACAGATTCGCGGGACGTGATCGATAGGGTTGTCATTCATGTCGACGTCGCTCGTCGCCGGCCTCACCGACGCTGAAGTGGCCCGTCGGGTCGCCGACGGCAAGATCAACGACGTCCCCGGCCGCGCGACGCGCACCGTGGCCGACATCGTGCGCGGCAACGTCTTCACCCGAATCAACGCGATCCTCGGCGTGCTGTTAGCCATCGTGCTGGCGACGGGCTCGCTCATAAACGGCTTGTTTGGTTTTTTGATCATCGCCAACAGCGTCGTCGGCATGGTGCAGGAATTACGTGCCAAGCAGACGCTGGACAAACTCGCGATCGTCGGGCAGGCCAAGCCGCAGGTGCGCCGTGCAGGCCAGACACGTGAACTGTTGCCGAATGAAGTGGTGCTCGACGACATCATCGAGTTGGGGCCTGGCGATCAGATTGTGGTCGACGGCGTGGTGGTCGAGGAATCCGGTCTGGAAGTCGACGAGTCCATGCTCACTGGCGAGGCAGACCCGATTTTGAAAGACGTCGGCGACGCGGTGATGTCTGGCGGTTTCGTCGTTGCCGGAGTTGGTGCCTATCGAGCTACGAAGGTCGGGCGCGACGCCTACGCGGCCCGGCTGACCGAGGAGGCCAGTAAATTCACCCTCGTCCACTCGGAATTGCGCACCGGGATCAACAAGATCCTCCAATTCATTACCTATCTACTGGTTCCCGCTGGGTTGTTGATCATCTACACCCAGCTCTTCACTACCCGGGTCGGCTGGCGGGAATCGGTGCTGCGCATGGTGGGGGCGTTGGTGCCGATGGTTCCTGAAGGTCTAGTGCTGATGACGTCGATCGCGTTCGCGGTGGGCGTGGTTCGTCTCGGCCGGCGCCGGTGCCTGGTACAGGAGCTGCCTGCGATCGAGGGCCTTGCCCGCGTCAACGTGGTGTGCGCCGACAAGACCGGCACGTTGACCGAGAACCGGATGCAGGTAGCCGATTTACAGCGGCTGGACACCGCACCAGGCGTCGGCACGATCATCGATGCGCTGGCATCAATGGCCGCCGGCGACCCCCGACCCAACGCCAGCATTGAGGCGATCGCCGAGGCCTACCGCAATCCGCCGGGTTGGACGGTCACGGCGACCGCCCCGTTCAAGTCCGCCACGAAATGGAGCGGGGTGTCCTATCGCGACCACGGCAACTGGGTTCTGGGCGCGCCCGACGTGCTGTTGGACCCGTCGTCAGCGGTCGCCGAGCGGGCCGACGAAGCCGGATCGCGCGGGCTTCGGGTGCTGCTGCTGGGCTGCACCGACCTGCCGGTCGACCATCCCGACGCGCCCGGCCGCGTCGTGCCGGCCGCTTTACTCATGCTGGAACAGCGCGTTCGACCCGACGCGCGGGCGACATTGGATTACTTTGCGCGACAAAATGTCTCGGTTAAGGTCATCTCGGGTGACAACGCCATATCGGTCGGGGCAGTGGCTTCAGCGCTGGGACTTTCCGGGCAGACGCTGGACGCGCGCAAGTTGCCCAGCGATGCCGATGAACTGGCCGACACCCTCGAGCAGTACTCCACCTTCGGCCGGGTGCGCCCCGACCAGAAGCGTGCGATAGTGCACGCCTTGCAATCCCGCGGCAACACCGTCGCGATGACCGGTGACGGCGTCAACGACGTGCTGGCCCTCAAAGACGCGGACATCGGCGTCGCGATGGGAGCGGGAAGCCCGGCGTCACGCGCGGTCGCCCAGATTGTGCTGCTGGACAACAAGTTCGCCACACTGCCCTATGTCGTCGGCGAAGGGCGCCGCGTGATCGGCAACATCGAACGCGTTTCCAACCTGTTCCTGACCAAGACCGTGTACTCGGTACTATTGGCGCTGCTGATTGGCATTGGCGGTCTGGGCGCCAGAGCCTTCGGGATTAACGTGTTGGCGTTTCCGTTTCAGCCGATCCAAGTGACCACCGCCGCCTGGTTCACGATCGGGGCCCCTGCGTTCATCCTGTCGCTTGCGCCGAACAATGAGCGCGCACAGCCCGGTTTCGTGCGCCGCGTGGTAACGGCCGCCGTGCCCAACGGTGCAGTCGCCGGTGTCGCTACCTTCGTGTGTTATCTGTTGGCTTTTCGAGGGGCGGCCGCGACTCCGGTGCAGCAGATGCAGGCATCGACGTCGGCGCTGATCACCCTGCTGGTGATCGCGGTGTGGGTACTGGCGGTGGTGGCCCGGCCCTACACCTGGTGGCGGGCGCTGCTAGTTGCCCTCTCCGGCGCCGCGTACGTAGTGATTTTCAGCATTCCCTTGGCCCGCGAACAGTTCATGCTGGATCCGTCAAACATCGCGTTGACCGCCATTGCGCTGGGGATCGGCGTGCTTGGCGCCGCGGTTGTCGAAGCACTGTGGTGGTGGCAGGGTTCAGCGAGTGGAGCCCACCCACGCTTGTGGCGTCGGCCCGAAGATTGCCCGTCTTGCTGAAGGTGCTCATTCAGGTGAGCGCGGTCCCTTCTCCGCGTCGGCGAATTCGCAGAACGCGTCGTAGGCGCGGGCGCCGTAAATGGTGGCCGGGCCACCGTGCATGAGAAACGTGACACCGATGGCTTCGGCCGCTTCTTCCTTGGATGCTCCGGCGCGTGCCGCCCCTTGGGCGTGTGAGGCGATGCAGCCGTCGCAGCCGGCCACGACACCGATGGCCATCGCGATGAGTTCTTTGGTTTTCCTGTCCAAGGCTCCCGGAGTCAGCGCGCCGTTGCTCATCTCGGCGAAGCCCTTGTAGACGTCAGGGATCATTTTGCGCAGTGCGCGGTGTTGGGGATGGAGGTCGTTGAGTACGTCGTGGTAACGGGTGTGCTCGCTCATGACCAGTACAATACTAATACCCATAGGGGTATTCCACTGGTTGCCGGATCAAGGGGTTCTCAGTGACGTCGACATACCCCCAGGGGTACTATTGGCGCTGCCAACTGGATATGGAGGACAAAATGATCGATAGGGATGAGGAAAGCATCGCCGCGGTGCTCAATCGGCTGCGACGCGCTCATGGGCAACTGGCCGGGGTGATCGCGATGATCGAGCAGGGCCGTGATTGCAAGGAGGTCGTGACGCAGCTTGCGGCGGTGTCGCGCGCGCTCGACCGGGCCGGGTTCAAGATCGTCGCATCTGGTCTCCGGCAGTGCATCGCCGGCAGCAGGAAAGCCGGCACGCCAACACTGACGGAGGCCGAACTCGAGAAGTTGTTCCTGGCGCTGGCGTGAATGCCTGGTGCGGGATCGCAGTCGACGGGTGTTCGGAACTGAAAAAGGAGAAGCAATGCAAACACGACTAGCCACCACGCTGCACACCTCGTTCGAGGAGGCGGTCGAGCAAACCACTAAAGCTCTGGCCGATCAGGGTTTCGGCGTGCTGACCACGATCGACGTCAAAGCCACGCTGAAACAGAAGCTCGGGAAGGATATGGAGAACTACCTGATCCTCGGCGCCTGCAATCCGGCGCTCGCGCATCGCGCGCTGGATCTCGATCGCCAGATCGGACAGTTGTTGCCGTGCAACGTAGTGGTGCGAACCGATGCCGCCGATGCGGGCGACACTGTCCTGGTCGAGGCGATGGACCCGCAGATTATGGTCCGGGTGGCTGACCAGCCCGGGCTTCAGGACATTGCGGACCAAGCCGCGGGCAAACTGCAGGCCGCGATCAACGCGCTGAGTGAAAAAACGAAGGTATAGCGAGTCCAGGCTTCAGACCGCAGTCGACGATGAGCTGTACGGCTGAGGCGACGCAGGTCTTCGGGGGGACTCCAGGAGGCGAGCGGATAAGCCATTGAGCGCCGCGGCACGGGCACCGAATGCGAGTCTTGACGACTAGTCAAAGTTGCTGGGCCACTTGAGTTATGACCTGTCCTGAAAGCCGCCGAACCAAGCGGCGCGCGGGCGCTTATGTCAGTTTTTGCGCCCGCGATAGCTCAGGCGATATCGGCACGTTCGCCGGGCTACCGATGTGGCGCCGCGATCAGTAAGATACCCCTGGGGGTACGTAGGGCCGCATTAGAGGAGCCTACGCCCATTGAGGAGGTGGCGGTGACCGCAACGTGGGACAGCCTTCGCCAAAGCCGTTTACTGACGTTCCGCATGCAACCGAAACCAGGAGAGGGAAGTAATCATGGTCATCGCTACAAGTGCGTCCACCCGCACAACCGGCTTCGGCAAAGTTGTCGAAAGAACGCGGGAAGTGTTGACGAGCAACCGTTTCGGAGCCCCGAGCCAAGTTGACGTGCAAGCGACCCTCAAAGAGAAGCCGGGGGAGTCGATGGAACCGCAGGCCGCGATGGGCACACTTGCCGAGGGACTGCGATGACGTCGATCGATCTCTACGTCGATCCGATATGCCCATTTGCCTGGGTGACATCGCGCTGGTTGCTGGATGCGGCCCGCGTCACCGGGCGCAGTGTCGCACTGCGTCAGATGAGCCTGGCGGTGCTCAACGACGGTCGCGACGTAGCGCCGGCCCAGCGTGCCAAACTCGAGTGGTCCCGTCGTGTGGGCCGAGTTTGCGCGGCCGCGACCGACGAAGGGGGTGCCAGCGCATTCGGCAAGCTCTACGAAGCGTTGGGTGCACCCATTCACCACGGGGATGGGGACTGGGCTGACGCCGTGGTCAAGGAGGCGCTGACGGCGTCGGGCCGCAGTCCGGCGCTGGTCGGAGCGCTCGATGACCCGACGTGGGATGACGCTGTGAAAGCGGCTCATCAACGCAGTCAGGATGCGCTTGGCGGCAGTGGCGGTAGTCCGATCATGGCAGTCGAGGGCAGGGGATTTTTCGGGCCGGTGCTAACGGCGCTTCCCGCTCGAGACGACGGGATGGCGCTGCTCGATGCCGTGGTGACTGTGGCGTCGGCGCCCGAATTCGCCGCCTTGCAACGCCCCCACAAGGGGCCACCGTCGACGGCTGGTGCGCAGCCTCGCTGATGTGTCGTGGCGTGCGATGCCGGACTGCGGCCTAAGAAGCCCAATTGCAACTTGCAACTTGCAACTTCTAGCGGGTTAGGCCGAACGGCCCTTTTGTCCGCAGCGGTAGGGGTCTGAAACTAGTAAGCGACTGGGGCCGGGGCGTCAGCGAAGGGATACGTTCAATGCCCGGATCTTTCAAGCGAGCTTGGGTACCGCTGGTCGTTATCGTGGCGGTTGTCCTCGGTGGTGTCGCCGTCGTGCGACTCCGCGGTGTTTTCGGCTCAGACAAAATTTTTTCGGCGACCGAAAGCAGCGCCCAGCCGCTTGTGCCGTCTCATGTCAAGCGGCTGACGTACGAGGTGTACGGGCCCAGCGAAACAACCGGCACCGTGACCTACTTGAACAAAAATGCCCAGCCGGAGCAGGCGAACTTCACTGGCCTGCCCTGGATTTACGCGCTGACGACGACGGTGCCGGCGGTGATGGCCAACGTGGTCGCCCAGGGCAACAGCGACAACATCGGGTGCCGCATCACGGTCGATGGTGAGGTCAAAGAAGAGCAATCGTCGGCCGGACACCACGCCCAAACTTCCTGCCTGGTGAAAGCCGCATGAGCGGCAACGAGAATCCGCGACCGAGACTTATGCGAGCGGTCCGCGCGTTCGCAGTGCCGATCATCCTCGCATGGCTGCTCCTGACCGTGGCTCTGAATGTGCTTGTGCCTCCGATCGAATCGGTCGCGAGAAAGCACGCGGTGAGCGCGTCGCCCAAAGATGCCCCGGCAGAGATTGCAGCGCGACGCATCGGCGCGAAGTTTCACGAGTCGGATTCCGACAGTATTGCGATGGTTGTCCTGGAAAGCGACAACGAACTCGGCGAGCAGGCGCACCGCTATTACGACGGTTTGGTAAAAGAGCTGCAGGCCGACCACAAACACGTGCAGCACGTCCACAACGTGTGGGGAGACCCACTTACTGCCGCCGGCGTCCAGAGCCGAGACGGCAAAGCCGCTTATGTCCAACTCAATTTGGCCGGCAACCAAGGCAGCACCCTGGGTAACGAGTCCGTCAAAGCGGTACGCGACATCGTCGATCGGTCAGCACCCCCGAAAGACCTCAAAGCCTACGTCACCGGCCCGGCGCCGCTGACAACGGACATGAACGAAGCTGCTGACAAAAGCATGTTCAAAATGATGGGCGTCACCGGCGTGGTCATCATGATCATGCTCTTCATCACCTACCGCTCCATCAGCACGGTGCTGCTCGTTCTCGTCATGGTCGGCTTCGAGATGGGCACGGCCAGGGGGCTCGTCGCGCTTCTCGGACACTACGACCTCCTGGGATTTTCGACCTTCGTCGTTGCGATGCTCTCGTCGTTGGCCATTGCGGCGGGAACTGATTACGCGATATTCCTGATCGGGCGTTACCACGAGGCGCGCCAAGCCGGCGAAGACCGGGAAAGGGCCTACTACAGCATGTTTCGCGGCACCTATCACGTCATCCTGGGCTCGGGACTGACGATCGCAGGTGCCACTTTTTGCCTGTACCTGGCGCGGCTGTCGTATTTCAGGATGTTAGGTATTCCGTCGGCATTGGGCCTGCTCGTGGTTATCGCGGGCGCACTGACCGCGGCGCCCGCCGTGGTCACCGTGGCCAGCCGCTTCGGTCTGCTGGAACCCAAGCGGCTGACCAAGACTCGCGGCTGGCGGCGCATCGGCACCGCTGCCGTGCGCTGGCCCGAGCCGATGTTTGCCGCCTCGCTGGCCGTCGCCATCGTCGGGATCCTCATCATGCCGAGCATGAAGGTCAGCTACAGCGATCGGTTCTACATCCCCAAGCATCTGCCCTCGGCTGTCGGATATGGGGCTGCAGAACGTCATTTCAACGCTGCCACGATGAATCCCGACATTCTCATGATCGAAAGCGATCACGACATGCGCAATAGCGGCGACATGATCATCTTGGACAGGCTTTCCAAGGATATCTTTCGTGCGCCGGGAATCGCGATGGTGCAAAGCATCACCCGGCCGTTGGGTGGGCCCATCGAGCACACGTCAATACCTTTCCAAATCAGTGCTCAATCTATTCCGATACGAGAGAACCTGCAGTTCATGAGAGACCGAATGAGCGACATGCTCACAATGAGCAACGATCTCGGCGCGATGATCGCGTCGATGGAACGCATGTACAGCCTGTTTGGCCAGGTGAGCAATACGACGCATCACATGCTCGGCGACATGAACGAGATGAAGGCCACGCTTGACGAGATGCGGGATCATCTGGCGGATTTCGACGATTTCGCTCGGCCGTTGCGGAGCTATCTCTACTGGGAGCCGCACTGCTATGACATTCCGGTCTGCTGGGCGTCGCGATCGGTGTTCGAGGCGATCGATGGGGTCGACAAGTTCAGCGACGACATGAAAGCGCTGCTGAAGGACGTGGACAACATCGACACCGTACTGCCGCAGATGATGCAACAGTTCCCGCCCATCATCGCCGTCGCGAAATCCATGGAGGGGAGCTTGCTGACCATGCACAGCAGCTTCTCGGGCCTCGTCACCCAAATGTCGCGAATGACGGACACTGCAAGCGCGATGGGCGAGGCGTTCGACGCCGCCAGGAGTGGCGACTATTTTTACCTGCCGCCGGAGGCGTTCGACAACCCCGACTTCCAGCGCGGTCTGAAACTTTTTCTGTCACCTGACGGCACGGCCGCGCGCTTCATCATCACCCACGACACCGACCCGGCAACCCCGGCCGGTATTTCTGCGGTCATGCCGGAACTGACGGCAGCGCACCAAGCGGTGAAGGGAACAAGGCTAACCGACGCCAGGTTCTACCTCACCGGGACCGCCGCCATCTACCGCGATATCCAGTCGGGCTCACACTACGACCTCTTGATCGTCGGAATAGCCGCCCTGACACTGATATTCGTCGTGATGGTGATGATCACCCGGGCTCTGGTTGCCTCTCTGGCAATCGTCGGCACGGTGCTGCTATCGCTGGGCGCTGCCTTCGGCCTGTCGGTTCTGGTCTGGCAATACATTTTCGGCCTGAACCTCAACTGGATTGCGCCCGTGTTCGGGTTGATCATCCTGCTGGCCGTCGGATCGGACTACAACCTGCTGCTGGTCTCGCGGTTCCAGGAGGAAATAGGCGCGGGATTAAAGACCGGCATTATCCGCTCGGTGGGCGAAACAGGGCAGGTCGTCACCGCGGCCGGCCTGGTGTTCGCCTTCACCATGATGTCCATGGTCGCCAGCGACCTGCGCTCGATCGGCCAGGCCGGCAGCACTATTGGCCTCGGCCTGCTGTTCGACACCCTGGTGGTGCGCTCGCTGATGACTCCGTCGATCGCGGCGCTGCTCGGCCGCTGGTTCTGGTGGCCGCACCGGGTGCGGCCACGCCCGGCCAGCGAGATGCTCCGTCCCTTCGGGCCCCGTCGGGTGGTTCGGACGCTGCTGCTCGGTGACGATGCTTAACGGTGCTGATCCTGCTCGCGGGCCGTGCTATCAGTGGGGCCTCAATCGAAAGCTGCTCACCATCACCACCAGGAAGCCGGACCCGGCGCCAGAGTTCAAGTCAACAAGCGCACGCGTTCACGTGAGACGACGAATCCGCCTTGGCGCATCTTGACATGAGGCAACAGGCCGACAGCCGCCGACGTTATACACAGCCCAGGCGTACCCGGCCCTGTGCTGTCAGGCGAAGGTCGATTCGGCGCTGGGTTCCGGGCCGAACCGGAAACGCCGGCCGGTGACGGAGATCGGCAGGACGCGAACGTAATGCTGCTTCAACGTCGCAGTCCACGGCAGCAGCTGTGCCCGCTCGGCCTCCTCGATCTCCTCACTAGTACGCAGCATGCGGGCCGTGCCCTTCACGATCACGCTCCAGCCTTCGGCAACATTGTGGTCGTCGGCTTCGAAGAGAACACGATTGTTGATTGCGGTGCTGACCAGCTTGGTGCCCTCGGCGGTGCGAAAGAGCACCGTGTGGCGCTGGACAGCGAAATTGACCGGAAAGATCTCGGGCTGACCTTCGACGCTGGTGACGAGACGTCCTAACGCCACGCTTCCCAGCAGATTCCAGCATTGGCTCACCGAGAGAATGGTGACGGGTCCACCGCTTTCGGGCATGTCGCTCACCGGTTTCTCATGCCAGCATTCACGTCGTTAACCTAAACACATCGCGCTCCAATACAACCATGCTTCAGTAGCGCCGGACCCGATGACCCGCTGTGCGGGAGCGAGTTCGGGTTGTTGGCGGCGGCCCGCATCGCCGAAGTACCACAGATGCAGGTCGTCGAAGGTGGCGACGGGATGCTTCCACGGGCGCTCGGCGAGGTCTCCGCGCAGCCAGGCGTCGATATGGTGAGCCGCCTTATTGCCGTGCCCGACAGCGACTGTCACGGTGCGCTCACACGGCACCATGTCACCGGCAAACACCCCGGGACATCCGGTCATCATCGACGCCGACACCCGCACCGAACCGTCGTCATCGAACTGCACACCGGGCATGCTGCCCATGAATGCCGACTCGGTCTGCTGGCCCAACGCCATGATCACGGTGTCGGCGGCGAGCGTTTCACATCGTCCGGTCGGCATCGGACGTCCCGATTCGTCGAGTTGCATTACCTCCACTTGTAATTCGGGACGGTCGAAAGCGGTGATCGTGCGTAGCCAATTGATTCGCACCCCCTCCCGCTCGGCCTCCTGGACCTCCTGCCGGTGAGCCGGCATGTAAGATTTCGAGCGCCGGTAGATGATCACGGTGTCCTCGGCGCCCAGGCGGCGCGCGACCCGGGCGGCATCCACCGCGGTGTCACCGCCGCCGTAGACGGCAACGTGGCGGCCGATGGCGGGTCTTTTGCCGGAGGCCACGTCGCAAAGGAACGACACGGCGTCCAGCATGGTCCCGGCGTCGGCGGCGGGGACGTCGACCCGTTTGGCCAGATGAGCGCCCACCGCCACGAACACCGCGTCGAAGTTTCCCGCTCGGCGTTCAGCGGCAAGGTCCTCGACCTGATGCCCGCACGTGAACTGCACACCGAGCGCGGCTATCCGCTCGATCTCGGCGTCCAGCACCTCGCGGGGAAGTCGATATTTCGGGATGCCATAGCGCATCATCCCGCCGGGTTGATCTCCGGCATCTCGAATTTCGACATGGTGGCCGCGTCGGCTCAGATGATAGGCCGACGACAGCCCGCTGGGGCCGGCGCCGACGATCAGCACTCGCTTGCCGGAGGGCGGCGCCGGCCGCTCGAACCGCCACCCGTGTTCCGTTGCTTGGTCGCCGAGGAAGCGCTCCACCGCGTGGATCGAGACCGCGGAGTCGAGATTGGCGCGATTGCAAACCGATTCGCATGGGTGATAGCAGACCCGTCCATGGATCGATGCGAACGGATTGTCGTCCACCAGTTGGCGCCAGGCCTGCTCATGCCGTCCGCCCTTCGCGTGGGCAAGCCATGCTTGGATGTTCTCGCCCGCCGGACAGGCATTGTTGCAAGGCGGCAGCAGATCGACATACATCGGGCGGCGGCTGCGCTCGGCACCCGCGCGGGCCTGGTCATGCAGCAGGTCCGGCAGTGCCGTCAGGTCGCTGCGCGCCACCCCGCCGCGTTCCGGCCGCGTGATCCTCACATCGCACACGGTATGCCGGGTGTGGCTAGGTGGTTAGCGTCGTTCGCCCCTTTCCTTCGGGACTTCCGACTCTGCCCATGAGTGCAGGCGACGGCGCACAGTTATGCCATGGAGCACTTGTCAGCACTGGATGCGAGTTTCCTGGAGGCCGAGGACTCCGATCCCCACGTGAGTCTGGCCATCGCGGGTGTATCGATCATCGCGGGGCCTGTGCCGCCGTACGAGGAGCTTGTCGCGGCCTTCGGCGAGCGGGCGGCCGAAGTGCCGCGTTGCACCCAAGTGCTGCGCACCCATCCGCTCGATCTCGGCCCGCCTGGATGGGTCGAGGACCCTCACTTTGACATATCGCATCACGTGCATCGCGTCGCGCTGGCCGAGCCGGGCGACGATGCCGAGCTGTTCCGCATGATCGCGACTCTCATGCAATTTCGCCTTGACCGTGAGCGTCCGCTCTGGGAGAGCTGGATTATTGAAGGGCTCACAGACGATAGGTGGGCCGTCCTGCTGAAGCTTCATCACTGCATCGCTGACGGTATCGCCACCACCCAGATGCTGGCGAAGTTCAGTGACTACGGCGGCGGCGACACGTTCGCAAAAAGAATTCGCGCATCCAAAGAGCCGGATGAGCCGACGCTGCGTTTGCCGTCAATCAGTATGAACCCTTTGACTTGGCTGGGCGGCTTGTGGCGCACCACAGTCGCAGCGACCACTGCTGCCGAACACGCCGCGGTGGGTGTCGCCGGCCTGACAGCGGGCCTGCTGAGCGCACCGCCGGAATCGTCGCTGACCGGAACGGTAACGACCTTGCGGCGCTATAACGCAGCCAGGGTCAAGCTCGCCGATATGCAGAAGGTTTGCCGCGCCTTCGACGTGACACTCAATGACGTGGCGCTGGCGGCGATCACCGACAGCTACCGCAACCTCCTGCTCCACCGCGGTGAGCAGCCTCACCGAGATTCGCTGCGCACACTGGTTCCAGTTTCCATCCGGTCGATGAAGGACATCAATCAACCCGACAACCGTGTCTCGGCGATGCTGCCATTACTACCGGTCGACGAGGCGGACCCGGTCAAACAATTGGAACTTGTGCACTCCCGGTTGACGAAGGTCAAGGCCAGTGGTCAGCGGGAGGGCGGTGCCGTATTCATGGCGGCGGCCACCAGCATGCCATTCACCCTGTCGGCGTGGATGATTCGGTTGCTGACCCGCTTTCCACAGCATGCAGTATCAGCCTTGGCCACTAACGTTCCCGGGCCTCGGGGCCGGCAGAAGCTGATGGGTCGTGAGGTGCTGGAAGTATTGCCGGTGCCGCCGATTGCGCTTGGTCTGCGCACCGGTATCGCGATGGTGAGCTACGCCGACAGTTTCATCTTCGGTATCACCGCCGACCACGACACCGCGCCCGATATCGACCAGCTTGCTGCGGGTATCGAGCAGGCAGTGGCGCGACTGATGGCCGCCAGCCGTGCGCGTCGACGTACACGCCGGCGTGCCAACGGAATCCAGAGCGCGTAGTCTACGACGACAACTCGATGGTCTGTCCGGGCATGAGAGCCTGCACCCGACCACGGTATTCGATATCGATCGAGTTGGCTTGTTCCGAATCTGAGCTGATTGTTGCTTCGCGTCCGCTGACCTGCAGGTAAAGGCGATGACCGCGGTAGCGCAGCGGGAAGCTGAGCTTTCCAAGCTCTTCGGGCCACAGCGGGTTGAGCACAATGCGGTCGGCGCGGAATTCCACACCAGTGAAGCATCGCTGCAATAGGTCGACACTGCCGGCCATGGCCGCCAAGTGGATACCCTCAAAGACGGTGCCTCCCTGGATGTCTGCAACGTCGGATAGGAGGACCTGCTGAAAATACTTGAGGGCACGGTCACGGTCGCCGCGGGCCAAGACCCACGAATGCACGATTGCGCTCAGCGTAGACCCGTGTGAAGTCCGAGAGCGGTAGTAGTCGATGGTTTTCGGGATTTGCGCCGGGGTGAATCGGTAGCCGAGCCGGGCGAACAGTTCCCGAAGCTCGTCGGAGGAAAGCAGGTAGAAAAGCATCAGCGCATCGGCTTGCTTGGATGCTTTGTAATGGTTGACGTTGTCGTTCTCGGCCTCCAGGATGCGGTCCAGACGCTGAATGTTGCCGTAGCGCTGGCGATAGGCATGCCAATCCAGTTCCGCGAGCTGCTCATAGCCCTCGAACTGGCTGATCACACCATCATGAAACGGCACGTACATGCGCCGGCTAACGTCGTCCCACACATCGAGTTCCGGACCGTCGACCCCAAGCCTTTCCAGCAGATCGAGCCGATCCCACAATGGCAACAGTTCGAGTGCTTCCATTGCGCGCACGATCACCCAGACCGCCATGACGTTGGTGTAGGCGTTGTTGTCGATGCCGTCATAGACACGGCCGGGGTAGCCGGAGTGGAACTCGTCCGGACCGATGACCCCACGGATCACATAACGTCCACGCGCACTGTCGAAGCTGGCCAAACTCACCCAGAAGCGAGCGATCTCGGTCAGCATTTCCGCTCCGTAGTCAACAAGGTAGTCGACGTCGCCGGTCACCTGGTAGTACTGCCAAACGTTGTACGCCACGGCGATTCCAACGTGGTGGGCGCGTGCGCTGGGGTCGGGATTCCACCTACCCGATCGCGGGTTCAGGTGAAGTTGCTGACTTTCTTCACGCCCGTCGCTGCCGGATTGCCAGGGAAACATGGCGCCGACGTAGCCGGCTTCCGCGGCAGCACGGCGTGCCTGTGGCAGCCGCCGATAGCGGTACTGCAACAAGGATCTGGTCACTGTCGGCAGGTGCATGTTCAGGGCGGGAAAGACGAACAACTCGTCCCAGAAGATGTGGCCGCGGTAGGCCTCGCCGTGCAGTCCTCGCGCGGGTGCTCCGGCGTCCAACTCGGCGGTGTTCGGGGACAGGGTTTGCAACAGATGCAGCAGGTGTAGGCGCACGATCCGTAGCTCGTCGGGGTTGTGGCCGATGTGGATGTTGAATCGTTCCCATAGATGTGCCCATGTCAGCGTGTGGCCGTGCAGAAGCTGGTCGAACCGGCCGAGACGGTGCAGGTGGCGCTCAGCGTCATCCGCCGGTTCAGAGACCGCTGGGTCACGCCCAGTGACGAGGGTGGCGATCTTTTCCAGCGTCACTGATTGCCCGGCTGTCAGGCCGACCGAGATGTTGTGGCCGATGCGGGCTGCATCCTGCACTAACCGGTAGCCTGCCTGCGCCAGTGTGCCGTCCCTCCATAGCGTTGTGCGCGACGCGATCGCAATTGGGATCCGGGATTCCACCGTGCACAGGCCTAAAAGCACTGAGTCACTGGATAGCTCCCGTGCCTGCGTCACCGCGAGATGTTTACCGGATAGCTCGCGGTATCGCTCAACCTGACGGTTCTCGATGTCGCCGTGTAGGGAAGACCGCAACTCGATTGTGCCGGACCAATTTTCGGCTTTCACCGTGGTCTGCAGGCCGGCGACATGGGGTAGATGCATCGCCACGAACCTGCGCTGGGTCACCGCGGTGGTGCGGCCGGTAGCGTCGCGGAACCGGAACTCTCGGCTCAGCACCGCACGGCGCAGATCGAGAGTTTGCAGATAGGACAATAGCTCGGTGGCATCGATGTCGAACCACGGTCCGCCGTCGATACGAAACGTCAACGGCAGCCAGTTAGGCAGATTCACGAGGCTTTCGTTGGTGATGGTGTTGCCGCCGACCCGGTCGGTGAGCCGGTTGTAGATGCCGGCAGCGTACGTGCCCGGATAGTGAACGCCGGATGCGGTGGACTCTGGTACGCAGCCGCGGGTGGCGAAGCACCCGTTGCCCGCTGTGCACAACGCTTCGCGCAGCGGTTCGTCGCGTGGCTCGTAGCCGCCGAAAGTGATCGACCATGGGTTGTCGGATTGGTCGCGCTGACCTGCTACTTGCCGAGCCAACTGCGCGATGAATTCCCGGACCGCGTCGGGCCCGTCAAGGGCGAACCGCGCAGCCGACGGGCGGTCGCCCTCCTCGCTGTGCCGCGCGACGATTCCGATCCCGTCATATCGCACCGCGTCGAAGGCATCTTCGTCGGTGAGATCGTCGCCGATGTATATCGGCAATGGCGGATCGGTTTCCCCGATCCGATGCAGTATCCACTGCAGCATCTTGCCCTTGTCCCAGGCGATGTTCGGTTGCAGTTCGATGACTTTGCGTCCGTTAGTTACCCGAAGGCCCCTGCGTTGTCCAATCGTGTAGACGGTGGCAGTCACTTCGCGGACAGCTTGTGGCATGGCCTTTCGGTAGTGCACGGCAATGCCGTATTTCTTCTGCTCGACGCGAACACCGTCGAGTGAAGCGAATTGGCCGCGCAATTCGGTCGCCACATCGTCGAGTGCGCCGACCGCGAATGCGGCGCTCTCGTTGTGGTGGAAGGTGCCATCGGGAGCTTTCAGCTCGAAACCGTGGCTGCCCGCGTACCAGATGTTCGGCAGCCCGACGCGAGGAATTATGTCAGCCAAGTCGCGTCCGCTGAGTACGGCCACGTTGCAGTGTGCGGCGAGCGCCTTGAGGACGTCAGCTGCGCCTTCGACCAGGGTGGCGGTGTCGGGATCATCGACGATGACTGACAACGTCCCGTCGAAGTCGAGAAGGACTGCCAGCTGGCGGGTGGCAAGCACCGCGGAGATTTGACCGTATGACTGCAACGCATCGGGAAGCGCCGACATCCGACGTTGCCCGAAGTGCACTGTGATATCAGCGACTTCGGCCACCACGGTGTCGGCACCATTTCGACGCAGCTTGTCGGCGTGCTCGAGTCGATCTACACCGACCACCAGGGCGAAGCCGCTCTCACGGGCAGCCCTCGTCCCGGCTTCCGAGGCCTCGATGACGACACAGCGATTCGGGCACACACCGAGCCGCATAGCGGCTTCCAGCAAGGCGGTCGAGCCCGGACTTCCGGACCTGTCCGGTTGACGACCGCTGTTGCCGTCGGCAAAAATGGGAAACACGTCGTCGATTCCTGCGGCAGCCAAAGCCTGTTCGACGGTACGACTCGACGCATACACGCTTGCGCGTAGTCCCGAATCGTGTAGCTGGTGCACCAGCGCAACGGTCGAATTGATCGCTGAATCGGGGTGCCCCATATCCCGCACCACACGGTCGAGGTCGATAATCACCGCGTCGTAGTAGCGCGGGTCAATGGTCACCGTCATGACTACCGCCGGGAATTCGCCTGGCTAGCGGATTTCAAGCACATCGCCAAGTGGCCGTCGGGGAGTTGGTGCGGGCAGATCTTCCATGGGTGGCGCTATACCAACGCGGATCAGCACTTGCGGTTCCCCGCGTTCACCGATCAGTCCGCGGACGATATCGCGGCTTTCGTCCAACTCGATCAGGTGGGTTAGCGTGCAGGTCGCCATGCCGGCCATGGTGCATTCCAGCAGCACGGTGGACAGGGCTTCCCCGCAACGCAAGGTGTCAGCTCGGGTGTCCTCAGCGGTGGACAACACCAGGATCTTGGACCAATCCACCGCTACTTCCGGCCGACGATCGCTGTAGCCGCGTGCGGGGAAGTCTCGCGACACGTCGACCCGCTGCCTTTCTGAAGTGGATGCCAGCGTCTCGGGAGGTACGCCTTCCGAAAGTGCAAACGGCGATGTCCACCATTGGATCTCGGCGTGGTATGACGCGTCGTCGCGGCGCAGCGCCTCGGTCAGCTGCGATGCGGCGGCCAGTTCCGGTCGCACCTCGTCAGAGAGAACATCGAGCATCGCAACGTTATCGTCGATGCTGCTGCGCAGTACCGGCTCGAAGGACGTCCAATAGGTAGGTCGGCCAAACGGCAGCCGGTCGGTTCGACGTTTTAGGATTGCCTCCGCGCGCTGGTACTGGGCATCAGTCACGAAATCAAGTGACTGGAATTCGACCGAAGCCAAATGGTTTGGATCGTCGGGATTGGGGAACCGATCGATACTGGACTGCCAACCCGCTGCGATCATCGCAATTCGAAGGTGATCAAGTACTGCCCCGCAACTGATGATCGCTTCTCGTCCGGAACGGTCGGCGCTGCGTACCCAACGCCGCCGGTCGACGAACAGATGCAACACTGCGCCCTCGGAAACCCACCGCCAGGGCTGACTGTTGTGTATCGACGGCGCACGGCACGCCAGAAGTACCGCGCTCTTGACCACCTCGATATCCATCATTGTTCGGCGCATATCACTCCCCGGGTGTCGGCCCTGAGATTGACCCTAGCGACGACAGAGTGTGCCGCTAGAGCCATTGGTCCCACCGAAGACTGTCTTTGGTACGGGTCGTGGTGTAGGACCTTCGGCTCTGACAGGAGTGACTTTCACCGTGGCGACTGTGGCCATCCGCCGCTACACCGAGTGCGCTTCACCGGCGCAAAATTATCGCGTGCAGAAACCGTCGGCGATTGCCGGTCAGACCACGGGATTGTCGGAGGCGCTAGGCCGATACGCCGAGGTCCGTGAAACCCACACGGGTGTCGTTGTGCTCGTCGGCGACAAGGCCTTCAAGGCGAAGAAACCGATTGCTACCGAATTCTTGGATTTCACGACCACCGCCAGGCGAAAACGAGCCTGCAGACGAGAAGTCAAACTCAACCGACGGCTGGCACCAGACAGTTACCTCGGAGTCGCGTACTTGAGCGACCCCACCGGCGGGCCAGCCGAACCGCTTGTCGTGATGCGCCGCTACCCCGACTCATGCCGGCTGTCCACGCTAATCAAACACGGCACAACGGCGCAAAACCAACTAAATCGAATCGCGGAAGTGTTGGCACAGTTTCACGGTAGAACTCACCGGAGAAGGGCCATGTACTCGCAGGCCAAGCTCGACGCCATAAGCGCGCGTTGGCAACAAAACCTTGCCGAACTTGATCCTTACAAGGGGATCGCCGCACCCGCCGGACTGATCGCTGAAGTCAAAAAGCTAGCTCGGAAATACGTCGCCGGCCGGGCAACTCTGTTCACGGAGCGCATCCTCGACCAACGGATCGTCGACGGGCACGGCGACCTCCTGGCCGATGACATCTTCTGCATGCCCGGGGGCCCGGTGCTGCTGGATTGCCTGGAGTTCGACGACAAGCTGCGCTACATCGACCGGATTGACGATGCGGCGTTTTTGGCGATGGATTTAGAGTTCCTCGGGCGGAAAGACCTCGCCGACCACTTCCTTGATACGTATAGTCACATAGCCGACGACGACGCCCCAGCCTCGCTCAAGCACTTCTACATCGCTTACCGCGCGGTGGTGCGAGCCAAGGTCGACTGTGTGCGTTTCGCGCAGGGAAGCCCCGATGCGTCAGTTGACGCATCGCATCACCTATCGCTTGCGGCCGAGCACCTGTCGGCGGGCGCCGTTCGGCTCGTTCTGGTCGGCGGCGCGCCGGGCACCGGCAAGACCACTCTGGCCCATTCGCTCGCTGACCGCGTTGGGGCAGAGGTCATCTCGACGGATGACGTGCGACGCGAGATGCAACGACATGGGACGATCCAGGGCGAGGTCGGCATCCTAGACGCCGGCCTGTATCAGCCCGGCCAGGTCACTGCGGTGTACGAGGAGATCATTCGTCGCGCACACTCGTTGCTGAGTAGCGGCCGGTCGGTCATCCTCGACGGCAGTTGGCGAGATCCTCGCCACCGTCGGCTGGCCCACGCACTCGCCGACCAGACGGCATCAACACTGCTCGAAATCGTCTGCTGGACATCGCTTGACACCGCCATCAAGCGAGTCCAGCGCAGGGAGCCAGGTACCTCAGACGCTACCCCGAAGATCGCCCGAGACCTCGCCGTCCGCGACGGCGCTTGGGCCACCGCTCACCCCATCGACACCAGCCAAGCGCTAGAGGACTGCACCGACCAGGCTGCAAAGCTCTGGCTCAGCGCGCGTTGAGCGTTGCTTCCCGGCAGAAGAAGCTCACCCGTCAGCTGCGAACTACCAGTACCGAACACCCGATGGGGTGAGCAGCGATTGGCTGGTGGGCCGACAAACTGAGCGAGTTCGCTTGCCTCGCCGCCCACAACGGCAGATGACGCCCGGAGTATGGTGCGAATGGGCGGGTAGAGGTTCCGGCTCGGTGGGGTGATGCTACGCGGTGGCGCCGGCAGTTTCGGTGGTTCCCGTATCAGGGTGCGGGGCGTGGCTCCGGTGAGAACTTGCCTTCCCAAACGAGTCCGCAGACGCGGAGAATCACTTGCACGTCGGTGGGATGCAGCTGGGCCGCACCAGGATCTTCATGGAGGGCTATGTCACCGACGGGACCCGTCTCTGAACCGTTCAGGCCTGGCATCGACGGAGGGCGGCGCGTGTACGGCAGCTCCGCGGATTAGGTGATCCGCCGTTTACCAGATGCCACCGGTCACATTTGGTGGCCGAGAAGTGTCGATAGTCGTGAGGGTGTGGCAGCGGAACGGGCTGTCCTCGGCGATGCCGCACCCGCAGCTCGGCAGCGCACCGTCACCGAAATGGAGGCTCAGCCGATGGGCACTTTCGTATCACATCGTCATGCAAGATCTTATCTGCGATCGGCGGACTGTCGGGTTGCTCTGACGGCCTGGCTGCTGTCTATCGCCCGGCTCGGCTATGCTCAGTGGCTGTTTGGCCATATCTACGAAGCTGTCGTGAAGATGCCAGAACGGCTCGCCCTCGAAACCGTTAAGGCAGATGCTCGCCTCAACGGCGGCACGACATCCGTTCTCGGTCCCGGCAGTCCAGTCCGCTACTACACTCCTGTTGCACCAGCCATACTGGCAAGCACGTCTGTCGCGGTGGCCACTTGCTGGGCGTTGCAAAGCGCCAGGCGATGGCTGATCGTCACAGCCGGCTGCTTGCTCTCGGGGCTGGCTCTTACCGCCTTCCTCGTCCGAGCGGTCAACCTGAAGGTGATGTTCGTTGCTAAGGCGCCACCACCGGCCGAGCGAGACGCCCGCATCCGAGTCTGGTATCGCCTCAACATTGTGCGGATCGCTGCCGTCGGCGCAGCTTTGTTCGCCGCTGATCGTGCGAGTCAGGAAATCGCAAAATATCTTGGGGTACAGGTGATCACCGCTAATGAAAAGTCGCAGAGCTTCAGGGAAATCACCAGTTCGAGCTGTGCAACTTAACGGGGCGAGGCCCCCCACTGTTCGGTTACCGTCTGTTTGGGAAGATGGAGGTAGGACAATTAGCAGCTCAGAGCAGTCCCAAATGCGCACGCGCATGTTCGCCCGAACGCTGGGCCCCTTCTTCGCGATCGTTCCCACGACTGTCGCGGTCCGCAGCTCGTATATGCAGACACTGTTTACCGAGTTCAAGGCCAACCCCATGTGGCCGTGGCTATATGGGGCCATTCTTCTGATGTTTGGCCTCGTCATTATTGCGTCTCACCAGTACTGGCGCACCCCCGCAGCGGTCATCGTGTCGGTGGTGGGCTGGATTATGGCGGCGCGTGGGGTGATTCTGCTGGCCGTTCCCCAGGCCTACAACGCAGCAGGCAACGCCGTCTATAGTTCGGGTGCGACTGCGGGGATTTGGGTGGTGGGCATCGGCTTGGGTCTGGCCGGGTTGTACCTGACTTACGTCGGCTGGAAGCCCGCGCCACCTGCGCCCGAAGCCAGGATCAGCGCAACCGACGATCGCTGGCAGGCCACGGGTGAATAAACGCGTCCACGCAGTGCTTCCTTCTCCCGCAGAGGACGCTTACCATCGCCTCCGGACTACCAGTACTGAACACCCGATAGCGCCGAGCAACGAGCGGTTGGGCGGGCCGACAATCCGGGCGAGCTCGCTTGACTCAGCGCTGCCTACAACGGCCAGCTGAACTGGTTCCTCAACACCGGCTAAGAACTTGGCAGCGCCCGCTCGTGCGGCGGCAGGTCGGACATGCATCTCAGGGTAACGATTCACCCAGGCGCCGAGACGGCGATACATTTGCCGGTACGGTGTTTCTCCCAAGCCCCAGCGCCACTCCCAATGCCAATATGGGGGCATTGCGCAGGTGCGCTTCTCGAAAGCCGTGCTCGTCGTTGTCGGATGAATCTCCGACGACAACTGCAATCCAACCGTCATCTAACACTGCCGCGTGTTGGCCGGTGCGGATCACCGCTACGGGGCAGCAGGCTTTTTGGGACAGCGCAGCAGCTGTCGATCCAAGGACGTCTCGGCGAGATGTCCGATTCCAACGGACCCGACGCAAATCATTTCTGCATCATGCGTTTCGTCGATTAGGGCTTTGTCGGGCGAACCAGGGACAACAGCTGTTTCTATGGTGATGGATCTTCCCCGGTCACGAACAGCGGCGGCCGCGGCGCGCAGCGCAGTCTCGGCGTATTCCAAGTCAATATCAACGATTTCGGTGCATGAGGCCGCATGACCGTTGTGACCGGCAGCCCAGCAGATGCAATGGAACCCCGCGGTCGTGGCCTCGACGACGGCCCATTTGGCCGTATTGATCGCCGCGATTGAACCGCCGATCCCGACCACAATCGACGGTGTTACCAGTGGTGCTTGGCCCATAGCACCTCCTTGATTAGAGACCGAGGACGATCGGTCGTTCACTTCAGAAGGTAGTGGGATGCTTCGGACGTTCCGTAGGGCCGTTCGGCCTCGATTCGCTGTGTGATGGGCTCCCGTCATCAATCAGCGCCAGAGAAGTTGGCGCGGCAAGGGCCCTACGACCGCAGGATTGAGGACTAATGCCTCACGACTGGCAACTCGTCCCCGGCCTAGCCTTCAGTTGTTGACGGAAGGAAGCGAAATGTCGGCAGGGACCAAGAAATATGGCATCGTCGTCGGCGTCGATGGCTCAAGCGCATCGCATAGCGCCGTCTGTTGGGCGGCGCGTGACGCGGCCATGCGCCACATTCACTTGACCCTGGCCCATGTGGTGAGCCCCATTATCGCAGGGTGGTCACCGGTGCCGTTGCCGGCGGGAATTGCGGCATGGCAGGAAAACGAGGCGCGCAGAATCCTTGACCAGGCAGTGAAGATCGCTCAGGACACGACAACGAACGACCGGGCGATCCCAATCAAGACCGAAATAATTTACGCGGAAACCATCCCGACGCTCGTCGAACTGTCAGAGGCTGCTGAGTTGATCGCGGTCGGCAGGTACGGACACGGAAAAATAGCACGCGGTTTGCTTGGTTCAGTCAGTTCCAGCCTTGTGCGGCGGGCGCATTGTCCGGTCGCGATCCTTCACGACGAAGATGCATCGACGCCGCACCTTACACAAGCCCCGGTGTTGCTGGGAACCGATGGCTCGCCTGCCTCGAAGCAGGCTACGGCGATCGCCTTCGACGAAGCGTCGCGTCGCAGTGTCGACTTGGTTGCAGTGCATGCATGGAGTGACACCGAAATTTTCGAGCTCCCAGGCTTGGACTGGTCGGCGGTAAAAGCGGAAGAAGAGCGGAGTCTGGCCGAGGCACTGGCGGGTTGGCAAGAACGCTATCCCGATGTGACCGTGCACCGGCTACTCGTTTGTGACCGACCGGCTCGCGCATTAGTGGAAAAGTCCCAATCCGCTCAACTTGTCGTCCTCGGCAATCGCGGACGGGGTGGCTTCACCGGCGCGCTCTTGGGTTCGGTCAGCAACGCTGTCGTTCAAGCTGTCCGGGTGCCGGTAATTGTTGCGCGCCCGTCTTCCTAGACATCTGGCGCTGCTGAGGCATTCAGAAGTGCTGACCGCGGACGACGAGAACCGAGAAGTTCGCATCGTGCAACGTCTTCGACCTGGTGAGTTCAACCAGCTGCGCTACTTCATCACGGTTCTCGGCGCCCAAAACCACTGACTCAATTGACCCTTCGTGTTGTTCCACGTAATGGACGGACCGTTCGGTGTGCACAAAACACGTGTCGATGCCAGGATAGCGCCGAGTCCAGTTGACCAGATGCTCATCCAGTACGGCCAGCGCGCACCGACTTTGAATGCTAGTCGGATTGAACCGCATATCCGTCGAGCTGTCCCGATCCGTCATCACCACGCGCAGGCCAAGCTCTCGGAGAAGAGCTTCTTCCATGGCTTGCTGCAGGACTTCGTATTCGTCAGTGGAGTTGTGCAGGAGTACCACTAACCAGCCGCGCCGCGGTCGTACCGCAAACTCGGTGGCGGGAACGACAGCCACCGAGCAGTGCGCCGAGGTAGCCATGTTCGCCGCCAACGAATCAGACGGCCCGTGGGGTGCGGCCTTCGGGGACCCGACACACAGCAGGGCTGCGGACCGAGACGCCTCGGTCAAGGTGGTACCAGGATCGCCTTCCACGGTTTCCAATTGGATTCTGACCGATTCGTGTGTTGCTTTCACTGCCGCGTGCGCGTCTTGCAAGGCGGCTTGCGCTACCGAGAACTGGGCTTTGACGACGCTCGGCGTGAATGCCCGATTGCGATCGACGACGTAGAGCAACTCCAAGGCGGCATGGTGGCGAAGAGCCTCGTCAGCGCCCCACTGAGCTGCTGCCACCGCGGCCGGCGAGCCGTCGATTCCTACCACAACCGACTTCGGGGCGTAATCGGCAATCACATTGTTCACCTTATTTTCTCATCCGACGAGGCGCTCGCTGCAGGGATGCTCAGTTGCTCCGGCCAATCGCCGCTCAGTGCACAAGCACCACCGGTTCGTGGGTGGACGCGTGAATATCGGATGCTTTGGCGGCGAACAACTCATCTGCCAAGTTCGATAATGCGCGGGCGACGGCCAGTTCGTCGCCGATCTCGGGGATGTTGGGGTCACTGGGATTGACACGAGCGATACCAAGTCCGGTGAGGCGCTTGCCGCGCCAGCGTAGCCCGGCCCTGGCGCGGGTGCGCTGGCGATGCTCATCGATCGTAACCTCGACCGTCCAGTTCTTGGTGTGAGATGTCGAGTCGCTGTGTTGCATCTGCCGGCCTCCGGAGTAGTCGCGACGCGGTCCGGAGTGCGTAACCCGGAACCGTTGCGAATTGCATTCGCCGATTCACGTCTCGATGATGCGTGCCCACGTCGCGGCCGATCAGAGGATCAAGTCACGACCTGTATGGCCAAAAGTCACAATGTCGCGGAAAGCTCGCACGCCAACTGTTACCAATTAGGCCATCCGTTAAGGCCTTTCGACCCTACTGCACGAGGTGGCCTTGCAGTTTTGTGGCGGTGGAGGTGGTGATGACTAACGCCGAAGCGCTGCTGATGGATCACCGCGACGGGACGCGATCGGACCGGCTGGATTGGGCGGCGGTCGGGTGGTACGTGCTGGGGCGGCGCACCCTTGAAGGCGGCTATAGCTTTTACCGCACACCAGAGTGGGCGGTGGAGGAGCCTAACGCGCCGGACACGTTGGCAGCCCTGGAGTCGCTCAGACTTCTAGGTATCGACATTCCCGCGCCTGCGCAGACCGGCGACTGGCTGCGATGCCTGCAGGAAGACGACGGCGGCTACCCCACGTTGACCATCGGCTGGGCAACCCTTCGCTCGCTCTATGTGCTCGCCGTTGAGCCGGTCTGCTCGTCCGAGCGCTGGCTGCGGGGCTGGGTGCATGTGCTCGGTAGCCGAGGGCGATCCCGCGACTGGCGCGCCGCCATCGTCGACGCGTCGCACGTGCTTGAGCTGCTACATCTGCGGCACGGCACGCTGAGCGGACCGGAGCACGCCAGCATGACCGCGCTCCTGCATACGGCCGGCGCGCCCAACGAGGGGTGGGCGCGCCCCGGTGCGGATCTCGAGACGACGGCGACCGCAGTGCGGCTAGCCCAACTGCTGAACCAGCGCTGGCATCCCGATCCCCAGCTGACGTCCTTTGTGTCTCGGTGTGAGGATCAGCAGCTCGGCTTTGGGCTGGCGCCCAACTCACGAGCGACGTCCGTTGGGGCGCTGTGGGGCGGGCTCGTGATTAGCCGGGTGCTCGGTCAGCGCGTGCGTTACCCAGATGCTGTCGGCCAGCAGCTTGCATTGCTGCAGCGCCCAGATGGCGGTTTGGGCGCGCGCCACCACGCGATTTCGACACTGCAAGCCACCTGGCGGGGGCTCCAGGCCGCACGGTTGCTCGACGGGCCGGAAGAGAAGGGACCATCATGAACGATCCAAAGTACGTACGGTTTTTCGAAGAGTTCGGCATCGAGGATGTCCCGCTCGTCGGCGGTAAGAACGCCTCGCTCGGTGAGATGTATCGCAAGCTGTCGAGCGAGGGAGTGCTCATACCGAACGGGTTCGCAATCACCGCTGACGCCTACCGCCACGCGCTTGAATCGGCGGGAGCCTGGGAGCGCCTGCGCGCCACCCTCGACGGGCTCGATCCAAGTGACGTAACCGACCTGGCACGCCGGGGCAAGCGCGCACGGGAGGTGGTATACGGTGCCGCACTGCCCGAAGACGTCACCGCAGAAGTCCTCGCCGGCTATCGGCGGCTGCAGGAGGAGTACGGGGAGGAAGTGAGCCTGGCGGTCCGCAGTTCGGCGACAGCGGAGGACCTACCCACAGCGAGCTTCGCCGGTCAGCAGGACACCTATCTGAACATCCGAGGTGAGGAAAGCCTGCTCGATGCGTGCCAGCGCTGCTTCGCGAGCCTGTTCACCGACCGGGCCATCCACTACCGCATCGACAATGGGTTCGACCACTTCCGCGTTGCGCTGTCGATCGGTGTGCAGAAGATGGTGCGCTCAGACCTCGCTTCGGCGGGTGTGATGTTCTCGCTCGACACCGAATCGGGTTTCCGCGACGTCGTATTCATCTCCGGGGCCTACGGCCTCGGGGAGAACGTTGTACAGGGCGCCGTCGACCCGGACGAATTCTATGTCCACAAACCGACTTTCGCGGCGGGTCACCGTGCCGTGCTGCGCCGCCTGCTGGGAGACAAGGCGGTAAAGATGGTCTTCGTCGAGGGCGAGACCAAACACACCACACGCAATATCCCCACACCGAAGGCCGATCGAGGGCACTTCTGTCTCAGTGACGATGATGTCCTCCAACTTGCTGACTACGCCATCAAGATCGAGCGCCACTACGGCCGGCCGATGGACATGGAGTGGGCGAAAGACGGTAGCGACGGGCGGATTTACGTCGTGCAGGCCCGGCCGGAGACCGTGGCCTCCCAGCGCCGGGTGAGCGTGCTGGAGAGCTACGTGCTCGCCGGAGCTGGCGATGTGCTCGTCGAGGGCCGTGCGGTGGGCGAGAAAATCACGTCAGGCAACGCCCATCTGATCGAAAATCTCACCCACCTCGAGGAATTCAGGCCCGGCGAGGTGCTGGTGGCCGATACCACCACCCCGGACTGGGAACCGGTGATGAAAATCGCGGCCGCGCTCGTCACGAATCGCGGTGGGCGCACGTGCCATGCGGCAATCGTTGCCCGCGAGCTCGGAATTCCCGCCGTGGTGGGTTCGGGCAATGCGACCACTCGGCTCACCGACGGCCAGACCGTCACCGTATCGTGCGCGGAAGGTGACACCGGGCGCGTCTATCGCGGAGAAGTTCCGTTTTCGGTCGAGTGCACGCAAATGACAGATCTGCCACGGCCGGCCACCCAAATCATGGTCAACCTGGGAAATCCTGACCTGGCGTTTAAGACCTCGTTTCTGCCGAATGACGGCGTGGGCCTGGCCCGCATGGAGTTCATCATCAGCGAATCGATCAAGTGCCACCCACTCGCTCTCCTGCATCCCGACCGGGTCACCAACCCCGAGATACGCGTGCAGCTGGCACATCTCACCCACGGTTACCCCGACGGGGCAAGCTTCTTCGTGCAGCGGCTCTCCGAGGGGATCGGCACCATCGCCGCGGCCTTCTGGCCCAAACCTGTCGTGGTGCGGATGTCCGACTTCAAGACCAACGAGTACGCCAGTCTCATCGGCGGCTCGGACTTCGAACCGCGCGAGAACAATCCGATGCTCGGCTTCCGGGGAGCGTCCCGGTACGCCCATCCGGCCTATGCCGAGGGCTTCGCGCTGGAATGTGCTGCGATGAAGCGGGTGCGCGAGGAGATGGGGCTAACCAACGTCGTGCTGATGCTGCCATTCGTCCGCCGAGTCGCGGAGGCCGAGCTGGTGCTGGACCGGATGTCCGAACTCGGCCTGCGCCGCGGGGAGAACGGCCTGAAGATCTATGCAATGTGTGAGATTCCGAATAACGTTGTGTTGATTGACAAGTTCTCCAAGCACTTCGACGGCTTTTCCATTGGCTCCAACGATCTGACTCAGCTCACTCTGGGTGTAGATCGGGACAGTGAGATCGTCGCTTTCGACTTCGACGAGCGCGACGACGGAGTCAAGGAGATGATCCGATTGGCAGTCGACGGGTGCCGCCGCAACGGCCTTCATTCCGGGCTGTGTGGCCAGGCACCTTCGGATTATCCGGATATGGCCAAGTTCCTCGTCGAGATCGGCATCGACTCGATGAGCCTCAATCCGGACACTGTGCTCAAGACGCTAAAGCAGGTGCTGGAACTAGAGCGACACCATCGGTAGCGATTTGGTGAGGGGCTTGCAGGTTTAGGGCAGATCCGATCTCGCGGTCAGTTTTCATTGGCGCGCCCGACAAACGCGTCGAGTTCAGAGGCGTCGCCGCCGGTGAGCCGGCGGTGCATCGCCCAGGCGATTCGGGCGGCTTGTACTTTCGCGGCTTCAGCGACTGGTCCGCAATACGTTTGGTCCACGGTGTTGTTCCATGTGGTCAGCCAGCGGACGAAGTGGTGGGCGGACAGTAGAGTTCGGCAGTGGACGGGTCGGTGAGCGTTCAGCGCGCTGCCGCGGTAGCGGCCGGCGCGAAAGAGCACTGTCTCCCAGAAGTCGCACATCACTGGGATGTGTGAATCCAAGCCCCGCGCCCGTAGCTCGGTGAACGGGTCGCCGAGGACATCGTCGTTGAGCACTCGACGGTAGAAGCGGCGCAGCAGCGCCTCCACGTCTGCGCGGCTTGCCAAATCCACGACGGTGTCCTCGAGCGGTCCCCGCACATCAGTCATGACCGATCACCCTGTCGGGCCTCGACAACGCCCGGCGCGGAGACATGGCTTTGATCCGCGTGTTCCGTTGGCGATTTGCGAGCGACGATCGCGACGGCGGTCAACCGATCGCGGTGCCGGCGAAAGGTCCGCCGCATCTGAAGAACGCGCCGGCGGGCGTCGCGATGGGTGAGCACGTTCATGGTGAACCTCAGCGCTCGGAGCAGCCCCTCGTCAGCGATCAAACGTCGCGGCTGCAGCAGCGCCATGGGCGCGGTCGCGACGTGATCGACGACCAACCCGTGTTCAGCAAGTAGGTCCCGCCATTCGGCGACGGTGAGCGGGCGGGCGTTGACTTTGATTGCGCGGGCCAGGGATTGGCGGACGTCGGTCTTGACGTCATCGGCGATGGTGTCCGGCGTCAGCGCGAGTTCGTGGATCGCGTAGCGCCCACCCGGTCGCAGCAGCCGGGCTGCCTCGGCGACGATGGCATGCTTGGTCGCCTTGCCCTGCATGGTCAGCATCGCCTCACCGACCACGACGTCGCTGCTGGCATCGGGCAACCCCGTATCGGCGGCGTCGGCGACCCGGACGTCGCCGCGCCCGGCGCCACTTTTGTGCACGATGTCGCGAACCAGCGCGGCCGCGTCGGGATCTTGCTCGGCACCGAGATACGAGCGCGGACGCCGCGCAAGGATCTCAATTGCGGTGCGGCCCAACCCTGGTGCCAACTCCAGCACATCGGCGTCGGTCACCGCGGCGCGGTCCAATAGCTCGCGGGTGAGCTCCGCACCCCCTGGGCGGAGCACCCGCTTGCCCAGGCGTGCCAGCAGCCAGTGGCCCGCCGCCGTGTCGTCGCCGCGGTTGGCTTTCGGCAGCGTTGTGCGCCGGATGCCGGGCATCAAACTGCCTGTCGCACAGTGGGTGTCAGCGGCAGGATTTCCCGCTTCTTGTGAACGGTCAGGTAGCGCAACCCGTTCGGGCCGGCGCTGAATTGGCGTCGGGAACGCTTCGGCAGCCACAGCAGCGCGCCGGGCGCCAGCTCGATCTCGCCCTGCTCGGTGGTGAGCCGTCCGCTGCCGGCCAGCACATGAATCAGGACGTCGACGTCGGCTCCGGCGTGCGCGTCGATGCCGCCGCCCGGCGCCAGCGCGATGACGTTCGAATCCAGGTCGCGCTCGCCGACTTCCAGTTTCCACACCGCTCCGGTGTGGTCGGGCTCGGCGGCCAACTCTGCGGTGTTGGCCAGAACCCGGGGCAGTGGGGTAGTGGCCAGTTTGGTGATCCGGATATGCCAGACGGCAGGGCCCTTCTCGAGGTACTCCCAGCCGTAGCTGCCCGCGTGGTCGGCCTCGAACTCTTGGCGCAGATGCTTGGGGTCGTGGTTGTTGACTAGCACGAACGACTCGCCGACGGCCAGCTTGGCGTAGGTGGCGAAAATCGTCGGGTGCTTGTCGGGCTTACGCAGCTGCCGGACGTCAAGTTCCTTGTCGGCCATGGAGTTTGCATACCTCGCACTAGTTTTTACAACACAGCTTGTGTAAACTCTAGCGCATGACGTACGTAATCGGGAAGCCATGTGTCGATGTGATGGACCGCTCATGCGTGGACGAGTGCCCTGTCGACTGCATCTACGAAGGCGGGCGGGCGCTGTACATCCATCCCGACGAATGCGTGGACTGCGGAGCCTGCGAGCCCGTCTGCCCGGTCGAGGCGATTTACTACGAGGACGACCTTCCAGACGAACTGCAGCCCTATCTTGCGGACAACGCGGCGTTCTTCACCGAAGTCCTGCCGGGCCGCGACCAGCCGCTCGGCTCACCCGGTGGAGCCGCCAAGGTAGGCCCACTCGGCATCGACACCCCGCTGGTGGCTCGCCTGCCCAGAGCAGAAGACTCCGAGGGAGAGTGAGCATCGCCAGGCCAGCCGGGGAGTCCGCCGATCGCCGCCGCGCCGTGCTGCAGGTGCTGAAGGCGGCGAAGGCTCCGATGAGCATCGTCGCGATCGCCGAGCAACTCGAGGTGCACCCCAACACGGTCCGCTTCCATCTGGACGGCCTGGTCCGTGACGGTCGTGTCGAACGCGTTGCACCAGACCACCGAAGGCCGGGGCGGCCTCCGCTGATGTTCCGGGCCGTCCGGCAGATGGATCGCGGCGGCGAGCGCCGCTATGAGTTGCTGGCCGAGATCCTCACCCTGGGTTTCGGCGACGACGAGCGCGATCCCAGCGCCAAGGCGCTGGCTGCTGGTCGCGCGTGGGGCCAGCGGCTGGAGTCGAATTCGGCTGGCACGGGCAGTGCGGGGACGCAGGAATCGATCGACCACCTGGTCGGTCTGCTCGATGAGCTCGGCTTTGCACCTGAGCACCGCCAGTCCGACGGTCAACACCAGATCGGCCTGCGCCACTGCCCGTTTCTCGAACTGGCCGAAGCCCGACGCAGCGTGGTCTGCCCGATACACCTCGGAATCATGCAAGGAGCAATGGAAACCGTGGACGCGCCGGTGACCGTGGACCGGCTGGACGCCTTCGTCGAACCCGACCTGTGCGTGGCCCACCTCAGTCTCGACGGGGCGGCCAAGTGAGCGTCGGGTCGGCGATCGCCGTCGGCGTCGCGTTTGTGTGGCTCGGCATGGTGCTGGCCATCTCGTTTCTGGAAGCGCCGCTCAAATTCCGGGCGCCCAACGTGACGACGCAGATCGGGCTCGGCATCGGCCGGCTGGTCTTCCGGGCACTCAACGCCGTCGAAGTGGTTTTCGCGATCGTCACGTTGGCCGTGGTCGTCGTGAGCCGGCCGCCGCTCGGGGTGATCGTGGCGTTCGTGGTCGCGTGGGCAACGCTGGTAGCGCAACTGGGCGCGGTGCGGCCCTTCCTGAACCGGCGATCGGACAAGGTGCTGGCCGGCCTCGACGCGCCCCGGTCTCGCGGTCATTACGCCTATGTCGGTTTGGAGGTGGTCAAGGTGATCGCATTGGTGACGGCGGGCGGTCTTCTACTATCCAGCTGAGGCCCAGATCACCGACCCCTCGACCGAAGGACATCATGGAGACCATTTCGCTGACCAACCTCGCTGCCGAAAAGCTGGCCGAGGCGCGCGAGACGAAAAGTGGGCGAGCCGCCCATACCCTTCACGGCGGGCACACCCATGAACTGCGGCAGACCGTGATGGCGTTGCTTGCCGGACGTGAGCTGGCTGAGCACGACAGCCCCGGCCAGGCGTCACTGCAGGTGCTGCAGGGCCATGTGCACCTGACCGCGGGCGACGACTCGTGGGAGGGCACGGCCGGCGACTACGTCGTGATCCCGCCGCAGCGGCATTCCCTGCAGGCCATCGAGGACTCGGTGATCATGCTGACCGTCTTCAAGAGCCTTTCTTCGGCGACATAGCGGGTGCTCTCGACACCGTGGTCGCGCGGCTTCGGCCTGCGGGTACCGATCGTCAACGCGCCGATGGGTGGTGCGGCCGGTGGCCGGCTCGCTGCCGCCGTGAGTGCGGCCGGTGGCTTGGGCATGCTAGGGATGGGCAGTACCGGGTCCACGAAGCTGCTCCACGCCGAGTTGCCGCACGTGCGAGGCACTTTCGGAATTGGCTTGGTGCACTGGGTAATTCGCAACGAACCTGGGCTGCTCGACGCTGCGCTTGCTGCCCGGCCGGCGCTGCTGTCGGTCAGCTTCGCCGACGAATGGTCGTGGGTTGAGCGCGCCCATTATGCGGGAGTCGCAACTGCCACACAGGTATACGACAGTCTTGGCGCTGTCCGGGCGCAAGACGCCGGTGTCGATGTCCTGGTGGCGCGGGGAGCAGAAGGCGGCGGCCACGGAGAGGCCAAGATCGCCACGCTGCCGCTGCTCGACGCCGTCTTGACCGTCGTCTCGGTGCCGGTGCTGGCGGCCGGTGGAATTGCGTCACCGCGAAGCCTCGCCGCCGTATTGGCTGCCGGTGCCAGCGGAGCGTGGTTGGGAACATGCTTGACGGCCTGCTCGGAGGCGCTGACCACCGACGGTGCCCGCCAGGCCCTCATCGCTGCGCGCGAGACCGACACCACGACCACCCGGGTATTCGATGTCGGCCGCGGATTGCCCTGGCCGGACCGGTTCCCGTCGCGCGTACTGGCCAACGACTTCGTTGCGCGGTGGGCGGGCCGGGAGGATGAGCTGGCCGCCGATCCCGACGCGCGCGCCGAGCTGGCCGCCGCGACCGCGGCCGACGACCCGCGAATCGCTCCGGTCGACGCCGGTCAGGGCGTCGGGATGGTCACGTCGGTGGAACCGGCGGGCGTTGTCATCGAGCGGCTGTGCGCTGGTGCGGAACGCCTGCTGGCGCAGTGGTAGACGGTTACTTTGACGATTTGCGGCCTGCGGTGAGCACCACGCAACAGCCCGGAGGGCGCGGATCCAGCCGCGCGTGCGGGCGATGCGGCCGCAGCGCATCGGCGATGCCGCTGATCAACGCGTGGTTCATCGTGCAGGCAAGCTCGCGCTGCTCCTCGGCCAGCGCGTGAAACGGGCAGTTGGCGAGATACACCTTGGCCTGACCCCGGTTGGTTGGTCCACGGTGTGTGAGAGTCTGGCGGCCCAGGTTTTGGGCAGGAAGGCTCGACAAGATCATGGCGACAAGAAAGCGGCACACTCCCGAGCAGATTGTGCGCAAGCTGATGACGGCCGATCGGCTGTTGGCCGAGGGCAAGGACACCGCGGCGGTGTGCCGCGACCTGGGTGTCTCCGAGGCCACGTATCACCGCTGGCGCAATCAATTCGGCGGGCTCAAGGCTGAGGACGCCAAGCGGCTCAAGGACCTCGAACGCGAGAACACCACCCTCAAACGGCTGCTGGCCGACGCCGAATTGGAGAAGGCCGCACTCAAGGAGATCGCCAAGGGAAACTTCTAGGCCCGGAACGCCGGCGGGCGGCCGTTGACCATCTCCAGCACGTGCTGGGAGTCAGTGAGCGCTTCGCCTGCCGCGTGGCCGGGCAACACCGCTCCACTCAACGACACGAACCAGCGTCGACCACGCCGGCTGATCCGGATGCCGCGTTGCGGGCCTGGATGCGCGCTTGGGCCAAGGAGCATCCGCGCCGGGGCTTTCGGCCCGCCTACCACGATGCGCGCGACGAAGGCTGGCCGGTCAATCACAAGAAATTCCAACGCCTGTGGCGCGAGGAGGGCTGCGGGTGCCGCAGCGGCGACGCCGCAAACGCCACGGCACCTCAACGGCCCCGCAAGTCAGCGCAGATGCGCCCGATCAGGTGTGGGCCGCCGATTTCCAGTTCGACGTCACCACCGACGGGCGCCCAATCAAGACCGTGTCGATCATCGACGAACACACCCGCGAATGCCTCGGCGACATGGTCGAACGCAACATCACCGGCGAAGACCTGATCTGCGAGCTCGAACGGATCGCCGCCCACCGAGGCACCTATCCGGCAGTCCTGCGCTGCGACAACGGACCCGAATTCGCCTGCGCGGCAATGGCTAACTGGGCCGCAAACCACATCGGCCTGTACTTCATCCCACCCGGCGAACCATGGCGCAACGGCTACGTCGAATCCTTCCACTCCCGGATCCGCGACGAATGCCTCAACATCAACAGCTTCTGGTCACTGGCGCATGCCCGCGTGGTCATCAGCGACTGGAAACACGAATACAACCACCACCGGCGCCACTCCGCCCTCGGCTACCAACCCCCGGCTCGCTACGCTGCCAGCTGTACCCACCGATGAACGACTCTCACCCAACATGGACCAATCCATGGGGTCCGGTCAACCTCACCGGCGCCATACCGCGGCTCGTAGCCGTGTTCGCGCAGTATCGCCACAGCCACCTCGAGCGCTGACTTCGCGTTGGCGGGTGCGCGCCCGCGGTCGGTTACGGCGGACGTTCCGATGCCGCGGCCGAAGTCCCGAGCAACCTGATTGAGCACGTCCACGACCGACGCACCGCTGGCTGCCGACTGGGCGATGGCCTTGGCCATCAGGCGGCCGGCCAACTCGTAGTCGCGCGGGGGAAGGCTGACCGCGATATCCCGGTCGGCTCGCCGATACAGCTTCGACGGGCGTCCCGCACCCGGCCCGGACCGTCCCGTCAGCCGCACATAGTCGCATTCCAGCAGCGCCTCGTCCTGCAGCCGGTCGAGGTGGAACTTCGCCTGGTGGCGTGCGACGCCTACCGCGTCGGCCGCTTGGTCACGGCTCACCGGTTCCGGTTGCGAGCAGACGAACCGGTAGAGCTGGTGGCGCACCGGGTCGGCGAGGGCGCCGATCCCGGCGGCATCGCGTTGCAAGGGGTCCCGCGAGGAATCCATCACCGTCCATTTCTAACAGACAAAACCCTTGACGATACATTCAGGTGAAGTTCTAACGTTCAATTTACGATCTCTTAGAAGGAGGAGCCGCCTTGAGTACCGCTCGCATAACCGCCCCCACCTCTGCTGCTGCCGGTCAGTTGAAAGATCCATCGTTTCAGGCGTACGCGGATCGACGGCATCGTCCCGGGCAACGCCGACCAGTGCATGTACGTCGTCGGTGTCAGCGAAATCGCCGCCGGTGTGCTGGTCGCGATCGCTCCGCGCATCGGCGCATGGGTGGTGGCGGCATGGCTGGCCGGCATCATCGTCGACCTGCTCACCCTTTCCGGTTTCTACGACATCGCGCTGCGTGACTTCGGTCTGCTGGTCTCCGCCGTCGCACTCGCGCGGCTGGCTGAAGGTGTGCACCGTGCCCGCACTGAGCGGACGGGGGAACCGCTTAAGTCTTCGGGTTAGCCAGTCGCGTCGGCTCTTTGCGCCCGCGCAACACCGTGTCCTCACCGAGCTCCCAGCAGCACTGTTCTTTTGCATCGCTGGCTTCTACCGTCGGCGCCGAGGCCAGCACGCGCTGCGGGGTCGACTTGGCCAACTCACACAGTCGGGCGGCTTCGTTGACCGGATCGCCGATGACGGTGTATTCGAACCGTTCGTACGCACCGACGTTGCCGGCCACCACGGTTCCTGCGGCCACGCCGATGCCGGCCGGGCATTCGGGCACTTCCTCGCTGAGTCGCTTCGCGATCGCACGTGCGGCCCCAAGAGCATCGGTCTCCGGGGAACGAGCCCGCACAGGCGCGCCGAAAATCGCCAGCAGCGCGTCGCCTTCGAACTTGTTCACCAGTCCCTTGCGGGCGTTGACCTCGTCGACGATGACCGTGAAGAACCGGTTGAGCAGCTCCACCACCTCGGCCGGGGGCCGGTCCGACACCAGTTCAGTGGATCCCATGATATCGACGAAAAGGACTGCGACATGGCGCTCTTCGCCACCCAACTCGATTTGCTGCTCTTCGGCAGCGGCGGCGACATCGCGTCCGACGTGGCGACCGAACAGGTCGCGGATGCGTTCACGCTGGCGCAGTCCCTCGACCATGGCGTTGAAGCCCCGCTGCAGTTCGCCGAGTTCGGTGCCGTCGAAGACCTGCAACTTACAGTCCAGGTCGCCGCCCTCCACGCGCTCCAGCGCCGCACGAACCACCCGCACCGCGGTGGCCGTCAGCCACGCGGCGACCAGTATCAAGAAGAACCCGAACACGAACGCCGCAACCGCCAAAAGCAAGACGGCGAAGCCGAACTGGGCCAGCGTTATGTTGCGCATAGACAGGGTGACCACCGCGGCCAGCGCGATGCCGATCACCGGCACGCCAGATCCCAACAGCCACGACGCCACAGTGCGGCCCATGACGCCCGGCGCCAGCCGTCGTGGTGGCCGTCCGGCTTCCAGGGCTTGAGCGGCCACCGGCCGCAACGCGAATTCCGCTGCGAAGTAACAGCTTGCCGACACGACAATGCCGCTGAAGCTGATGCCAAAGAGGAACTTCGGGATGTAGTCGGTGTTGACCCGGCCGTACAGCGTCGCGAACAGGACGGTGCCGATCGTCCACAGCACAACGGGAATGACGGTCAGCCGCCACGGCGCCAGGAAGGTGTTGCGCTGATCGTCAGCAGTCGGAGGCTGTTCCTCGATGGCCCAGCGCAGATCACCGATGATGCGTTTGGTAGCCCAAACCCACCCGACCACGATCGCTGCGGCGATATAGCTGGGTGCGATCACCAGAGAAATCCGGCGCACCGGGGCCGCGAACACGTCTGGCTCCGGGATGGCTACGGTGACCAGCAGCAGCACCACGCCGATCCCAATCAGGTTCGCGCACACCACAAATACGGTCAAAAGCACCTGGAGGCGCACCCGTCGGCGTTGTTGGCTCTCCGATGGGCTGCCCAAAATCCAAGAACCGTAGGGTCTTTCGGACAGGTGGCCGCTTTGGCGGGTGACAATCTCCAGGACGCGGCCCAACCGCTGCGCGAGCGTCTTACGCGTCACCAAAACGACATCTCATGAGAATCAGCAATCAGTTCGACAGTACATCGACCTGGTCCGGCCGGGTGGGTGCGCTCTCGGTGGCGTTGATCCGGCCGGCGCCCCAGGTAAGTGCGGAGATGACGATCAGGGTGAAGGTGAGCACGACGATGCTGCCGGCGGTGAACAACCAGGCGGGCACGTTGGGGTCGCGTTCGCGCTGCAGGATGCTGACCTCGAGCACGAAGGGGCGGGTGCTAGACGCTTGGGCGGGAATCTCCGGCGCGGGAATCGCGTCGTCGGCAGGCGCCCAGATCGGTACCCCGGTCATGGTCCTGCCGTCCTGGACACGCAGCACGGTTTTCCACGAGCCCCACACCGGAACAGGCTGCGTCGACACATAGTGCCCCGGTCCGGTCTGCTTGAGCCGATCGATCACCAGCCCGCGATGATGCTCCATCCGGCCCTGCCAGGACAGAATCGACACCCATTCTGGATCGCCGCTCATCATGTTGCGGGGATTCAGCCGCACGTCGGCCGATACCAGCCGCTGCCCGGGCGGGCTCGGCAAGTCGGTCAAACTGATCGTGGCGGTGTCTCGACTCGGCACCCGGATGTGCAGTCCGTTCGCCACGCCGGCGCCGATCACCAGCACCGTGGCCGCCACGACACCGATACCGATCGCGCGGCCGGGCAGGCGCTGACCGGTGAGCACCATGGCGAACAGCGCCCCGCAGATGCCGGTCAGCACCGCCGTCGGCACCGCCATCGCCAGGGCTTCGCCCCACATGCTCACCGGCCACGGGTAGTGGTACACCGCGTCGATCCACAGCGACTCCAGCCACAGCCCGACGGTGCCCACCCCGAGGCCGGCGATCGCGCCGAACAGGATTGGACGCCGGAAAAACGACGTGAGAGCCAGTAACTCCACCACCACCGCCGGGCCCAGATACAGCGCGAACCAGCTGGTGGGCGCCCCGAACTTGGGTGCCACCAGCCCGAAGATCGGACCGACAAGCAAGGCGACGGCGCCCCGCAATGCGGCCGCCAACAGGGCCGCGGCGATCGCCGCCCCGCGGCCCATCGTGATGCGGGCGGCGACCAGGGCCAGCGCTGCTGCCCCGGCGATCATCATGGGCTGCAGCACCAGCCGGAACTGCTCGACGCCGAAGTCGTATTCAATCTGATAGACCGACAACCCGATCAGCAATCCGGCGAAGGACATGTACCGCCAGAACTTGATCGCTTTCCCGTCGGCTGGCGCGTCGTCGGGCCTGGTTCGCCGAGCTTCGTACTCCAGCAGGAGCAACGCGAAGAGCGAAAAGCAGGCACCGCCGATCATCATTAAATGGGTTGGGCCCCAAAGAGTTACGTCTTGACCGAAGATGCGGTGCCAGATGTCGTCGAGCGGGAAACCGCTCAGCGCGTAGAGCCCGCAGCCGGCGACAAGCAGTCCGCCGACAGGCGCGTACCAGGTGCGCGTGATGCGCACGGCGGCCGGGCCGGGCTTTTCGAACGGCACCACGATCGCCAACACGCCTGCCAGGAAAATGCCGAACAACCCGATGACGATGAAGTAGTGCGCGGGGTTGGCCAGGGGGCCGGGATCACGGCCATTGCCGATGTGCCAGCTGACATCCCAGATAAATCCGAACAGCGCGCAGATGATGGAGCTGACGAACACCAGAATCTGCACAGCGGCCCACGGCGGTCGTTTGAACCAGCGGCTGAACGCGTCGGTGATGCGGGTCAGCCAGCTGATCCGATGATTGCGGTGCGCGTAACCGATCCACAACATCGCCGCGGCGACCACCATGGCGGCGATCGACAGACCGATGACCTGAGCCAGTCCGGCGCCGCGCGCGGGCGCTTCGGCGGCGATTGACAACGCCATCATTTGCCTCCCGTATGGCGAGCCGGTGAACGTGGTCAGCGGTAACCTTACGGAGTAATGAGTCACCGGTCTAGTGACTTTTGAAACGTGTTTGCAAAGTAGGTCTATATCTGTGTCACGCCGTAGGTATCGCCAGCCCGTGCCGGCCGACGTCATCCAGGCCACGCTCGCGTCGGCCGAGCGTCTCGGCAGAGACGTCGCCGACGTGCCGATTGCCGTGATCGCGCATGCGCTCGGGGTGTCGCGCAGCACGCTGCTGCGCCAGCTCGGCGGTTCTCGGCGAGCACTGGACAACGCGGTGCGCGACTTCGGCGTGGATCCCGGCGGCCGGCCCCCAGTACGGCAGCGCGCCGTCGAGGCCGCGGCCGCACTCATCAGTTCCCGGGGAGTGAGTGCCGCGACGTTCGAGGCGGTAGCGGCACAGGCCGACTGCTCGGTGCACAGTCTGTACGCCGTTTTCGGAGGACGTGACGCGTTGCTGGACGCCGTCTACGAGCGCTACATCCCGAGTCTTGATCTCGACGACGTCATCTCGGGAGACTCGTCCGATCTGAACGACAGGGTGCGCCGGGTCTACCGCTCGCTGGCAGCGGTCTATCTTCGCGAACCGCGGGTGCTGTCGGCGGTGCTCGCCGAAGCACTGGCCCGCCCAGCGGGATCGGCTGGACAAGTCCTGGTTGAACACGGTGCGCTGCGCAGGCTGGCCGATCTGGGCCGGTGGCTCGACGACGAGGTCGCCGCCGGTCGCATTCGCGATCTGCCCCGCACGCTGCTTGTGCAACAGCTGATCAGTCCGATCTCGGTGCACTGCATGATGCGCCCAGGGCTGACCAACGTGCCGCAGGTCGCGTTGCCCGCTGTCGAGGAATGCTGCGACATCTTCGCCGATGCTTTCGTTCGCGCCGTCGCACCGTGAGCGGGCTCGACCGCTCGTCACACCGCACGCAGGTACCGTTTGGCGATCACCCGCTGGCCCACCGCCAGCAATGGCTTGAGGGCTCTGCCCCACTGCGTCGCCGGCCGGGAGAACGACGACACCTCGGCGAACACCGCAGCGGTCACCGGGTCGTAGCGCACGGCGAACCGCTCCTCGCCCGACTCGGGATGCCCGGGCAGCGTGCCGTATGCGAATCCGCGCAGGTTCGGTTCCTCGATCACGTACACAACCCGGCACGGCGCGGACAGTAAAGCGAGCTTGACGACGACCACGGCGCCGACCGTGACCACGTCGCTGCTGGCTTGCACCCGCAGACCAGCACCGCGCTGCATCCCCCAATGCATGACAGCGTCGGCGGCCTGCTCGAACCGCTGTTGGCCGGCGCCGATGTGGCTGACGAATCCGAGGTGGTCGTATCCCGGGGGAATGGGGCCCGCCGTCGCGCCCACTTCGGGGTAGGTGAACGGCAGGCCGGCCAGCGCTTGCAAGTCCACGTCGCTAGCTTGCCATGCCGCGCTGGCGGTCAAACGGCGGAGGCGTACGGTCGGCCAGGTGAGTACAGAAACCTCGAAAAACCCGGCGGCAGCATCCGGCACGCTCACTTTGGGCGATGAGTTAACCGTCAACCGGCTCGGTTTCGGCGCGATGCGCCTCACTGGTCCCGGCGTGTGGGGCCCGCCCGCCGACCGCGACGAATGCATCCGCGTACTGCGTCGCGCCGTGGAGCTCGGCGTCAACTTCATCGACACCGCCGACTCCTACGGCCCTTACTTTTCCGAGGAGATCATCCGCGAGGCGCTGCACCCCTACGACGGTCTCGTCATCGCCACCAAGGCCGGCCTGCTGCGCACCGGCCCCGACGAGTGGATCCCGATGGGATTTCCGGCTTACCTGCGCCAGGAATGTGAGATGAGCTTGCGACGGCTCGGCGTGGAAACCATCGACCTGTTCCAGCTGCACCGCATCGACGACAAGTTTCCGCTCGAAGACCAGATCGTGGAGCTGAACAAGCTGCAGACGGAAGGCAAGATCCGTCATGTCGGCCTGTCGGAGGTCACCGTCGACCAACTGGCGGCCGCGCAACAGGTCATGCCGATCGTGTCGGTGCAGAACATGTACAACCTCACCGCCCGCGCCGCCGAACCGGTCCTGGAGGAGGCGACCAACCAGGGAATCGCCTTCATCCCGTGGTTCCCGCTGGCCGCTGGACCGCTGGCCGCACCCGACGGCCCGCTGGCGCGGATGGCGGGCGAGCATGACGCGACGCCCGCGCAGATGGCGTTGGCCTGGCTGCTGCACCGCTCGCCGGTGATGCTGCCGATTCCGGGGACGTCGAGTGTGGCGCACCTGGAGGAGAACGTCCGCGCCGCCGAAATCTCGCTGAGCGAAGAGGAAGTCGAGTTTTTGGGCGCGATCGGCGAGCAGAACGCGTAACGAAATACGGTGTCCTGGTGGCACGCCATCCCGGCGGCGGATTCAACCCGCCTGAACCGACGACCAAGGGCGGGCCCGACTACGGCCGGTTCATCGACGCCGTGCGCGCGCTGCAAGATCATGCCCGCGCGGTCGACGCACCCGACGAAGTGATCACCGAGGCCGCGGATCTGATCGAGAAGGTGTCCGAACTGCTGGCCCCGTTCGACACCGACGAATGGCAATCGACATCGGGCCGCCGGATGGATCTGCCCAACCGCGGCAACGTGTTGGCGGTCCCGCTGTCGATGAGCAAGACCGACGACGGAAGGCTGCACGGCTGGGCCCGGTTTCGCCGATTCCACTTGGGACGCAACGGCGCGGTGCACGGTGGAGCCCTCGGCTTGTTGTTCGACTCGGTGCTGGGTATGACGTCGGCGGTGCTCACCGGCGGTCCCTATCAGCGCACTGCCTACCTGCACATCGATTACCGCAACATCGTGCCGATCGAGAAGCAGCTGCAGGTCGACGCCGGAATCGATCGTGTGGACGGCCGCAAGATCTTTGTGTCGGGCAACCTGCGCGACGGCGACACATTACTCACCGAAGCGCAGGCATTGTTCGTCTTGTTGAGGCCCGGCCAGCCGTGAGGCTGGAGCCGTCGCTGCCGGCCGCCCCGATAGCATGGTCGCTACCGTTGCGACACCCCTAAAACCTCTGGAGAACACGCCGTGAGCGCCCCTGCACAGCCCGCCCCGGGAGCCGATGGCGCCTCTATCCGGGTTCCGGCTGGGACCAGTGCAGCCGCCGCGGTCCGAGACGCGGGGCTGCCGAGCCGCGGTGCGCCCGACGCAATCGTGGTGGTGCGCGACGCCGACGGCAAGCTGCGCGACTTGAGCTGGGTGCCCGGCGAGGACGCCGACGTCGTCCCGATAGCGGCCAACACCGACGAAGGGCGCAGCGTCATCCGGCACTCGTGTGCGCACGTGCTGGCCCAGGCCGTGCAAGACATGTTCCCGCAAGCCAAACTCGGTATCGGGCCGCCGATCACCGACGGCTTCTACTACGACTTCGACGTGCCGGAGCCGTTCACCCCGGAAGACCTCGAGGCGCTGGAAAAGCGGATGCGCCAGATCGTCAAGGAAGGGCAGCTGTTTTCCCGGCGCGTGTACCGATCCAAAGAAGAAGCCCGCGCCGAACTAGCCGGCGAGCCGTACAAGCTGGAACTCGTCGACGACAAGTCGGGCGACCCGGCGGTGATGGAAGTGGGCGGCGACGAGCTGACCGCCTATGACAACCTCAATCCTCGTACCCGGGAACAGGTTTGGAGCGACCTGTGTCGCGGCCCGCACATTCCCACCACCCGGTACATCCCCGCGTTCAAGCTCACCCGCAGCTCGGCCGCCTACTGGCGCGGCGATCAAAGCAACCCCAGCCTGCAACGCATCTACGGCACGGCGTGGGAATCGCAGGAGGCGCTCGACCGTCACCTGCAGCTCATCGAGGAGGCCCAACGCCGCGACCACCGCAAGCTGGGCGCCGAGCTGGACCTGTTCAGCTTCCCCGACGAAATCGGTTCGGGCCTCGTGGTTTTCCACCCCAAGGGGGGCATCATCCGGCGCGAGCTGGAGGAGTATTCGCGGCGCAAACACATCGAGGCGGGCTACGAATTCGTCAACACCCCGCACATCACCAAGGCCCAGCTGTTCCACACCTCAGGTCACCTGGACTGGTACGCCGACGGCATGTTCCCGCCCATGCAGCTCGACGCGGAATACAACGACGACGGCAGCCTGCGCAAGCCCGGTCAGGACTACTACCTCAAGCCGATGAACTGCCCGATGCACTGCCTGATCTACCGGTCGCGCGGGCGGTCCTATCGCGAACTTCCGTTGCGGCTCTTCGAATTCGGCACCGTGTACCGCTACGAGAAGTCAGGGGTCGTGCACGGGTTGACCAGGGCGCGCGGGTTCACCATGGACGACGCGCACATCTTTTGTACCCGCGAGCAGCTGCGCGCCGAGCTGGCGTCGCTGTTGCGGTTTGTGCTCGACCTGCTCGGTGACTATGGGCTAGAAGACTTTTACCTGGAGCTGTCGACGAAGGACCCGGAGAAGTTCGTCGGCTCTGAGGAAGTCTGGGACGAAGCCACCGCCACGCTGGCCGAGGTGGCCCGGGAGTCGGAGCTGCAGCTGGTGCCGGACCCGGGCGGGGCGGCGTTCTACGGCCCGAAAATCTCGGTGCAGGCCCGCGACGCGCTGGGCCGCAGTTGGCAGATGTCGACCATCCAGCTGGACTTCAACTTTCCGGAGCGTTTCGAGCTGGAGTACACCGCCGCCGACGGCACCCGGCAGCGGCCGGTGATGATCCACCGTGCGTTGTTCGGGTCGATCGAGCGGTTCTTCGGAATCCTCACCGAGCACTACGCCGGCGCGTTCCCGGCTTGGCTGGCGCCGGTGCAGGTAGTGGGCATCCCGGTGGCCGACCACCATGTGCCCTACTTGGAAGACGTTGCCGCGCAACTGAAGGCGCACGGAGTGCGGGTCGAGCTCGACACCAGCGATGACCGGATGGCCAAGAAGATCGTCCACCACACCAACCAGAAGGCGCCGTTCATGTTGCTGGCGGGCGACCGCGACATCGAGGCCGGCGCGGTGAGCTTCCGGTTCGGTGACCGCACCCAGATCAACGGCGTGTCCCGCGACGAGGCCGTCGCCGCGATCGTTGAATGGATCGCCAGCCGCGAGAACGCTTCTCCCACAGCTGATCTGGTGAAAGTGGGCGGCCGTGAGTGATGAGGAGCGCACGGCTGCTGAGGAACGCATGATCGTCGACCGGGGCGTCGGCGAGGCCGACCATCTGCAGCGACTGTGGACCCCCTACCGGATGAGCTACCTGGCCGAGGCGCCGCTGCGGCGCGACAATTCCAGCGCGGCCCAGCCGTTCACCGACATCCCCCAGCTCCCCGACGAAGACGGGCTGGTGGTGGCGCGCGGCGAACTGGTCTACGCGGTGTTGAACCTCTACCCGTACAACCCCGGCCATTTGATGGTGGTGCCGTATCGACAGGTATCCGAACTGGAGGATCTCACCGAGCAGGAAAGCGCTGAACTGATGGCCTTCATCCAGAAGGCGATTCGCGTCATCAAGGGGGTGTCGCGGCCGCACGGCTTCAACGTCGGCGTGAACCTCGGGACGTCGGCGGGCGGGTCGCTGGCCGAGCACCTGCACGTGCACGTGGTCCCGCGCTGGGGCGGCGACGCGAACTTCATCACGATCATCGGCGACTCCAAGGTCATCCCGCAGCTGTTGCGCGACACCCGCCGGCTGCTGGCCACCGAGTGGGCGAAACAACCGTGAGCAAACTGCTGTCCCGGGAAGGCGTCGCACGCGTCACCACACCGCTGGCGCGGGCAATGCTGCGGGCCGGCCTCACCGCGGACAGCGTCACGATCATGGCCACCGCAGCGGCGGTGCTGGCCGCGCTGACGCTGTTTCCGACCGGCCGGCTGTTCGTCGGCACACTCGTGATCTGGTTCTTCGTCATGTTCGACATGCTCGACGGGGCGATGGCCCGGGAAAGCGGCGGCGGCAGCCGCTTCGGCGCGGTGCTGGACGCCACCTGCGACCGCATCAGCGACGGCGCGGTGTTCTGCGGGCTGTTGTGGTGGGCGGCGTTCGGTATGCGGAGCCCGTCGCTGGTGGTGGCCACGATGATCTGCCTGGTGACCTCCCAGGTGATCTCCTACATCAAGGCCCGCGCCGAAGCCAGCGGGCTGCGCGGTGACGGCGGCTTCATCGAACGACCCGAGCGGCTGATCATTGTGCTCGTCGGTGCCGGCCTGTCGGATCTGCCTGTGTTCCCGCTGCATTGGGCCCTGCCGGTGGCGATGTGGGTGCTGGCGGTGGCCAGCATGATCACCTGCGCCCAGCGGCTGCACACCGTGCGGCACTCCGCTGGCGCAGCGGAACCCTTTGGCGCGCCGGACGAGCACGGGAAGCCGGAAAAGAGCGAACCGTGATCTCGCTCCCGGCGGGTCTGAGAGTGCCTGACGTCAGCCGCTTGCCGCTGGGTGGCCGGATGAAGGACCTGGGATATGCGGCGGGCTGGGGGCTGGTGCGCGCCATGCCGGAACTGGCCGCCCGTAACGTCTTCGACGCCGGTGCGCTGGTTGCGGCCCGCAACGGCGGGCCGGAGCAGCTGCGCAAGAACCTGGCCCGCGTTATCGGGGTGCCCCCGGCCGACGTGCCCGGTACGCTAATGCGTGCCTCGCTGGCCTCCTACGCCCGGTACTGGCGGGAGGTGTTTCGGTTGCCGACGATGGACCACCGCACGCTGGCCGGCCAACTTCACGAATTGGTCGGCGGCCAGGAGCATCTGTGTGCCGCGCTGGCTGCCGGCCGCGGAGCGGTGCTCGCCCTGCCGCACAGCGGGAACTGGGATATGGCCGGGGTGTGGCTGGCGCAGACCCACGGCACCTTCACCACCGTCGCCGAGCGGCTCAAACCCGAGTCGCTGTACCGGCGGTTCATCGACTACCGCGAAGGCCTCGGCTTCGAGGTGCTGCCCTTGTCCGGCGGCCGGCGCCCGCCATTCGAGCTGCTCTGTGAACGGCTGGCCGACAACAGGGTGGTGTGCCTGATGGCCGAGCGCGACCTCACCCGCACCGGGGTCCAGGTGGATTTCTTCGGCGAACCGACCCGGATGCCGGCGGGCCCGGCCAAGCTCGCGATCGAGACCGGTGCGGCCCTGCTGCCAGTGCACTGCTGGTTCGAACGCGACGGCTGGGGTTTCCACATATATCCGGCGCTGGATTGCACCGGCGGCGACGTCAACCTCATCACCCAGGCGCTGGCCGACCGGTTCGCGGACAACATCGCCGCCCACCCCGCCGACTGGCACATGCTGCAGCCGCAGTGGCTGGCCGACCTGTCCGACGAGCGTCGGGCCAGTTTGGGGGCGGCCTGATGCGGATCGGCATGGTTTGCCCGTACTCGTTCGACGTTCCCGGCGGGGTGCAGTCGCATGTGTTGCAGTTGGCCGAGGTGATGCGCGCCCGCGGGCACATGGTGAGCGTGCTGGCACCGTCGTCATCGCACGTCAAGCTGCCCGACTACGTGATCTCGGCGGGCAGGGCGGTGCCGATTCCGTACAACGGGTCGGTGGCCCGGCTGCAGTTCAGTCCGGCGGTACACCGCAGGGTCAGGCGCTGGCTGACGGACGGCAACTTCGACGTGCTGCACTTGCATGAGCCCAACGCGCCCAGCCTGTCGATGTGGGCGCTGCGAGTCGCCGAGGGCCCGATCGTGGCGACGTTTCACACCTCGACCACCAAGTCGCTGACGCTGTCGGTGTTCCAAGGGGTGCTGCGGCCCTGGCATGAAAAGATCGTGGGCCGCATCGCGGTGTCTGATCTGGCGCGGCGCTGGCAGATGGAAGCCCTCGGCTCTGACGCGGTGGAGATTCCCAACGGTGTCGACGTGGCGTCCTTCGCGTCGGCGCCGCGGCTCGACGGGTATCCGCGGGCCGGCAAGACCGTGCTGTTCTTGGGCCGCTACGACGAGCCCCGCAAGGGCATGAGCGTGCTGCTCGGCGCACTGCCGATGCTGGTGCAGCAGTTCCCGGACGTGCAGCTGCTAGTCGTCGGCCGCGGCGACGAAGATGAATTACGCAGCCAGGCAGGCGAATTCGCCGGATACCTGCGTTTCCTGGGTCAGGTCGACGATGCCGACAAGGCGTCGGCGTTGCGCAGCGCCGACGTCTACTGCGCGCCCAACACCGGCGGTGAGAGCTTCGGCATCGTCTTGGTCGAAGCGATGGCCGCCGGCACCGCGGTGGTGGCCAGTGACCTGCACGCGTTCCGAAGGGTGCTGCGCGATGGCGAGGCCGGCTGCCTGGTGCCGGTCGACGATCCGGGCGCGCTGGCCGACGCGCTGGCCCAGGTGCTGCACAACGATGTCTTGCGGGAACGCTACGTCGCGGCCGGCGCAGAGGCGGTGCGCCGGTACGACTGGTCGGTGGTGGCCAACCAGATCATGCGGGTCTACGAGACGGTCGCCGGCTCGGGCACAAAGGTGCAGGTGGCCAGCTGATGGTCTGGCTCGCTGTGGCGATCGCCGTGCTGGTCGCGGTGCTGGTGCTGTTCGCGGGGTGGGTGTACCAGACGGCCAACCGGCTCGACCGCTTGCACGTGCGCTATGACCTGTCCTGGCAGGCGCTGGATGCGGCGTTGGCCCGCCGCGCGGTGGTGGCCCGCGCGATCGCGGTCGACGCGTACGGCGGTGCGGCCGAAGGTAAGCGGTTGGCGGCGCTGGCCGATGCCGCCGAACGTGCGCCCCGGCATGCACGGGAGGCGTGCGAAAACGAGCTCTCGGCCGCGCTGGCGATGGTCGACCCGGCCACACTGCCGTCTGCGCTGGTCGCCGAGCTCGCCGACGCGGAAGCGCGGGTGCTGTTGGCCCGCCGCTTCCACAACGACGCTGTCCGGGACACGTTGGCGTTGCGTGAGCGGGCCATGGTCCGGCTGCTGCGACTGGGTGGAACTGCGCCGCTGCCAACGTATTTCGAAATCGCCGAGCGCTCCCACCCGATCGGTCATGCCGCCTATGGCGTGTCCAGCCAGCGCACGTCGGCGCGGGTCGTCTTGCTCGACGAGGACGGCGCGGTGTTGCTGTTATGCGGATCAGACCCGGCGATCACCGACGGCAGCGCGCCGAGGTGGTGGTTCACCGTGGGCGGCCAGGTGCGGCCGGGCGAGCAGTTGGCGCAGGCCGCCGCACGGGAACTGGCCGAGGAGACTGGGCTGCGGGCAGACCCGGCCGAGATGATCGGACCGATCTGGCGGCGCGACGCGGTGTTCGACTTCAACGGCTCGGTGATCGACAGCCAGGAGTTCTTCTTCGTCTACCGCACCCGCCGATTCGAGCCCGCCATCGCCAGCCGGACCGAATTAGAGCGGCGCTACATCCATTGTGCGCGCTGGTGTAGCGCCGCGGATATCGCCGAGCTGGCCGGTGCCGGTGAGACCGTCTACCCGCTGCAGCTCTCCGAGCTGTTGGCCGATGCCAACGCGCTGGCCGACCGCCGGGCAGCGCAACCGCGGCCTGCGCTGCAGTCCATTCGCTGAGGATTGTTTACGCGACCAGACGCAAAAGCCCCTCTTCGCTCGGCGTGTCGGGGGCTTTTGCGTCTGCTCGCGGGTGGGTGGACACCCGCCACTAGACTGGCTTAGTAACCAGCTAAAGGAGAATTCGCAGTGGATACCGCCGGTTCGTCGAACGGCCGCGGGCAGACCGGAACGGCGCGGGTCAAGCGCGGTATGGCCGAGATGCTCAAGGGCGGCGTCATCATGGACGTCGTCACCCCCGAGCAGGCCCGCATCGCCGAAGGCGCCGGCGCCGTGGCGGTGATGGCGCTGGAACGGGTTCCCGCCGACATCCGCGCCCAAGGCGGCGTATCGCGGATGAGCGACCCCGACATGATCGAAAGCATCATGGCCGCGGTCACCATCCCGGTGATGGCCAAAGCCCGCATCGGCCACTTCGTCGAGGCCCAGATTCTGCAGAGCCTGGGTGTGGACTACGTCGACGAATCCGAGGTGCTCACCCCCGCCGACTACACCCACCACATCGACAAGTGGAAGTTCACCGTCCCGTTCGTCTGCGGCGCGACCAACCTCGGCGAAGCGCTGCGGCGTATCACCGAGGGCGCGGCGATGATCCGCTCCAAAGGCGAAGCCGGCACCGGCGACGTCTCCAACGCGACCACGCACATGCGGGCGATCACCGGCGAGATTCGGCGGTTGGGCTCGCTGTCCGACGACGAGTTGTACACCGCCGCAAAGGAATTGCAAGCCCCTTATGACCTCGTGGTGGAGGTGGCCCGCGCAGGCAAACTCCCCGTCACACTGTTCACCGCGGGCGGCATCGCCACCCCCGCCGACGCGGCGATGATGATGCAACTCGGCGCCGAGGGGGTGTTCGTGGGTTCGGGCATCTTCAAATCCGGCGATCCCGCGCAGCGCGCCGCGGCCATCGTCAAAGCGACCACGTTCTACGACGATCCTGACGTGTTGGCCCGGGTGTCGCGGGGGCTCGGCGAGCCGATGGTCGGCATCAACGTGGAAGAGATCGCCGCGCCGCATCGCCTGGCCGAACGCGGCTGGTAAGAACGTTTCGTGTCGATCGAGCAGATCCTCGATCTCGAGCAACTCGAGGTCAACATCTATCGCGGCAGCGTGTTCAGCCCCGAATCGGGCAACTGGCAGCGCACCTTCGGCGGGCATGTCGCCGGCCAGTCGCTGGTGTCGGCCGTGCGCACCGTCGATTCGCGCTACCTCGTGCACTCCCTGCACGGTTACTTCCTGCGGCCCGGAGATGCCAAGGCGCACACGGTTTTTCTCGTCGAACGCATTCGTGACGGCGGCTCGTTTTGCACCCGGCGGGTCAATGCGATTCAGCATGGGGAAACCATCTTTTCCATGTCGGCGTCGTTTCAGACCGATCAGAGTGGCATCGAGCATCAGGACGTGATGCCGTCGGCGCCGCCACCGGACGACCTGCCCGGGCTGCGGTCGATGAAAGTGTTCGACGACGCCGGCTTTCGCCAGTTCGACGAGTGGGACGTGCGGATCGTGCCGCAGGACAAGCTGGAACGCCTACCGGGACTGGCCTCCCAGCAGCAGGTGTGGTTTCGGCACCGCGATCCGCTGCCCGACGACCCGGTGCTGCACATCTGCGCGCTGGCCTATATGAGTGATCTCACACTGCTCGGATCGGCTCAGGTGATCCACTTCGAAGAGCGGGCGCATCTGCAGGTTGCCTCGCTGGACCACGCGATGTGGTTCATGCGGGCGTTCCGGGCCGACGAATGGCTGCTATATGACCAGTCCTCGCCGTCGGCGTGCGGCGGGCGGTCGCTGACGCAGGGCAAGATCTTCAACCAGTACGGCGAGATGGTCGCGGCGGTGATGCAGGAGGGCTTGACCCGCTACAAGCGCGACTTTTCTTCGCCGTGAGCTCGCCGCGGGTCGGCGTCCTGGCGCTGCAGGGGGATACCAGGGAACACCTTGCGGCGCTGCGTGAGGCGGGCGTCGATGCGATACCGGTGCGTCGTCGCGACGAGCTGGAGTCGGTGGACGGGCTCGTCATCCCCGGTGGGGAGTCCACCACGATGAGCCACCTACTGCGTGACCTGGACCTGCTGGAGCCCTTGCGGGCCCGGTTGGCCGACGGGTTGCCGGCGTACGGGGCTTGCGCGGGGATGATCCTGCTGGCCAGCGAGATTCTCGACGCGGGCGCAGGTGGCCGGGAAGCAGTTCCGTTGTGTGCCATCGATATGACGGTGCGCCGCAACGCTTTTGGTCGTCAGGTCGACTCGTTTGAAGGCGATCTGCAGTTCGTGGGTCTCGACGACCCCGTGCACGCGGTGTTCATCCGCGCGCCGTGGGTGGAGCGGACCGGTGCCGACGTGCAGGTGCTGGCGGAGGCCGCCGGTCATACCGTCGCGGTGCGCCAAGGCCCGATGCTGGCCACCGCGTTTCACCCGGAGATGACCGGCGATTGCCGCATCCACCGGATGTTCGTCGACATCGTCAAGGGACAGGTCTGACCCCACTGGCGCCTCCTGTCACTCCAGTCACCGAGGAGATGGGTGGCGCGTTGCCCACCTCTTAGCGATTAGCCCAGCTAATAATCGCTATGAGGCGGGCACATGGGTATACGCCAGCCGCCCTACCCGCGCCGGGAATCCTGGAGATTAAGGCGCCGGCCGTCCACGTAGACTCGTCTGGCGAACTTTGGGAGCAAAAGAAGAGGTAGTAGCGGATGAGCGGCCACTCCAAATGGGCCACCACCAAGCACAAGAAGGCCGTCATCGACGCCCGGCGCGGGAAGAACTTCGCCCGGCTGATCAAGAACATCGAGGTAGCGGCCCGCGTCGGCGGCGGTGACCCGGCCGGTAACCCGACGCTCTACGACGCCATCCAGAAGGCGAAGAAGAGCTCGGTGCCCAACGACAACATCGAGCGGGCCCGCAAACGCGGCGCCGGCGAGGAAGCCGGCGGCGCCGATTACCAGACCATCACCTACGAGGGTTACGGCCCCAACGGGGTGGCGGTGCTCATCGAATGCCTGACCGACAACCGCAACCGCGCTGCCAGCGAGGTGCGAGTCGCCATGACCCGCAACGGCGGCACCATGGCCGACCCCGGCTCGGTGGCGTACCTGTTCTCCCGCAAGGGCGTCGTCACGCTGGAGAAGGACGGCTTGACCGAGGACGACGTATTGGCAGCCGTGCTGGACGCCGGCGCGGAGGACGTCAACGACCTCGGCGACAGCTTCGAGATCATCTCCGAGCCCGGTGACCTGGTGGCGGTGCGCACCGCGCTGCAGCAAGCCGGCATCGACTACGACTCCGCCGAAGCCGGATTCCAGCCGTCGGTGACCGTTCCGCTCGACGCCGAGGGCGCGCGCAAGGTGATGAAACTCGTCGACGCGCTCGAAGACAGCGACGACGTGCAGAACGTCTACACCAACGCCGACATCCCCGACGAGATCCTGGCCCAGATCGAGGAGTGAGGGCGGGGTTCGGCCGTCTCTTCCAGATCGACGTTTGGCAGGCCGCTACTCGCTCTTCTGCAAAATGTGGATTTCGCTGCATGCGGCGCGCGCTGTGTCGCTGCCCGAGGATGTCGGCCCCGGCCGCTAGTGTTATCGAACAGCCGTTCGGCGTCGAGGGAGCATGCGGTGCGCGTAATGGGAGTCGACCCCGGCCTGACCCGCTGCGGTCTGTCGGTCGTGGAGGGCGGGCTGGGCAGGCAAGTGATCGCCGTGGACGTCGACGTCGTGCGCACACCCGCTGACGAGGCGCTGCCGCGGCGGCTGCTCACCATCAGCGACACGGTCGAGCACTGGCTGGACACCCATCACCCTGACGTCATCGCGATCGAGCGGGTGTTCTCCCAACAGAACGTGTCGACCGTGATGGGCACCGCGCAGGCCGGGGGGGTGATCGCATTGGCGGCGGCCAAACGCGGGATCGACGTGCATTTCCACACGCCCAGCGAAGTCAAGGCCGCGGTCACCGGCAACGGCGGCGCAGGTAAGGATCAAGTCACCACCATGGTCACGAAAATCCTTGCGCTGCAAGCTAAACCGACGCCGCCGGATGCCGCCGACGCGCTGGCGCTGGCGATCTGTCATTGCTGGCGCGCGCCGATGATCGCCCGGATGGCAGCGGCCGAGGCCAAGGCGGCCGAGCAGCGCAAGAAGTTCGCCGCGAAAGTGAAGGCCGCCCGATGATCGCGTCGGTCCGCGGTGAGGTGCTCGAGGTGGCGCTGGACCACGCCGTGATCGAGGCAGCGGGGGTCGGCTACCGGGTCAACGCGACACCGTCGACGCTGGCGACCCTGCGGCGCGGCACGGAAGCCCGGCTGATCACCGCGATGATCGTGCGCGAGGATTCGATGACGCTCTACGGCTTCCCCGACATCGAGACCCGCGACCTGTTCTTGACGCTGTTGGGCGTCTCCGGGGTTGGGCCGAAGATCGCGCTGGCCACGCTGGCGGTCTACGACGCCGCGGCGCTGCGCCAGGCCCTGGCCGACGGCGATGTCACTGCGTTGACCCGGGTGCCGGGCATCGGCAAGCGCGGCGCCGAAAGAATGGTGCTCGAACTGCGCGACAAGATCGGCGCCGCCGCGGCGCCGAGTTCGTCGGTCAACGGTCATGCCGTGCGCGGACCCGTAGTCGAGGCGTTGGTCGGGCTCGGGTTTGCGGTCAAGCAAGCAGAGGAAGCCACCAACGCGGTGCTGGCCACCGACGACGGCGCCACCACGGCCAGCGCGCTGCGCGCCGCCCTGTCGTTGTTGGGGAAGAACAAGTGAGCCGGTTCAGCGAGTTTCCCGACGAGCCCGGCGAACGAGACGTGACGCCGACGCTGACCGTCGGCGAGGGCGACGTCGACGCCAGCCTGCGGCCGCGTTCGCTGCGGGAGTTCATCGGCCAGCCGCGGGTGTGCGAACAGCTGCAGCTGGTCATCGAGGGCGCCAAGAACCGCGGCGGCACGCCGGACCACATCCTGCTGTCCGGGCCGCCCGGGCTGGGCAAGACGTCGCTGGCGATGATCATCGCCGCCGAGCTCGGGTCGTCGCTTCGGGTCACATCCGGGCCGGCGCTGGAACGGGCCGGCGATCTGGCGGCGATGCTGTCCAACCTCGTCGAGCACGACGTGCTGTTCATCGACGAGATCCACCGCATCGCCCGGCCCGCCGAAGAGATGCTCTACCTCGCGATGGAGGATTTCCGGGTCGACGTCGTTGTGGGCAAAGGCCCTGGCGCAACGTCGATTCCGTTGGAGGTGGCACCGTTCACCCTGGTCGGTGCGACCACCCGCTCCGGCGCGCTGACCGGCCCGCTGCGTGACCGCTTCGGCTTCACCGCCCACATGGACTTCTACGAGCCGGCCGAGCTGGAACAGGTGCTGGCGCGTTCGGCGGGAATCTTGGGCATCGAGCTCGGCGCCGACGCCGCCGCGGAGATCGCCCGCCGCTCGCGCGGCACTCCGCGGATCGCCAACCGGCTGCTGCGCCGCGTGCGTGACTACGCCGAGGTGCGCGCTGACGGCGTCATCACCCGGGACGTCGCCAAATCGGCGCTGGAGGTCTACGACGTCGACGAACTCGGCTTGGACCGGCTGGACCGAGCCGTGCTGTCGGCGCTGACCCGCAGCTTCGGCGGCGGTCCGGTCGGGGTGTCGACGCTGGCGGTCGCGGTCGGGGAGGAGGCCGCCACGGTGGAGGAGGTGTGCGAGCCGTTTTTGGTGCGGGCCGGCATGATCGCGCGCACTCCCCGGGGCCGGGTGGCCACCCCACTGGCGTGGACTCATCTCGGGATGACGCCGCCCGTAGGAGTCTCGGGTCTCGGCCAGCCCGGCCTCTTCGACTAGCACGCTTTTTAGCCGGTTACGCCGCCACTGATGCGGGTACCCAGCCAGTTGTTGTACGCCGGTACAGCCGGTATCCGCTGGTTGAGGAGACACGATGAGAGGCTCACGCAGAGTTGAACGACTCGACGGTCTGCAAATGCCCCGCACCCGCGGTGCGGTAACGGGGTTGCTCCTGGTCCTCCTGGGCGCATGGGGCGCATTGATCCCGTTTGTCGGGCCGTTTTTCGATTGGGCCTACACGCCGGACAAGGCGTGGGCATGGACCGCGGCGCGTGGCTGGCTGGAAGTTTTCCCAGGAGTCACCACCGTCGTAGGCGGACTGTTGCTGATCGGTTCGGGAAACCGCGCCACCGCGATGTTCGGGGGCTGGCTCGCCGTCTTCGCCGGGGGCTGGTTCGTGATCGGCGGCACCTTGTCCTCGGTATTGCGGATCGGCGACATCGGCCACCCGGTGGCCGCCACCGACCTCAAGCGAGCGCTGCTGGAAATCACCTACTTCTCCGGACTCGGTGCACTGATCGTCTTCCTGGGCGGAGCGGCGTTGGCCCGCCTGTCGGTCCGATTGGCGCGTGACGTCGAGCCCGCAGCGGCGGCCGCGACCGACGACGTGCCGGCAATGGAACCGGCGCCGGAGTACGGAGCCGCTCCCGCAGTCTCGCCGGACGCGATGACCCAGGTGCGCGGCGATCAGTACGCGGCACCGGCCGAAGAGCCGCGGGAGAGCAAAGGCAGCTTCTTCCGCCGCCGACGCCATGTCGGCGCTGGCCGCTAACCCAGCGCCGCCAGACGCGAAAGCCCCCATTTCATCGCGGAAATGGGGGCTCTCGCGTCTTCTCGTCAGAGCAAACCGAGCAGTTGTAGATCGGTGATGTACTTGACGATGACCTCCCGCGTCACGTGCGGAATGTCTTTGTCCGGGCCGATTTTCGCCTCTTGCACCGCTGCCCGGAACCGGTCGGTCGGGGCCATCGATCCGCGGATCGGCTTTTCCGGCTTCTGGTAGTTGTGCAGCAGGGGCAGCAGCGAGTACTGGCGTTGCCGCTCCGGCAGGGCACGTATCGCGGTCTCGAACCGCTGCACCCAGTCGGCGTAGTCGTCGATGCGTCGGATCGGGTAACCGGCCTCGATCAGCCAGTCGACGTACTCGTCGAGCCCGATGCCGTCGTCGTGCGGGTTCATCACGTGATAGGTCTGGAAGCCATCGACGTTCTGAGCCCCCAGCGTCGAGATCGCCTCGGCGATGAACTCGACGGGCAACCCGTCGTAGTGGGCCCGCTGCCGGTTGCCGTCCGCGTCCAACTCGTAGAACGAACCGGGCGCGATTCCAGTGGCCACCAGGCTCAGCATCAGCCGGGTGAACATGTCCGGCAGGTTGAGCTGGCCGGCATACGTGGTATCGGCCAGGATCATGTCGCAGCGGAACACCGCGACCGGCAGGCCGCACAGGTCGTTGGCCTCGCGTAGCAGCACCTCACCGGCCCACTTGCTGTTGCCGTAGCCGTTGGCGTAGCTGTCGTTGATATTGCGGGTCGCACTGATCACCCGGATGTCGGCGTCCTCGGTGAACGTGCCCGGTTTGATCTGGTCGCCCACCCCGATGGTCGACACGTAGGTGTACGGCTTGATCTTCGTGGTCAGCGCCAGCCGGATCAGCTCGGCGGTGCCCAGCGCGTTGGGGCCGAACAGCTGGCTGTAGGGCAGCACGTGGTTGACCAGCGCGGCGGGGTCGACGATCAAGTCGACTGTCTCGGCCAGGCGCTGCCAGGTCTGCCGATCTAAGCCGAGGTCGGGTTCGCCCTTGTCGCCGGCGACGACCTCGAGGTGGTCGGCTGCCAGCTCGCGATAGTGGGCGAGCAGCTTCGGGTCGCCGCTGTCGAACGTCTTGTCCAACCGCGTCCGCGCGGTTGCGTCGTCCTTAGCCCGCACCAGCGCGATCACCTTGCCGTCGACCAGGTCCATGCGTTCCAGCCACTCCAGCGCCAGGTAGCGGCCCAGGAAGCCGGTCGCGCCGGTCAACAGTACGGTGCGCACCTCGGCGCTCGGGCCGGGCAGGTTCGGGGCGTCGGCCAGCGTCTTGGCGTCGAGGAACTTGTCGAGCGTCAGGTCACGAGCGTGCACCTCGACCGCGTCGCGGCCGTGCACCGAGGCGAACGTCGGCCGCTTGGAGCCTTGCCGTTCGGCCTCGATGTAGTCCGCGATCTCCTGCAAGTCGCTGGCCGGGCTGACGATCACACCGACTGGCACGTCGATGTCGTAGATCTCTCGTAACAGGTTGGCGAACGTCAACGCAGACAACGAGTCACCGCCTAATTCGGTGAAGTGCGCGTCGGGCCGCACGTCGGTGGTTGCCGTGCCCAGCATGGCGGCCGCGGCCCGGCTGACGGTGTCCAGCACCGGCCGCTGCACGCCGTTGCGGCGCAGTTCGGCCAGCTCGTTGGCCTGGCCTTCGGCCAGCTCGGCGTAAAGCTGCTCGAGCCGTTCGCCGTAGTGCTGCTTGAGCTTCGGCCACGCCAGCTTGCGGATTCCGGTCAGCAGACCGTTCTCGAGGCTGAACGGTGTGGTCTCGATGATGAAGTCGCGCGGCACCTCGTAGGACTGCAGGCCGGCCTCTTTCGCGACGTTCTGCAGCGAGTCGGCGATCATCGGCTTAAGCGTCTCGACGTCGTAGCGCGCGAGCGCGTCCTCGGTCGGCACGACCACCGCCAAAAGGTACGGCTGTGAGCTGTTGCCGTAGACGTAGATCTGGCGCACGAGGGGGCTGGTGTCGAACACCGCCTCCAGCTTCGCCAGCGTGACGAACTCGCCCTGCGCGAGTTTCAGCACGTTGTTGCGGCGGTCGACATACATCAGCCGATCGGGCGCCACCTCGGCGAAGACGTCGCCGGTCCGGTAGTAGCCGTCGGCGTCGAACACCTCGGCGGTGATGTCGGGGCGTTTGTAATAGCCGGGGAACATGTTCTCGGTCTTGAGCAGCAATTCGCCGCGCGGATACGGCCGGTCGGTGCTGAAGTAACCCAGCTCGGGGACGTCGACGAGCTTGTAGTCGATCACCGGCGGACGCTGCACCTGGCCGTCCAACAACACCATCCCGGCCTCGGTGGAGCCGAAGCCGTCCATCAAAGGCGCTTCGAGCAGCGATTCGACCCATTTCCGCAACTCCGGGGAGGTGGGTGCCGAACCGGTCATCGCGAAGATGAACCGGCCGCCGAGAAGCTCTTGGCGCATGTCGCGCAGCACTTGCGACTCGACCGTTTCGCGGTCAGCTCCCGCGGCTATCCGCCGGTCCACCTCGCTGCGGAATTCGCCGTACAACATCTCCCAGATGCGCGGCACGAAGTTGAGCTCGGTGGGCCGCACCAGGCGCAAGTCTTCGAGCAGCGTCGACAGATCGCTCTTGGCGGCGAAGTAGGCGACGCCGCCGTTGCCCAGCGTGCCGTAGAGGATGCCCCGTCCCATGACGTGGCTCATCGGGAGGAAGTTGACGGTGATCGACGCGGCACACGGCCCGAACCAGTTGCGGGTCGACCTGTTCCACATCTTGGCGACGTTGCTCTGCGGGTACATCGCGCCCTTGGGCGCGCCGGTGCTGCCGGAGGTGTAGATCAGCAACGCAAGCGGGTCGTCGTGGTTTTCGGGGTCGGACTCGAAGACCGGCGCGGCCGGCAGCGCTGCGCCGCGTTCGCGGACCTCGTTGAGTGTCTGGATCGTGATGCCGAGGTCGGCGAGCCGCTCATGCGCGCTCTGCAGCGCCTCGCGGTTGCCGTCGAGCTCGCCGCGGTAATCGAACACCACCAGCCGTCCGGGCTTGTGGCCGGCTTCGGCGGCGGCGAGGAGCAAGTCGACAGCATCGGAAAGGTAGTCGACGCTTGCCGCAAACAGGGTGGGCTCGGTTTCGGTAACGATCGGCTGCAGCTGGGTGAGCGCGGCGCTGGTTTGCAGGGGCACCGACACCGCGCCGACCAGTCCCAGCGCGATGTCGATCGTCGTGTAGTCGACGCTGCTGAAGCCCAGCACGCACACCCGATCACCGCGGGCCACCAGGCCGTCGCTCAGGGCACGGGACAGCGTGTCGACCCGCTCGCGGAGCTCGCCGTAGGTGATGGTGTCGAACCAGGGCTGCAGCCGGGCGGACGTACGCCCGCTCTGTGGGTCCTTGACCAGCTCGTAGGCGCGTTGCGCGAGCGCGGGCCGGTCGGAGTAACCCTCCAGCACGACGCGGACGACCTGCGGGAACCGCAGTCTGGCCTGCGCGATAGCGGCGCTTACGGACGGGTTCGGTCGGGCGGCGGCGAACTGCGGGTCGTTGGCCGACAACTCGGCGACACGACGCTCCAGGAGTTCTCGGGAATCATTCGACATAACGAACCTCACAACAATCACTTGGTAAGTCTGGATGTGGTGCGACGCTGCACCTGATGGAAACTACGTTAGCATAGCTAATGATATTCCGGACTATTCGACTCGTGCGTTGTGACATCAGCGACAGGTACTGCGGCAGCCAGTGAGCGCATGGCGGCTGCCGGTAACCTGATGCCGAAGTGGCGCTGCAGCTGGCCGACCAGCACGGCCCCGACACTTGTCCGGCAGCGCAACCCGATATACCCATCCACGCCGATGAGAAACATTACGGGTTAGCGCGCTACAGCTTTGGAAGTACCTCCATGAGCACGTCGAGTCCCTCGGTCAGCAGCTTGTCGCTGATGGTCAGCGGAGGCAGCAGCCGGATGACGTTGTCGAAGGTGCCCGCGGTCAACACGATTACCCCGGCGGCGTGTGCGGCGGCGGCCAGCGCGCTGGTCAGCTCGGGGTCGGGCTCAGTGGAGCCGGGTTTCACCAGCTCGACGGCGATCATGGCGCCGCGGCCGCGGACATCGGCGATCCGTTCGTCGTCACGCTGCAACGCCCGCAGTCGGTCCGTGATCAGCTCGCCGATGTGCCTCGCCCGCTCGACCAGCCCGTCGGCCTCGATCGTCGCGATGCTGGCCAGCGCCGCCGCGCAGCACACCGGGTTGCCGCCGAACGTGCCGCCCAGGCCGCCCGGTTGGGCGGTGTCCATGATCTGGGCGCGTCCGGTCACCGCCGAAAGGGGCAATCCACCGGCGATCGCTTTGGCGGTGCAGATCAGGTCGGGCCGGATGCTTTCGTGCTCGCAGGCGAACATCGCGCCGGTACGCGCGAAACCGGTTTGGATCTCGTCGGCGATGAACACCACGTCGTTCTGCCGGCACCATTCGAGCAGGCTAGGCAGGAATCCGGGAGCGGGGACGATGAAGCCGCCTTCGCCCTGGATCGGTTCGATGAGCACCGCGGCGACGTTGTCGACGCCGACTTGCTGGTCGATGACGCGAATAGCCCGCTGGGCGGCCAGCTCACCGTCGGTGGCCAGCTTCTCGTCGAGCAGGCGGTCGCGAAACGGGTAGGACAGCGGCGCCCGGTAGATCTCCGGCGCGAACGGCCCGAAACCGCTCTTGTACGGCATCGATTTGGCGGTCAGGGCCATCGCCAGGTTGGTGCGGCCGTGGTAGGCGTGGTCGAACGCTACCACGGCGGGTTTGCGGGTATGGCAACGCGCGATCTTGATGGCGTTTTCCACCGCCTCAGCGCCAGAGTTGAACAGCACCGAGCGCTTGTCACCCGAGCCCGGCGTCAACCGGTTGAGTTGTTCGGCGAGCGCGATGTAGTTCTCGTACGGGGTCACCATGAAGCAGGTGTGGGTGAACTCTGCGACTTGGGCGCGGACGGCGTCGACGACGCGCGGCGCGGCGTTGCCGATCGTGGTGACCGCGATGCCCGACCCGAGGTCGATCAGCCGGTTGCCGTCGACGTCTTCGACGATCCCGCCGCCGGCGCGCACGGCGTACACCGGCATGGTGCTGCGGACACCGCTTGGCACCGCGGCGGCGCGACGCTTGGTCAGTTCCAGCGAGGCCGGGCCCGGGATTTCGGTGACGAGATGGCGACTCTGGTCGAGAGCGGGCACGTCGGTCTCCTCACGGCAGTCCGGGTCGCGGGTGGTGATTCGAGCCTATCGGTGCGGCGTTGCCCGCTTTCGGTGGAATGCTGTCGATATGGTCGCCGGGTCATCGCTGGTTAGACGCTATTCGCCGCCCGGTGGGGGATGGCTCGTTGCCGGGTATATCGGCATCGCCGGCTTTTTCGCGGGCGAAGCAGTGCTCCGAAAGCCCGGCGCTGCAGCGAGTTTGGAGACCTCGAGCGCCGACCGGGGAACTACACGCTTGATTGTCAGCGCGTATGTCCTGGCCACCCAGCTGCCGCTTGTCCTGCAGCGAGTCCGCGTGCTGAGGCTCCCGGGTGTGACCGGCCCGATCGGATTGGCGTTGCAGGCAGCTGGGATAGCCCTACGAGGGTGGTCGATGCACACGCTCGGCGCCTTCTACACGCGGACGCTGCGAACCGAAGACCACCAACATGTCGTCGACACGGGCGCCTACCGGTTTGTCCGACACCCGGGATACGCGGGCTCACTGATGACGTGGGCAGGATTCGGTCTCGCCTCACGCAACATTCCGGTGATCGTTCTAGTGGCTGCCTTGCTGGGTCGCGCCTACCATCGCCGCATCGTCGCGGAGGAAGAGCTGCTCCAGCGAGATCTGCCGGGCTATGCCGAGTACTGCCGCAGTACCAAGAGGCTTGTCCCGCTTGTGTGGTGACCGGCAGCGGATTCGCTACGCTCCAGGCGTACCGAACGGCGGACCGTCGATCGAGTCGACGGTCGCAAAGGCGGGGAGCGGCGCCCGGTTGAGCCGGCGCAGTTGACGGACCGGATAACCCAGCGCGATGACTGCCGCCAGCGTCAGCGGGTCGCGGGCTCCCAGCAATGACTTCACCTCGTCTTCGGCGCGAATCAGGATGGTGGTGATGACACCGCCCAGCCCCTCGTCGCGTGCGGCAAGCAGGATGCTCCAGGTGAACGGGTAGATCGAGGCGCCTCCGGCGAACGAATATCGGGCCGCGTCGCGGTCCATGGCAGCCAGCAACGACAGGTCGACGAACACTGCCAGCAGTACCGGAGCCTCGTCGAACCGCTCGGCGAAGTCGCCTGTGTCGCTGTCGGCTTTCACGGCCGCCAGGGCCTGCTTTTCGGCCTCGCGGTCGTTGGTCGGTGCCCACGGCCGCAGTCCGGCGGCGGCTATCGCCATGTACTCGCGCATTCCCTGCACATAGAGGTCGCGCAGGCGGCGCCGCGTGGCGCGATCCTTGACGACCACCACCCGCCAGGCTTGCGCATTTCCGCCGCTCGGCGCGAAGCGTGCGGTGTCCAGCACACGGGCCAGCACGGCGTCGTCGACGGCTTGGTCCCGGAAGGCGCGGATCGCGCCGGTGGTTCGCAGCGCCTCGGTGAGTTCCATCGGGTTACCGACCCAGCAGCGCGTCGACGTTGTCGTGGAACAGGCCGGGCATCGCCGCCTCGTCGCAGCCCATCCGCCGATAGTCGTCGAGTGGTGTCGCGGTGCCCTCGGAGTGCGGATAGTCGCTGCAGAACATGAACACGTCGCCGGTCTTGTCGGTCAGCTGCTTGGGGTCCTCGTAGGAGAAGGACGACACCCGGACGTAGTCGAGGAAGTATTCGCTCGGTCGCCGCGACAGCTGTGCCACCGGCCGGCCGTTGAGCCGGGTGGTGAAATCCGATGCGCCGTCGAGCATCAGCAGAAACGACGGCACCCAGGCCGAGCTCAGCTCGACGACGCCGAAGCGCAGCCCGGGATGGCGATCGAACACGCCGTGCAGAATCAGGTCGGTCAACGCCAGCGCCGGAGGCACCCACAAGAACACCGCCTCGGTCGCCGTGGCCAAGTCGTCCGTCGGGTCTTCCGGGTACCAGCAGTCGTCGAATACTCGTATCTGGTCGGCGACGTGGAAGACCGGTGTGACGCCATGGTCGACGAACGCCGACCACATCGGGTCGTGGTCGGGGTGCGACAGCGCCCGGCCGTCCACTGGCCCGGCGCCGATCATGGCCAGCCGGACATCGGCGGAGGCCAGTGCGTCCAGCTCGGTCTGCAGCCAGTCTGGGTCGCGCAGCGTGAGATGAGCCACCGGATGCAGGCGCCCTCGGCCCTCGGCCTGCACCACCGCACACCAGCGGTTCCATGCCGTCATGTTCGCGGTCAGGGCGGGAAGCGACGACGAGAGGCGCCGCTCCCACAACAGGCCGAAATTGGGGAAGAGGACCGCCTCGTCAAGACCCACGTCGTCGAGCCAGGCGATGCGAGCCGCGGGCAGCCAGTAAGAGTCGGGCAACGCCTCGTCGTAGCGGTAGGACGCCGGCTCGCCGGACCGTTGCCGGTTGCGGTGCTCCCCGCACGAGGCGGTGTTGCCGGGAAGGTGGACGTCGGCCAGAGCGAGGTGAGCGCCGCGCCAGCTCAGCCAGGTGTAGCCGAGTTCGTCGTCGACCAGGCTCAGCGCCTCCTCGCGGGCGGCCGGATCCATATGGTCGGCCCAGAGCGAACGGCTCTCGTAGAGGTGCTGGTCCGAGTCCACGATGCGGGTCATATCGCCCGTTGTCTCACTGTCGCAGCGCCGCGTCAAGGCCATCGGATCGGTAGCTAAGGCCCGCAATGGCACACTGGGGACTTACCAAGCCGGGGAGATGCTCATGTTCGACGCCCTGGCCCTCAACCAATACGAAAGATAGTTGCTGTCATGGACCTGTTCGTCTTCCTGCCGCTGATCATTCTGCTGGCCGGATTCATGTTCTTCGCGTCGCGGCGCCAGAAGCGTGCGATGCAAGCCACCATCGACCTGCACGAGTCGCTGCGCATCGGTGACCGCGTGCACACCACATCCGGGTTGCAAGCGACCATCACCGGCATCACCGACGACACAGTGGACCTCGAGATCGCCCCGGGCGTGGTGACGACCTGGATGAAGCTGGCCATCCGGGACCGTATCGAACCGGAGACCTCCGATGCCGAGGCCGCCGCCGTCGAGCAGGACACGCCCGACCGCGAGCGGCTGACCAACGACTGAGCTCGGCCCACCGGCACGTACTCTTTGCGGGGTGCAGTGACCACCGCGGGAGCGGATCGCGCGAGAGTGTGAGGAGAGAACGTGGCATCGCCTTCGGCGCCGGTGCATCCTGCCCGCTATCTGTCGGTATTCCTGGTCCTGCTGGTCGGCGTCTACCTGCCGGTGTTCCTGACGGGGAACAAACGGGCTGAACCCAAACTCGGCATCGACCTGCAAGGCGGTACCCGGGTCACGCTGACGGCGCGGACCCCGGACGGCTCACGCCCGACCCGCCAAGCGTTGTCGCAGGCCCAGCAGATCATCGGTGCCCGGGTCAACGGCCTGGGTGTGTCCGGTTCGGAAGTCATCGTCGACGGCGACAATTTGGTCATCACGGTCCCCGGGAATAACGGCAACGAGGCCCGCAATCTCGGTCAGACCGCGCGGCTCTATATCCGGCCGGTGATCAACGCGATCCCGGCGGAAACCGCACCGCCGCCGGATCAGCAGCCACTTCCCGCACCTGGGCCGGCGGGCACCCAGCCCGGTCAGCCCGGCGAAGCGCCACCGCCGCCTGGCCAGCCCGGCGAAGCGCCACCGGAAGCCCCACCTGGTCAGCCCGGCGAAGCGCCGCCGCCCGGCGGACAGCCGGCACCGCAGCCACGGCCGTACCCGCAGGAGCCGACGCCCAGCCCGCCACCCACTCCAGCAGCACCCAGTGCCGCACCGTCGGCGCCCGCCGCAAAACCGGCCCCTCCGGACCCGCGCAAGGACCTCGCCGAGCGCATCCGCAACGAGCAGGACTTGCGGCAGAGCACCGACCCAGGCGTGCAGTTTTGGGCGATGAGGTATGAGAGCCTCCACTGCGGCGAAGACGACATCCTGGCCGGCAATGACGACCCCAAGCTGCCGTTGGTGACTTGCGACAAGGACCACAAGATGGCGTATCTGCTGGCGCCGTCGATCATCAGCGGTGACCAGATCCAAAACGCCAGCTACGGTCTGGACCAGCACAGCGGCGGCTACGTCGTCGACCTGCAATTCAAGAGCGGCGCGGCCAACACCTGGGCGGACTTCACCGCAGCCCACGTCGGCACCCAAACGGCGTTCACGTTGGACTCGCAGGTGGTCAGCGCGCCGCAGATCCGCGAAGCGATCCCGGGCGGCCGAACGCAGATCACCGGGAACTTCACCCAAGGCCAGGCCCGGGAACTGGCCAACGTGCTCAAATACGGCTCGTTGCCGCTGTCATTCGAATCGTCGGAAGCCGAAACCGTCTCGGCCACACTTGGTTTGACGTCGCTGCGCGCGGGCCTCATCGCGGGCGCGATCGGGCTGGCGCTGGTGCTGGTGTACTCGCTGCTGTACTACCGGGCTTTAGGCGTGCTCACCGCACTATCGCTCGCCGCTTCGGGCGCAATGGTTTTCGCGATCCTGGTGTTGCTGGGCCGATATATCAACTACACGCTGGACTTGGCCGGCATCGCGGGTCTGATCATCGGTATCGGCACCACCGCCGACTCGTTCGTGGTGTTCTTCGAACGCATCAAAGACGAGATCCGTGAAGGTCGTTCGTTCCGCTCGGCGGTGCCTCGCGGTTGGGCGCGGGCCCGCAAGACGATCCTGTCGGGTAATGCGGTCACCTTCCTGGCCGCCGCCGTGCTGTACTTCCTGGCCATCGGACAGGTCAAGGGGTTCGCGTTCACGTTGGGGCTCACGACCATCCTTGACACCGTCGTAGTGTTCCTGGTGACCTGGCCGCTGGTGTATCTGGCGTCCAAGTCGGCAACGCTGGCCAAGCCGAAGTTCAACGGCCTGGGCGCGGTTCAGCAGGTCGCACGCGAGCGCCGCGCCGTTGCCCAGGTAGGACGGGGATAGCGAGATGGCTTCGAAGTCGAACACCACAAGTGGCGCAAGGGAACTCACTAAATCCACCGGAGCCGCACTGGACGTCAGCGACGAAACCCAGCTGCCGCACCACAATTTCTTCACCCGGCTCTACACCGGCACCGGCGCATTCGAGGTCGTCGGGCGACGCCGGTTCTGGTATGCGATTAGCGCGACGATCGTCGCGATCGCCATCGCCAGCATCGCGATCCGCTGGTTCACCTTCGGGATAGATTTCCAGGGCGGCACCAAGGTGTCGTTCCCACGTGGCGGCGTCCAGGTCAGCCAAGTCCAGGACGTCTTCCGTCGCACACTGGGTAGCGAACCGGAGTCGGTGGTGATCGTGGGCAGCGGCGGCTCGGCCTCGATCCAGATCCGCTCCGAGCACCTCACCAACCAGGAGACCGCGAAGCTAAAAGATGCGCTGTTCAACGCGTTTCACCCTCGGGGCGCCGACGGTCAGCCCAGCAAGCAGTCCATCAGCGACTCGGCAGTGTCGTCGACGTGGGGCGGCCAAATCACGAAGAAAGCCGTGATCGCGCTGGTGGTGTTCTTGGTGCTGGTCACCCTCTACATCACCGTGCGCTACGAGCGCTACATGGCGATCTCCGCGCTGGCGGCATTGTTCTTCGACCTCACGGTGACGGCCGGGGTGTATTCACTGGTCGGCTTCGAAGTCACCCCCGCCACCGTGATCGGCTGGCTGACCATCCTCGGTTTCTCGCTCTACGACACGGTCATCGTGTTCGACAAGGTCGAGGAGAACACTCACGGTTTTCAGCACACCACGCGGCGCACCTTCGCCGAGCAAGCCAATCTGGCGGTCAACCAGACCTTCATGCGGTCGATCAACACCAGCTTGATCTCGGTGCTGCCGGTGATCGCCTTGCTGGTGGTGGCGGTGTGGCTCCTTGGTGTGGGCACCCTCAAGGACCTGGCGCTGGTGCAGCTGGTCGGCATCCTCGTCGGCACTTATTCGTCGATCTTCTTCGCAACCCCGCTGCTGGTGACCCTTCGGGAACGCACCGAACTGGTCCGCGGCCACACCCGCCGCGTGCTGCGTCGCCGCGATCCCTCGCGCGTCAGGGAACCCGAAAAGGCAGGGGCGGCAACCGAATCCGCGGCGGAATCAAGGGGCGAGGAACCCCAGCAGGAAGTCACCGCAGCTGCGGCCGCTCACAGCAAGCCGGCGCCAAGCAAACCCGCACCGGGCGCACGCCCGGTGCGGCCCACCGGAAGCCAGCGGCGGCCCACCGGTAAGCGGAACAAGCGATAGCCCCGATGGCTTCCTGGTGTCGGCGCGCGGCCACGGTCTCGCTGGCGGCGACACTGGTGGCCGCGGGCCTGGCGTTGCTGATGGGGTGCGCGGGCAGCGCCGCCGGCCAGATCGACTACGCGGTCGACGGCAGCCTTCTCACCTACAACGCCAACACCGTCAACGGTGCCGCGTCGGCCGCAGCGCAGGCGTTCGCCCGCACGCTCACCGGATTCGGCTACCACGGACCCGACGGGCAGGTCGTCGCCGACCACGACTTCGGGACCGTCTCGGTGGTCGGCGGTGCGCCGCTGGTTTTGGACTACCAGATCGCCGACAACGCCGTTTACTCCGACGGCAGGCCGGTGACCTGCGACGACCTGGTGCTGGCCTGGGCCGCGCAGTCGGGCCGGTTCCCCGGCTTCGACGCTGCCAACCGCGCCGGCTACATCGACATCGCCAACATCGACTGCCACGCGGGACAGAAGAAGGCGCGCGTGTCGTTTGCCCCGGACCGCAATGCCGTCGATTACAGCCAGCTGTTCACCGCGACGTCGCTGATGCCGTCCCACGTGATCGCCGACGAGCTGGGCGTCCCAGAAGCTAATGTCACCGCCGCACTCCAGACCAACAACACACCGGTGGTGGACCGCATCGCGCAGGTATGGAACACGACGTGGGACCTCAAGCCCGGCCTCGACTTGAAGCACTTCCCCTCGTCGGGACCGTACAAGATCGAGTCGGTGCTGCAGGGCGGCGCGGTGGTGCTGGTCGCCAACGACCGCTGGTGGGGCACGAAGCCCGTCACCAGGCGGGTCACGGTGTGGCCGCAGGAAGCCGACATCCAAGACCGGATCAACAACAAGTCCCTCGATGTCGTCGACGTCGCGGCCGGGTCGTCGGGATCGCTGATCACCCCCGACACCTACCAGCGCACCGACTCGGCGTCGGGCGGCATCCAGCAGTTGATCTTTTCCTCAGTTGGTCCGCTGTCGCAGACCCGCGCCCGCCGCGCGCTTGCGATGTGTACGCCGCGCGATCTGATCGCACGCGACGCCGCGGTGCCGATTGCCAATGCGAGGCTGCACACAGCCGCCGACGATGCCCTGGGTCAGGGCGAGAGCGCCACCCCGGCGGCCGTCCCGTTTATGCGCGCCAATCCCGACGCCGCCCGCAACGAGCTGGGTGGTGCGCCGCTGCCCGTCCGCATCGGCTACCGCGCACCCAACGCGCGGCTGGCCGCCATCGTCGGGACCATCGCCAAAGCCTGCGCGCCGGCGGGCATCGCGGTCTCCGACGCCACCTCGCCGGCCACCGGCCCACAGACGCTCAAGGCCGGCCAGATCGACGCCTTGCTCGCCAGCACCGGCGGCGCCACAGGAAGCGGGTCGACCGGATCGTCGGCGATGGACGGCTACGACCTCTACAGCGGCAACGGCAACAACCTCTCGGGCTACCGCAACAGTCAAGTCGACGGCATCATCAGCTCCCAGGCCGTCTCCGCCGACCCGGCAGACCTGGCGCGGCTGCTGGGCGACGGCGCCGCAGTGCTGTGGGCCGACATGCCGACGATGCCGCTGTATCGCCAACAGCGCACACTGGTCACCTCGAAAAAGATCTATGCCGTGACCAGCAACCCGACCCGCTGGGGCGCTGGCTGGAACATGGACCGCTGGGTGCTGGTGCGGTGACAGTGAACGGGTCCATCGATGATCTGATCGCGTCGCTGACCCGGGAAGTGGCCGACTTCCCTACGCCGGGAACGCAGTTCAAAGACCTCACCCCGCTGTTCGCCGACCGCCGCGGACTGGCGGCGGTCACCGACGCGCTGGCCGACGCGGTCGCCGGAGCCGACCTGGTGGCCGGCATCGATGCCCGTGGATTCCTGGTCGCCGGTGCCGTCGCAACCCGGCTGGGCACCGGCGTGCTGGCCATCCGTAAGGGCGGCAAGCTGCCGCCGCCGGTGCTCGCCGAGCCGTACAACCTGGAGTACGGCGCCGCGATCCTGGAGATTCCGGCGAGCGGGATCGAGTTGGCGGGCCGGCGCGTTGTCATCGTCGACGACGTGCTGGCCACTGGCGGCAGTGTGGGGGCGGCGCAGCGGCTGCTCGAACACGCCGGCGCCGTCGTGACCATGGCGGCGGTGGTGCTCGAGCTGGCTGAGCTCGGCGGCCGTGAACTGCTGGCGCCGCTGCCGGTACGCAGCTTGCGGCTCGCGTGAGCTATATCCTGGGAAATCGGAGGTGACGAACGTGGCGGATGACCAGGGCACCGCGCAAGCGCTGCAGCAGCCGACCACTCAGCCGCTGCCGGTCGCCGACATCCCGGGGGCCGACGGGGCGGCCGAGCCTCGCCCTGAGACGGGGGCCGAGCCCCGCGGCGAAACGCTGAAGACGTCCAGCAGCGCGTCGCGGCGGGTGCGGGCACGGCTGGCGCGGCGGATGACCGCGCAGCGCAGCGCCATCAACCCGGTGCTCGAACCGCTGGTGGCGGTACACCGGCAGGTCTATCCGAAGGCCGACCTGTCGCTGCTGCAGCGGGCCTACGAGGTCGCCGAGCAGCGGCACGCCAGCCAGCTGCGCCACTCCGGGGATCCCTACATCACGCATCCGCTGGCCGTCGCCAACATCCTGGCCGAGCTCGGCATGGACACCACGACGCTGGTGGCCGCGCTGCTGCACGACACCGTCGAGGACACCGGCTACACGCTGGAGCAATTGACCGAGGACTTCGGCGAGGAGGTCGGCAACCTCGTCGACGGGGTGACCAAGCTGGACCGGGTCGTGCTGGGCAGCGCCGCCGAAGGCGAGACGATCCGCAAGATGATCATCGCGATGGCCCGCGACCCGCGGGTGCTGGTGATCAAGGTGGCCGACCGGCTGCACAACATGCGCACCATGCGCTTCCTGCCGCCGGAGAAGCAGGCCCGCAAGGCCCGCGAAACACTGGAAGTCATTGCGCCGCTTGCGCATCGGCTGGGTATGGCCACCGTCAAGTGGGAGCTGGAAGACCTCGCGTTCGCGATCCTGCACCCCAAGAAATACGAGGAGATCGTGCGGCTGGTGGCCGACCGGGCGCCGTCGCGCGACACCTATCTGGCCAAGGTGCGCGACGAGATCGTCGCCACACTGAAGGCGTCGAAAATCAATGCGACGGTGGAAGGCCGCCCGAAACACTACTGGTCGATCTACCAGAAGATGATCGTCAAAGGCCGCGACTTCGACGACATCCACGACCTGGTCGGCATCCGTATTCTGTGCGACGAGATCCGCGACTGTTATGCCGCTGTGGGCGTAGTGCATTCGCTGTGGCAGCCGATGGCGGGCCGGTTCAAGGACTACATCGCCCAGCCGCGTTACGGGGTCTACCAGTCGCTGCACACCACGGTGGTCGGGCCGGAGGGCAAGCCGCTGGAGGTGCAGATCCGCACCCGCGATATGCACCGCACCGCCGAATACGGCATCGCCGCGCACTGGCGCTACAAAGAAGCCAAGGGCCGCAACGGAGTTCCGCATCCGCATGCTGCCGCCGAGATCGACGACATGGCCTGGATGCGCCAGCTGCTCGACTGGCAACGTGAGGCCGCCGACCCCGGCGAGTTCCTCGAGTCGTTGCGTTATGACCTTGCGGTACAACAGATTTTCGTGTTCACCCCCAAGGGTGACGTGATCACGCTGCCCGCCGGGTCGACGCCGGTGGACTTCGCCTACGCCGTCCACACCGAAGTAGGGCACCGCTGCATCGGCGCCCGGGTCAACGGCCGGCTGGTTGCGCTGGAACGCAAGCTGGAAAACGGGGAAGTCGTCGAGATCTTCACGTCGAAGGCGCCCAACGCGGGGCCGTCGCGCGACTGGCAGCAGTTCGTGGTCTCGCCACGCGCCAAGACCAAGATCCGGCAGTGGTTTGCCAAGGAGCGCCGCGAGGAAGCGCTGGAGGCAGGCAAGGAAGCGATGGCTCGCGAGGTCCGCCGGGGTGGACTTCCGTTGCAGCGCTTGGTCAATGGCGGGTCCATGGCGGCGGTTGCCAACGAGCTGCACTACGCCGACGTCTCCGCGCTGTACACCGCGATTGGTGAGGGACACGTGTCGGCCAAGCACGTCGTGCAACGGCTGCTCGCCGAGCTCGGCGGCATCGAGCAGGCCGAGGAGGAGCTTGCCGAGCGGTCGACGCCGGCGACCATGCCGCGGCGCCAGCGCGCCGACGACACCGGGGTCGCGGTGCCGGGTGCGCCCGGCGTGCTGACCAAGCTGGCCAAGTGCTGTACTCCGGTGCCCGGAGACCAGATCATGGGCTTCGTCACCCGCGGCGGCGGGGTCAGTGTGCACCGCACCGACTGCACCAACGCCGCGTCGCTGCGCCAGCAGTCCGAGCGCATCATCGAGGTGCACTGGGCGCCGTCGCCGTCGTCGGTGTTCCTGGTGGCGATTCAAGTCGAGGCGCTCGACCGGCACCGCCTGCTCTCGGACGTGACCCGCGCGCTGGCGGACGAAAAGGTGAACATCCTCTCGGCGTCGGTGACCACGTCGAACGACCGGGTTGCCATCAGCCGCTTCACATTTGAGATGGGCGACCCCAAGCACTTGGGGCACCTGCTCGACGTGGTGCGCAACGTCGAGGGTGTCTACGACGTCTACCGGGTGACGTCGGCCGCCTAGCCGTCTCCGCTCCTCGAGATTGCGGTGATGGTCGTGATTTTGCCGCGAGATTGACGACCACCAGCGCAATTTCGATTGGTATTGCAGGGCTTATCCACTGCGGCGGGCAGTCGATCGCCGCCGCGACGGCCCCGAGCCCATGTCGGCGACTATCGTGTCCGGCTCACGTTGGCCGCGCAGCTGAATCACACCTTCCGCGTCACTGCCCACCGGTTTCGCTGCGCCTTCGAGCACTTCCCCGACGACGCGCACCGACCGTGGGAAGGCAGTGTTCGTCAACGCCTTGAACAACGGCACGGCAGCAATGAACACCGCCAGTGGCGGTTCGATGAAACCCAGCCCGACCGCGGCGGCGAGGCCGCCGAAAAACCCGACCGATCTGGGCACATCGATCTCGACGTTGCCAACTTGCACTTCCAAGACGTTTTCCGGAGCACCAAACCGAATCTGTGCCACGCTGTTGGCAGCCATCACAGCCTCCCGTCACCGGCGAACCACCGCGTGCGGTGTACCCGGTTTGGGTCGCTGCTACCAACGCCGAGCGAATCTCAGTCCAGCCGCACCGACTTGATCGTCACCTTGGTGACCGGTGGGCCGTCCTGGCCGCCGCCCTCGACTCCGCCCTTTGCGATCTTGTCCAGGGTGGCCAAGCCGTCGTCTTGGATCTTGCCGAAAACGGTGTATTCCGGCGGCAGTTGGGAGTCCTTGTACACCATAAAGAATTGGCTGCCGTTGGTGTTCGGTCCGGCGTTGGCCATGGCGAGCGTGCCGCGCGGGTACATCACCGGTTCGTGCAGCGCAGGGTCCTCGGGCTTGTACTGGTCGCTGGGGTATTCGTTCGCGAATTGGTAGCCCGGCCCTCCGGTGCCGTCACCCTTGGGGTCGCCACACTGCAGCACATTCAGCGTGGGCGATGTCGTCAGCCGGTGGCACTGGGTGTCGTCAAAGAACTTTTGCTGCGCCAGGCTGACGAAACTGTTGACCGTGCACGGCGACTTCGCGTTGTCGAGTAGCAGGCCGATATTGCCCTGATCGGTGGCCATGCTGACGCTGACCTGCGCCGGATCGGTCGGCACCTTGCCCGACCGCGGGGGGTTCACCGGCTTGCTAGCCGGGTCCGGCGAAGGCGGGTACTGGCAGTTGGCGCCCAGGTTGGCCGACGGCGTGAACGACGGCAACGGCGGTACCCCCGGCGCTGCGGGCTGGGCCGGCGTGGTGGTGGCAGAAGTACCGCTTTTCGCTGACGCGGTCCGGTTGTGGTGCTCGTGGTTGGCGATGAGCAGGGTCGCGACGACCGCTGCGGCCACCACCACCACGGCAAGCGTGCCACCGGCCAGGGCATAGGTCCGGCGCCTGCGGGCCTGCTCGGCCTGACGCTCCAGCCGGCGTTCGAGTTTGCGCTTGGCCGCCGCTCGTCGTTGTTCGTTGCTCGGCACCGCCGCTACCCCTCCCATCGTCGTTCTCTCGAGTCTCGACAGAGTGTGCCAGCCGATCCTGAACACGGGTCGCACCACCCGTGGGCGGTGCCGGATGGGAGACTAAGGACCGTGTTGATCACCGGATTCCCAGCTGGATTGCTGCAGTGCAACTGCTATGTGGTGGCGCCGAACCCCGGGGCGGACGCCATCATCGTCGACCCCGGCCAGTGGGCGATGGGCCGGCTGCGGCGGATCCTCGACGAGAACCGGTTGACCCCGGCGGCCGTCCTGCTCACCCACGGCCACATCGACCACATCTGGTCGGCGCAGAAGGTGTCCGACACCTTCGGCTGTCCCGCCTACATCCACCCCGAGGACCGGTTCATGCTGACCGACCCGATCAAGGGCTTCGGGCCGCGGCTGGGCCAGCTGCTTTTCAGCGCGATGTTCCGCGAGCCCAAGCAGGTCGTCGAACTGGACCGCGACGGCGACAAGATCGACCTGGCCGACATCACCGTCACCGTCGACCACACCCCCGGCCACACCCGCGGATCGGTCAGTTTCCGGGTCGGCGGCGACGGATCCGACATCGTGTTCACTGGAGACACGCTGTTCGAGCGCTCGGTGGGCCGCACCGACCTGTTCGGCGGCAGCGGCCGCGACCTGCTCTGCTCGATCGTCGACAAGCTGCTGGTGCTCGACGACAACACCGTCGTGCTGCCCGGGCACGGTCCCAAGACCACGATCGGCGCCGAGCGCCGGCACAACCCGTTCCTTGAAGGCCTCAGTCCGTGAGCCAATTCTCTGCGCCCAAGGGCGTACCAGACTACGTCCCACCGGATTCGGCGCGGTTCGTCGCGGTCCGCGACGGCCTGCTGGACGCCGCTCGTCGCGCCGGCTACAGCGACATCGAGTTGCCGATCTTCGAAGACACCGCGCTGTTCGCCCGCGGGGTCGGCGAGTCCACCGACGTGGTGTCCAAGGAGATGTACACGTTCGACGACCGCGGCGGCCGGTCGGTGACGCTTCGCCCGGAAGGCACCGCCGGTGTGGTACGTGCGGTGATCGAGCATGGACTCGACCGCGGTGCGCTGCCGGTCAAGCTGTGCTACGCGGGCCCGTTTTTCCGCTACGAACGCCCCCAGGCCGGCCGCTACCGCCAGTTGCAGCAGGTCGGCGTGGAGGCGATCGGCGTCGACGATCCCGCATTGGACGCCGAGGTGATCGCGATCGCCGACGCCGGCTTTCGTTCATTGGGCCTGGCCGACTTCCGGCTCGAAATCACGTCGCTGGGCGACGAGACCAGCCGTCCCCAGTACCGAGAGTTGTTGCAGGACTTTCTATTTCAGCTCGACCTGGACGAGGAAACCCGCAGGCGCGCCGAGATCAACCCGATGAGGGTGCTCGACGACAAGCGCCCGGAGGTTAAGGCGATGACGGCAGATGCGCCGGTGATGCTCGACCATTTGTCCGATGTCGCCAAACAGCACTTCGACACCGTGCTGGCCCACCTCGATGCGCTCGGTGTGCCCTACGTCATCAACCCGCGCATGGTGCGCGGGCTGGATTACTACACCAAGACGGCGTTCGAGTTCGTCCATGACGGGCTGGGCGCGCAATCCGGCATCGGCGGCGGCGGCCGCTACGACGGCCTCATGCGCCAACTCGGCGGAGCTGATCTGTCCGGCATCGGATTCGGCCTGGGAGTCGATCGCACGATGCTCGCCTTGCAAGCCGAGGGCAAGACGGTGGGGGAAAGCAGTCGATGCGACGTGTTCGGCGTGCCACTCAGCGATCCGGCCAAGCTGCAGCTGGCGGTGTTGGCCGGCCAATTGCGGGCCCGGGGGTTGCGGGTCGACCTTGCCTATGGCGATCGCGGCCTCAAGGGCGCGATGCGCGCCGCCGACCGCTCCGGTGCACGCATCGCGCTGGTCGTCGGCGACCGCGATATCGACGCCGGCACAGTCGGGGTGAAAGACCTGACAACCGGCGAGCAGGTAGACGTAGCGGCTGATTCCGTTGTGTCCGAGGTGGTTTCGCGGCTGACGTAACTAGTTACGCCACACCCGCGTCTCGAGCCACAGCAGTCTCGGCGCTTGGGTCGGGTGGCCGGTTTTTGTCGGTGGTGGTTGCGATGATGTGGTCATGTCGTCGACCGCATCTGCTGTCGCCGTGGCGCTGAGTCCGTGCGAGCGTCTTGAGGTGTTGTTTGAGGAGTTGGCGGAGTTGTGCGGTCAGCGCAACGCGATTGATGGGCGCATCGTGGAGATCGTGGCCGAGATCGACCGCGACGAGTTGTGGGGTGCCACCGGGGTGCGCTCGGTGCCGGCGTTGGTGGCTTGGAAGACCGGTTGCTCGCCGGCCAACGCCCGCACGATCACCACCATCGCGCGCCGGCTGGCGGAGTTTCCGCGCTGTGCGCAAGGCATGCGGGAGGGCCGGTTGTCGGTCGATCAGGTCGGAGTGATCGCGGAACGCGCGGGTGAGGGATCCGATGAGCATTACGCGCAGTTGGCCAGCGTTGCCACGGTCACTCAGTTGCGCACCGCGGTCAAGCTGGAACCGCGGACCGAACCCCACCCGTCGCCCGAGCCGGCGCGCGCGATCAGCAAAACCACCACCGAGCACGGCAGCTGTTATCGGATCACCCTTGGCCACCATGACGCGGCGAAGTTCGACGCCGCGTTGGCGTCGCATCGCGATGCGCTGATCGCCGAGTGGAGGGCCGACGGCGTCTCCGATTAGTCACCGCCGTTTCCGACCAGTGCCGAGGCGTTTATGCGTCTGGTCGAGGCGGGCTGGGACACCGAGACGGCGCGACGCCCCCACGGCCAGCACACCACCGTGGTGGTGCACCTCGACGTCGAGCAGCGCGTGGCGGCCCTGCATGTGGGTCCGCTGCTCTCGGATGCCGACCGCCGATACCTGACGTGTGATGCCACCTGTGAGGTGTGGTTCGAACGGCACGGCGAAATGATTGGTGCCGGGCGGGCGACCCGCCTGATTAACCGGCGGCTTCGCCGTGCGCTGAGGTATCACGACCGCATGTGCGCGGTTCCCGGGTGTGGTGCCACTCGTGGTCTGCATGCCCATCACATCCGGCACTGGGAAGACGGCGGCCCCACGGAGTTGGCCAACCTGGTGCTGTTTGTTGTGCCCGTATCATTACCGGTTGCACCATCGTGGCGTCATCACCATCACCGGACCCGCAGACGCTTTGATCGTCACCGATGCCACCGGCCGCCCGCTAAGCCCGGGATCGCTGGCGCGCCCACCCACAACTTCGCCGCCCGCGGTGCCGCCCTGTCCGGGACCGACCGGCGAGCGCGCCGACTGGTGGTGGTATGACCCCTTCCAACCCCAACCACCACCGCCAACCAACTAGCGGGGCTGGGAAGCTCAAACACACTGGAGAAACAAAGGATTCGTTCACACTACCCGGCTGCCTACCGCGTCGCGGGCACATCGGGGCCGACGAAATCCACACCGCCGCCGCCCCGGGGTGTTTCTAACCCCGAGCAAGTTGTCGCTCGTAGCCGGGCACATCGACACATCCTTCTTCTTGAGAAGCGTGAGATTCGCTGAAGGGGAAGACCAATTAGCCGCCGCGCGGTCTGGTCAGGGTGAACTGGTCGACGACGGCCAGCGCGCCAGCGGGCCCGTGCACTGCATAGTGAGTGGCTTTGATTGAGGTCTCGCCGCCCGGCTGACCGGGATCGACTTCGAAAGCGGCGAAGCCGTACGGGTTGTCGCGGTCGCGGAATGCCGACCACGGCGCGTCCTCGGTCAGATAGATGGGCGCCTTGCGGCCGATCGAAGGATCGAATCCGCCGACCCCGGTCACCACACGGCACCGCGGCCGGTCGAAGAACAGCTTGTTGGACGGCGACGACGTTCCGCCGCCGCCGATGACGACGTGCACCGTTCCCTTGGTGGTGTCGAAGACGTCGGCGCGAGTGTCGACCGGTATCGGCGTGCGGGTGTCGGCGCCCGACACTCCGCGAATCGGATGGGAGCGCTCGTAGTGGTGTTCGTGGCCGCACAGCACCAGGTCAACCTGGTAGCGGTCGAACAATGGCAGCCATTCCTCGCGGATGCCCAGGTCGGCGCCGTTGGTGCGGTCGGTGGTCGAGATCGCCGTCTGATGCATACAGACGACGATCCAGTCGATCGCCGGGTCGCGGCGCGCATCTGCGAGTTCGCTTTCCAGCCAGCGCTTTTGGCCACCGCCCGAGTAGCCGTGGATGTAGAAGTTGCCGCCGTCCTGGAAGCAGACGTCGTCGTTGTTCAGGCTGATCACCCGCACCGACCCGGCGGTGAACGAGTACCACAGTCCGTGGAATTGACCGTCCGACCCGGAATCGGGCAATGCGAAGTATGTCTGATAGGCCGCGTAACCGACTGGCCCGTTGCCGAGCTCGTTTTCGTGGTTGCCCGCCGCCGGCATCCACGGCCGATACCGCGCCGAGCGGGTGTTGTTCTCGAACCAGTCCGACCACGTGCGAATCCGGTCGCGGGCCAGGTTGGCATAGCACAAGTCGCCGTTGACGAGGTTGAACAGCGGGCCGATGCGTTCGACGGCGGTAGTCATATCCCCGGCGGCCGGTGACCCGAGGTTGTCGCTGGCATACCTGCTGCCGACTATCCTGCCCAGTGTCGGCGTGGCCTGGTCACCGAAGCTGGTGAAACTCAACGGCTTTCGCCCTAACGGTGCGGTGCGCACAGTTCCCAGCTCGGGATTGGTGCCGTCGTGCACGGCGGCGTAGACGTAGTCGGTGTTCGGTGTGAGCTTGTCCAGTACGGCGTGGTTGACGCGAACCTCGGTGCCGGACTTGGCGTCGCGGTAGGTGCGCGTTTGCGCCGGCACCGAATGCCCGAAACCGGATCCGGGCACGCCGAGCATGACCCGCGGATTGCGTACCGCGTCGGTGGTGTGCCACGACACCACCACTTCGGTGGACGCGTTCTTGCCGAATTGCAGATGCAGGCCGCCGACCGGCGGGGCGCCGTTGCGGTCGGGCCGCGGCCACAGGGCAGGAGCCGGCGGGTGTGGTCGCGTCAGCACCGCGCCGCCCGCTCCGAGGCCTGCGCCGATGACCGCCGACGCTGCGCCCGTGGCAAGCAGCGTCCGGCGGCTGATGCCCGGCGGTTGCGGAGCGGCACCGTCGGCCGGTTCGGAGTCTTCGGCCACCCTTGCTTCATACCTGAATGGGGCCACCAGAGGCATAAGGGCCGGTGAACACGCGGCCCCGGCTCCTCGGCGGTGGCTGACCGACGCGTCGACGTCGCAGATGCATATGGTGGCTGTAGTCATGTCACTGCGATTCCGGGAGCCACTGATGGCAACCACTTTCACCGATTCCAAAGCCGAGTTGATGCGCCGCACGCAGCGGAGTCTCGCCGCCAACGTCGGCGAATCGGAGTTGACCACCCGCCAGAAGCTGGCACTGACATGCCGAGCCTTGTTCGACGCCGGACACGATTCCGGACTGGCCGGGCAGATCACCGCGCGGGCCGAGCAGCCCGGGACCTATTACACCCAGCAGCTGGGCCTGGGCTTCGACGAGGTCACCGACGCCAATCTGCTCCTCGTGGACGAGGACCTCAACGTGCTCGACGGTGACGGAATGGCCAACCCCGCCAACCGCTTTCACAGCTGGATCTACCGGGCGCGGCCGGACGTGCAGTGCATCGTGCATACGCACGCCTTCCACTGCGCGGCGCTGTCGATGCTCGAGTTCCCGCTGACCGTCTCGCAGATGGACACCACGCCGCTGTACGACGACTGCGCGTTCCTGCCCGACTGGCCGGGCGTGCCGGTGGGCAACGAGGAGGGCGAGATCATCAGCGCTGCCCTCGGCGACAAGAAGGCGGTCCTGCTGGCCCACCACGGTCAAGTGGTCGCCGGTGCCAGCATCGAGGAAGCCTGCTCTTTGGCGATGCTCATCGAGCGCGCCGCCAAACTGCAACTGGCCGCCATGGCCGCCGGCACCATCAAAGAACTGCCCGAGACGCTGGCCCGCGAGGCCCACGACTGGACGCTGCGACCGGAGCGCAGCCGGGCGAACTTCGCCTACTACGCGCGCCGCGCGCTCAAGCGCCATCCCGACGTTTTGACCAGCTGACCCGAAGGAGAGTGCGAGTGCCTGAGCTGCCCAAGATTCACGGGATCATCGCCTACCCGGTGACGCCGTTCGCCTCGGACGACACCATCGACACCGCGGCGCTGAGCGGGCTGGTGGATCGGCTGGTGCGCGCCGGCGTCCACGCGATCGCCCCGCTCGGCAGCACCGGCGAACTGGCCTACCTCGACGAGAACGAGTTTGACACCGTCGTTGACACCACCATCTCCGCCGTCGACGGCCGCGTCCCCGTCGTCGTCGGTGTGTCAGATGTGACCACTGCCAAGACGATTCGGCGTGCCCGCTACGCGGAGAAGGCGGGCGCCGACGCGGTGATGGTCCTGCCGGTGTCCTACTGGAAGCTCACCGAGCGCGAAATTGTCCAGCACTACCGCAGCATCGGCGAGGCGATCGGGATTCCGACCATGGCTTACAACAATCCGGCCACGGCCGGGATCGACATGAGCCCCGAGCTGCTGGTGAAGATGTTCGAGACCGTCGACAACCTCACCATGGTCAAGGAGTCCACCGGCGACTTGTCGCGCATGCAGCGCATCGCCGAGCTCAGCGGTGGCCGGCTGCCGTTCTACAACGGCAGCAACCCGCTGGTGCTCGAGGCGTTGAAGGCCAGCGCCTCCGGATGGTGCACGGCCGCGCCGTGTTTGCGTCCGCAACCGTGCATCGACCTGTATGACGCCGTGCGCGCCGGCGACGTGGACAAGGCGCAGAAGATGTACGACGAACTCAAGCCGCTGCTGGAGTTCATCGTCGCGGGCGGACTGGCCACCACCGTCAAGGCCGGGCTCGAGTTGCTCGGCATCGGGGTCGGCGAGCCGCGCCGTCCGCTTCTGCCCCTCGACGACCAAGGCCGGGCCAGGCTGCAAGAGTTGCTGACGCAGACTTGACTTTGTCTCGAACAAGAGTTCGAATAGGGTATGCGCTGGGAGCAGCAAAGCGTCGCCGTTGACGACGGCGCCCTGCCCGGTTTGGAGCGCATCGGCTTCGTCCGCACTGTGCGCACACCGCAATTCGAGGGCATCACGTTTCACGAAGTGCTGTGCAAATCCGCGCTGAACAAGGTGCCCAACTCCTCAATGCTGCCGTTCCGCTACACCGTCAACGGCTACCGGGGTTGCTCGCATGCGTGCCGATACTGTTTCGCGCGACCCACCCACGAATACCTCGACCTGGACTGCGGCGACGACTTCGACACCCAGATCATAGTCAAGACCAACGTCGTCGACGTCTTGCGCCGCGAGCTGCATCGCAAATCGTGGCGCCGCGAGAAGGTGGCCCTGGGCACCAACACCGATCCCTACCAACGGGCCGAGGGCCGCTATGCGTTGATGCCGGGCATCATCGGTGCGCTCGCGGAATCCGGCACGCCGCTGTCGATCTTGACCAAAGGCACGCTGCTGCGCCGCGACCTCCCGCTGATCGCCGAGGCCGCTGCACAGGTGCCGGTCAGCGTCGCGGTGTCGCTGGCAATGGCTGATCCGTTGCTGCACAAGGACATCGAACCGGGAACACCCAGCCCACAGGCCCGGCTCGGGTTGATCAGCGCGATCCGCAACGCTGGATTGGACTGCCATGTCATGGTCGCGCCGGTGCTGCCGTACCTGACCGACTCGACCGAGCATTTGGATGCGCTGCTGCGCGAGATCGCCGTCGCCGGCGGCACCGGGGTGACGGTGCTGGGGTTGCACCTGCGCGGGTCGACCCGCGGCTGGTTCATGTCGTGGCTCGCGCGGTCACATCCCGAGCTGGTCGCCCGCTATCAGGAGCTATACGGACGCGGCTCGTACCTGCCGGAGCAGTATCGAAACACCTTGCGCCAGAAGGTCGAACCGCTGATCGCACGCTACGGTCTGGCCGGCGAGCGGCGGGCGTTCACCGAGACCGCCACCGACCCTGCCGCGGTAGCCCAGCCGACGCTGTTCTAGCGGCGCTAGCCCAGATCGGCGGCATGGAAGGTGTCGCACTTGTTCGGGTCACCGGTCTGGTAGCCGACAGTGAACCAGTGCTGCCGCTGCTCGGACGAGCCGTGCGTCCACGATTCCGGGTTGGTGCGTCCCGTCGCCTGCTTCTGAATTCGGTCGTCGCCCACCGACGCCGCGGCCGACAGCGCGTCGGCGATGTCCTTGTCGGTCAACGGCTCCAAGAACGGCGCCCCGGTGCTCTCCTGCCGCACCGTCGACGCGTAGTGCGCCCACACGCCGGCGTAGCAGTCGGCCTGTAGCTCGGTGCGCACGCCGTTGCCGCCGGCGCCCTGCGCGCCCTGCTGCGCGCGGCCCAGCACACCTTCGAGGTTTTGGACATGGTGACCGAATTCGTGAGCCACCACGTACTCTTGCGCCAACGGCCCACCGCTGGAACCGAATTGGTCTTTGAGCACCTGGAAGAAGTCGGTGTCGAAGTAGGCGGTTTTGTCCACCGGGCAGTAGAACGGGCCGACCTCGCTGGTAGCCGGGCCGCAGCCGGTGTCCACCGCGCCGCTGAAAAGCCGCACGTGCGGGCGGGTGTAGCCGGGCATCAGCTGCTTCCAGACCGCGTCGACCGAGTTGCCGGTGGCCACCACCCGGCACTGCACGTATTTGTTGGCGTCGGCGCCGGTCCGGCACCTGTCCAGGTCGAAACCGGGTGCGGTGTTTTCGCCGACGTTCACCGGTTGCTGGCTCAGCACGTTGCCGGGATCCACACCGAGCAGCATCGCCACGACCGCGAACACCAGCCCGCCGAGACCGCCGCCGATCGCGATCATCCGGCCCCCACCCCCGCCGGATGTCGACGTGGTGCTGGTGTCGATCTGCATACCTTCGTTGAACGTCATCGCGCTCTCCGTTTGTATCTCGTCATCGACTATTGTCGCGCGGTGGCGAACCGCCTGTCCGTGTAGGCCCGCAGGTTGGCCAGGAATCGGCGCAGCATCACGTTCAGCAGTGGACGCACGACGGGCATCGCTATGCGAGCGGGGCCCGCCGGTTTCTGCGCCATGGTCCAGGTCAGCCGGCAGCCACCGGGGGTGGTCTCGACGCGGTAGTCCTCGGCGAATGCGGCGACGGCGCGCGTCGAGCATTCGTTGAACCGAAATGCCATGCGGGAAAAGGGTTCCCAGGCCAGGAACTCCTCGTCGCCGACGATGCCGCCGCGCATGTGGACGGTACGCGTGGCACCGACACCGAGTGGCTCCGGGCTGGTCCAGGTGACTTTGGTGATCACCGTCGCCCAGTGGGGCCACGACTGCGGGTCGGCCAGAACCTCGAAGAGCTGCTCGGGTGTGATGGCCAGTTCGACGCTGTTGCGGAACCGGTACGGCGCCGTCTCGATGAAGTCGAGATCCACACGCTCGCAGGGGACCATGGCGTTAGACATTAGCCCGGACCGGTCGCTCGCCGCCGCCAGAAGCGGCACCACGACGTCGCTGATCGGGGTGGGCAGACCGCGCGCCCGAGCCCTGCGGATGATCACGCCATTGCGGATGTCCCATTCGAGCGTCCGGCGGGCTTCCCGGTCCAACAGCATCGAGGTGGCCATGTCGACCGGAGCGGCGCGGAACATGTCGACCAGTTCGTCGACGACGGCGTCATCCAGGCGGGCGCCTTCTGCGCGGGCGACGGCCAGGCACTCGGCGAGGTAGCGACGCGACAGCGCGGCGACGTCGTCGCGGCGAAACATTCCCGATCGCCGCCCGCTCAGCACCATCAGGCCGCCCACCGCGTTGGCCAGCAGTTTGCGCCACGCCGCGGTGATGAAGTCGGGGTCGCAGTCGACCGGGCAGCCGGCGTCGCGCAGCAGCTGGGCGACCGTCTCCGCGGCGGGTCCGGACGGCAGGACCAGGCGGGGTTCGCTGCGCAACCACACCCAGCCGCCGGGTTGGGTTTCGGCGCTGAACCAGACGATGCCGGGCACGACGGCCGACGACGGGCAGTGCGGCTGCACCTGCTCGACCTGCTCGACACCGTTTTGCAGCACAGCGACGATGGTGTGTTCGCCGCACAGCCGGGCGAGCCAGCGACCGGCGTCATCGTTCTGCGTGGCTTTGACGGCGAGCATGACGACGTCGACCGGACCGCTGACTTCGCGCGGATCGGTGTGCACCGGCCCGGGCACCACGATGGGATCGGCGCCGTCGGGTCGGACTTCGATGTGGTCACGCGCGGTACGGCCGCACAGCAGCAGCGGGTGACCGGCGGAGTGCAGGTACGCCGCGACCGTCGCACCGATGGCGCCCGGGCCGACAACGGCTATGTGTGTAGCGATGTCACCCAAGTTAGCGGTAGTGGCGTCCCTCTAGACTGGTCGGGCCGTCCGACAGTAGGGAGTGTTTGTGCTGCGCAGTCACGCCGCCGGTGCGTTGCGCGCCGGCGTCGCCGGCCAGAAGGTCACGTTGGCCGGCTGGGTGGCGCGTCGCCGCGACCACGGCGGGGTGATCTTCATCGATCTGCGCGACGCTTCGGGGGTTTCGCAGGTGGTGTTCCGCGCCGCGGACGTGCTGGAGCAGGCGCATCGGCTGCGCGCGGAGTTTTGCGTGGCCGTCGACGGCGTGGTCGAAATCCGCCCGGAGGGCAACGAAAACCCGGAGTTGGCGACCGGCGAGATCGAGGTCAACGCCACCTCGCTGACGGTGCTGGGAGAAAGCGCGCCGCTGCCTTTCCAGCTTGACGAGCCTGCCGGTGAGGAACTGCGCCTGAAATACCGTTATCTCGACTTACGCCGCGACGGTCCTGGTTCGGCAATTCGATTGCGTTCCAAGGTAAATGCGGCTGCCCGTGAGGTGCTGGCCCGGCATGACTTCGTCGAGATCGAGACGCCGACGCTGACCCGTTCGACGCCGGAGGGTGCTCGCGATTTCCTGGTGCCGGCGCGGCTGCAGCCGGGCACGTTCTACGCGCTGCCGCAAAGTCCGCAGTTGTTCAAGCAGCTGCTGATGGTCGCGGGCATGGAGCGCTACTACCAAATCGCCCGCTGCTACCGCGACGAGGACTTCCGCGCCGACCGCCAGCCGGAGTTCACCCAGCTCGACATGGAGATGAGCTTCGTCGACGCTGACGACGTCATCGCGATCTCCGAGGAGATCCTGGCCGCGTTGTGGGCGCTGATCGGCTACCAGCTGCCCAGACCGATCCCGCGGATCAGCTACGCCGAAGCGATGCGGCGCTTCGGTTCCGACAAGCCGGACATGCGGTTCGGGCTCGAACTCGTCGAGTGCACTAAGTTCTTCGCAGACACGCCTTTTCGGGTGTTCCAGGCGCCGTATGTGGGTGCAGTGGTGATGCCCGACGGGGCGTCGCAGCCGCGGCGGACGCTGGACGGCTGGCAGGAGTGGGCCAAACAGCGTGGGCACAAGGGTCTGGCCTATGTGCTGGTCGGTGAAGACGGCACGCTGAGCGGTCCGGTGGCCAAGAACCTCTCCGACGCCGAACGCGCCGGGCTGGCGGCGCACGTCGGCGCCCAGCCCGGCGACTGCGTGTTCTTCTCGGCCGGCCGGCCGAAGTCGTCGCGGGCGTTGTTGGGCGCGGCGCGCAGTGAAATAGCCAACCGGCTGGGCATGATCGACCCCGACAGGTGGGCGTTCGTCTGGGTGGTCGACCCGCCGCTGTTCGAGCCCGCCGAGGAGGCCGCCGCTCACGGCGACGTCGCGCTCGGCGGCGCCTGGGCAGCGGTGCACCACGCGTTCACCGCGCCCAAGCCCGAGTCGGTCGACAGCATCGAATCCGATCCGGGCGCTGTGCTGGCCGACGCGTACGACATCGTCTGCAACGGGCACGAAATCGGTGGCGGCTCGATCCGTATCCACCGCCGCGAAATCCAGGAGCGGGTGTTCGCGGTGATGGGTCTCGACAAGGCGCAGGCCGAAGAGAAGTTCGGATTCTTGTTGGAGGCGTTCACATTTGGCGCGCCGCCGCACGGTGGCATCGCATTCGGCTGGGACCGCATCGCGGCGTTGCTGACCGGCATGGATTCGATCCGCGAGGTGATCGCGTTCCCCAAGACCGGCGGCGGTGTCGACCCGCTCACCGACGCGCCGGCGCCGATCACCCCTCAGCAGCGCAAGGAGTCCGGTATCGACGTCGTGCCCGAGCGCCGAGGTCGCCGCTAGACACCGTTTCAGCGGAGCCCTGGAAACCTTCCGCGGCGTGTAACACGTGAAACATGAGTACACACAGCCTGCGTGATTTGCGGGCCCAGCTGGGTGCGATTGTCCGTGGGGTCGCCACGACGGGGGAAGAAGCAATCATCACGGACAGCGGCAGCGAGGTCGCGGTCATCATCTCGATGGCCGACTATGAGCGTCTTCATGAGCACGCCGACGTGGTCGACGCAATACGGCTGCGTGACATCCGCGCCCAGGGCTTCTCCACGATGTCGATGTCGGAAATGCTCGACGCGCTGGGCATTGATGCCGCGTCGTTCGTCGCCTCGTGAGGATCGCATTCCATCCCGACGTACTCAAGCAGCTGCAGCACCTGCCCCGCGATACAGTCGAGACCGCACTGCACACGATCATCGAGCTTGGCGAGAATCCGCGCCCGGTGGGTGCGAAGAAACTTGTTGGTACGAAAAACGAGTGGCGTATCCGCTTCGGGCAATACCGCATCGTCTACCACATTGACGACGAGGACGCCGTCATCACTGTCTTCACCGTCGTCAAGCGCAGCGACGCATACCGCTGAACGGAATAACGCCACGCCGAAGCAGGTTGTCGCCGGCATGGCCCAACAGATGCCCGATGCCGAAACGATCAAGGCGTTCAACAAGTCCATCGTCGACGAGTTCCGCACCAACGGCGGCAAAGTCGGCGGCCAGTTCGAGGGTGCCAACCTGCTGCTGCTCACCACAACCGGCGCCAAGTCCGGCCAGCCGCGGTTGACGCCGCTGGCATATCTGCGCATCGACGGCAAGATCGTCATCGTCGGCTCATTTGCCGGCGCCGATGTCAACCCCGCGTGGGTGCACAATCTGCGGGCCAACCCGCACGCGCATGTCGAGATCGGCACCGAATCCTTCGACGTAATCGCCCGCGAACTGACGCCAGACGAGCGCGACGCCATATTTCCCAAAGTCACCGCCGTTGCACCGGGATTCGCCGACTATCAAGCCAAGACCACGCGGGTAATCCCGCTTTTCGAGCTACAGCCGGTGAATTAGCCGCCGCCGATCACGGGCTGATCACGGCTTTGCAACGCCGCCCCTGTGCGACGCCGCTCTGCGACGAGCGGATTCAGTGGGGAATCGCTTTCGACCACAGCTTTCGGAGCGCGGATTGCACCGGATGCCCGGATCGCAGCACATCGACCACTTCGGTTGGAAACAGGGCTTGATTCGGGCCGCACTTGGGCCACGCCTCGGTTCCCTGGGTGGCCAGCACGCGTTGGGCCACCGCGATCTGCTGCTCTCGCGACGCATCCGCCGGTGAGCCGACGCCGCCGTTGGCGTCCCAAGTCGACTGCTTGAATTGCAGGCCACCGTATTTCCCGTTGCCGGTGTCGGCGTGCCAGTCACCGCCCGACTCGCATTCGGCGACGGCGTCCCAATCGACGCCGTCCGCGTCTGCCACGGCGGTGGGCGGCTCGACCAACGATGAGATCCCGACGACGATGACGGCGGCTTTGGCGAACGACTTTGCCAGCCTCCTCGGTCTCAATATTCCGCCTAAAATCATCATTTACCACCTGTAACAAAATGGCGTGAAAAATGTCAACAGCTGGGGCTGGAATTACCCCAGAGAATTTTGATCTAAACACGTAGTTTCGGTAACTAGTGTTATCTATGCGAGGATTGATGTAAGCGATTCTAAAATGATCAGAGTTACGAAAGTTTCCTATGTTGCGCATGTTGTTGATGTTGTCCGCCTGAGGGCGTGGGGCCGCATCATGGTAAGCAAGCGTGGTGAGCACTTCGCTGGCAATTCAGGCTCAGGTTGCCGGCCGTGCTGCCCTGCAACGGCTACGCCCGGCGCTGTGGCCGATCACCCAGACGTCAGTCGCCGCCGGCCTGGCGTGGTACCTCACCCACGATCTGCTGGGCCATCGACAGCCGTTCTTCGCACCGATCGCCGCGGTGGTGTGCTTGTCGGCGACCCACGTGCTACGCGGGCAGCGCGCCGTCCAGATGATCATCGGTGTAACACTGGGCATCGGCCTGGGCGCTGCGGTTCAGGCCCTGTTGGGTACCGGCCGTATCGCCCTCTCGGTCGCGGTGTTCATCGCGTTGTGCGTTGCGGTGCTGATCGGGCGCGGCTTCATCGCACAGGGACTGATGTTCGTCAACCAGACGGCAGTCTCGGCCGTGCTGGTGTTGGTGTTCGCGCGCAGCGGGATGGTCTCCGAACGCCTCTTTGACACGCTGATCGGCGGCGGCATCGCGATCGTGTTCGGCATCCTGCTGTTCCCCGTTGATCCGTTGATCCTGTTGCGCGGGGCACGCGGCGGCATGCTGGCCGCTCTGCACGACGCGCTCACCGAAATCGCCGACCTGGTCCCGGAGCGCAAACGGCCCGCGCACAACTGGCCGCTGCCCGTCGTCGAGCACTTACACCAACAGGTCGCCGGGCTTGCCGAAGCCCGCACCACCGCGCGCCTCGCCGTTCGGGTAGCGCCTCGCCGGTGGGCCGCCCGCCACGCCGTCCACGACGCCGATCAGCAGGCCGCTCATCTGGGTCTGCTAGCCAGCTCGGTGCTGCATCTGGCGCGCGTCGTCACTCCGGATCTCGAGGACCGGCTCCGCCAACCCATGCGCGCCGCAATCAGCGAACTTGCCGCCGGCGCAACAACTGTCGACACCGACCACGCCGCGGCGGCCGCTCACACTGCGGCGGCGCGCCGACATGCTTCCGAAATGCATGCAGCCGCCCACAACACGCCCGAAGTGACGCTGGCCGCCGTCGTCCAGACTTGTGTCGACGACCTGCAACAGGTCATCAACCTCGGTGCGGCGCTGGTCAATTCGCCTCGCCAAGGAACTCCTTGACCAGCTGGCGGGGAGCCTGCGTCAACCACGCCTCGGTGATCAACTCTCGCAACTCCGACACTGTGATCCGCTCGAGTTTGACCAGCACCGCTGGGTAGCCGTCGAAATGCGGGGTGGTGAAGTAGATCCCCGGCGCGTCGGCGACCAACGCGAACTTGACGGCTTCGTCGGCCACCCGCACGCCCAGGATGTCGCCGGTCGGCACCTCCAACCCGCGGGCAGCCAGTGCCTCGCGGTCGGGCTCGCGCAGCGGCCGCTCCCACACCATGAGCTTCTTGCCGACGCGCCAGTCATGCGGCGACGGCTCCGCCGTGAGTGGCAACTCGTCGACGATTCGGGCGACGTCCTCCCACGTGGCCACCTCTCGATTGTGCTCCGCGCCGCCTGGGCGTGCCCGCAAATCGCCACCGCGACACCCCAGCCGCGGGATTACAGCAAATTCTCAGCTACGTCGCCGATAGTTACCTTGTGGCTCAGTCCGAGCGGTGGATCACCACGGCGCGCATGCTGCGGCGGGCCGGATTCGGGGTGAGCGGCCCACAAGTCGACGCGGTGGCCGCTGGAGACTGGTCGTCCTACGTCGAGAAGGCTCTCGGCTCGAACGCCGACGCCGATCCCGGAGCGGCGGCGACCCCCATCCCGACGTTTCCGTTGCCTTCTCGGCCAGGGAAAGACGCGGCGGTGGCCGAGAGAAAGCAGTACAACCGCCAGCTATCCGAGCAGATGGCGCAGCTTTCCCAATGGTGGCTCCGTCGCATGGTCGCCGTCGAGCAGCCCATTCACGAGAAGCTAACATTGTTGTGGCACAACCACTTTGCTACCTCAGCGCAGAAGGTCCGGATTGCCGGCTACATGGCGGCGCAAAACCAGAAGCTGCGCAGCCTTGCGTTCGGTGATTTTCGGACCCTGGCTTACGCGATGCTGACCGACGCCGCGATGTTGCGTTGGCTCGACGGGCAGACCAACACCGCGAAGGCCGCCAACGAGAACCTCGCCCGCGAATTCATGGAGCTGTTCGCGCTCGGCCACGGCAACGGCTACACCGAAGCCGACGTGCGGGCGGGCGCTCGCGCTTTGACCGGATGGGTCATCGAGAAAAACGGCAACACGACGATGCTGCCCAGACGCCACGACCGCAGCACCAAGACCATCCTGGGCGCCACCGCCAACTTCGACGTGGCGGGATTCTGCGACACCGTACTGGCCCAACCCAACTCGCCGCGATACGTCGCCGGACGATTATGGCAGCAGCTTGCCTCCGACGACCCGCCGCCGGCGCCGACGCTCGACAGGCTGGTCAGCGCCTACGGCTCCGGACGTGACCTGCGGGCCCTGACCCGGGCGATCCTCACCGACGACGAATTCACCGGCGCACGGGGCGCCGTCGTCAACACTCCGGTCGAATGGTTGGTGGGAGTAATCCGCACGCTGCGGGTTGCCCTGGACCCGCCAAAACGGCTGACGACCCTCGATGCAACGTTGAAAGCGCTGGGGCAGCGGCCGTTCTACCCGCCCGACGTGGGCGGCTGGCCGCACGGGCGGGTGTGGCTGTCGACCGCGAGCGCAGGGCTGCGGTTACGCGCCGCAACCAACCTGGCCCGTGCCGGCGACCTGTCGACCATCGAAAACGCCTCTGCGGGTGAGCGTGTCGACGCGGTGGGCTACCTCATCGGTGTCGGCGCATGGTCAAACAGGTCCGTCGCCGGGCTCAAGCCGCTGGTGCGCAAGCCTGTGCAGTTGGTCGCCGCCGCGGTCAACACACCCGAGTACCTGACCTCCTAGCGAGATCGCCGATGCCCGAACTCAGCCGCCGAAAGTTTCTGATCGCCAGCGCCGGTGTCGGCGCGGCCGGCCTGCTGTCCGGCACGGTCGCGATCACCTGGAACGACTTGCATCGCGCCGCACATGAGCGGCCGCTGGCTGACGGCAGCGGGATCCTGGTGATCGTGACGCTCTACGGCGGAAACGACGGCATCAACACCGTCATCCCTTACGCGGACAACGCCTATCACGACGCTCGCCCCGAACTCGCCTACGCGCCAGGCGATGTGCTGCACCTAGACGAGCAGCTGGGACTCAACCCTGCTCTCAAGGGGCTGGCTCAAACGTGGCGCGACAAGAAATTGGCCATCGTGCGTGGCGTGAGCTACCCCAAGCCGGACCACAGCCACTTCCGGTCGATGGATATCTGGCAGACCGCTTCACCCGCCGAACCGGTGCCGACCGGCTGGATCGGGCGCTGGCTTGACGCCACCGGTGACGACCCGCTGCGCGCCGTCAACATCGGGCCGGTGCTGCCGCCGCTGGCGGTCGGCGAGAAGTGCACGGCCGCTGCGCTTTCCCCAACTGCCGCAACGGAATCCGCTGACTGGTTCACGGACACGATGGACGCCCTGGGCGTCGACGACCCAGGCGACACACCGGCCATGTCCGCGGTATGCGCCGCCTACCGCGCCGCTCGCACCGCCGACACGACGTTAGGCAAGGTCAAGACCTCCGGTAAGAAAGGGCTCGCGGCCCAGCTCGCCATGGTGGCGGCCGCCGTGCGCGCCGCGGTGCCGACGCGGGTCTACACGGTGGCGCTGGGCGGTTTCGACACCCACGCCGACGAGCGGGAAACCCAGCAGCGCCTGCTGCAGACCTTCGACGAAGCGCTCACTCCGTTCCTTGCCGAGGTGGCCGGCGACCGCTACGGCAAGAACGTCGTCGTGTTGGCGTACTCGGAATTCGGCCGCAGGGTCGCCGCCAACGCATCGCAGGGCACCGACCACGGCACCGCCGGGCCGGTATTCGTCGCGGGCGCACCGGTCAGGGGCGGCTTCTACGGCGACGAACCCAGCCTGACCGACCTCGACAACGGCGACCTGAAAGCCACGACGGATTTCCGCGACGTCTACTACGAGCTGCTATCGACGACGCTGCGCACCGATCCCACGCCGTCCGTCGGCACCGGCCGCAAGCCGCTCGGCTTTCTGTAGCCGCGGCTACGCCCCGGTCTGGCTGATCGCCGGCTGAGTGAGCCAGTAGCGCAGCTTCGCGTAGATCTCCGGGTGGTTGAGCAGGTCGAAGTGGTGCAGGCCGGTCAGGGTGAGCCCGTGTGCCGGTTCGAACGGAATCTGTCGCGAGCGGCCGCGCCCGGAAGCGCTGTGTGCGCGCACCAAGCGGTCGCCGAGCAGCATCCCGACCGCCCGGGGCGCCGCCGTGGTCGCGACGAAGTGGTAAACCGCGCCGGGGAGGAACGGCACCTCGTGGCAGCGGTCGCGCAGGAACTCGTCGGGATCGCACTGGCTCCAGTCCTCGTCGAGCAGTGCGCCGAACCGCAGGTCCTTGACGCCGTCGCTGCGGGCGTTGAGAAACGCAGCCAGCGCTCGTGTTTCGGGTAGTTGGGACAGCGCCCATGACGCGACGTTGACGCCCTTTTCCAGATCGGCGCCCAAATGCGGTGAGCCCAGGCAGACCACATGGCGCACCAGGTCGGGCCAGTCGTGCTGCTGCTGGGCGCCGTAGTGGCAGGCGCTGCGCACCACCAGCCCACCCATCGAATGGCCCACCAGCGCAATCTCGTCCACCGCGGTCGGCCACAGCGCAAGCAGCCGGTTCAGCAGGTCGGCGAGGGCTCGTCCGTTCTGTGAGATGTGCAGGCCGGTGTTATAGCGGAGGTAGACGGGCGTGAACCCGAGCTCGCCGCGCAGCCGCGCTCCGTAGGGGCGCCGACTTTCCCCGGTGCGCGGCTGGCGCCACCACGATCGCTCGGTCAGACACCAGCCGTGGACGAACACCACGATGCGACCGGTGGCCTTCGGGAACGCCGCGGCGATCGATGCGGCGGTCAGGTCAACGGGCTTGCCGTGGCGGCGGATCTGCATGCGCAGCCCGAACGTGTTGCCGCGGTTGACCAGCTCGTCGCCATAGATTCCGTTCAGCGCCGCGACCGCCCTGGCGATCGGGAGATGTGATTGGACGGTGTCGTCCTCGTCGCGGCCGTACACCTCGGCCGCCACCGCGCCGGCGCCGTCAAGTGATGCCCGCACGGCTCGGTCGACGGCGTAATACGTCATCGCGGCGACGGTGTCGTGAACGACCCGGACCGGTTTCGCCGCCGGTCCGATCGCGCCGAAAACGCGACGGGAGATCCCGTCGTGCATGTCGCGCACCACATTGGTGACCACCCGCGAGCCTTCTCCGGCAAGGTCGGCCAATGAACGGATTTCCTGTCGCTGCACGGGTGCCCCTCTCTGCTCACGAGCGCAGACATATAGGTGATACCCATAATGGCTTTACGTACGCCGGAGATCGGGCGGTGCCGAAACGGCAGGAGGTGCGGCGGTGTCGTTGCCGCGAGAGGCGTCGCCCGATTCTCGGTCGGCGCCTCACGATCCCGACCACCTGGTGGCCGGCTACCGCGCGGCGCGCCTGCAGGAGGGCCTGTTCGACCTGGGCGCAGACCGTTCGGCTTTCGGGGCAACCGGTTACGACGAGTTCGTCGACGCCTCCGGCGATGTCCGCCCGGGCTGGACAGAGCTCGCCGAGGTGATCGCGACGCGGGGACGCGCCGGATTGGCCCGGCTGCGTGCAGCGGTCAGCGCGCTGGTCGACCACGACGGCATCACCTACATCACGATCGACCACAGCCACACCGACGTTCACGACACGGCCAACCCCCAACCGTGGCAGTTGGATGGCTTGCCGCTGCTGATCTCACCCGAGGATTGGGCCACGCTGGAAGCCGGTGTGCTTCAACGCAGCCGGCTGCTCGACGCGATACTGGTCGACCTTTACGGCCCGCAGCGCGCGGTCACCGGCGGGCTGTTGCCGCCCCAGCTGTTGTTCGCGCACCCCGGCTATGTCCGGGCCGTCCGCGGCATCGAAATACCGGGCCGGCACCAACTGTTCATGCACGGCTGCGACGTCAGCCGCGATCAATCCGGCGGGTTTCTCGTCAACGCCGACTGGACCCAGGCGCCCTCGGGAGCGGGCTATGCGCTGGCCGACCGTCGGGTCGTCGCCCACGCCGCTCCCGAGCTCTACGAGCGGGTCGGGCCGCGACCCACCGCGCCGTTCGCCCAGGCGCTGCGGCTGGCGCTGATCGAGGCCGCACCCGAAACCGCCCAGGACCCGGTGGTGGTCGTGCTGAGCCCGGGCATCCACTCCGAAACCGCGTTCGACCAGGCCTACCTGGCATCGGTGCTGGGCTTTCCGTTGGTGGAAAGCGCCGATCTGGTGGTGCGTGACGGCGCGCTGTGGATGCGGTCGCTGGGCACGCTGCAACGCGTCGACGTGGTGTTGCGCCGGGTCGACGCCGACTACGCCGATCCGCTGGACCTGCGCTCAGATTCGCAGCTGGGGGTGGCGGGACTGGTCGAGGTACAGCGGCGCGGCGCGCTGACCGTGGTCAACACGCTCGGCAGCGGAATCCTGGAAAGCCCTGGGCTGCTTCGGTTTTTGCCTGAGCTGGCCCAGCAGCTGCTCGGCGAAGCACCGCTGCTGCCCACCGCGCCGCTGTACTGGGCCGGTATCGATGCCGAGCGCTCGCATCTGCTGGCAAACCTGTCGTCGCTGCTGATCAAGCCGACGGTCGGGGGGCGGCTCATCGTCGGGCCCACACTGTCGTCAGAGCAACGTGACGCGCTGGCCGCGCGCATCGAAGCGGCGCCGTGGCAGTGGGTCGGCCAGGAACTGCCGCAGTTCTCCTCGGCGCCGACCGACCAGATGGCGGCAGCTAGCGTCGGCGTGCGGTTGTTCACCGTGTCCCAACGCGGCGGATATGCGCCGATGGCGGGCGGACTGGGCTACGTGCTGGCACCCGGCAACGAGGCCTATTTGTTGAAAACTGTTGCAGCCAAGGATGTTTGGGTGCGCCCGCCGGTACGCGCACAGGCGGAGCTGACGGTGACGGTGCCCCCGCCGGAGCGACCCACGCCGACGCCAAGCGGCACCCGCGGTATCAGCTCGCCGCGCGTGCTGTCCGACCTGTTCTGGTTGGGCCGCTACGGCGAACGCGCCGAAAGCATGGCCCGGCTGCTCTCCGTTACCCGCGATCGCTACCACGACTACCGCTCACGGCCGGATACCGAAGGCAGCGAATGCGTATCGGTGCTCTTGGGCGCGCTTCGGCAGATCACCGGCGCCGACGTTGCCGACGCCCTCGCGGCTGTGCCTCGCACCCTGTGGTCGCTGACCGTCGACCGGGAGTGCCCCGGGTCGCTGGCCCAGTCGGTCGAGCGGCTGGGGCTGGCGGCGCGCGCGGTACGCGACCAGATGTCCAACGACACGTGGATGGTGCTCGGCGGGGTGGAGCGCGCGCTGGCGCAGGTCGCCGCCCAGCGGCCAAACGGTCATCCCGCCGACGACACCACGCTCGCGACCGCGCACGCCTTGACCCTGGCGGGCATGCTGGCGCTGTCGGGGGTGGCCGCGGAGTCGATGGTGCGCGACGTCGACTGGACCATGACCGACATCGGCAAGCGGCTCGAGCGCGGCCTGTTTCTCACCGCGCTGCTGCGCGCCACGCTGGGCCGGGCCCGCAGCCGTACCGCTGAGCAAACGATCGTCGAGGCGGTGCTGGTGGCGTGCGAGTCGTCGGTGATCTACCTTCGGCGCAATCTGGGCGCCGTTAGTGTTGCCGCTGTGGCCGAGTTGGTGCTCTTTGAGGCGGAAAACCCGCGCTCGCTGGTGTATCAGCTGGAGCGGCTGCGGGCGAACTTGAAGGGACTGCCTGGGGCGTCGGGCTCGTCACGGCCCGAACGTCTGGTCGACGAGATCAGCACCCGGCTGCGCCGGCTCGACCCGGCCGACCTGGAGGAAATCGCCGAGTCGGGGGAGCGCGGCGAGCTGGTCGACCTGCTCGACGGCATGCACGGCGGACTGCGGGAATTGTCCCGGATCATCACGGCCACTCAGCTGTCGCTGCCCGGCGCGATGCACCCTCTGTCCGGCCCGGCCCGTCGCCGGATGGCGCCGTGACGTCGACGGCTGGCCCTGGCACGCGCCGCTACCGCGTCACCCACCGCACCGAATACCGCTACTCCGACGTGGTGACCAGCTCCTACGGGCGGGGCTTTCTCACCCCGCGCGACCTGCCCGGGCAGCGCTGTCTGGCCCACGAGCTGCGCATCGAGCCCGCGCCCGCCGACAGCTCCACCAGCCGCGACGTCTACGGCAACGTCAGCTGCTATTTCCACGTCACCGAGCCGCACCGCACCTTGACCGTCACCAGCGAGTCGGTCGTCGAGGTCGATCCGCCGCCCGCCGAGCTGTACGCCAACGGATCGGCGCGCGCCCCGTGGGAGCGCGCCCGCCCCACGGGGCCGGAGGGTGCGCTCGCCACCGAGTTCACGCTCGACCTGGACCCTCCGGAGATCACCGACGAAGTACGCGACTATGCCGCCCCCAGCTTCGCTGCCGGGCGTCCGCTGATCGACGTGCTGCGCGACCTGGCGTCGCGCATCCACGCCGACTTCACCTACCGCTCCGGCTCGACCACTGTGTCGACCGGTGTGCACGAGATGCTGGTGGCGCGCGAAGGTGTCTGCCAGGACTTCACCCGGCTCGCGATCGCCTGCCTGCGCGCCAACGGGCTGGCCGCCAGCTACGTGTCGGGGTATCTGGCCACCGACCCGCCGCCGGGCAAGGAACGGATGGTCGGCATCGACGCCAGCCACGCGTGGGCGGCGGTGTGGACACCGGAAAACCGTTGGCTGGGAATGGATCCCACCAACGACCAGATGGTCGACGAATGCTACATCGTGGTCGGTGTGGGCCGCGACTACGCCGACGTGCCGCCCCTGCGCGGCATCATCTACACCAATTCGGAGAACAGCGAGATCGATGTCGCTGTCGACGTAGTGCCGTGCGCGGACGGAGTGCTGCATGCGTGACTTCGTGTGCCCCAACTGCGGTCAACGCCTGACGTTCGAAAACTCGATATGCCTGTCGTGCGGTGCGGCCCTGGGGTTCTCGCTCGACGACATGGCGCTGCTGGTGATCACCGACGACGCCGACGTCGAGCACCCCGGTGCGGTCAGTTCCCGCGAGTATCAGCTGTGCGCCAATATGCATCTGGCGGAATGCAATTGGCTAGTTCGCGTGGACCAGGGTGGACTCTGCGTCTCCTGCGCGCTGACCCGCTGCCGGCCCAACGACTCGGACACCAAGGCGCTGGCGGCGTTCGCGCGCGCCGAGCGGGCCAAACGACGGCTGATCGCCGAGCTGTGCGAGCTCAAGCTGCCGATCATCGGACGCGACCGCGACCCCGACTACGGGCTGGCGTTCGATCTGCTCTCCAGCGAACAAGAACAGGTGATGACCGGCCACCACAACGGCGTCATCACTTTGGATCTGGCCGAGGGCGACGACGTGCACCGCGAGCAGCTGCGCGTCGAGATGGGGGAGCCGTACCGCACGCTGCTCGGGCACTTCCGCCACGAGATCGGCCACTACTACTTCTACCGGTTGGTCGACACGTCACCGGATTACCTTGCCCGGTTTCGGGAGCTGTTCGGTGATCCCGACGCCGACTACCAGGCCGCCCTCGACCGGCATTACCGCGACGGTGCACCCGCCGGCTGGGAAAAGCGGTTCGTGTCGTCGTATGCGACCATGCACCCCAGCGAGGACTGGGCCGAAACCTTCGCCCACTACCTGCACATCCGCGCCGCGCTCGATACCTGCGCCTCCTGCGGGCTTGCTCCCGCCGCCGCCACCTTCGCGCAGCCGCCGCTGGGGCCCAGCGCATTTCGCACGATCATCGAGATGTGGCTGCCGTTGTCGTGGTCGCTGAACATGGTGAACCGCTCGATGGGCCGCGACGACCTTTACCCGTTCGTGCTGCCGGCTCCGGTGCTGGACAAGATGGGGTTCATCCACACCGTCATCGACGAGGTGACCCGCGCGCGTTAATTCGGCTGCTCGGCATCGAGGTCGGGCGCCCAGGCGACGCCGTTGATGTGGCTGCCGCCATCCACGAACGGCGTATTTCCGGTGAGATAGCCGCAGCCTTCGCTGGCCAAAAACACTGCGACCGGCGCGATGTCGTCGTAGGGGTCGCCGAGGCGGCCCATCGGGTTGGCCGCATCCGCCATTGCCTCCAGCCCCGGGTATTGCCCGACGGCGCGAAAAAAGGCCTGGCTCTTGGCCGCCGGGCAGATGGCGTTGACGGTGACGCCGGTGGGCGCCCATTCGCGAGCGGCGGTGCGGGTCAGTGCACGCAGCGCCTCTTTCGCGGCGTTGTATTCCAGCGATCCCATGTGTGCGTTGACGCCGTTGAGGCTGCACATGTTGATCACCCGTCCCCAACTGCGTGCCTTCATGTAGGGAAATGCGGCCCGCATCGCCCAGAAGGGGCCGTAGTAGCCGACCGCGATGCCCTGTGCCAGTTGCTCGTCGGTCTTGTTCTCGACGCGGCCGATGGAACCTCCGCCCCACGCGTTGTTCACCACGATGTCGATTGATCCGTATTCGGAAAGCGCTGTCTGCACGGCGTTTTCGAGGTCAGCGCGGTTGGCGACGTCGGTGGCGACGAAAACTCCGCCGATCGCTTCGGCGACGGCCTGGCCCGCGGCCGGATCGAGTTCGGCGACCACGACGCGAGCGCCTTCGGCCGCATAGCCGGCTGCGGCGAGCTGTCGGGCGAATTCGGCGCCCACGCCTTCCGATCCGCCGGCAATCACGGCCCACGGCCCGTATACAGCAAGGTCAGTCACCCGATGATCATCGCCTGCGGCCACGGCGCCGATGCGGAATTCCGTCGGGAAGCCACTCGTCGTCGCCGGTGGCTAACCTGAACACCGTGTCCGACGGTCTCTTCGACCTGCCCGGTGCGCCCAGCTTCACCGACCGCGACCCAGCTGCTTCGGCCGCGGCGCCGCTGGCGGTGCGGATGCGCCCGGCCACCCTTGACGAGGTGGTCGGGCAGGACCACCTGCTGCAGCCCGGGTCGCCGCTGCGCCGCCTGGTCGAGGGCTCCGGGGTGGCGTCGGTCATCCTCTACGGCCCGCCGGGAAGCGGCAAGACGACGCTGGCCGCGCTGATCTCACAGGCGACCGGACGCCGGTTCGAGGCGCTCTCGGCGCTGTCGGCCGGTGTCAAAGAGGTCCGGGCCGTCATCGATGTCGCGCGAAGGGCCGCCGCGCATGGCGAACAGACGGTGCTGTTCATCGACGAGGTGCACCGGTTCTCCAAGACCCAGCAAGACGCGCTGCTGTCGGCGGTGGAAAACCGGGTGGTGCTGCTGGTGGCCGCGACCACCGAGAACCCGTCGTTCTCGGTGGTGGCCCCGCTGCTGTCGCGGTCCCTGATCCTGCAGCTGCGGCCGTTGAGCGGCGATGACGTGCGCGCCGTGGTTCAGCGGGCGATCGACGACCCGCGTGGCCTGGGCGGGCGGGTTCAGGTCGACTCCGACGCCGTCGACTTACTGGTGCGGCTGGCCGCCGGTGATGCCCGGCGTGCGCTGACCGCGCTGGAGGCGGCAGCGGAGGCGGGGGAGCAGGTCACCGTCGAGGCGATCGAACGCTCCCTGGACAAGGCCGCGGTGCGCTACGACCGCGACGGCGATCAGCACTACGACGTGATCAGCGCGTTCATCAAGTCGGTGCGCGGCTCGGACGTGGACGCCGCACTGCACTACTTGGCGCGGATGCTGGTCGCCGGCGAAGACCCGCGGTTCATCGCCCGTCGCCTGATGATCCTCGCCAGCGAAGACATCGGCATGGCCGATCCGACCGCGCTGCACACGGCGGTGGCCGCCGCGCAGACCGTGCAGCTGATCGGCATGCCCGAAGCCCAGCTGACGCTGGCGCACGCGACCGTGCATCTGGCCACCGCACCCAAGTCCAACGCGGTGACCACTGCTTTGGCGGCGGCGATGGACGACATCAAAGCGGGCAAGGCCGGCCTGGTGCCGGCACACCTGCGCGACGGCCACTATTCGGGCGCCGCGGCGCTGGGCAACGCGATGGGCTACCGCTACTCCCACGACGACCCCGATGGCGTTGTGGCGCAACAGTATCCGCCCAACGAGCTGGTCGGCGTCGACTACTACCGCCCGACCGGGCACGGCAAGGAACGCGACATCGCCGGCCGACTGGAGCGGCTGCGGGCGATCATCCGCGGCAAGCGACAGGGAGGATCATGAAGACCTTCACCGACGAAGAAATGAACGCGCTGTTGCCCGCCGCCAAGGCCTACAGCGTCGTCATCCTCAAGCAGGGGCCGAACTTCGGCGGCGAGGACACCCCGTCGATCATCTGGGAGCACGGCCGGCGCAACTTCTCGCTGCGCCACGAAGGAGTGCTGCCGGTGGTGCTTCCGGTCACCGACGGCTCGGACGTGTGCGGTATCGGGGTGTTCACCGGGACCGTCGAGGAGACCACTGCGGTCATGAACGACGACCCCGGTGTGCAAGCCGGGGTATTCACCTTCGACGTGCACCCGTGCCGCGGATTCCCCGGCGACGCGCTGCCGTAGCGGAGTAGAGGCAGCGCCGAGATCGACGTTTCGCCGACAAAACGCGACAGACGGCCTGCAGAACGTCGATCTCGGCGCAAAGACCAGCGGTCAGACCAGCTCGGGCACCCGCAGGTGGGCGAGCGCCAGCTCGAACTCGCCGACGTCGTACTGGTCGGTGCCCAGGTCGCGCAGCAGCGCGGTGCGTAGCGAGCGGGCCTTGTCGTCGTTACGCTGCATCGCTTCCATGCTGTCGAACGTCGACGACGACACGGCACGCCACGACGTGCGGTCGATCATCAGGCTGGCGCTGCAGAACCCCTCGAGATTTTCGATGTCGGGCAGCACCGACTCCCGGTAGAACTCGATGGCCCGGTCGAACTGATTTGGGTCTCGCACCTTGAGCCAGGTCGCTCGCACGCCGGCACCGGGACGCGAGTGGTGGTCACGGTGCAGCACCGCGATCTCCCACTCGTCGACGGTCGGGGTACCGCCGAATGCCTGCGCGGCCCGGTCACGCACCGGCCGCACCCGCTCAGCGCCGGCATGCATCGCCTCTTGGGTCTCCCACGCGCTGGTCGCGATGCAGCGGCCGGTTTCCCGGTCCACCAGCAGCGACACGCCCACACAGCCGTCGATCTGTTCCAGCGCGGGCATCACCTCGTCGCGGATGTGCGCAATGCCTGCATCGATCAGCGATGGTTGGGCCTCAATCGTCGTAGAGCGTGCGTACACGGTTGACCCCTTCACCTGTTGGGGCGGCGCCCCGGCGGCGCCGCCGGTCTACTGAATACTTTTCACCCGCCGATTACGCATGGCAATGGGCAGTTGCCGTGTCGTTATGGGGGATTGGCAGCGTCGCGGGCCCGACTCGTAGGCTTGAAGTCGTGGATACGGATGTGCTGGAAGTGGACACCGCGCGTCGCCGGATCGTGGACCTGACCGCCGCGGTGCGCTCGTTCTGCGGCAACCACCAGGACGGCCTGTGCAACGTGTTCGTCCCGCACGCGACGGCGGGTGTGGCGATCATCGAGACCGGCTCGGGCTCCGACGACGACCTCGTCGACACCCTGGAACGGCTGCTGCCCCGCGACGACCGCTACCGGCACGCGCACGGGTCGGAAGGCCACGGCGCCGACCACCTGCTGCCCGCGATCGTCGCCCCGTCGGTGACGGTGCCCGTGCAGGGCGGTGAGCCGCTGCTGGGCACCTGGCAGAGCGTGGTGCTGGTCGACCTCAACCGGGACAACCCGCAGCGAAAGGTGCGGTTGAGCTTCGTCAACGGCTAGCGTCGGCACCACCCGGCGCCGCGATTCGTTACCTGTTCAGGGCGGGTAACCGGACCGGTAGGGTAATGCGGTCGCAAATGAGCCGTGCAGCGGCGGCAAAGGAAGCGGAAAAGTGCGGACACACGAGATCAGGAAACGGTTCCTTGATCATTTCGTGAAAGCGGGTCACACCGAGGTGCCGAGTGCCTCGGTGATCCTCGACGACCCCAACTTGCTGTTCGTCAACGCCGGCATGGTGCAGTTCGTGCCGTACTTCCTGGGCCAGCGCACACCGCCCTACCCGACGGCCGCCAGCATCCAAAAATGCATCCGCACACCCGATATCGACGAGGTGGGCATCACCACTCGGCACAACACGTTTTTCCAGATGGCCGGCAACTTCTCGTTCGGCGACTATTTCAAGCGCGGCGCGATCGAGCTGGCCTGGACGCTGTTGACCAACAGCGTCGAAGACGGCGGATACGGATTAGATCCCGAAAGAATTTGGGCGACAGTCTATCTCGACGATGATGAGGCCGCGCAGCTGTGGCAGCAAGTCGCAGGGCTGCCGGCTGAGCGTATCCAGCGCCGCGGCATGGGCGACAACTTCTGGTCGATGGGCATCCCGGGTCCCTGTGGGCCATCGTCGGAGATCTACTACGACCGTGGGCCGGACTTCGGACCCGAAGGCGGTCCGGTCGTCAGCGAAGACCGCTACATCGAGTTGTGGAACCTCGTGTTCATGGAAAGCGAGCGCGGGGAGGGCACCAAGGACGAGTTCGAGATCACCGGGTCGTTGCCGCGCAAGAACATCGACACCGGCATGGGCGTGGAGCGGGTGGCGTGTGTGCTCCAAGACGTGCACAACGTCTACGAGACCGACCTGCTGCGGCCTGTCATCGACACGGTGGCCGAGCTGGCGCCCCGTGGGTATGACGTCGGCAACCACGACGATGACGTGCGCTACCGCATCATCGCCGACCACAGCCGCACCGCGGCGATCCTGATCGGCGACGGGGTCAGCCCCGGCAACGACGGGCGCGGTTATGTGCTGCGCCGGCTGCTGCGCCGGGTGATCCGCTCGGCCAAACTGCTCGACATCGACACCCCGATCGTCGGCGAGCTGATGGCCACCGTGCGCGACGCGATGGGCCCGTCGTACCCGGAACTGGTCAGCGACTTCGACCGCATCCAGCGCATCGCGGTCGCCGAGGAGACGGCGTTCAACCGCACGCTGGCGTCGGGCTCGAAGCTGTTCGAAGAGGTGGCCAGCGCCACCAAAGCATCCGGTTCCACCGTGTTGTCCGGTTCGGACGCCTTCACCCTGCACGACACCTACGGCTTCCCGATCGAACTCACCCTCGAGATGGCGTCGGAGGCCGGCCTGCAGGTCGACGAGCACGGCTTCCGCGAGCTGATGGCCGAACAGCGCCGCCGCGCCAAGGCCGACGCCGCGGCGCGCAAACACGCGCACGCCGACCTTTCCGCCTACCGCGAGCTCATCGACGCCGGCCCAACCGAGTTCACCGGATTCGACGAATTAGCTTCCGAAGCAACGATCTTGGGGATCTTCGTCGACGGCAGGCGAGTACCGGTGGTGTCGCACAGCGTCAACGGCGCGCACCGCGTCGAACTGATCTTGGACCGCACCCCGCTGTATGCCGAGTCCGGCGGGCAGCTCGCCGACGCCGGCAGCATCACCGGCACCGGTAGCAGCGAAAGCGCCAAAGCCGCCGTCACCGATGTGCAAAAGATCGCCAAGACCCTATGGGTGCACCGGGTCAACGTCGAGTCGGGCGAGTTTGTCGAAGGCGACACCGTCGTCGCGGCGGTTGACCCCGAGTGGCGCAAAGGCGCCACCCAGGGTCACTCCGGCACCCACATGGTGCACGCCGCGCTACGTCAAGTGTTGGGGCCCAATGCCGTTCAGGCCGGATCGCTGAACCGCCCGGGATATCTGCGCTTCGACTTCAACTGGCAGGGCCCGTTGAGCGGCGAGCAGCTGGGTCAAGTCGAAGAGGTCACCAATCAGGCGGTGCAGGCCGACTTCGAGGTGCACACGTTCACCGAGCAGCTCGACAAAGCCAAGGCCATGGGCGCGCTGGCGCTCTTCGGGGAGAGCTATCCCGAAATCGTGCGGGTGGTCGAAATCGGCGGGCCGTTCTCGCTGGAGCTCTGCGGGGGCACGCATGTGCACAACTCGGCGCAGATCGGCCCGGTGACGGTTCTCGGTGAGTCGTCGGTCGGTTCGGGCGTGCGCCGGGTGGAGGCCTATGTCGGCCTGGACTCCTTCCGCCATCTGGCCAAGGAGCGCGCGCTGATGGCCGGGTTGGCGGCGACGCTGAAGGTGCCCTCCGAAGAGGTGCCGGCCCGGGTGGCCAATCTGGTGGAGCGGCTCAAGGCCGCCGAGAAGGAGCTCGAGCGGATGCGGCTGGCCAACGCACGAGCCGCCGCGGCCAATGCCGCCGCCGGAGCCGAGCGCATCGGTAACGTGCGTGTGGTGGCGCAGCGCATGTCGAGCGGGATGACGGCTGCCGACCTGCGCTCGCTGGCCGCGGACATCCGCGGCAAACTTGGCAGCGATCCCGCGGTGGTCGCGCTGATCGCCGCCGGTGACGGCGGCACCGTGCCGTATGCCGCAGCGACTAATTCCGCGGCCCAGGACCTGGGCATTCGGGCCAACGATCTGGTCAAGGCGCTCTCGGCGCCGGTCGACGGCCGCGGGGGCGGCAAGCCCGACCTGGCGCAGGGCTCAGGAAAGAATCCGTCCGGCATCGATGCTGCACTCGACGCGGTCCGTGCAGAGATAGCGCGGGTCGGCTGAGTGACGTCGCTAGAGCACCGGCTGCCCGATCGGCCCGGCGGGGACGACCCCGGCCGGGGGCGGCGGCTGGGCATCGACGTCGGCAGTGTGCGCATCGGCGTCGCCAGCAGCGACCCGGACGGCATCCTGGCCACCCCGGTGGAAACGGTGCGCCGCGAGCGTTCGGGCGCGCATCTTCGTCGGCTCGCTGAGCTCGCCGACGAGCTAGGGGCGGTCGAGGTGATTGTCGGGCTGCCGCGCACGCTGGCCGACCGGACCGGTCCGTCGGCCCGCGACGCGATCGACGTGGCCGACGCGCTGGCCCGCCGGATCGCGCCGATCCCGGTGCGGCTGGCCGACGAGCGGCTGACCACGGTGAGCGCGCAGCGGTCGCTGCGTGCGGCAGGGGTCAGCGCGAAAAGCCGACGCGCTGTCGTCGACCAGGTCGCGGCCGTGGCGATCCTGCAGGGCTGGCTCGACCAGCGCCGCGCAACGCTTCGCGGGGAGGCCGACGGTGCCTGACAGCGACGGCGGCGGCCGCGACCGCACCAAACCCCGTGGCGATCGCCAGCGCGGCGAAGCCGGGCGCAGCGGGTCGCCACCAGCATCTGACGCTGTGGGTCCGGCCCGGCATCGCAAGAGCCGCTCCGAGCGGCTGCGCGACCGGCGCATCCGTCGCCGCCGGCGCATCGTCGGCGGGTTGGCGGTCAGCCTGCTCGTCGTTGTTGTCGTGGCCGCTGTGTTCGTGGGCTCCAAGCTCTGGCACACGATGTTCGGATCTGACAACGACTACACCGGCAGCGGCAAGCGGGACGTCGTGATCCAGATCCACCCCGGCGACTCGACCACCGCGGTCGGCGAGACGTTGTTCAACCACGGCGTGGTGCGGACCGTGCGGGCATTCGTCGACGCCGCGCACGGCAACGCCGCGATCTCGGCGATCCAGCCGGGGTACTACCGGATGCGCACCGAAATCCCGGCGAAGTCCGCGGTACAGCGGCTCGCTGACCCGCACAACCGGGTGGGCAAGCTGGTCATCCCCGAAGGACGTCAGCTCGACGACACCACCGACATGAAGACCAACGCGGTCACCCCGGGGATCCTCACCTTGATCTCCCGCGCTACCTGCGTGGATCTCGACGGCAACGAGCACTGTGTTCCGGTGAACGACCTGCGCAACGCGGCGGGACAGGTCCGCCCGCCGACGGCGTTGTCGGTGCCGCAGTGGGCGACCGAGCCGGTTACCGCGATGGGCGACGATCACCGCCGCATCGAGGGCCTGATCGCGCCGGGGACGTTCAACGTCAACCCGTCGGATTCCGCCGAAACGATTTTGGCGACGCTGATCAACGCCAGCTCCGACATGTACGTGCGCTCGGATCTGCTGGACACGGCGAATTCGCTGAGCCTGTCACCCTACGACGTGCTGGTGGTGGCGTCGCTGGTGCAGGAGGAAGCCAAGCCGCATGACTTCCCCAAGGTCGCCCAGGTGATCTACAACCGCTTGCGCGAGCATCGCACGCTGGAGTTCGACTCGACGGTGAACTATCCGCTGGACCGCCGCGAGGTGGCCACCAGCGACGCCGACCGCGCGCAGCCCACCCCGTGGAACACGTACGTGTCGGAAGGGGTGCCGGCGACGCCGATCTGTTCTCCGGGCGTGGATGCGCTGCACGCGGCCGAGCATCCCGAGCCGGGGGACTGGCTGTATTTCGTGACCATCGACTCGCAGGGCACGACCCTGTTCACCCGCGACTACCAGCAGCATCTGGCGAACATCGAGCTGGCCAAGCACAACGGTGTCCTCGACTCCGCGCGATGAGCGTAGCCGCGCGCAGCGCGGCGGCGAAGAGCGCAATCAGGCTTGGCGCGGTAGGAAGGCGGCGATTCTCGGTTCTCCTGTCGCCCATTCCCGCTCCCCGCAGCTGCACCTGGCCGCTTACCGCGCGCTGGGGCTGGGGGACTGGACCTACGAGCGCATCGAATGCGGCGCCGACGAGCTGGCCGGTGTGGTCAGCGCCTGCGGACCCGAGTGGGTGGGGTTCTCGGTGACGATGCCGGGAAAGTTCGCCGCGCTGGCATTCGCCGACGAGCACACCGACCGCGCCGGTCTGGTCGGTTCGGCCAACACCTTGGTGCGCACACCACGCGGCTGGCGCGCCGACAACACCGATATCGACGGTGTGGCCGGGGCGCTGGGCGCGGTGAGCGGCCACGTCATGGTGCTCGGCTCCGGCGGCACCGCGCCCGCCGCTGTGGTCGCGTTGGCGCAGCTGGGCGCCGACCGGCTGACGGTTGTCGCGCGTAATCCGGACAAGGCCGCCCGGCTGGTCGCGCTGGGCGTCGGGCTCGGCGTCCGGAGCCGCTTCTGTGGACTGGACAGCGACGCGCTGGCCGACAAAGCGGTGGCCGCTGAAGTCCTGGTCAGCACTATCCCCGCCGACGTGGCCGCCCGTTACGCCGAGACGCTGGCCGGTGTGCCGGTGCTGCTGGACGCGGTCTACGACCCCTGGCCGACCCCGCTGGCCACCGCAGTGGCCGCCGCCGGTGGCCGGGTGATCAGCGGCCTGCAAATGCTGCTGCACCAGGCGTTCGCGCAAGTCGAACAATTCACAGGGCTGCCCGCGCCGCGGGAAGCCATGGCGGCTGCTTTGCAATAACGTGCCGCGCATGCGGATCGCGCTCGCCGGGGTGATGCTGGCGTGGCTGTTAGTGCTCAGCGGTTATGACATCCGGCAGCGCAGACTGCCTAACGTGCTGACGCTGCCCGGCGCGGGGATCATCCTGATTGCTGCGGTCGTTGCCGGGTTCGGCATGGCGGCGGTGGCCGGCGCCGTAGCGCTGACGACGGTGTATCTGCTGATGCATCTGGCAGCGCCGACGGCGATGGGCGCCGGCGACGTCAAGCTGGCGATCGGCCTGGGCGCGCTGACCGGATGCTTCGGTGTCGACGTGTGGTTCCTGGCGGCATTCGGCGCGCCGCTGCTCACCGCCGCGTGCGGCATCGTCGTGAAAGCGGCTACGGGCGCCTCCGCCGTGCCGCATGGCCCGTCAATGTGCGCGGCCAGCGCAGGCGCCGTCGCGCTGGCTCTGATGTGACGCAGCAAAGCTGCGCCTATCGTGAACGGGGTAGGTGATGGAAACCAGTCGCGTCGCGCTGATCACGGGAGCTACGTCTGGGCTTGGCCGTGCTGTGACCGTAGCGCTCGCTGCGCGCGGCATGCATGTGCTGGTGCACGGCCGCGATCGCGAGCGCGCAGAAGATGTCGCCGACGAGGTGCGAGCATCCGGTGGCAGCGCCCAGGCCTATCTCGCCGATCTCGGTTCCCTGCAGGAAACCCGCGACCTGGCAGACCGGGTCAGCTCCGAGCACCCGGCGATCCATCTGCTGATCAACAACGCGGGACTAGGTCCGGGCCGACCCCCGTATCGCAAGCGGGAGCTGAGCATCGACGGCCACGAGCTGCGGTGGGCGGTCAATTACCTCGCCGCCGCACTGTTGACTCGACGACTCCTTCCCACGCTGAAAAACCGGTGCACCGGCGCGGATCGTCAACGTCGCATCCGCCGCGCAAGCACCGGTCGACTTCGCAGACCTGCGGATGGACCACCACTACACCGGCGTGCAGGCCTACAACCGCAGCAAGTTCGCCATGGTCGTGTTCACGTTCGGCCTGGCGGCAGAACTGGCCGACACCGGCATCACCGTCAACTGCTTGCACCCCGCGACATTGATGAATACGCGCATGGTTCGCGGAGCTTGGATTCCCCCACTGTCCTCGGTATCGAGCGGTGTCCGAGCGGTGATGAACCTGGCTGTGGAGCCAACCGGTGCCGCGGTGACGGGGCGGTACTTCGACGCCTGCCGCGAGGCCAAGGCTCATCGCGCGGCATACGATCCCACGATCCGGTCGACCCTGCATGCCGTGACGACCGAAATCCTCCAACCATTCCTTTGAGCTGATGCAGCTGACCGCCTTTCCGGGCGGAGCGTAAGGCTTGGCCCGCCGCCCACGCCGGTCATGGGAAGATGGGACACGTGTTGCGATGGACCACTGCCGGTGAATCCCACGGCCGCGCGCTGGTGGCCGTGCTGGAGGGCATGGTCGCCGGGGTGGCCGTCACCAGCGACGACATCACAACCCAGCTGGCCCGCCGGCGGCTGGGCTACGGCCGTGGCGCGCGGATGAAATTCGAACGCGACCAAGTGACCATGCTGGCCGGAGTGCGGCACGGCTACACCCTCGGCGGGCCGATCGCGATCGAGATCGCCAACACCGAATGGCCGAAGTGGGAGACCGTGATGGCCCCCGACCCCGTCAACCCGTCAGAGCTGGCCGACCTCGCCCGCAACGCGCCGCTGACTCGGCCCCGGCCGGGCCACGCCGACTACGCCGGCATGCTCAAGTACGGGTTCGACGATGCCCGACCGGTGCTGGAGCGGGCCAGCGCCCGCGAGACCGCCGCCCGGGTGGCGGCGGGAACGGTGGCGCGGCAGTTTCTGCGCCAGGCGCTGGGTGCCGAGGTGCTCTCCCACGTCATCTCCATCGGCGCCTCGGAGCCCTACGACGGTCCGCCGCCGCAGCCCGAAGACCTGCCCGCGATCGACGACAGCCCGGTGCGCGCCTTCGACAAGGCCGCGGAACAGTCGATGATCGCCGAGATCGAAGCCGCGAAGAAGGACGGCGACACGCTCGGCGGCGTGGTCGAGGCCGTCGCACTGGGCCTGCCGGTGGGTATCGGGTCGTTCACCAGCGGCGAGAACCGGCTCGACAGCCAGCTCGCCGGCGCCGTAATGGGCATCCAGGCGATCAAAGGCGTGGAGATCGGCGACGGCTTCCAGACCGCGCGCCGCCGCGGCAGCCAAGCCCACGACGAGATGTATCCCGGCCGCGACGGCGTCGTGCGATCGACCAACCGAGCCGGCGGGCTCGAGGGCGGCATGACCAACGGCCAGCCGCTGCGGGTACGCGCGGCGATGAAGCCGATCTCGACCGTGCCGCGGGCGTTGGCCACCGTCGACATGACCACGGGCGACGAGGCCGTCGCCATCAACCAGCGGTCGGATGTGTGCGCGGTACCGGCCGCCGGGGTCGTTGTGGAAACCATGGTGGCGCTGGTGCTGGCCCGCGCGGTGCTGGAGAAGTTCGGCGGCGACTCGCTGACCGAGACCCGCCGCAACATCGACGCATACCTTCGTTCGGTCGCCGAGCGTGAGCCGGTCACCGACCGCGCCAGGGCGTCGGGGTAATGGCGCCCAAGGCGGTGTTGGTGGGGCTGCCCGGTTCGGGTAAGTCCACGATCGGGCGACGGTTGGCGAAGGCGCTGGAGGTGGAGTTGCTCGACACCGACGCGGCGATCGAGCAGCGGACCGGGCGCAGCATCGCCGACATCTTCGCCACCGACGGGGAGAAGGAGTTTCGCCGCATCGAAGAAGAGGTGGTGCGCTCGGCGCTGGCCGACCACGACGGCGTGCTCTCGCTGGGTGGCGGCGCCGTCACCAGCCCCGGGGTGCGCTCGGCGCTGGCCGGACACACCGTGATCTTCCTGGAGATCAGCGCGGCCGAAGGCATCCGCCGCACCGGGGGCAACACCGTGCGCCCACTGCTGGCCGGGGCCGACCGCGCCGAGAAGTTCCGCGCGTTGATGGCCCAGCGGGTTCCGCTGTACCGGCGGGTCGCGACGATGCGGGTCAACACCAACCGCCGAAACCCCGGGGCAGTGGTGCGCTACATCGTGTCGCGGCTGGAGAATCCGCAGCCGGCGCCCCCTCGACGGCGCCGCACGTCATGGCGGCGACCGTCGCAGGCTGAGCAAACCCCGGCGGCGACCAGCCAGCCGTCACCGCCGCCCAGCCCAGTCACACCGGCGAGCCCGGTCACACCGGCGGCGCTGGCCGCTGCTCGCCGCGCCGAGGCCGGCAAATGACAGGTTTCGCTCCGGTCACCGTGCACGTGGCCGTCGACCCGCCCTACCCGGTGATCATCGGCACCGGGCTGCTGGGCGAGCTCACCAAGCTGCTGGCCGATCGGCACCGCGTCGCGATCCTGCACCAGCCCGTGCTCGCGGAAACTGCCGAGTCGATCCGAAAAGGCCTGGCGGGCAAGGGCATCGACGCTCACCGTATCGAGATTCCCGACGCCGAGGCCGGCAAAGACCTACCCGTCGTCGGATTTATCTGGGAAGTGTTGGGCCGCATCGGAATTGACCGCAAGGACGCGCTGGTCAGCCTCGGCGGGGGAGCCGCAACCGATGTCGCCGGCTTCGCTGCGGCCACGTGGCTGCGTGGGGTGTCGATCGCGCACGTGCCGACCACCCTGCTGGGCATGGTCGACGCCGCCATCGGCGGCAAGACCGGCATCAACACCGACGCGGGCAAGAACCTGGTCGGCGCGTTTCACCAGCCGATCGCCGTACTGGTCGACCTGGATACGTTGAAAACCTTGCCGCGCAACGAACTTGTCGCCGGCATGGCCGAAGTGGTGAAGGCCGGTTTCATCGCCGACCCGGTGATCCTGGACCTGATCGAAGCCGACCCGCAGGCCGCAATAGATCCCGCCGGTGACGTGCTGCCCGAGTTGATCCGGCGCGCGGTCACTGTCAAGGCCGAGGTCGTCGCCGCTGACGAGAAGGAATCGCAGCTGCGCGAAATCCTCAATTACGGCCACACACTGGGGCATGCGATCGAGCGGCGCGAGCACTACCAGTGGCGCCACGGCGCCGCGGTGTCGGTGGGTTTGGTGTTCGCCGCGGAACTGGGTCGGCTGACGGGGCGTCTCGACGACGCGACCGCCGACCGGCACCGGGCCATCCTGACGTCGCTGGCTCTGCCGGTCAGCTACGAGGCCGACGCATTGCCCGAACTGCTGCAGATCATGGCCGCCGACAAGAAGACCCGCGCCGGGGTGTTGCGTTTCGTGGTGCTCGATGGGCTGGCCAAACCCGGCCGGCTCGAAGGCCCCGACCCATCGCTGTTGGCAGCGGCCTACGCGGAGGTGAGTGCCCGGTGAACGTCAACGTCATCAACGGGCCCAACCTGGGCCGGCTCGGGCAGCGCGAGCCCGAGGTCTATGGCGCCGCCACCCACGACGAGCTGAGCGCGCTGATCGAGCAGGAGGCCGCCGACCTCGGACTGAAAGCTATTGTGCGCCAAAGCGACAGCGAAGCTCAACTGTTGGAGTGGATACATCAGGCCGCCGACGCGCAAGAACCAGTGATCCTCAACGCCGGAGGGCTGACCCACACGTCGGTGGCGCTGCGCGACGCATGCGCCGAACTGAGGGCACCACTGATCGAGGTGCACATCTCGAATGTGCATGCCCGCGAGGAGTTTCGGCGGCACTCCTACCTGAGCCCGGTCGCCACCGGGGTCATCGTCGGGCTCGGCCTACAGGGCTATGTGCTCGCGCTGCGTTACCTGGCCAGCGTTTACCGCTGATCGTCTCCGGACCTAGGGGCGCGCCTGGTCTGCTCGGCATCGGATTGGGTCGGCTCGGCTCGGGTGGGTTCTTCGCCTTCGGCTGTGGCCACCGACGAGGGCCGCTCTTCGGTCCTGCCCCCAGCGGTCTGCTCTTGGTCATGGCCCTTGGCCGTGGCCATCCCCTCGGTCGGGGTCTCGTCCTCGTGGACCGCGTCGAACACATCGGTGTCATCCTCACGGTGCTCATGTTTCGGCGGCGGAGGAGCGTGGCGGTCGATGAGCCAGCGGCCAGCGGCCACCCCGGCCATTGCCGGCAGGAACACCAACAGCGCGGTGAACGCGGCGAACGTCGTCAGCTCGTTGAGCAGCCCCCCGGCATAGAGGCCCTTGTAGAGAAGCGAGATCACAAACACCACCGCACCGCTGACGATCCCGGCGGTCAGGCCGGCCAGCAGCCACGTCATCGCCAGATCCTGGCGGCGGTCCGGGTCAGGCTCCGCTGAAGCGTCGGCGCGACCGTCCCGCAGCCCCCAAAGCAGAGCGGCGATCAACAACAAAAGCACCAGCACGATGCTGATCAACCCCGCCTGCGTGGGAAACGCGTTGATCAGCGCCCCTTGAAGCAAGCGGACGACGACCATCGCAGCGGCGAACACCAGCCCGCGCAGCCTCCAGTTAGTCATGGGGCCACAGCGTAGCGAGTAGCGTCAGCGGTTGTGACACATTCCCAGCGCCGAGGCCATCTAAGGGATCGAATCGTTACCGCCGGGCTGGACGCGATGCTGGTCAGCGACTTGGTCAACGTGCGATACCTGTCCGGCTTCACCGGCTCGAACGCCGCGCTGCTGGTGTTTGCCGACGACCGGACTCCGGTGCTGGCCACCGACGGGCGCTACCGTACCCAGGCCGCGCAGCAGGCGCCCGATCTCGAGATCGCCATTGAGCGGGCCTGCGGACGTCACCTGGTGCGGCGAGCCGCGGCCGCCGGTGTGCGGCGCCTCGGTTTCGAAAGCCACGTGGTCACGGTCGACGGCTTCGACGTGCTGGCCGCAGAGGCGGGGACGACGGAGTTGGTGCGCGCCTCGGGCACGGTCGAGGCGCTGCGCGAGGTCAAGGACGCCGGCGAGGTGGCGCTGCTGCGGCTGGCCTGCGAGGCGGCCGACGCGGCGCTGACCGACTTGATCGAGCGCGGCGGCCTGCGGCCCGGCCGCACCGAGCGCGAGGTGAGCCGCGAACTGGAGAACCTGATGCTCGACCACGGCGCCGAAGGCGTGTCGTTCGAGACAATCGTGGCGGCCGGGCCGAATTCGGCCATCCCACACCATCGGCCCACTGACGCGGTGCTGGCCGCCGGCGACTTCGTCAAGATCGACTTCGGTGCGCTCGTCGCCGGCTACCACTCCGACATGACCCGCACCTTCGTGCTCGGCCGGGCCGCCGACTGGCAGCAGGAGATCTACCAACTGGTTGCCGCCGCACAGCGGGCCGGCCGCGAGGCGCTGCGGGCGGGGGCGAACCTGCAAGACGTGGATGCCGCGGCGCGCCAGGTGATTATCGACGCGGGCCACGGCGAACGCTTCGGCCACGGGCTGGGTCACGGGGTGGGCCTGCAGATCCACGAAGCGCCGGGGATCAACGCGACGGCCGCCGGTACACTACTTGCGGGCTCCGTCGTGACCGTGGAGCCCGGTGTCTATCTGCCCGACCAGGGTGGTGTCCGTATCGAGGACACCCTCGTCGTGGCTGACGAAACATCCGGACACACACCGGAATTGCTCACCCGGTTCCCCAAGGAACTGGCCATCGTGTAGGAGAGTCACCGACTGTGGCAACGACTGCCGACTTCAAAAACGGACTGGTGCTGGTGATCGACGGCCAGCTGTGGCAGATCGTCGAATTCCAGCACGTCAAACCCGGCAAGGGCCCGGCGTTCGTGCGGACCAAGTTGAAGAACGTGGTCTCCGGCAAGGTCGTCGACAAGACCTACAACGCGGGCGTGAAGGTGGAGACCGCCACCGTCGACCGGCGCGACACCACCTACCTGTACCGCGACGGCTCGGACTTCGTGTTCATGGACAGCGAGGACTACGAGCAGCACCACATCCCGGAGTCGCTGGTCGGCGACGTCGCCCGGTTCCTGCTGGAAGGCATGCCGGTGCAGGTGGCGTTCCACAACGGCACACCGCTGTACATCGAGCTGCCGGTCACCGTGGAACTCGAAGTCACCCACACCGAGCCGGGCCTGCAGGGCGACCGCTCCAGTGCTGGCACCAAGCCGGCCACGCTGGAGACCGGCGCACAAATCCAGGTGCCGTTGTTCATCAACACCGGCGACAAGCTGAAGGTGGATTCCCGCGACGGCAGCTACCTGGGCCGTGCCTGACCATGCCTGGCGGTAAGCCGGCGAGGCCTGTGAAAGGTCGGCACCAAGCCCGCAAGCGTGCCGTCGACTTGCTGTTCGAAGCCGAAGCGCGGGGCCAGACTCCGGCCGAAATGGCCGACGCGCGCACGGCGCTGGCCGACGCGAATCCCGATGTGGCGCCGCTGCACCCGTACACGGTCGCTGTGGCCCGCGGGGTCACTGAGCACATCGACCACATCGACGACCTCATCGCCTCGCATCTGCAGGGCTGGACGCTGGACCGGTTGCCCGCCGTGGACCGCGCCATTCTGCGGGTGGCGGTGTGGGAGCTGCTGCACGCCGACGACGTGCCCGAGCCTGTTGCGGTCGACGAGGCCGTCGAGCTGGCCAAGGAGCTGTCCACCGACGAGTCGCCCGGCTTCGTCAACGGGGTGCTGGGTCAGATCATGTTGGTGACACCGCAGATCCGCGTGGCCTCGCAAGCGGTTCGGGCGGCGCCGCGCGAGCCGGGGCCCGAGTCATGACCCGCTTGGAGTTGCGCATCGTCATCGCCGCCGCGCTGGCGGCGACCGTCGTGCTCGGAGCCGTCGCCTGCGCCGCGTACGGGCTGGCCGTCGTTGCGGCGGCGCTGGCGATCTACGCGCTCGGTGTCGGCGCCTGGCTATATCACTGCATCGAGCGCTACGTCGTCGCCCGGCGCATCAGCACCGTGCGCTCGGCGGCCAAACCGTTCCAACCGCTGCTTCCGGTGATGGCCGCGATCATGGGCCTGACGCAGGCCGTTGTCAGGTCGCTCACCGATGTCACCGAACTGCCACAGCGGCGCTGGGACCTGCCGGTTCGAAGGTGGATGGTCATCACCCGCAGCAATCGCCGCATCGACGACCGCGACGACGAACTGCGCGGTTGACGACGAAACGCCCTCGCGCTGTTCACCGGCGCGACACACTGGCGACATGCAGCGAAACGGCGAGCACCCAAGGCGGCTTCGGGTTTCCGCCTTGGCCGCGGTAGCCAACCCGTCGTACTCGCGTATCGACACCTGGAACCTGTTGGACGACGCCTGCCGTCAGCTCGCCGAATTCAGCCGCGCCGGGGTGGACACCGGCCACCAGGCCGCGCGGGTGAAGCGCCTGCTCAATCGCCTCGGTGCATACGAGCGCTACTGGCTGTACCCGGGCGCGGCCAACGTCGAGGCGTTCCGCGGCTATCTCGCCAACGGTGCAACGGTGCGGCTGTCCGACGAGGTGTCGCTGGCCGTCCGGTTGCTCTCCGAATACGGCGATCGCGCAGCGCTTTTCGACACCTCTGCGCCGCTGGCCGATCAGGAGCTGGTAGCGCGGGCCAAACGACAGCACTTCTACACCGTTTTGCTCGCCGATGATTGGCCGGCCGAGGCTCCCGACAGCCTCGCCGAGGCGCTGCGAGCGCTGCGCGACCCGGCCGACGACGTGCAGTTCGAATTGCTCGTCGTGGCCAGCATCGAGGACGCCGTCACCGCCGTCGCGCTCAACGGCGAGATCCAGGCGGCGATCATCCGCCACGACCTGCCGCTGCGCTCCCGCGACCGGTTGCCGTTGATGACCACGCTGCTGGGTCCCGGTGACGACGAGGCTTCGCACGATCGCAGTTACGACTGGATCGAATGCGGCGAGTGGATCCGCGAGTTGCGGCCGCACATCGACTTGTATCTGCTCACCGACGAGTCGATCGCCGCCGAAACCGAGGACGAACCCGACGTCTACGACCGCACCTTCTACCGGCTCAACGACGTCACCGACCTGTACAGCACGGTGCTGGCCGGCATCCGAACTCGTTTCGCCACACCGTTTTTCGATGCGCTGCGCGCTTACGCAGCGGCACCGGTCGGGCAGTTCCACGCGCTTCCCGTCGCGCGCGGCGCCAGCATCTTCAACTCCAAGTCCTTACAAGACATGGGCGAGTTCTACGGACGCAACATCTTCATGGCCGAGACGTCGTGCACGTCAGGTGGACTGGACTCGCTGCTCGACCCGCACGGCACCATCAAAGTGGCGATGGACAAAGCCGCGATCACCTGGTGCGCCAACCAGACGTATTTCGTCACCAACGGAACCTCGACCGCCAACAAGATCGTCGTTCAAGCCCTGACCCGGCCGGGCGACATCGTTCTCATCGACCGCAACTGCCACAAGTCGCATCACTACGGCTTGGTGCTGGCCGGGGCATACCCGATGTACCTGGACGCCTATCCACTGCAGCCGTTCGCCATCTACGGGGCGGTGTCCCTCGAGACGATCAAGAAGGCGCTGCTGGACCTCGAGGCCGCCGGACAGCTGGACCGGGTACGCATGCTGCTGCTCACCAACTGCACTTTCGACGGCGTCGTCTACAACCCCCGCCGCGTGATGGAGGAGGTGCTGGCGATCAAGCCGGACATCTGCTTTCTGTGGGACGAGGCCTGGTACGCGTTCGCCACCGCGGTGCCGTGGGCGCGGCAGCGCACCGCGATGATCGCCGCCGAGCAACTCGAATCGATGTTGTCGTCACCGGCCTACGCCAAGGAATACCGCAAGTGGCGTGCCTCGATGGAGGGCGTTGAGCGCGCCGAATGGGGGCGGCGCCGGCTGCTTCCCGACCCCACCCGCGCGCGGGTCCGGGTGTACGCGACGCATTCGACGCACAAGTCGCTGTCGGCGCTTCGGCAGGCGTCGATGATCCACATCCGCGACCAAGACTTCAAAGCGCTCACCCGAGATTCGTTCGGTGAGGCGTTTTTGACGCACACCTCCACGTCGCCCAACCAACAACTGCTGGCGTCGCTGGATCTGGCGCGCCGGCAGGTCGACATGGAAGGTTTCCAGCTGGTCCGCTACGTCTACAACATGGCGCTGGTGTTCCGCCATCGCGTCCGCAAAGACCGGTTGATCAGCAAGTGGTTTCGCATCCTCGACGAATCCGACCTGGTGCCAGACGAATTCCGGACTTCGACGGTCAGCTCGTACCGCCAGGTCAGGCAGGGCGCGCTGGCGGAGTGGAACGAGGCCTGGCGCTCCGATCAGTTCGTGCTCGACCCGACGCGGGTCACTTTGTTCGTCGGTAAGACCGGGATGACCGGATACGAGTTCCGCGAGAAGATCTTGATGGAGCGGTTCGGGATCCAGATTAACAAGACGTCGATCAACAGTGTGCTGTTGATCTTCACGATCGGCGTCACCTGGTCGAGCGTGCATTACCTGCTCGATGTGCTGCGTCGGGTAGCCACCGATTTCGAGCGCAGCCAGGGCGCGGCCAGTAAAGAGGATCGGATCCTGCAGCAGCGCCGGGTAGCGGAGATCACCGAGAATCTGCCGGCGCTGCCCGACTTCAGCGAGTTCGACGGCGCGTTCCGTCCCGACGGCGCCTGCGCGTTCGGCGACATGCGTTCGGCTTTCTACGCCGGCTATGAAGAGTCCGACCGCGAACACGTCCAGCTCGGTGCGGCCGGCCGGCGGCTCGCCCGCGGAAAGACGTTGGTCTCCACCACGTTTGTGGTGCCCTACCCGCCCGGTTTCCCGGTGCTGGTGCCCGGCCAGGTGATTTCCAAGCAGATTCTGTATTTCCTGGCCGAGCTCGACGTGAAGGAAATCCACGGCTACAACCCCGAGCTTGGGTTGTCGGTCTTCACCGAAGCATCGCTCAAGCGGATGGCCGCCGCCCGCCAGGCGGTTGCCGCGGCTGCGCCGCAGGGAACGGCAGCCGTTGTCGGATAAGGGCCTACAGCGCGTCCAAGAGACGGTCGAGGTCGGCCTCGGTGTTGTACAGGTGGAACCCGACGCGCACCCCGCCTGCGCGCACGGCTGCGCGGATACCGGCCTGTTGCAACGCGTCAGCCGAGTGGTTGCCAGGGATGGAGACGATCGCGGAATCCACGGGCGCAAGCTGCAATTCGGTCCGCAGCCGGTTCGCCAGGCCCACGGTGTGCGCTTGGACGGCGGCCCGATCCAGCGAGGCGAGCCAGGGCAGCGACCGCCCCGCGCCGAGCAGGCTGAACCACGCCGGCCACAAGTCGAACCGCCGGGCGTCGCCGGCCAGCCGCATCGGCAGCCCGTACAGCGACGACCATAAGTCTTCTGCGGCAAAGGGATTCGCCATGTGCGGGACCAACGTGCCGGACATCCGGTCGCTCAACGACATCCACGCCACACCGCGCGGGCCCAGCAGCCATTTGTAGCTCGCTCCGACCGCGGCGTCGGCCCAGGACAGCTCGACGTCCATCCAGCCCAGCGCCTGCACCGCGTCGATCACCGTGAGGGTGCCGGCACCGGCGATGCTGCGGCGCAACGAGTCGACGTCAAGGAGGGCGCCGTCGGCGGACTGCACGAGGCTGACGGCGATCACGTCGAAGTCTGCGGCGCTGTCCTCGAGTCGGCCCCGCGGCAACTCGGTGACGGTGACACCGCGAGCTGCTTGTGCCACGAACGGGAAAACGACGCTGGTGTATTCACCGCGAAAGGTGGCCACCCGACTGCCGTCCGGTATCGACGCAGCGATCAGACCGATCAGAGAAGAGGTGCTGCTGCCGACGGCTATCCGGTGCTGGTCCGTCCCGGTCAGTGCGGCATACGCCGCTCGGCTCGCGGCCATCAGCTCGATGAACGTGCTCACCTCGAGGCTGCCGTGCTGCCAGGAGTCGATGCAGTCGCGCAGCGCCTCGGCGACAAACCGCGGCGGCACACCATAGGTTGCGGTGTCCAGGAATCCGTCGGCGCCGTCGAACTCGGCGCCGAAAGCCTCGCGTGTCACTCCACCACCTTTGCGTATTCGTGCCGGCTGTCACACGCTGGGCCGCCAGACCGCCACCCGTGGGTGTGCCATGGCCCGGCGCCTCGAGCGCTACGGCGTCAAGTTCGAAGAAGACCCTATGTGGCCCAGCCCAAAACCGCGGCCAAGCTGTCGATCGCAGTACGCACCTTCGAGCGCATGCGCGCAGAGATCGCCGAGATGGGGGCAGGCATACCACACGAGCTGATGCGCGCCGTCTTGAGGGAGGTAGTGTCCGCGGTGGATTCGGCGACCACTGAAGTGAGGAAGTACCCGATGCCTGAGGTGAAATGGCTCGACGGGCCTGAGGAGCACGACTTTCCCGCCGCCGCCGACTATCTTGCCCTGCTTGCCGATCCGCAAACGGTCACCACGCTCACGGACGAGCTGCGCGCCGGATCGATCGTGCACAAGAAGGCCAAAGACATCCTTCGTGCTGCGCGGCTACGGCTGCTTCCCGTCGACAATCCCCACGTAGCCTCCGACTTGTCCAAAATCAAAAAGGGCCATCCGCTGTCGCCCATTCTTCTGATCCGCGGCGACTTACAGACCGGCGTTCCGGTGCAAATCGCAGATGGCTACCACCGGGTGTGCGCCAGCTACCACACCGATGAGAACACCGACATTCCGGTCATCATCGCGGTAGCGAACCGCCGCGCGACCCGGTGACCTACCCGTTACGAATGCATCCAGCGTGAGCCTGTGGCGAAAAATCCGCCGAGGTTTCGCAGTGGCTAGACACTTGACGCAATAGGCAACCGAGGCCACAGGCGGTTAGGCGTCCCCGCGACGCGCGGCGAAGCTAATGACATCAGCGTCCAATTACGGCAATTTGTTGCCCTCGGACTGACTACGCTTGCCTAGCGTGACGATTTCGGGCGGCTCAACCAATCCCCGCCTGAAAGTGGACGACTGGATCCAGACCGGTTTCCGACTCCTCGCGGAAGAGGGCATCAAGGCCCTCACGATCGATCGGCTGTGCCGCCGCCTGGGTGTGACCAGAGGCAGTTTCTACTGGCATTTCAGCGACATGAAGACCTACCGCCGCGCGCTCATCGACACCTGGGCCGCGGTCCGCGACGAGGATCGCGGATTCTTCGACGCGCTCTCCGCAGACCCGCCGCGTCAGCGGCTGTCGCGGATGCTGACCGCGATGGTCGGGCCCCGGCACTGGATCCTGGAGCGCGCGATGCGCGAATGGGCTCGCTCGGAGCCCGCCGTAGCGGCTGCGGTCCGTGAATCGGACCGCCGGGTGGTGGCCGCGGTGCGCCAGGCGTTCCTCGACGACGGCTTCGACTCCGAAGAGGCTGACATGCGGGCCAACGCCACCTTCGCCGCCGGCATCGGCTTTCTGCATTTGTCCGGTTCGCGACCGAACCCGCAGGCCGCCGGGCACCGCGAGCGGTTCTTGGAAGTGATGCTGCGCCACTAGCCGCCCGTCTCGTCGAAACTGCGCTCACTGCGGTGAAACTGCTCGAGCTGCTTGCTAGTTGCCGCGCAGCTCGCTATGGCCGCGGACTCGACAGTGGTCCCGGCATGATCTGACTCCCAGTAGGCGCTAGAGCCCCAGCGCGCGGTAGGTGCCGCGTACGAATCTCGGTTGCACCGCTTGCAGTTTGGCGCGCGAGGTGTTTCCGGCGACTGCAGCCGCGGCGTCCGAGGACAGGGTCGGCAGATTCTGCACCAGATACAGCAGGATCAAATCCGCCGACGGGTCCGCCTGCCACCACGTCCCGTACGCGCCGGGCCAACTGAACGTCCCCAATCCGCCCGCCCCGAACAGCGGCGCCGATTTCACCGGATCGGTCACCACCGACAGGTTCAACCCGAACCCGCGGCCGATCCAGAACGGCGAGCCCAGAAAGGGATGCCGCTTCTGCTCGGCGGTGAGCCGATCGGTGCGCATCGCCCGCGCCGACTCGGCCGAGAGCACCCGCGCCCCGTCGACCGTGCCGTCGTTCAGCAGCATCTGCGCGAACCGCAGATAGTCGTCGGCGGTCGACCACAATCCGCCGCCAGCGTTGGGAAACGCCGGCGGCGACACGTGCGGCGGCCCCATCGCGTCGTGCTGCAGCCGGTCGTCGTCGTCAAGCCGGTACATGGTCGCCGCGCGGGACCGCTTCTCGGGCGGGACGAAAAAGCCGGTGTCGCGCATACCGAGCGGTTGCAGGATGCGCTCGTCGAGCACCTGGTGAAACGGTTTACCTTCGACCCGCGACACCAGGACACCGACCACGTCGATGCCGTGGCTGTAGGTGAGCCGCTCACCGGGCTGGTGCACCAGCGGTAAGGCGGCAAGCGCGGCGAGCCAGGCGTCCGGGCCTTGGCCGAACGGCAGCCGAACATACGCCCGCGCTATCGGCCCGGTGACCGAGAAGCCGTATGCCAGCCCGCTGGTATGAGTCAGCAGATCTTCGACCAGGATGGCCCGCTGCGCCGGATGCGTGCGCTCGAGCGGGCCGTTCGGGTCGTTGAGCACCTGCATGTCGGCGAATTCCGGCAGCCAGCGGGTGATCGGGTCGCGCAACGCCAGCTTGCTCTCGTCGACCAGGCTCATCGCGGCGGCGACGGTGACCGGCTTGGTCATCGACGCGATACGAAACATGGTGTCGCGCCGCATCGGCAGCCCGGAATCGACATCACGATAGCCAATCTCGTTGATCTGCAACATATTTCCGCGCTGCCAGACCACCGTCACCGCACCGGCGAGCAGACCGGCTTCGCAGGCCTCCCGAATGGAAGCCTGATTGCCGTCGAGATTCACCGGATCAGAATAGTGTGCGCCGCGCGTGGACAAGCCAGTCAGGCGGCGTGCAGTTGGGTCAGGGCGATGCCGATTCGGGTTTCGACTTCGCTGACCATGACCATGAATGCTCCGGGTAGCGGCGGTGCCGTCGAGTGGTAATGCATTCCGGTGGGCGTGGTGAATTCCGCTGTGTGCCAGCCATTTTCGTCCAATCTGGTGCTGACGTGCCAGCCGGGCGATTCCTTGACGTAGTTGCAGCGCTCACACGAAGCCGAGTCCATTTGCCGCCATGGTCGGTCCGCCGCGGTGGTGCGGCTGGGCATGGTCGCGGTGCCGGATCGGGGCATCGCAGTAGGGCGTGCGGCATCGCTGATCGCGCAAACCGATGAAGGTGGCCAGGCCCTTGGGGAAACGGCGCGCCCGCGACTCCATTGCCACTAAAGCGCCGGAGCGGGGATGGCGGTACAGCCTGCGCAGCGTGGCCCGCGACCGGGCGTCGGTAGCTGCGCCGCTTATCAGATCGCGAGCCACGGCGGCCGGGACCGGGCCATAGCCGTCGATCACCGCTGCGGCACAGTCACCGCCAAATAGCGTCTCGTCGGAGATGATCAGGTTCACCGCAACCGGTTCGGCTACATCGGCGGGTCGTCCGGTCACGCGTTCCGCCAAGGTGTCGGCCATCACCTGGCCGCGCGTGCGGCCATCGAACGTCGTGTCTGCCGCCCGCTTGAGCGCCGCGTACACCGAGACGCCCTGCGGAACGGGCAGCAGGGCCGTCACCCAGGTCATGGCGTCCGGGGCCGGGCGGATTGTCACCGTGCGCTCGGAGGCCGCCTTCGCAGCGCGATCCACCACCGCCTGCGCGTTGAGCCGGTAGGCAATCTCCCGTGCCGCGGCTGCAATGCGCGCATCACCCATCCCGTCCAATGCGGACATGTCGGCGCACAGCTCGGCATCGAGCGCGCGGCGGTCCTCGACGTCCAAACAGGCCGATTCCCGCACAATCAACGTGGCCCGCCACTCCGACAACTGCCCGGCCTCCAGCGCGGCGAGCGTGTGCGGCAACTCGTACACCAACGCCTTTGCGAAGCCCAGGTGCCGCCCGCCCCTCGCGGGCGAATCCCGTCGCGCCAACGCGACCTCGCTGGCCACCCCGCGCCCCCGCTGGTTCGCCGGAATCCCCGCAGCAGCCTCATTCGAGCGCCGCAACGCATCCAGCGCCGCGGCCGCCCGCGCTTGACCCGCGGCCGCAGCCGATTTCACCCGCTCCAGCTTGGCGATGCGTGCGATCAGCGCCGCCTCGTCGGCATGGGGGTCTACTGCCGCCATGGCGTTATCTTCGAACATAATTTCGAATCATACACGACCCGACCGACACGTTGACCGCAATGCGGGCCCAGGTGCCGGCAATGCTAGGCTGCCGGGCAGTCGACATCCTTTAACGATCCGTCCGGCGAGGCGGAGAAGGAGGTCAAGTCACGCATGGGTGCTGCGGGCCACGCCGGCTTAGGCAGCGAATCCCGGGAATTGATGTCGGCGGCCGACGTGGGCCGCACCATTTCCCGTATCGCCCATCAGATCATCGAGAAGACCGCGCTCGACGACACCGGTCGCTCCGGTCCGCGGGTGGTGCTGCTGGGCATCCCCACCCGCGGGGTGACGCTGGCCCAGCGGCTGGCCTCCCGCATCGCCGAGTTCTCCGGTGTCCATGTCGACCACGGCGCGCTCGACATCACCCTGTACCGCGACGACCTGATGATGCAGCCGCCGCGGCCCCTGGAAGCGACAAGCATTCCGCCCGGCGGCATCGACGACGCGCTGGTGATCCTGGTCGACGACGTGCTGTACTCCGGGCGCTCGGTGCGCTCGGCGCTCGACGCGCTGCGCGACATCGGCCGGCCGCGGATCGTGCAGCTGGCGGTACTCGTCGACCGCGGCCACCGCGAGCTGCCACTGCGCGCCGACTACGTCGGCAAGAACGTGCCGACCTCTCGCAGCGAGAGTGTGCACGTACTGCTGAGCGAACACGACGGTCGCGACGGGGTGGTGATCTCCCGATGACCAGACACCTGCTGGCCGCCGGCGACCTGACCCGTGACGACGCCACCGCGATCCTCGACGACGCCGACCGCTTCGCGCAGGCGTTGGTCGGCCGCGAGGTCAAGAAACTGCCGACGCTGCGCGGCCGCACCATCATCACGATGTTCTACGAGAACTCCACCCGCACCCGGGTGTCGTTCGAAGTGGCCGGAAAGCTGATGAGCGCCGACGTGATCAACGTCAGCGCGACGGGATCCTCGGTGGGCAAAGGGGAATCGCTACGCGACACCGCGCTGACGCTGCGCGCCGCCGGCGGCGACGCCTTGGTCATCCGCCACCCCGCATCCGGTGCCGCGCAGCGGCTGGCCGACTGGACCGCCACCGACCAAGGTGGCCCGTCGGTGATCAACGCCGGCGACGGCACCCACGAACACCCCACGCAGGCGCTGCTGGACGCGCTCACCATCCGCCAGCGGCTCGGCGGCATCGAAGGCCGGCGCATTGTGATCGTCGGCGACATCCTGCACAGCCGGGTCGCCCGCTCCAATGTCATGCTGCTGGCCACACTGGGCGCCGAAGTGGTGCTGGTCGCGCCGCCCACGCTGCTGCCGGTCGGGGTTGCCGACTGGCCGGTCACCGTCTCCTACGACCTCGACGCCGAACTACCCGCCGCCGACGCGGTGTTGATGCTGCGGGTGCAGGCCGAGCGGATGCACGGCGGCTTCTTCCCGTCCGCGCGCGAGTACTCGGTGCTCTACGGGCTTTCCGACCGGCGCCAGGCGCTGCTGCCCGGCCACGCAGTGGTCCTGCACCCGGGTCCGATGCTGCGTGGCATGGAGATCGCGTCGTCGGTGGCTGACTCGTCGCAATCGGCTGTGCTGCAACAGGTTTCCAACGGTGTGCACGTGCGGATGGCGGTGCTGTTCCATGTCTTGGTCGGAGCGGAGTCCCCGGAAAGAGGAGCCGCGGCATGAGCGTGCTGATTCGCCGGGTTCGCCCGTACGGGGAGGGCAAGCGCGTCGACGTGCTCGTCGATGACGGGCAGATCGCCGATATCGGTGCGGGGCTGGCGATTCCGGAAGATGCCGATGTGATCGACGCCACCGGACAGGTGCTGCTGCCCGGCTTCGTCGACCTGCACACCCATCTGCGTGAACCGGGCCGAGAATACGCCGAGGACATCGAAACCGGCTCGGCAGCAGCGGCTTTGGGTGGTTACACGGCGGTCTTCGCGATGCCCAACACCAACCCGGTCGCCGACAGCCCGGTGGTCACCGACCACGTCTGGCATCGCGGCCAGCAGGTCGGCCTGGTCGACGTGCATCCGGTCGGCGCGGTCACGGTGGGCCTGGCCGGAAAAGAACTGACCGAGATGGGCATGATGGCCGCCGGCGCTGGCCAGGTGCGGATGTTCTCCGACGACGGCAACTGCGTGGCCGACCCGCTGGTCATGCGCCGCGCCCTGGAGTACGCCACCGGCCTGGGCTTGCTCGTCGCCCAGCACGCCGAAGAACCCAGACTCACCGTCGGCGCCGTCGCCCACGAGGGGCCGAGCGCCGCCCGGCTGGGCCTGGCCGGATGGCCGCGGGCCGCCGAAGAGTCGATCGTCGCGCGCGACGCCCTGCTGGCCCGCGACGCCGGCGCCCGGGTGCACATCTGCCACGCCTCCACCGCGGGCACTGTCGAGATTCTGAAATGGGCTAAGCAGCAAGGCATTTCGATCACCGCCGAAGTCACTCCGCATCACCTGATGCTCGACGACTCCAGGCTCGCGAGCTACGACGGCGTGAACCGGGTCAACCCGCCGCTGCGTGAGGCGGCCGACGCTGCCGCGTTGCGTCAAGCCCTGGCCGACGGGGTAATCGACTGTGTGGCCACTGATCACGCCCCGCACGCCGAACACGAGAAGTGTGTCGAGTTCGTCGCCGCGCGACCGGGCATGCTCGGGCTGCAGACCGCGCTGTCGGTGGTGGTCGCCACCATGGTGGAGCCGGGCCTGCTGAGCTGGCGGGACGTCGCCCGGGTGATGAGCGAGAACCCCGCAGGCATCGCCGGATTGCCCGACCACGGCCGCCCGCTGGAGGTGGGCGAGCCGGCCAACCTCACGATCGTGGACCCCGACGCCACCTGGACCGTCGCCGGGTCCGACCTGGCCAGCCGCTCGTCGAACACGCCGTATGAGTCGATGACGTTGCCGGCCACGGTGACTGCGACGCTGCTGCGCGGCAAGCTCACCGCTCGCGACGGAAAGAGCCCGGCTTGAACTCCACGACGTTGATCGGGTCGCTCATTTTCGCGGCTGTGCTGGCGCTGGTGATCGCGTTGGTGATCTCGCTGATGGTGCGCGGCTGGCGGCATCGCGGGGAACGCCAAGCCGCGTTGATCGGGGCCCTGCCCGAGGTACCGGAGACGGTGGGATCGGCGATCGTCGCGCCGACCTCCGGCATCTACGTCGGCTGCACGCTGGCGCCGAGGTGGCATGACCGGGTGGCGGTCGGCGATCTCGGCTACCGCAGCAAGGCGGTGCTGACCCGGTATCCCGAGGGAATCCTGGTGCAACGCTCGAAGGCCAGCCCGATCTGGATTCCCCAGGAGTCGATCACCGCCATCCGCACCGAGCGCGGCATGGTCGGCAAAGTCACCACCCGCGACGGGATACTGGCGATCCGATGGCGGCTGCCGTCGGGCGCCGAGATCGACACCGGCTTTCGCGGCGACGACCGCAGCCAGTACCACCGCTGGCTGCCGGAGGCATGCTGATGAACAACCGCGACAGGGCCGTGCTGGTGCTCGAAGACGGGCGCATATTCACCGGCACATCGTTCGGCGCGATCGGTCAGACACTGGGCGAGGCGGTGTTTTCTACCGGCATGTCCGGCTACCAAGAGACCCTGACCGATCCCAGCTACCACCGCCAGATCGTGGTGGCGACCGCGCCGCAGATCGGCAACACCGGTTGGAACACCGAAGACGCCGAGAGCCGCGGCGACAAGATCTGGGTGGCCGGCTACGCGGTGCGCGATCCGTCGCCGCGTGCCTCCAACTGGCGGGCGACCAGCACGCTGCAGGACGAGCTGGTCCGCCAGCGCATCGTCGGGGTGGCCGGCATCGACACCCGGGCCGTGGTGCGTCATCTGCGCAGCCGCGGCTCGATGAAAGCCGGAATCTTCTCCGGTGCCGCGCTGGCCGAGCCGGACGAGCTGATCGAGCGGGTGCGTGCCCAGCTGCCGATGCTGGGCGCCGACCTGGCCGGGCAGGTCAGCACCGACGGCACCTACATCGTGGAACCCGAAGGGCCGCAGCGGTTTACCGTCGCCGCGCTCGACCTCGGGATCAAAACCAATACGCCGCGCAATTTCGCCCGGCGCGGCATCCGCAGCCACGTGCTGCCGTCGTCGGCGACCTTCGAGCAGATCGCCGAGATCGAGCCGGACGGCGTGTTCTTGTCCAACGGCCCCGGCGACCCGGCCACCGCCGACCATGTCGTCGCCGTGACCCGTCAGGTACTGGACGCCGGAATCCCGTTGTTCGGCATCTGTTTCGGCAACCAGATCCTCGGCCGCGCGCTGGGCCTGTCCACCTACAAGATGGTGTTCGGCCACCGCGGCATCAACGTCCCGGTGATCGACCACGCCACCCGTCGGGTCGCGATTACCGCGCAGAACCACGGGTTCGCTTTGGAAGGCGAGGCGGGTCAGCGGTTCGACACCCCGTTCGGGCCGGCGGTCGTCAGCCACACCTGCGCCAACGACGGCGTCGTCGAAGGCGTCAAACTGGCCAACGGGCGCGCATTTTCGGTGCAATACCATCCTGAGGCCGCGGCCGGACCGCACGACGCAGAATACCTTTTCGACCAGTTCGTCGATCTGATGGGAGCCGGCCAATGACATCTCCCGCGAGCGGGCGTGTTTGTGCGCCGACACGTCGTAATTGGCGTACAACTGTGCACGCTCGCGGCAAGGGGGAGGGCTGATGCCGCGCCGCGACGACCTGCGCCACGTGCTGGTGATCGGTTCCGGGCCGATCGTCATCGGGCAGGCATGTGAATTCGACTACTCAGGCACCCAGGCCTGCCGCGTGTTGAAAGCCGAAGGGCTGCAGGTCAGCCTGGTCAACTCCAACCCGGCCACGATCATGACCGACCCGGAGTTCGCCGACCACACCTACGTCGAGCCGATCACCCCAGCGTTCGTCGAACGCGTCATCGCCCAACAAGCCCGGCGCGGCAACAAGATCGACGCGCTGCTAGCCACCCTGGGCGGGCAGACGGCACTCAACACCGCGGTCGCGCTCTACGAGAACGGCGTGCTCGAGCGCTACGACGTCGAGCTGATCGGCGCCGACTTCGACGCCATCCAGCGCGGCGAGGACCGGCAGCGGTTCAAAGACATCGTCGCCAAAGTCGGTGGCGAATCGGCCCGCAGCCGGGTCTGTTTCACCATGGACGAGGTCCGCGAGACGGTCGCCGAACTCGGCCTGCCCGTCGTGGTGCGGCCGAGCTTCACCATGGGCGGCCTTGGCTCCGGAATGGCGCACAGCGCCGAAGAGGTCGACCGGATGGCCGGCGCCGGCCTGGCCGCCTCACCGAGCGCCAATGTGCTGATCGAGGAATCCATCTACGGCTGGAAGGAATTCGAGCTCGAGCTGATGCGCGACGGCCACGACAACGTCGTGGTGGTTTGCTCGATCGAGAACGTCGACCCGATGGGCGTGCACACCGGCGACTCGGTGACCGTAGCCCCGGCCATGACGCTGACCGACCGGGAATACCAGCGGATGCGCGACCTGGCCATTGCGATCCTGCGCGAGGTCGGGGTCGACACCGGCGGCTGCAACATCCAGTTCGCGGTCAACCCGCGCGACGGGCGGCTGATCGTCGTCGAAATGAACCCGCGGGTGTCGCGGTCGTCCGCGCTGGCGTCCAAGGCGACCGGGTTCCCGATCGCGAAGATCGCGGCCAAGCTGGCCATCGGCTACACCCTCGACGAGATCCTCAACGACATCACCAAAGAAACCCCGGCCTGCTTCGAACCCACCCTCGACTACGTCGTTGTCAAGGCGCCGCGGTTCGCCTTCGAGAAATTCCCGGGCGCCGACCCGACGCTGACCACCACCATGAAGTCGGTCGGTGAGGCAATGTCGTTGGGGCGCAACTTCATCGAAGCTCTGGGTAAGGTGATGCGGTCGCTGGAAGCCGGCCGCGCCGGCTTCTGGACGACTCCTGACCCGCCGGGCGGCGTCGACGAAGCCCTGCAGCGGCTGGCCACACCGTCCGAAAGCCGGCTCTACGACATCGAACTGGCGCTGCGGCTGGGCGCTTCGGTCGAGCAGGTCTCGCAGGCCTGCGGGGTCGACCCGTGGTTCGTCGCGCAGATTGCGCAACTGGTCGAGCTGCGCGGCGAGTTGGTCGACGCCGCCGTGCTGGACGGCGACCTGCTGCGCCGCTGCAAGTACAGCGGGCTGTCGGATCGCCAGATCGCCGCTTTAAGACCAGAACTGGCCGGCGAGAACGGTGTGCGCTCACTGCGGCAGCGGCTCGGCATCCACCCGGTGTACAAAACCGTCGACACCTGCGCCGCGGAGTTCGAGGCCAAGACCCCGTACCACTACAGCAGCTACGAGCTCGACCCGGCCGCCGAAACCGAGGTGGCCCCGCAGAACCAGAAACCGAAGGTGCTCATCCTGGGCTCCGGGCCCAACCGGATCGGGCAGGGCATCGAATTCGACTACAGCTGTGTGCACGCCGCAACCACGTTGAGCCAGGCCGGGTTTGAGACAGTGATGGTCAACTGCAACCCCGAAACCGTGTCCACCGACTACGACACCGCCGACCGGCTGTATTTCGAGCCGCTGACGTTCGAGGACGTGCTGGAGGTGTTTCACGCCGAAACCCAGTCCGCACAAGGCGGTCCCGGCGTGGTCGGCGTGATCGTGCAACTGGGCGGCCAGACCCCGCTCGGCTTGGCGCAGCAGCTGGCCAACGCCGGAGTTCCGATTGTCGGCACCGCGCCGGAGGCCATCGACTTGGCCGAGGACCGCGGCGCCTTCGGCGATGTGCTCGCCGCTGCCGGGCTGCCGGCTCCCCGCTACGGCACCGCGACGACCTTCGACCAGGCCCGCCGTATCGCTGCCGAGATCGGGTATCCGGTGCTGGTGCGGCCCTCGTATGTGTTGGGTGGTCGCGGCATGGAGATCGTCTACGACGACGACACGCTGCAGGGTTACATCACCCGCGCCACAGCGCTATCCCCCGAACACCCGGTGCTTGTGGACCGATTCCTCGAGGACGCCATCGAGATCGACGTCGACGCGCTGTGCGACGGCAGGGAGGTCTACATCGGCGGGATCATGGAACACATCGAGGAGGCGGGGATTCACTCCGGTGACTCGGCGTGCGCGCTGCCGCCGGTGACGTTGGGCCGCACGGACATCGAGAAGGTCCGCAAAGCGACGGAGGCCATCGCCCACGGTATCGGCGTGGTCGGACTGCTCAACGTGCAGTACGCCCTCAAAGACGACGTGCTGTACGTGCTGGAGGCCAACCCGCGGGCCAGTCGCACGGTGCCGTTCGTGTCGAAGGCGACCGCGGTTCCGCTGGCCAAGGCGTGCGCACGAATCATGTTGGGGGCCAGCATCGCCGAACTGCGCGCAGACGGCATGCTGGCGTTATCCGGTGACGGGGCAAGCGCGGCGCCGTATGCTCCGATCGCGGTCAAAGAGGCCGTGTTGCCGTTCCACCGGTTCCGCACCGTCGAAGGCGCCGGCATCGACTCGCTGCTCGGCCCGGAGATGAAGTCGACCGGCGAGGTGATGGGCATCGACCGCGACTTCGGCAGCGCGTTCGCCAAAAGCCAGACCGCTGCGTACGGTTCGCTGCCGGCCGAGGGCACGGTGTTCGTGTCCGTGGCCAACCGCGACAAGCGCTCGCTGGTGTTCCCGGTCAAGCGGCTGGCCGACCTGGGCTTCCGTGTGCTGGCCACCGAAGGTACCGCGGAAACGTTGCGGCGCAACGGGATTCCCTGTCAGGTGGTGCGCAAGCATTTCGAAGAGCCGCGTCCTGGCCGCCCGGCGTTGTCCGCGGTCGACGCGATCAGGGCCGGTGAGGTCGACATGGTGATCAACACCCCCTACGGCAACTCCGGTCCGCGCATCGACGGCTACGAAATCCGCTCGGCCGCGGTCGCGATGAACATTCCCTGCGTGACGACGGTGCAGGGCGCCTCGGCGGCTGTGCAGGGCATCGAGGCCGGGATCCGCGGCGACATCGGGGTGCGTTCGCTGCAGGAGCTACACAGCGCGCTGACCAACGGCGGGCGCTAGTCATGCCCGGGTTCGGCGCCCGGCTGCGCGACGCGATGTCGCAGCGGGGGCTGCTGTGCCTGGGCATCGACCCACATCCGGAGCTGCTGCGCGCCTGGGACTTGCCGACCACGCCCGACGGGCTGGCGTCGTTCTGCGACATCTGTATCGAGGCCTACGGCGGCTTCGCCGTCGTCAAACCTCAGGTCGCGTTCTTCGAGGCGTACGGGGCCGCCGGATACGCCGTGCTGGAACGCACCATCGGCGCACTGCGTGACACCAGCGTGCTGGTGCTGGCCGACGCCAAGCGCGGTGACATCGGCTCCACGCTGGCGGCCTACGCGCAGGCCTGGGTGGGTGACTCGCCGCTGGCCGCCGACGCCGTCACCGCGTCGCCGTATCCGGGATTCGGCGCCCTGCAACCGCTCTTGCACACCGCAGCCGCGCACGGACGCGGGGTATTCGTGCTGGCGGCGACCTCCAACCCGGAAGGCGCGGCCATCCAGCGGGCCGACGCAGGCGGACGCACCGTCGCTCAATCGATCGTCGACGCGGCGGCAGAGCTGAACCGGGCGGGGCTGCCTGAGCCGGGTTCGGTCGGCGTGGTGGTCGGCGCGACGGTAGCGCAGCCGCCCGACGTCAGTGCACTGGCCGGCCCGGTGCTGGTGCCGGGTGTCGGGGCGCAGGGCGGACAGGTCCAGGCGCTCGGCGGATTGGGCGGGGCGGCGCCGGGACAGCTCCTGCCTGCGGTGTCGCGCGACGTGCTGCGATCCGGGCCGCGTGTCGAAGACCTGCGCGCCGCGGCGGAGCGGATGCGCGACGCCGTGGCCTACCTCGCCGCGGTCTAGCGGATCAGGAGAACTCTTCCGGCGTTTCGACGATGACGGTGGTGGCCTTGACCACGGCCACGGCCACACTGCCGGGCTCCAGCTTCAACTCGCGCGCCGCCTCGGTGCTCATCAACGACACCACGGTGAAGGGACCGCACTGCATCTCCACCTGCGCCATCACCTTGTCGCTGACCACCCGGGTCACCAAGCCGACGAACCGGTTGCGCGCCGAACTGCCCACACCCAGCGGATTGGCCGGGAGCGGCCGCGCGTTGGTCCGCCAGAATTCCGCCAGCTCGTCGCCGGCGATCACCTTACGGCCGGACTGGTCGCGGCTGACCGACAAGCTGCCCTGGTCGACCCATCGCCGCACGGTGTCGTCGCTGACCCCCAGCAGCTCGGCGGCTTCCCGGATCCGCATCATCGGCATGGCCAAACCCTAGCGTGCGATCCGGGCAAAAACGGCCGCTATGCGGACGAAAGCGGCGCCCCCAACCGTCTTTGCGGAACACCCTCACGGGCCTGAGCCGGTGCTGCTCAATTCGTCGCGTCGCATCGAGATCAAGTGGGAACATCGTAGTTGTGACCAGCTCAACATCGCAGACCAAGGGCAAGTCCACCGGCGCCGCCCCGCACATCGTCGTCTTGTTCGGCGCCACAGGTGATTTGGCTCGCCGTAAGTTGCTTCCCGGCCTGTTCCACCTGTGCATGTCCAAACTGGCGCCCGAACTGCGGGTCGTCGGCACGTCGCTCGACGACCTCGACGACGACGGTTTCCGCAAGCTCGCCGGCGAAGCATGTGCCGAGTTCTCCCGGCGCGAGGTCAACCGCGACGACCTCGACAAGTGGCTGCAGAACTTGCGCTACGTCCCGCAGGGCAAGGGAGCCGGCGCGCTCTCGGACGCCGTGCACGAGCAGGCCGCGCACCTAGACGGCGAAGTACGGCTGTTGCACTACCTGAGCGTTCCGCCGAAAGCCGTGATCCCGGTGCTGCAGACACTCGAAGACGCCGGACTCGTCAAGAGCGCCCGGGTGGTGATGGAAAAGCCGTTCGGCACCGATCTGCAGAGTGCGGTCGACCTGAACGCCTCCATCCATGAGAAGTTCGACGAATCGCAGATCTTCCGCATCGACCACTTCCTCGGCAAGGAAGCCGCGCAGAACATCCTGGCGTTCCGGTTCGCCAACGGCCTGTTCGAGCCGATTTGGAACCGGACCTTCATCGACCACATCCAGATCGACGTTCCGGAGAAGCTGTCCCTGGAGGGCCGCGCGGCGTTCTACGAGCCGATCGGCGCCTTCCGCGACATGGTCGTCACGCACCTCTTCCAGATTCTCGCGTTCGTGGCGATGGAGCCGCCGACCGCGCTGGCCTCGCGGTCGATCAGCGCCGAGAAGAACAAGGTGTTCGAGTCCATGGTGCCGCTGGACCCGACCCACGTCGTGCGTGGCCAGTATCGCGGATACCGCGAGGAGGACGGTGTGTCAGCGGATTCCGACACCGAGACCTTCGTGGCGCTCAAGTGCGAGATCGACAATTGGCGCTGGGCGGGCGTGCCGTTCTACCTGCGCACCGGCAAGTGCATGGCCGAGGGCCAGCGAATCATCTCGATCGCGTTCCGCGAACCGCCCAAGAGCATGTTCCCGCCCGGCTGCGGCATCGGGCTGCACGGCCCCGATCACCTCACCTTCGATCTCGCCGACGAGTCCAAGGTGTCGCTGTCGTTCTACGGCAAACGCCCCGGGCCCGGTATGAAGCTCGACAAGCAGAGCCTGCAGTTCGGCATCGCCGAGACCGAGGCCGTGCGCGACGTGCTCGAAGGCTACGAGCGGCTGATCCTGGATGCCATGCACGACGACCACACGCTGTACACCACCGCGGAAGGCATCGAGCGGCTCTGGGAGGTCTCTCAGCCGCTGCTCGACGAGCCGCCGCCGGTGCGCAGCTACGACGTCGGCTCATGGGGCCCCAACGCCATTCACCAGCTCATTGCGCCGCATGCCTGGCGGCTTCCCTTCGATCGAGGCTGGCGCGGAGGGAAGTAGGCCTGCCGGTCGACCAGCTATACCGCGTCTACTACGCTGTGTAGTTGTCTGCGTGTTGATGAGCGAGTAGCCCCGCGACACGCGCGACACGCCGCGACGTGCGAAATCGGTCAAGATTCGACCGCAACGGCCGCGCGCGCGGTCAGGGGTGGCGTCGGTCTACTGGCCGCGACGCTCGCGAACACACCCAAAACGCCTGCTAGACAGCATGTTCGCGGCTTGCGGCGCAAGTCGCAGCAGTGGCCGGCGCGTTGCGATTCGCGGGCTCCAGCGAGGTCACGCGAGGTCGTCGACGCGCCCGCACGCTGGGCCTTTGTAGCCGGAACCAGGGGGGCGGGTTAGATTTCGTCAGTCAGCGTGGGTACGGTCGTCTCCGCTGGCTGGTGTACCCGGCTGAGACCAACAAGATCGATGAGACGGAGGAATCGTGGCCCTTCCCCAGTTGACCGACGAGCAGCGCGCCGCCGCGTTGGAGAAGGCTGCTGCCGCACGTCGAGCGCGAGCCGAACTCAAGGATCGGCTCAAGCGCGGCGGCACCAACCTCAAGCAAGTGCTCAAGGACGCCGAGACCGACGAGGTCTTGGGCAAGATGAAGGTGTCTGCATTGCTCGAGGCGCTGCCGAAGGTGGGCAAGGTCAAGGCGCAAGAGATCATGACCGAGCTGGAGATCGCGCCGACCCGTCGGCTGCGTGGCCTTGGTGATCGGCAGCGCAAGGCCTTGCTGGAAAAGTTCGGCTCCGCCTAACCCGACCCATGAGCGCCGACGGGGGACCGGACGGCGAGCGCGACCAAGGTCTTGCGCCGGCGACGGCGGGACGTGTGGTGGTGCTGTCCGGTCCCTCTGCCGTCGGCAAGTCGACGGTGGTTCGGTGCCTGCGGGAACGGATCTCTGATCTGCACTTCAGCGTATCGGTCACGACACGGGCACCCCGGCCCGGCGAGGTCGACGGCGTCGACTACCACTTCGTGACACCGGAGCGCTTCCAACAGCTGATCGACGACGGCGCGCTGCTCGAGTGGGCGGAGATCCACGGCGGGCTGCACCGATCGGGCACCCTCGCGCAGCCGGTTCGTGACGCCACCGCGGCCGGACATCCGGTGCTCATCGAGGTCGACCTGGCCGGCGCCCGGGCGGTGAAGAAAGCGATGCCCGAGGCGCTCCTGGTTTTCCTGGCGCCGCCGAGCTGGGACGTCCTGGAAGCCCGACTGGTCGGCCGCGGCACCGAGACACCGGACGTGATCCGCCGCCGGCTCGCCACCGCCCGCGCCGAACTGGCAGCTCAAGGTGACTTCGACCAAGTCGTGGTCAACGACGAATTGGAGACTGCGTGCTCGCAGTTGGTATCCTTGCTGCTGGGAACCACGCCGGATACGGCGTGAGTCGGTTTGTTTGGTTCGAGTCGCTAGCCGTTCCCCGCCGTACTACTTCGCCAGGAGAATTTTTTCAGTGAGCACCCCTCAGTCCGACGCGTCGTCAGCCGCCGCGGACCAGTTCGATCCCGCCTTGGGCGGCACCGTGACCTACGACCCGCCGCTGGGCATCACCAATCCACCCATCGACGAGTTGCTGGAGCGCGTCTCGAGCAAGTACGCCCTGGTGATCTACGCAGCTAAGCGGGCCCGACAGATCAACGATTACTACAACCAACTCGGGGAGGGCATCCTCGAGTACGTCGGTCCGCTGGTTGAGCCGGGACTGCAGGAAAAGCCGCTGTCCATCGCGCTGCGCGAGATCCACGCCGACCTTCTCGAACACACCGAAGGCGAGTAAGTAGGCGTCGCGGCATGGACCGCAAGCGGATCGTCGTCGGCGTCTCCGGAGGCATTGCCGCCTACAAGGCGTGCACTGTCGTTCGTCAGCTCACCGAAGCGGGCCACCGAGTTCGCGTCGTCCCCACCGAATCGGCATTGCGTTTCATCGGCGCGGCCACCTTCGAGGCACTGTCGGGCGAGCCGGTACGCACCGGCGTCTTCGACGACGTTCCGACCGTGCCGCACGTTCATATCGGCCAAGAGGCCGACCTGGTGGTGGTGGCGCCGGCGACCGCCGACCTGCTGGCCCGCGCGGTAGCCGGGCGCGCTGACGATCTGCTGACCGCGACACTGCTCACCGCGCGATGTCCGGTGCTGTTCGCACCGGCGATGCACACCGAGATGTGGCAGCATCCAGCCACCGTCGACAACGTGGCCACGCTGCGGCGCCGCGGCGCGGTTGTGCTGGAGCCGGCATCCGGGCGACTGACCGGCGCCGACAGCGGGGCTGGCCGGCTGCCCGAAGCCGAGGAGATCACCACGTTCGCCCACCTACTGCTCGAGCGCCCTGACGCGCTGCCCTACGACCTCGCCGGCTGCAAGGTGCTGGTGACCGCCGGCGGCACCCGCGAGCCGATCGACCCGGTGCGCTTCATCGGCAACCGCAGCTCAGGCAAGCAGGGCTACGCGGTGGCCCGGGTCGCGGCGCAGCGCGGCGCCGAGGTGACGCTGATCGCCGGACACACCGCGGGGCTCATCGATCCCGCCGGCGTCGAGGTGGTGCACATCAGTTCCGCGCAGCAGCTGCGCGACGCGGTGTCCAAGCACGCTCCCGACGCCCACGTGCTGGTGATGGCGGCCGCGGTCGCGGACTTCCGGCCCGCGCAGGTCGCAACCGCCAAGATCAAAAAAGGCGTGCAAGAGCCTCCCGCGATCGAACTCGTGCGCAACGACGACGTGCTGGCCGGGGCGGTACGGGCCCGCGCCGACGGGCAGCTGCCCAACATGCGGGCTATCGTCGGGTTCGCCGCCGAGACCGGCGACGCGAGCGGTGACGTGCTGTTCCACGCGCGAAACAAGTTGCGCCGCAAGGGATGTGACTTGCTGGTGGTCAACGCCGTCGGCGAGGGCAAGGCGTTCGAAGTCGACAGCAACGACGGCTGGCTGCTGGCCGCGGACGGCACCGAGTCGGCGCTGCAACACGGTTCGAAGACGCTGATGGCCAGTCGTATCGTGGACGCAATCGCCGCCTTTCTGCACAGCGGCAGCGGGTAAGTCAAATCGTGTGGCGCCCATGCCGGCCGGTCGGGTGGACGGCGCGACGATATAATTCGTCTAACTAACATTTTGTCGATGATGGGGAAGGATCTGGGTGTGAGCGAAAAGGGTCGGCTGTTCACCAGCGAGTCGGTGACCGAGGGACACCCCGACAAGATCTGCGACGCCATCAGCGACTCGGTGCTCGACGCCCTGCTGGCCGACGACCCCCGCTCCCGGGTCGCCGTGGAAACCATGGTGACGACCGGCCAGGTGCACGTCGCGGGCGAGGTGACCACCAGCGCCAAGGAGGCGTTCGCCGAGATCACCGACACCGTCCGCAGTCGCATCCTGGAGATCGGCTACGACTCGTCCGACAAAGGCTTCGACGGCGCGTCGTGCGGGGTGAACATCGCGATCGGCGCGCAGTCTCCTGACATCGCCCAAGGTGTCGACACCGCCTACGAGGCTCGCGTCGAGGGCGTCGCGGATCCGCTGGACGCCCAGGGTGCCGGCGACCAGGGCCTGATGTTCGGCTACGCGATCAAAGACACCCCGGAGATGATGCCGCTGCCTATCGCGCTGGCCCACCGGCTCTCGCGACGGCTGGCCGAGGTCCGCAAGAACGGCGTGCTGCCATACCTGCGCCCGGACGGCAAGACCCAGGTCACCATCGCTTATGAAGGCAACGTGCCGGTGCGGTTGGACACCGTCGTGATCTCCACCCAGCACGCCGCTGACGTCGACCTGGACGACATGCTGACCCCGGACATCCGGGAAAAGGTCCTCAACACCGTGCTCGACGACCTGGCGCACGAGACCCTGGACGCCTCCGAGGTGCGGCTGTTGGTCAACCCGACCGGCAAGTTCGTGCTGGGCGGCCCGATGGGCGACGCCGGGCTGACCGGCCGCAAGATCATCGTCGACACCTACGGCGGCTGGGCCCGCCACGGCGGCGGCGCCTTCTCCGGCAAGGATCCCTCCAAAGTGGACCGTTCGGCGGCGTACGCGATGCGCTGGGTGGCCAAGAACGTCGTCGCTGCGGGGCTGGCCGAGCGAGTCGAGGTGCAGGTCGCCTATGCGATCGGTAAGGCCGCCCCGGTTGGGCTTTTCGTCGAGACGTTCGGCACCGAGACTGTCGACCCGGTCAAGATCGAGAAGGCCATCGGGGAGGTGTTCGACCTGCGGCCCGGCGCGATCATCCGCGACCTCGACCTGCTGCGGCCGATCTACGCGCAGACCGCCGCCTATGGCCATTTCGGCCGCACCGACGTCGAGCTGCCCTGGGAGCAGCTCGACAAGGTCGACGACCTCAAGCGCGCGGTTTAACGCCGAGCAGACGCAAAAGCCCCCGACACGCCTAGGCGTGAGGGGCTTTTGCGTCTGTTCGCGCTACGAACTGAACCGGTAGTCGTCGAGGTCGAAGCGGCGGCTGCGCCAGTAGGCCTCGACCGTGGTGGTGGGCCGCAACGGCACGTCGCCGTTCTTGTCGAAGTAGTAGCTGTTGGCCTGCCGGCAGCTGTCCTGCCAGAACACCTGGCGGTACCGGCGGCGCATCATCTCGGCGAAGTAGCGGTCGTTGGCTTCCTCGGTGACCTCGACCCGGTTCGCGCCCAGGCGGCGGGCCTGCTTCAGGCACCGCATGATGTGGTGGGTCTGCGTCTCGATCAGCGCGAAATACGACGACCCGACATAGCCGTAAGGGCCCATCACGCTGAACAAGTTGGGAAAACCCGGAACGCTGACGCCTTCGTAGGCCTGCAGCCGGTGCTCGTCCCAGAATTTGGCTAGCGACCGGCCACCGCTGCCGGTGACCGCGAAGGTGGGGGTGCTGTCGGTGTCCATCACCTTGAAGCCGGTCGCCAGCACCAGCACGTCGACCTCGTGGGTCTCGCCGTCGCGGGTGGCCACACCTGTCGGCGTGATCTTGTCGATCGGCTCGGTGACCAGCCGCACGTTCTCGCGGTTGAAGGTGGCCAGATAACCGTTGTGAAAGCCGGGGCGTTTGCAGCCCACGGCGTATTTGGGCGTCAGCTTCTCGCGCACCACTGGGTCGCGGACCTGCTGGCGCAGGTAGGCCAGCCCGGCCGCTTCCATCCGTTTGGCCAACGGAAAAACGGTGAAGTAGTGCGCCGCGATCGGGAACGTCGCCTCGACGAAGGCTTGGCTGGCCAGCCGCTGAACCGCTTTGCCGCCGGGTACCCGCATCGCCCAACGCGCCGGCGCCGGCAACGGCACGTCGAGTTTCGGAAAGCACCAGATCGGCGTGCGCTGAAACACGGTGAGCTGCTTGACAATCGGCGCAATCTCCGGGATCACCTGCACGGCTGATGCCCCGGTGCCTATCACCGCCACCCGCTTGCCGGTCAGATCTTGCGAGTGGTCCCAGCGGGCGGTGTGCATGGTGATTCCGTCGAAGGAGTCCACCCCGTCGATGTCGGGCAGATTGGGCACGGTGAGCACGCCGCTGGCGCTCACCAAGAACCTGGCGGTGATTTCGCCGCCCGGATCGATCTGCACCCGCCAGAGGTTCTGCTCGTCGTCGAACTCCGCGGATAGGACCTTGGTGTTAAACCGGATCTTCGACCGGATGCCGTACTTGTCGACGCAGTGTTCTGCATAGGCCTGAAGCTCGTGTCCGGGCGCGTAGGTCCGCGACCAGTGCGGGCTCTGCTCGAACGAGAACTGGTAGGAAAACGACGGAATGTCAACGGCGATACCGGGATAGGTGTTCCAGTACCAGGTGCCGCCGACGCCGTCGCCGGCCTCGATAACCAGGTACTCACCGAGGCCGGCCTTGCCGAGTTTGATCGCGGTGCCGATCCCGGAGAACCCGGCGCCGACGACGACGGTGTGGTAGTCGGGGGTTGCCGTTGTCATAGGCGCCTCCGTCCGATCATGTGCACACCGTGTTTGGGCCGCAGCGTCAGCGTCGCCTCGAGCTCGACCGGATGTCCGGGCATAAGGTCAAAAGTAAACCGCTGGCTCATGATGGCCGCCATCAGCACCATCTCCATCAGCGCGAAGCTCTGTCCGATGCAGATCCGCCGCCCGCCGCCGAACGGCAGATATGCCGAGCGGGGCCGCTCGCCGCCGCCGCCCAAGAATCTGGTGGGGTCGAAGTCGTCGGGCCGTTCCCACCACCGCGGGTCGTGGTGTATGTGGTGGATCGGGATGATCACCGTCGTGCCGGCGCGGATGTGGTGGCCGTCGATCACGTCGTCCTCGACCGCCTTGCGGGCCAGGATCCACACCGCCGAGTAATACCGTTGCGCCTCTTGGATACACGCCGTGGTCCACGGCAGCCGCGCAATGTCGTCGGTGGTGGGACGGCGGCCACCGAGCACGGCGTCGACCTCGTCGAGCATCCGGGCGCGCGCCTGGCCGTGCAGCGCCATCAGATACCAGAACCACGACATCGAATTCGCCGTGGTCTCGTGCCCGGCGAGCATGAACGTCAGCGCCTCGTCGCGAACCCGCTTGCGCGGCCACGTCCCACCCTCGGCCTGCAGCAAAACGTTCAGCAGGTCGTTTTCCGCGGTCGGATGCGCCAGCCGCTGGTCGATCACCGCGTTGACTGCGCCGTCGAGCTCCAGCAAGATCCGCTGCATGTCGTGCAGGGGCGGCGGCAGCGGCACCCGCGAATACGTGCACCAGATCAACCCGTCGTAGACCGGCGAGGGCAGCAACCCCCACAGGCCCAGCCGCTCCATCTTCTCCGCGTGCCGTAGTCCTCGGGTGGCCAGGTCGTGCATGCTGTGCACCAGCGGCCCGAAGTCCTGGCTGAACAGGGCGTTGGCCACCACCCGTAGCGTCGCCTCGACCATCGTCTCGTGCATGTCGAACTCGGCATCGGCGGGCAGCGACCCGGTGACGTCCTCGATCGGATCGATCATCAGGTCGACCAGCTCGCCAAGGTGGCGCCGCGAAAACGTCGGGTTCAGCACGCCGCGGTGCGCGGCCCACGAGTCGCCTTCGTCGGTGAGCAGATTGATGCCGGCACCGGCGCGGACCGGCTCGTATTCGGGCGACTTGACGTATTTCAGCCGAGCCCGATGCAATACGTGGTCGACGTAGTCGGGGTGGCTCAGCGCGACGAAACGCCTACCACCGCAACGGAATCGGGTGATATCGCTGCCGCGCAGCCGGCCGATGAACTTCTCACCGACGTCGAAGCCGACGGTGATCGCCTCGCGGGTCATGGTCCAGGTGCTCAACCGCTTGGCTGGCGCACTGGGTGTCAGCGTGGCCACGACTCCACTGTATGGACGACAACCGCAACGGGTAATGGGACTATGGGACAGAGACTTGGGAGTTTAGGACAGGCGGTGGGCCGTGGCGACGTGGACGCCGGACATACGGCACCCCGTGTACGCGACGAGGGTGCTGTGCGAGGTGGCCGAGGAACACGGGGTGCCCGCGGCAGAGGTGCTGGCCGGCACCGGAATCGATCCGGCTCACCTGGCCGAACCTGACCTGGTGGTCAGCGCGGGGGACGAGGTGGCGGCGGTCCGCAGGCTGCTCGAGCGCCTCCCCGCCGCCCCAGGGGTCGGTATCGAGGTGGGCAACCGGTTCACCCTCACCCACTTCGGGTTGATGGGTTTCGCGGTGATGTCCTGCGGGACGCTGCGCGAACTGTTCACGATCGCGATGCGCTACTTCGCGCTGACCATGATGCACATCGATGTGCAACTGTTCGAAGGCGCCGACGAGTGCATGCTCCAACTGAGCGCCGACCATCTGCCCGCCGACGTGCGGCGCTTCTTTGTCGAGCGTGATATTGCGGGGATCATCACCACGACAACAGGTTTCGTGCTTCCGGTGGTGGAGAAGTACGCCGATCAGGTTTCGGCTGACGTGGCGATCGACGAGGATCTGCTGGCCCCGCTGCTCGGGCTTGTCCCGATCCGCAATGTGGCATTCGGTCGCGCCCACAACCGGCTGCACTTCCCGCGGGCCATGCTCGACGAGCCGTTGCCGCAAGCCGATCCGCACACGCTGGAAATCTGCGTCGCGCAATGCGACGTGCTGATGCAGCGCAGCGAGCAACGCTGCGGAATCACCGCGGTGGTGCGCAGCAAGCTGTTTCGCGATTCCAGCGGGTTTCCCGCCCTACCCGACATCGCCGCCGAACTCGACATGCATTCGCGCACGCTGCGCCGCCAGCTTGCCGCCGAGGGCACGTCGTTTCGCGCCCTGGTCAACGAGGTCCGCGCCGCGCTGGCCGTCGACCTGCTCTGCAATGTCGGGCTCACCGTGGAGGAGGTGTCGAAACGGCTGGGGTACACCGACATTTCCACGTTCTCGCATGCGTTCAAACGTTGGCACGGCGTCGCGCCCAGCCGGTACGCGCGCTAGTGCAACGCCGCTTTCAGTGCCGCCAACCCTCGGTCCATGGCCTCGGTGGCAGCCGGCACCACGCCGGCGTAGCCGATGTAGCCGTGCACCAGCGTCTCGGCGTTGTGCACCTCGACAGGCACCCCCGCCGCGGCGAGCAGCTCACCGTAGCGCAGCCCGTCGTCGCGCAGCGGGTCGTGGCCGGCGACCGCGATGTAGGCGGGCGGCAGACCGGCCAGGTTCTTCGCCCGCCCCGGCGCCAGCCCCGGCGGCGGATCGGCCAAGTCGATTTCTCCTGCATACCAACGCGAGAACGCCGCGATCGCCTTGCGGTCCAGGACTGGTGCGGACGCGTTCTCGGTGAACGACGGCAGCGAGGTGTCCCACAGCGTGGACGGATACCACAACAGCTGGAAGCTGATCGGCGGGCCGGCGTTGTCGCGGGCCCGCTGGGCGATCACCGCGGACAGGGTGCCGCCGGCCGAATCACCCGCCACCGCCAACCGGGTGGGATCCGCACCGAGGTCGGCGGCATGTTCGGCGGCCCATTGTGTTGCCGCCCAAGCGTCTTCGACCGCAGCGGGGTAGGGGTGCTCAGGTGCCAGCCGGTAGTCGACGGAAACCACCACCGCGTCGGCGCCGACGGCGTGCTGGCGGCAGGTGCCGTCGTGGGTGTCCAGATCGCCGGAGACGAAGCCGCCGCCGTGGAAGTACACCACAACCGGCGTTGTCGCCTCCGAACTGCTTGGCGGCCAATAGGTTCGGATATTGATAGTGCCGGCCGGCCCATCGATGCTGCTGTTTTCCACGCGCAGCTCCGGGTGTACCCGGCGGCGGGGCAGCTCGCGCAGCCGCTGCCGCACCACGTCGATACTGTCGTCGGCGGATAACCGGAACGGAACCTTATCCAGTACCTTCAGCAAGATGGCGTCGATGGCAGGACCGGGAGTGTCGAAGCTGGGCATGGGCCCACCGTACGCACCCCGTCTGGTGCTCGGTGCTTGGGCGAGTGCCGGCTGGTGCGGCGTCGGTTACGGGATGTTCTTGACCGTGACCGCATTGCGTTCCGCGCCCGGTGAAGAGCTGACCGGCCACTGGGTGGCCCAGCCCGCGTTCAAGGCGTCGATGGCGCTGCTGCTGGCCGTCGGCGCCGCCGCGCATCCGATCGCCCGCGAGCGGCGCTGGCTGGTGCCGGCACTGCTGCTCTCCGTTGTTGGCGACTGGTTGCTGGCAATCCCGTGGTGGGCGCCGTCGTTCGTCGCCGGGTTGACGTCATTTTTATTGGCGCACTTGTGTTTTCTGGCCGTGCTGATCCCACTGGCGAGGCCGTCGGGTGCGCGCCTGAGCGCCGTGGTGGTCACCTGCCTCGCGTGTGCGGCGCTGCTGGTGTGGTTCTGGCCGCGGCTGCACGCGCTGACGCTTCCCGTGACCGTCTACATGGTCGTGCTGGCTGCGATGGTGTGCGCGGCGCTGCTGGCACGGTTGCCCACGGTGATGACCGCCGTGGGCGCGGTGTGCTTCGCCGTGTCCGATGCGATGATCGGCATCGACCGCTTCGTGCTCGACAACGAGGCTCTGGCAGTTCCGGTCTGGTGGACCTATGCGGTGGCGCAGATCCTGATCACGGCGGGGTTCTTCTTCGGCCGGGCGGAGCCGGTGGCCGACCGGTGAGCACAACCCGGCAGGCCGCCGAGCATGAGCCGATCGCGCGGGTACTGCCGATGTTGTCGGTGCCGCATCTGGACCGCGAATTCGACTATCTCGTTGCCGCCGAGCAATCCGACGACGCCCAGCCGGGGGTGCGGGTCCGGCTACGGTTTCACGGCCGGCTGGTCGACGGGTTCATCTTGGAGCGTCGCACCGACACCGATCACCTAGGCAAGTTGGGCTGGCTGGACCGGGTCATCTCCGCCGAGCCAGTGCTCACCGCGGAGATCCGCAGGCTGGTCGACGCGGTAGCGGCGCGCTATGCGGGGACCAGGGCCGACGTGCTGCGGCTGGCCGTGCCGGCGCGGCATGCCGGGGCGGAGCGGGAAACCACCGCAACGGCAAGCCAGCCGGTCGTGGAGCCGGTAGACCCGGCGGGCTGGCAAGCGTATGGCCGCGGCGGTCAGTTTCTGGCCGCGCTGGGCCAGTCGCGTGCCGCGCGGGCCGTGTGGCAGGCGCTGCCGGGAGAGCTGTGGACGCACAGGATGGCCGAGGCCGCGACGCAGACGATCAGCGCGGGCCAGGGGGTGCTGGCGATCGTCCCCGACCAGCGGGATGTCGACGCGCTGTGGCAGGCGGCGACGACACGTATCGACGAATCCGCCGTGGTGGCGCTGTCGGCCGGTCTGGGGCCCGCGGCTCGCTACCGCCGCTGGCTGGCCGTGTTGCGGGGCGCCGCGCGCCTGGTGATCGGCACCCGCAGCGCGGTGTTCGCGCCGGTGGCCAACCTGGGGCTGGTCATCGTCTGGGACGACGGCGACGACACCCTGTCCGAGCCGCGGGCACCCTATCCCCATGCCCGCGAGGTGGGTATGCTGCGGGCCCACCAGCGTCGGTGCGCGGCGCTGATCGGCGGCTACGCCCGCACCGCCGAGGCCCATGCGCTGGTGCGGCGCGGTTGGGCACACGACATCGTCGCGGCGCGGCCGATGGTGCGAGCCTGTGCGCCGCGGGTGGTCGCCCTCGACGACCGCGGGTACGCCGAGGAGCGCGACCCCGCGGCACGCACCGCGCGGCTGCCGTCGATGGCGCTGCGCGCCGCCCGCACCGCGCTGCAGGCGGGGGCGCCGGTGCTGGTGCAGGTGCCCCGGCGCGGGTACATCCCGTCGCTGGCGTGCGGGCGCTGCCGTGCCATCGCTCGTTGCCGGCACTGTACGGGTCCGCTGTCGTTACCCGACGGCGGCGGACCCGGTCCGGTGTGCCGCTGGTGCGGACGGGCGGAGCCGTCGCTGCGGTGCGCCCGCTGCGGGTCGGATGCGGTGCGCGCGGTGGTCGTCGGCGCGGGACGCACTGCCGAGGAACTGGGCCGGGCATTCCCCGGCACTACCGTGATCACCTCGGCCGGCGACGCCGTCGTCACCGAGGTTGCCGGGAACCCTGCCCTGGTGGTCGCCACGCCGGGTGCTGAGCCTCGCACCCCCGGCGGTTACGGGGCGGCGCTGCTGCTGGACGGCTGGGCGCTGCTGGGCCGACAGAATTTGCGCGCGGCCGAGGACACGCTGCGGCGCTGGATGACCGCAGCGGCGTTGGTTCGGGGCCGTCAAGACGGCGGAGTGGTCACGGTGATCGCCGAATCATCCATCCCCACCGTGCAATCCCTGATCCGCTGGGATCCGGTCGGCCATGCAGATGCCGAACTCACGGGCCGCAGCGAAGTCGGCCTGCCGCCCAGCGTGCACATTGCCGCGGTCGACGGCACCGCGGACGCGGTGGCAGCGCTGCTCGACGAAGTGCAGCTGCCCGACGGCACGGATGTGCTCGGCCCGGTGGAACTGCCGCCGGGCGCACGCCGCCCGGCCGGCTTCGCCACTGACGCGGCGGTGACCCGGATGTTGCTGCGGGTGCCCCGCGATCAAGGTCTGGCGTTGGCGGCGGCCCTGCGCCGGGCCGTTGCGGTGCTCAGCGCCCAGGCGACACACGGCCCCGTCCGGGTACAGATCGACCCGTTACACATCGGCTGAGTCCACCACGCCGGTTCACTGCACCGTCCGGCCGAGGAAGGCGGCCAGCTGATCGGCGGGCGGGCGGTCGGCGGGGCAGGGCTGCTCCACGGCAAACGGCCTGCCCGGACCGCGGAACTCGGGCGGAACCCCCTGGCGCGCGGCGGCCAGCTGCCGAAGCGCTAACTCGGCGTCCAGGTCGGTGGGCTGGTGCGTGGCGACGGCGAGATCCCAAGCATGAACCAAAACGTCGGTGGTGCGCATGCCGATGAAGCGGTGCCCGGGGACCTCCCCGAACGGCAGGCGGTAGGTCGCCTCCAACGCGCCCGGCCTTGCGAACGTCTCCTGGGCCGCCGCGGCGGTGGCTCGGTGAGCCTCGATCCGATCGTCGGGTCGGGCCGGCGGCTGTTCGTCACCGCCTGCCCACTGGGATACTCGTTCGTTGCCCCCCAGCACGTGCTCGATCAGGTCACGAACCGTCCACTCCAAGCACGGGGTAGGTGCCTTGAGCTGATCGGGCGTGACATTGGCAAGCACGCCGGCGAACACCTCCTGAGCACGCTGGTGAGCTGCGAGTGGATCCACTGACATGCCTTCCTCTCGCGTCGACGCGGCAATTGCTACCACAACGCAACGGGAAATCGCAGGGCTTCGCCGAAGCCGTTTGCCCGCAGATTTACCCGCAGATTTAGAGGCTGCCCCCCGCGGCATGTGGAGCGCCGGAGGCGCTGGGCGCTGAGCCAACCTCACGGGCGACGAAGGTCTCCAGATCGAACAGGTTGTGCCCGGCGCGGTCGGCGACTCGGAGCAGGGTCGCCATCAGCGCCATTTCCCTGGTCTGCTCCTTGCAGAACCACTGCATGAACTGCTCGCCCAGGTAGTCGCCCTCCTCGCGCGCCACGCTGGCGAGCCGGCTGACTTGGTCGGTCACCGCGCGTTCTTGGTCCACCGCCAGCGCCAACGCATCCCGTGCGGTGTCGAACTGGTTGCGCACCGCGTCTACTCCCGGGATTTCGACGGCGACATCTCGGTCAAGCAGGTACTGCACCAGCATCATCGCGTGATTTCGCTTTTCGACGGCTTGGCTGTAAAAGTGTCTCGCCAGCTGTGGCAACTCCTCACCATCGAAATACACCGCCTCTGCAACATATTGTTGGGCAGCAGTGAATTCGTTGCGAATTTGCTCTTGAAGGAGCGCATTGAATTTGGTTGTGGGGGCATTTCGATCGCTCATAGAAGCAGGTTAGAGCAGGTGGACGGCGGTTTGCAACGAAGGTAATGCTTATTCAGGCCAGCTTTGCCTAAGTAAAGCAAGGCTAGGTTGAATACCGCCTCGAGCTGCCGTCCACTTAGTAAAGTTAGGCTACGGTGAATTGACGCAATGGGCGTTACTTGAACCGACGGATATTTCATTGATGGTGCACCTTCCGCACGGCATGACCCACGGGTCTGGTAACTGTGCGCTTGTCCCGGGAACATATCGGGTAGCACGGCGGCGCACCGTGATCAGAAAGGGACCAACATGGCGCTCAATGTCACCCGCAAGCTGATCGAGTCGCACCTGGTTTCCGGTGAGATGACGCCGGGCGAGGAGATCGCGATACGCATCGACCAGACGCTGACCCAGGATGCGACCGGCACGTTGGTGATGCAGGAACTCGAAGCGCTCGGGCTGGATCGGGCCCGCACCGAGGTGAGCGTGCAGTACGTCGATCACAACCTGCTGCAAACCGACGAGAAGAACGCCGAAGATCACGAATATCTGCGCACTGCCTGCCAGCGCTTCGGCCTCTGGTATTCCAAGCCGGGCAACGGGGTGTCGCACCCGACGCACATGCAGCGTTTCGGGATTCCCGGCAAGACCATGGTGGGCTCTGACTCCCACACGCCGGCGGCCGGTTCGTTGGGCATGTTGGCCATCGGGGTGGGCGGTCTGGAAGTGGCGCTGGCGATTTCCGGGCGTCCGCTGCACCTGCGGATGCCCGAGGTCTGGGGTGTGCGCCTGGAAGGCGAGCTGCCCGAGTGGTGTTCGGCCAAAGACGTCATTCTGGAGATGCTGCGCCGTTACGACGTCAAAGGCGGGGTGAACCGGATCATCGAGTATCACGGCCCCGGCCTGGCCAGCCTGACTGCGATGGACCGGCACGTCATCGCCAATATGGGAGCCGAACTAGGCGCCACCACAACGGTTTTCCCCAGCGACGAGGCGGTACGCGACTTCCTGCGGGCAGAAGAGCGCGAGGACGACTGGGTCGAACTGGTCGCCGACGACGGCGCGGGCTACGACGTCGAGGAGACGATCGACCTGTCGAAGGTCGAACCGCTGATCGCCAAGCCGTCGTCGCCGGGCAACGTGGTGCCGGTCCGCGAGGTCGCCGGCGAGGACGTGGCGCAGGTGGTCATCGGGTCGAGTGCCAATCCCGGACTGCGCGATTTCGCGATCGCCGCCGCGATGGTGGCTGGGCGACAGACGGCACCGCAGGTCAGCTTCGACATCAACCCGACGTCGCGGCAGATACTGGCCGACCTGACGAAGATGGGCGCAATAACCGATCTGGTGGTCGCCGGTGCGCGCATCCACCAAGCGGGATGCATGGGCTGTATCGGCATGGGTCAGGCTCCGGCTGTGGGCCGAAACTCGTTGCGCACCATGCCGCGTAACTTTCCCGGCCGATCGGGCACCAAAGAGGACTCCGTCTGGTTGTGTTCGCCGGAGACCGCAGCGGCGTCGGCGCTGACGGGAGGGATCACCGATCCGCGCGATTGGGCGCGCGAGGCGAACATGGACTATCCGAAAATCGAGCTGCCCGAGAAGAGCTCGATCAACACCGCGATGTTGGTGCCGCCGTTGCCGGAGGAGGAGGCACGCAAGGTCGAACCGGTGAAGGGGCCCAACGTTTCCAGCCTTCCGGAGCTGTCACCGCTGCCCGACGAGATCGAGGCGCCGGTGCTGCTGAAGGTTGGTGACAACATCTCCACCGACGAGATCTCCCCGGCCGGTGCGCGGGCGCTACCGTATCGCTCCAACATTCCCAAGCTGGCGATGTTCAGTTTCACCCAGATCGACGACTCGTATCCGCGACGCGCACAAGAAGAAGTGGAAACTGGCCACTTCATCGTCGGTGGTGAGAACTACGGTCAGGGATCGTCGCGCGAGCATGCCGCGATCGCACCGCGCTACCTCGGACTGCGTGTGGTCATCGCGAAGTCGTTCGCCCGTATCCACTGGCAGAACCTGGCCAACTACGGCGTGCTGGCGCTCGAGTTCGACAACGAGGATGACTACGACGCGATCGAGCAGGGCGATAAGCTGCGCATCGCCCATCTTCGCGACACGTTGCCCAGCAAGGACACGCTGCAGGTCGACAACGTCACCAAGGAGATGTCTTTCACTGTCCGCCACCGCCTTTCGCCGCGCCAGGTGAAGGATGTGCTAGCGGGCGGGCTGATTCCGCGGTTGGCCGAAGAAGAAGGGCAATAACGGAGAATGGGCAGCGCCGGACGCCACGTTGGAAAGCCCTGTGGCGGCACACATTCTCGGCGGCCCGGGAGTGTGTCGCGGCCATGATGAATGGCGGCCCTTCCTAACCGAGGTTGTCGCGCGCACACCAGATGAACGCCAGTACTACAGGACCGGCTTCTTCACCGACGGGCATCGCGCCACCTGGGAATACCCGCGGCAGACACCGAACGGCGAGCAGATGGACTTCGTCGAGGTCATGGAAATCGACGGCGGGCTCATCCAGGCCCATCGGGTGTATTGGGGCTGGCGTGGCGTCGAAATCCTGAGCAACGACCAATACCACCGCGACTAAGACGCCGCTCTCACCGCTTGGGGGCGGTGACGAGCAGGTACTCCCATTGCATCGTGCCGTTGGTCAGGTGACGCTCCGCCAGTTCGACCAGTTGAGCGTCAAGGCTGGCGACCACGACGGGATTGTCGGCGATATTGCGGTAGGCCTCGATGGTCGGGCCGTAGTGGTGCTTGAAGTACTCGTGCACCGCGTCGGCGCTCTCGAAGCGGTCGACCATCAACATGCCCCGCCGCGCACTGATATCCGCAACTCGGTCACCGAATAGTCCGGCCACATAATCCTCACGTCCCCACAACGCCGCAGGCGGGTCACCGGGTCGCAGCGTCGGCCGGTACGGAGCGATCGCAGCGAGCATCTGGCCGAAGAAGCCCTCGGGTGTCCAACTGACCACACCCAGAGTTCCGCCGGAGCGACACACCCGCACCAGCTCGTCGGCCGCGCGCTGATGGCGGGGCGCGAACATCACCCCGATCGCGGAGAGCACCGCGTCGAACTCGCCGTCACCGAACGGCAGCGCTTCGGCGTTGGCTTCTCGGCATTCCAGAGCGAGTCGCTGTTGGCCGGCACGCATCCGAGCGCGCTGAAGAAGCTCCGGTGTGAGGTCGCTGGCAACCACCCTGGCACCGGCCTTGGCAGCAGGGATGGAGACATTGCCGGATCCGGCCGCAACGTCGAGCACCCGATCACCGGGGCCGATACCGGTGGCGGCAACAAGTACCGGCCCGATCGGAGCCATCACCTCCTCCGCTATGCGCGCGTAGTCGCCCGTTGCCCACGTCGCCCGATGGGCGGCGGCCGAGACGTACTCGCCGGTCGGAACGTCAATGCTCATCTGCTTCTCCTCACGCAATCCCAGTCATCGCACAACAGCTACAGTAGCTGTAAGAAACAATACAGCAAGACCATAGTTGACTACCGCCATGCTGTCGGTCGGTCGACCCGCCGGGCCAAAGCGAATGCCGCCGTCCACTGGCGGCGCTGGTCGGATTCCTAGACTGGGCAAGTGCGTCTCGTCTTCGCCGGCACCCCCGAATCCGCCTTGCCCGCATTGCAGCGGCTCATCGACTCGCCCCGGCACGACGTGATCGCGGTGCTCACCCGTCCGGACGCGGCGTCCGGGCGGCGCGGCCGCCCCGAGCCGTCGCCGGTGGCGCGGGCGGCTCTCGACCACGGCATCCCGGTGCTGCGGCCACCGCGGCCCAACTCCGCTGAGTTCGTCGCCGAACTCGCTGAGCTGGCACCGGAGTGCTGCCCGGTGGTGGCCTACGGCGCTCTACTCGGCGACGAGCTGCTCGCGATACCCACTCACGGCTGGGTCAACTTGCACTTCTCGCTGCTTCCCGCCTGGCGCGGGGCCGCGCCCGTGCAGGCGGCCATCGCCGCCGGCGACACGATCACCGGCGCTACAACCTTTCAGATCGAGCCGAGTCTGGATTCCGGGCCGGTCTACGGCGTCGTCACCGAGGAGATTCGGCCGACGGACACCGCGGGCGATCTGCTTGGGCGACTGGCTATTTCGGGTGCCGCGCTGCTCGAGACCACGCTTGACGGCATCGCCGACGGGACGCTGACCCCGGTTCCGCAGCCCGCCGACGGGGTGAGCTTCGCCCCGAAGATCACCGTGGAGCAAGCGCGGGTGTGCTGGGACCTGCCCGCCCAAGCTGTCGAGCGGCGGATCCGCGCCGTCACGCCCAAGCCCGGCGCGTGGACACTCATCGGTGAACAGCGGGTCAAAATCGGGCCGGTAAGCGTCGACGGCGAGGCACCAAAACCGTTGGAGCCCGGGCATATTCACGTCGGTCGCCATGACGTCTGGATCGGCACCGCGTCAGAGCCGGTCCGTCTCGGCCAAATCCAGCCGCCCGGAAAGAAGCTCATGAACGCCGTCGACTGGGCCCGCGGCGCTCGCCTCGAAGCCGACACGCGAGCGGTATGACACGCCAAGCGAGTCCACGGGGCAACCGGCCATCCCGGCCGGCGAAGCCCCGACCCCGAAAACCACGCCGCCGGCAGCTTGATCCGGCCCGTCGCGCCGCCTTTGACGTGCTGCGGGCCGTCACCGAGCGCGATGCCTACCCCAACCTGGCGCTACCCGCGCTGCTGCGCGAGCGCGGAATCACAGGGCGCGACGCGGCATTCGCCACCGAACTGACCTACGGCACGTGCCGCACCCAGGGTCTGCTCGACGCGATCATCGGTGCGGCCGCTGGGCGCCGGCCGGAAACCATCGACCCGGTGCTGCTGGATCTGCTGCGCCTGGGCGCCTACCAGCTGCTGCGCACCCGGGTCGACGCGCACGCCGCGGTGTCCACCACCGTCGAGCAAGCGGGCATCGAATTCGATTCTGCCCGAGCGGGTTTCGTCAACGCCGTGCTGCGCACCATCAGCACCCGCGACGAACAGGCCTGGGTGGCGGAGCTGGCGCCCGACCGGGCGCGGGATCCGATCGGCTACACCGCCTTCGCCCACGCCCACCCGCGGTGGATCGCCCAGGCCTTCGCCGACGCACTGGGCTCGGCGGCGGGGGAACTCGAGGCGGTGCTGGCCAGCGACGACGAACGCCCACAGGTGCACTTGGCGGCACGTCCCGGTGTCCTGACCGCCGCCGAGCTGGCCGACGCCGTCGGTGGCAGCGTCGGCCGGTATTCGCCGTATGCGGTGTATCTGCCCGGCGGTGACCCGGCGCAGTTGCCAGCCGTGCGCGACGGTCACGCCCTGGTGCAGGATGAAGGCAGCCAACTGGTGGCCCGCGCGCTGACGTTGGCGCCGGTCAGCGGCGACACCGGTCGCTGGTTGGACCTGTGCGCGGGGCCGGGCGGAAAGACCGCGTTGCTGGCGGCGCTGGGCGCCGATCGCGGGGCCCGGGTCACGGCGGTGGAGCCGTCGGCGCACCGCGCCGACTTGGTGGAGCAGAACACGCGTGGGCTGGCCGTCGACGTGCTGCGGGTCGACGGCCGCCGCAGCAGCCTCGAGCCGGGTTTCGACCGGGTTTTGGTCGACGTGCCATGCACTGGCCTCGGCGCGCTGCGCCGACGACCGGAGTCCCGCTGGCGGCGTCAGCCCACCGACCTCCCGGCATTGACCAAGCTGCAACGCGAGCTATTGGAGGCGGCGATCGCGCTGACCCGCCCCGGCGGTGTCGTTTTGTATGCGACCTGCTCGCCGCACCTGGCCGAAACCGTCGGCGTGGTCGCCGATGCGCTGCGCCGCCACCCCGTCACCGCGCTGGACACCCGGCCGCTGTTCGAACCCGTCGACCAGCTTGGAGATGGCCCGTACGTCCAGCTGTGGCCGCACCGGCACGGCACCGACGCCATGTTCGCCGCAGCCCTGGAAGTCCTCAAAGTAGGCTGAACCCCATGTCAGGCAAGACCGATCGGCCCCTGATAGCGCCGTCGATCCTGAACGCTGATTACGCGCGTCTCGCCGACCAGGTCGCCGCGGTGACTGGTGCGGACTGGCTGCATGTGGACGTGATGGACAACCATTTCGTGCCGAACCTGACGATCGGGTTGCCGGTGGTGGAAAGCCTGTTGAAGGTCACCGATATCCCGATGGACTGCCATTTGATGATCGAAGACCCGGATCGCTGGGCACCGCCGTATGCCGAAGCCGGCGCTTATAACGTCACGTTCCATGCGGAGGCCACCGAGAACCCGGTGAAGGTGGCCCGCGACATCCGGGCCGCCGGGGCCAAGGCGGGCCTCTCCATCAAGCCCGGTACCGCGCTCGAGCCCTACCTCGACATCCTCAAGGACTTCGACACGTTTCTGGTCATGTCGGTGGAACCGGGGTTCGGTGGCCAGGAGTTCATGCCGAAGGTGTTGGGCAAAGTCCGCAAAGTCCGCAAGCTGGTCGATTCCGGCGAGCTGACCATCCTGGTTGAGATCGACGGCGGGGTCAACGCCGACACCATCGAGCAAGCAGCCGAGGCCGGCGTCGACTGCTTCGTCGCCGGGTCAGCCGTCTATGGCGCCGACGATCCGGCCGCTGCGATCGAGGCACTCCGCCGGCAAGCCAGCGCCGCGTCACCGCATCTGCGCCGATGAACATTCAGGTGGCCATCAGCTACGACGCCGCCATGCGACTCGCCGTCGAGCACGCTGAGCTGGTTAAGGGCAGCACCTATCCCAACCCACCGGTCGGCGCGGTCATTCTCGACCGCGACGGCCGAGTCGCTGGCGCAGGTGGCACCGAACCAGCGGGCAGCGCCCACGCCGAGATCGTGGCGCTGCGCCGCGCCGGTGCCCTGGCCGAAGGCGGCACGGCGGTCGCCACCTTGGAGCCGTGCAATCACTACGGCAAGACCCCGCCGTGCGTGGATGCCCTGCTGGACGCTGGTATCGCCACGGTGGTGTACGCGGTCGCCGACCCGAACCCGCTCGCGGCCGGGGGAGCGGCCCGGCTGGCCGCGGCGGGTGTGCATGTCGTCCCGGGTGTACAGGCAGATCTGGTGGCGGCCGGGCCGCTGCGGGAGTGGCTGCACAAGCAGCGCACCGGATTTCCCCATGTGACATGGAAGTACGCGACCAGCATCGACGGACGCAGCGCGGCCGCCGACGGGTCAAGCCAGTGGATCACCAGCGAGGCGGCTCGCGCTGACCTGCATCGCCGCCGCGCCGCCGCCGACGCCATCGTCGTCGGCACGGGCACGGTGCTCACCGACGACCCGGCGCTGACCGCGCGGCTGGCCGACGGCAGCCTCGCCGGGCGCCAGCCGCTGCGGGTCGTGGTGGGCAAGCGCGAAATCCCTTCGGAGGCACAGGTTCTCAACGATGATTCGCGCACCATGGTGATCCGCACCCACGATCCGCATGAGGTGCTCAAGGCTCTCTCGGATCGCACCGACGTGCTGCTCGAGGGCGGACCGACGCTTGCGGGGGCGTTCCTGCGCGCCGGGGCCATCGACCGCATCCTGGCGTATGTCGCGCCGATTCTGCTGGGCGGGCCGATCACCGCGGTCGACGACGTCGGGGTGCCCAGCATCGCGCGAGCACTGCGCTGGCGCTTCGACGGAGTAGAGCGGGTAGGTCCGGACCTGCTGCTGAGCCTGGTCCCGCGTTAGGCCTTGGGCCCCACGGGCTGCGGCTCGGCTGCGTGCGGCTCCTCGGCGTGGACGCGACGGCTCGACAGCAGCAGACCCAGGAGTGCCCCGACGACGCAGACGACGGCTGTGACGGTGAAGATCCCGCCGTACATCTCCGCGAACGCATCCCGGTACAGCACCGCCTTGAGGGCCAACCGTTCCGCGAGGCTGGCGTTTGGCGGTACCGCTGCGGTCTTGGCGGCCACGATCTGGTTGAAGCGCTGGAACCCCCATGCACTCAGCGCGGCGATTCCGACCAGCATGCCGGTCATCCGGGCCACCACCACCAGGGCCGCGGCGATGCCGTGCTGTGCGGATGGGACCACTCGCAGGCTGGCCGACGACAGCGGGCCGATCACCAGGCCCAGCCCAATTCCGGCGATCGCCAGGTCGGTGTCCATCGCGGGCAGGCTGACCAGGCCGAGAATGGTGTGCCGATGGCTCGGCAGGTCGGGCCGCCAGCCCGAGATCAGCCAATATCCGCCGGCGGCGATGAGCAGACCGATGAACGTCATCGCGCGGTCGCCGATTTTGGTGGCGATCCACCCACCCGCCAGCGCCCCGACCGGCAGGAAGGCGAGGAACCAGACCAGCACAAATGCGGCCTCGTCCTGGTCCTTGCCGAGCACGCCCTGGGCGAAGAGCTCCACGTCGACCAGCGTCACCATCAGCGCCGCCCCGGCCGCAACCGATGCGCCCAGCGCCGCCAAGAACGGCCGGAAGTGCACACCGGCGGGGTCGATCAACCGGGTGCGGGAAAAGCGCTCCCAGAGCGCAAACACCACCGCGGCGACGATCGCGCCGATCACCAGCGGCAATCCGTAGCTCGGCAGCGCCTGCTGAGCGGTCCGATCCGGGTTGTACAGCCCGATCACCGCCAGGCCCAGCGCCACCGCCAGCAGCAATCCACCGACCAGGTCGATCTTCTCCGGCTCGGCGCTGCGGTCTCGTGACGGCAGGCTGAACTGGATCATCACCATCGCCACCACGGCCAGCGGCACGTTGATCCAGAACACGTCTTGCCAGCGGCTGGTCAGCCAGACGATGAAAATCCCGTATAGCGGCCCGAGCACACTGCCGAGTTCCTGCGCGGCGCCGATACCGCCGAGCACCCCGGCGCGGTTGCGGGTCGACCACAGGTCGGCCCCGAGGGCCAGCGTGACCGGCAGCAGCGCGCCGGCGGCCAGGCCCTGGACCGTGCGGCCGACGACTAGAACGTGCAGATCGGTCGACAGCGCGGTGACCACCGACCCGGCCGCGAACGCGGCCAAGCTGGCCTGCAGCAACAGCTTGCGGCCGAACCGGTCCGACGCTCGGCCGAGAAGCGGCATCGCCGCGACGTAGCCCAGCAGGTACCAGGTGACGATCGGGGTGATCCGCTCGAGCTTGTTGACCGGGATGCCGATGGTCATGATGATGTCGCGCATGATCGTGACCACGACATAGGTGTCGAGGGCGCCCAGCAGTACGGCGAGACTGCCCGCGCTGATCGCGACTCTGCGTCCGGCTTGCATGTCGTCAGCTCACCGGCGGCTGGGTGACCTGCACTGGCTGGTTCCAGTTCGACAGGGTCATCTGGATGGAATTGCCCGGGCTCTGATCCAGCTTGGCCTGCACCAGTTCATGGTCGCCGTTCTCCTGAATCCAGACCGTGGCCGGCTGCGGCTGTGTCGCTTTCAATGACGGAGCGAGCGCATTCGTCGCGTCGGCGGATACTTTTCCGCTGATCCGGATGGTGTCTTGGCCGTTGATGTTCTCCCGCGCCTCGGCTTTGGGGTCGGTGAAGTGGGCCAAGACGTTGGCCAGACCGTTGTCGGGGTTCAGGATCGTTGACGGGTCGTAGATGTCGGCGGCTGGACCGAAGTTGTCCCACTTGCCCGGCGTGAGCGTCGCATAAAGGTTTGAATTGTAGACCTCGAAATCCGCGTCGATGTCCGAGCCGCCGACGGTGATCTTGGCGTTGCCCTTGGCGGCGGTGGGGTTGGTGGTGAGGTCCCCGGTGAGCGTTTTGATCGGCAGCCCCGGGACCTTGCCGGTCGTCGACAACACCAGATGCACGCTTTTGACGTTCTTGGTGGCCTGGCTGGACTGCTTGACCAGCGTCGCGGCATCCGGCAGCGGCTTGCTGGAGGACTTCGAAGATGAGGAGCAACCGCTGATCAGGGCGGCGGCGATGCTCAGGGCGGCGAGGACGACAAATAGGCGGCGGCGCGTCTGCATAGGTTGCATCGTAGAGGGTGGCCGTGACTGCACCCGGAAGCCGGAGGTGACGCGTCTTTCCGCCGCCACTGCCGAATCATTAGCCTGATGCGGTGTTCACCGGAATCGTCGAGGAACTCGGCGAAGTAGTCGCCAAGGACGATCTCGGCGATTGTGCGCGCTTCACCATACGCGGCCCTGTGGTCACCGCCGACGCCGGCCACGGCGATTCGATCGCCGTCAACGGCGTGTGCCTGACAGTTGTCGACGTGCTGCCCGGTGGACAGTTCACCGCCGATGTGATGGGCGAGACACTGAACCGGTCCAGCCTGCGCGGGCTGGAACCGGGCAGCCGGGTGAACCTGGAGCGCGCCGCCGCCGTGAACAGCCGCCTCGGCGGGCACATCGTGCAGGGGCACGTGGACGGCACCGCTCAGATCCTCGCCCGGATGCCCGCCGAGGGCTGGGAAGTGGTGCGGATCGGGCTGCCCGCCGCGCTGGCCCGCTACGTCGTCGAAAAGGGCTCCATCACCGTCGACGGCATCTCACTGACCGTCTCCGGTATCGGTGACGACTGGTTCGAAGTCTCGCTGATTCCGACCACCCGGGAGCTGACCACCTTGGGCCGCGCACCCGCGGAAACAACGGTGAACCTCGAGGTCGACGTCATCGCCAAATATGTCGAGCGGCTGATGCAGCATTCCGCAGAGTAAGCATCGAATAAGCAGCGGCAATAACGGCGCCCGCGTGGTGGTTCATACTGGATGCAACACATGGGCTCTTCACCAGGGCTCTTCTGGCAGCGTTCTCGGCCGAGAACGGCCGGGAACGGACAGGTGGCAGAGATGACGAGGTTGGACTCCGTCGAGCGGGCGGTTGCCGACATTGCGGCCGGCAAGGCCGTCATCGTCATCGACGACGAGGACCGGGAGAACGAGGGCGACCTCATTTTCGCCGCCGAGAAGGCGACGCCGAGCCTGGTGGCGTTCATGGTCCGCTACACCTCGGGATACTTGTGCGTGCCGCTGGACAGCGCGATCTGCGACCGGCTGGGCCTGCTGCCGATGTACGCGGTCAACCAGGACAAGCGCGGTACCGCCTACACGGTCACCGTGGACGCGAGAAACGGTGTGACAACCGGGATTTCGGCGTCCGACCGGGCCACCACGATGCGGTTGCTGGCCGATCCAGCCAGCGTCGCCGAGGATTTCACCCGCCCCGGCCACGTTGTTCCGTTGCGCGCCAAGGAGGGCGGTGTGTTGCGCCGGCCCGGCCACACGGAGGCGGCCGTCGACCTAGCCCGGATGGCCGGGCTGCGACCTGCGGGTGTGCTCTGCGAGATCGTCAGCCAGAAGGACGAGGGCGCGATGGCGCAGACCGACGAGCTGCGGGTGTTCGCCGACGAGCATGACCTGGCGCTGATCGCCATCGCCGACCTGATCGAGTATCGGCGCAAACACGAGAAGCAGATCGAGCGGGTGGCCGAAGCCCGGATCCCCACCCGGCATGGCGAGTTTCGCGCGATCGGCTACACCAGCATCTACGACGACGTCGAGCACGTGGCTCTGGTGCGCGGGGAGATCGCGGGCCCGAACTACGACGGCGACGACGTGCTGGTGCGGGTGCACTCCGAATGCCTGACCGGCGACGTGTTCGGCTCGCGTCGCTGCGACTGCGGGCCCCAGCTGGACGCCGCGATGGCGATGGTCGCGCGCGAGGGGCGCGGTGTCGTGCTCTACATGCGCGGCCACGAGGGCCGCGGCATCGGATTGCTGCACAAATTGCAGGCCTACCAGCTGCAGGACGCCGGTGAAGACACAGTCGACGCCAACCTCAAACTCGGTTTTCCCGCCGACGCACGGGATTACGGCATCGGCGCACAGATCTTGGTGGACCTCGGGGTTCGGTCGATGCGGCTGTTGACCAACAATCCCGCGAAACGGGTCGGTCTGGACGGCTACGGGCTGCACATCATCGAACGGGTGCCGCTGCCGGTGCGGGCCAATGCCGAGAACATTCGGTATCTGATGACCAAGCGCGACCGGATGGGCCACGACCTGGTCGGGCTCGACGACTACCACGAAACGGTCCATCTGCCAGGTGAATTCGGTGGGGCTCTATGACGCGCCGGCGACGATGCAGAGCGAAGCGATGAGGAGGAGCGGCGCAATATGAGTGGCGGCGCCGGTGTGCCGGAGATGCCGGCGCTCGACGCGTCCGGGTTGAGGCTGGCAATCGTCGCCAGCACATGGCACACCGAAATCTGTGACGCGCTGCTGGACAGTGCCCGCAAAGTGGCCGCTGACTGGGGAATCGACAACCCGACCGTGGTCCGCGTCCTCGGGGCGATCGAGATCCCAGTGGTGGCACAGGAACTGGCCTGCCAGCATGACGCGGTCGTCGCACTGGGAGTGGTAATACGCGGTGAGACACCGCATTTCGACTACGTCTGCGACGCGGTGACCCAGGGTCTGACCCGGGTGTCCCTGGATGCGTCGACCCCGGTGGCCAACGGTGTGCTGACGACGAACACCGAAGAACAGGCGCGTGACCGGGCGGGCCTGCCCGCGTCGGCGGAAGACAAGGGCGCGCAGGCGACCGCGGCCGCGTTGAATACCGCGCTGACGCTGCGCGATTTGCGCGCACAGTCGTGACCGTGACACCGGAGTGGGACGTAGAAGTGCGCCCGCACCTGACGCCGTACTTCGCCTACGCCGCGGCGGTGGTGATCGCGGCCGCGCATATCGCGGTCGGCCTGCTGCTCAAAGTCAAGTCCACCGGCGTGGTCTTCCAGACTTCCGACCAGGTAGCGATCGCCGCGCTCGGGATCGTCATCGCCGGTCTGGTGCTTTTGTTCGCGCGGCCCCGTCTCCGCGTGGGCGCTGCCGGACTGTCGGTGCGCAACCTGCTGGGCGACCGGCTGATCCCGTGGTCGGAGGTCGTCGGGGTGTCGTTTCCGGTCGGGGCCCGATGGGCGCGAATCGACTTGCCCGACGACGAGTACATTCCGCTGATGGCGATCCAGGCCGTTGACAAACACCGCGCGGTAGCCGCCATGGACACCGTCCGCGAGCTGCTGGAGCGCTACCGCCCCTCGCGCGAGCAGACGTAAAAGCTCCGTTTTCGGGGCGCAAAACGGTGCTTTTACGTCTGGTCGCTGTACACGACTAGCCTTAAAACGTGCCTGATCCCGCCACATACCGCCCCGCGCCCGGGTCCATCCCGGTCGAGCCGGGCGTCTACCGCTTCCGGGACCAGTACGGACGTGTCATTTACGTCGGGAAGGCCAAGAGCCTGCGCAGCCGGCTGACGTCCTACTTCGCCGACGTCGCCAGCCTGCACCCTCGGACCCGCCAGATGGTGACCACCGCCGCCAAGGTCGAGTGGACTGTGGTCAACACCGAGGTCGAGGCGCTGCAGCTGGAATACAACTGGATCAAGGAGTTCGATCCCCGGTTCAACGTCCGCTACCGCGACGACAAGTCGTACCCCGTGCTGGCGGTCACCCTCAACGAGGAATTTCCGCGGCTGATGGTCTACCGGGGCCCGAGGCGCAAAGGTGTGCGCTACTTCGGGCCGTACTCGCATGCCTGGGCCATCCGGGAAACCCTGGACCTGCTCACCCGGGTGTTCCCGGCGCGCACCTGCTCGGCTGGGGTTTTCAAGCGGCACAAGCAAATTGATCGGCCCTGCCTGCTCGGCTATATCGACAAATGCTCGGCACCCTGTGTCGGGCGGGTGACCGCCGAGGAGCACCGCCAGATCGTGCTGGATTTCTGCGATTTTCTGTCCGGCAAAACCGAGAAGTTCGCCCGCAGCCTGCAACAGCAGATGAACGCCGCAGCCGAGCAACTCGACTTCGAGACGGCCGCGCGGCTGCGTGACGACCTGTCGGCGCTCAAGCGGGCACTGGAAAAGCAGGCGGTGGTACTCGGCGACGGCACCGACGCCGACGTGGTGGCGTTCGCCGACGACGAGCTGGAAGCCGCTGTCCAGGTTTTCCACGTCCGAGGCGGGCGGGTCCGCGGCCAGCGCGGCTGGATCGTCGAAAAGCCCGGTGATCCTGGTGATTCGGCTGAAGCACAACTGGTCGAGCAGTTTCTCACCCAGTTCTACGGTGAACAAGCCGAACTTGACGGCGCAGCAGATGAATCCGCCAACCCGGTGCCACGTGAGGTGCTGGTGCCGTGCCTGCCGCCCAACGCCGACGAGTTGGCCAGCTGGCTATCGAAGCTCCGGGGCTCACGCGTCGTGCTGCGGGTGCCGCGCCGCGGCGATAAAAAGGCCCTGGCCGAAACGGTCCAGCGCAACGCCAAAGAGGCGCTGCAGCAACACAAATTGAAGCGTGCTGGCGACTTCACTGCGAGATCGGCTGCGCTGCAGAACATTCAGGAAGCGCTCGGCCTGCCCGACGCGCCGCTGCGGATCGAATGCGTCGACGTCAGCCACGTCCAGGGCACTGACGTGGTCGGCTCGCTGGTGGTGTTCGAGGACGGGTTGCCCCGCAAGTCCGACTACCGGCATTTCGCGATCCGGGAAGCCGCCGGCCAGGGCCGCTCCGACGATGTCGCCTCCATCGCCGAGGTGACCCGTCGCCGGTTCATGCGCCACCTGCGCGACCAACAAGACCCCAATATGCTTGCCCCCGAAGGAAGATCACGGAAATTCGCCTACCCGCCCAATCTGTATGTCGTCGACGGCGGCGCCCCGCAAGTCAACGCGGCCAAGGCAGTGCTCGACGAACTCGGCGTCACTGACGTCGCGGTGATCGGTCTGGCGAAGCGGTTGGAAGAGGTGTGGGTGCCCTCCGAGCCGGACCCGATCATCATGCCCCGCAACAGCGAGGGCCTGTATCTGTTGCAGAGGGTGCGCGACGAGGCACACCGATTCGCGATCACCTATCACCGCAGCAAGAGGTCCAAGCGGATGACCGCGTCGGCCCTCGACGCGGTGCCCGGGCTGGGGGAGCACCGTCGCAAGGCGCTGGTCACCCATTTCGGATCGCTGGCCCGGCTCCGCGAGGCAACCGTCGAAGAAATCACCGCCGTACCGGGTATCGGGGTCGCGACGGCGACCGCGGTGCTCGAAGCGCTGCGATCCGACGGCGACCGAGTCCCCGAACGGGCGTCGGGATGATGGGGCAGCGCATGAGCGACGAAAACCTGGGTGGAAACGCTGTGCACGCGGAGTCGGCTGGCAACCAGCCGGACGGGGCAGCGCAATCGGGCATCGATGTCGTGTTGGTGACAGGGCTCTCAGGTGCGGGCCGCGGCACCGCGGCCAAGGTGCTCGAGGACCTCGGCTGGTATGTCGCCGACAACCTGCCGCCGCAGCTGATCACCCGCATGGTCGACTTCGGGCTGGCGGCGGGATCGCGGATCACCCAGCTGGCCGTCGTCATGGATGTGCGTTCTCGGGGGTTCACCGGGGACCTGGACTGGGTGCGCAACGACTTGGCCACCCGCAACATCACCCCGCGGGTGTTGTTCATGGAAGCCTCCGACGACATGCTGGTGCGCCGCTACGAGCAGAATCGGCGCAGCCACCCGCTACAAGGTAGCCAGACGTTGGCCGAAGGGATTGCCGCCGAGCGCGAGATGCTGGCTCCGGTTCGCGCCACCGCCGACCTGATCATCGACACCACGACCCTGTCGGTCCGGGGCTTGCGGGAAAGCATCGAACGAGCATTCGGCGGCGAAGCCGTGGCGCACACCAGCGTCACCCTCGAGTCGTTCGGCTTCAAATACGGCCTACCGATGGACGCGGACATGGTGATGGACGTGCGCTTCCTGCCCAATCCGCACTGGGTCGACGAGCTGCGCCCCCACACCGGCCAGCATCCTGCGGTTCGTGACTACGTGTTGGGCCAGACCGGCGCGGCAGAGTTTCTGGACACCTACCATCGATTGCTGTCCCTGGTTGTCGACGGCTACCGGCGAGAGGGGAAGCGCTACATGACCGTCGCCATCGGCTGCACCGGCGGTAAGCACCGCAGCGTTGTCATCGCGGAGGAGTTGGCGCGGCTGCTGGAGCCCGATACGCAATTGTCCGTGCGGGTGCTGCACCGGGATCTGGGTCGCGAATGAATGAACGCATAGTCGCCCTGGGCGGCGGACACGGCCTATATGCGACGCTGTCAGCGGCCCGGCGGCTGACCCCGCACGTCTCGGCGGTGGTGACTGTCGCCGACGACGGGGGCTCCTCCGGCCGGCTGCGCAACGAGCTCAACGTGGTGCCGCCGGGTGATCTACGAATGGCATTGGCTGCCTTGGCATCCGATAGCCCACACGGGCGACTGTGGGCGACCATCCTGCAGCATCGGTTCGGCGGCAGCGGGGCACTGGCCGGGCACCCGATCGGCAACCTTCTGCTCGCCGGGCTCAACGAAGTGCTGGCCGACCCGGTCGCGGCGCTCGACGAACTGGGCCGCATCCTCGGCGTCAAAGGCAGGGTGTTGCCGATGTGCCCCATCGCGCTGCAAATCGAGGCAGACGTCGCCGGCCTGGAGACCGATCCGCGGATGAGCCGGGTGATCCGCGGCCAGGTGGCGATCGCAACCACACCGGGGAAGGTGCGCCGAGTGCGGCTGCTGCCCGCCAACCCGCCGGCCACACGGCAGGCCGTCGACGCCATCATGGCCGCCGACCTGGTGGTGTTGGGACCGGGCTCGTGGTTCACCAGCGTGATCCCGCATGTATTGGTGCCAGGGCTGGCTGCAGCGTTGCAGGCGACGACGGCCCGACGGGCGCTGGTGCTCAACCTGGTGGCCGAGCCGGGGGAGACCGCGGGTTTTTCGGTGGAGCGTCATCTGCACGTGCTGGCGCAGCATGCGCCGGACTTCACCGTGCATGACGTGATCATCGACGCCGAACGGGTGCCCAGTGAGCGCGAGCGTGAGCAACTGCGCCGCACCGCAAAGCTGCTCGACGCGCAGGTGCGATTCGTGGATGTCTCCAGGCCTGGTACACCTTTACATGATCCGGGCAAGCTCGCGGCGGTGCTGGAAGAGGTGCGGGTGCGTGGCACCGACGCCGAAGCCCGTCCCGCGGCCACCGCACCGATGCCAATTGAAGAAGGGACCGGCGCTCAGGCACCGGGTCGTAGCGGACCGAGAGGTGACGACGCGTGGCGATGACGGCCGAAGTCAAAGACGAGTTGAGCCGGTTGGTGGTGAATTCGGTGAGCGCTCGGCGTGCCGAAGTCACGTCGCTGCTGAGGTTCGCCGGGGGGCTGCACATCGTGGGTGGTCGGGTAGTCGTCGAAGCCGAGGTGGACCTGGGCAGCATCGCACGGCGGCTACGCAAAGAGATCTTCGAGCTGTACGGCTACAACGCGGTGGTACATGTGTTGTCGGCCAGCGGTATTCGCAAACAAACCCGGTACGTGCTGCGGGTGGCCAACGACGGCGAGGCGTTAGCTCGGCAGACCGGCCTGCTCGATCAGCGCGGCCGCCCCGTGCGCGGCCTGCCGGCCCAGGTGGTTGGGGGCAGCATCGCCGACGCCGAAGCTGCTTGGCGCGGCGCCTTTTTGGCGCACGGGTCGCTGACCGAGCCGGGACGCTCCTCGTCCTTGGAGGTCAGCTGCCCGGGGCCGGAAGCCGCGCTGGCCTTGGTGGGTGCGGCGCGCCGACTCGGGGTGAGCGCCAAGGCACGCGAAGTGCGCGGCGCCGACCGGGTGGTGGTGCGCGACGGTGAAGCGATTGGCGCCCTGCTTACCCGGATGGGCGCCCAGGACACCCGGCTGATTTGGGAAGAGCGCCGGATGCGCCGCGAAGTGCGGGCAACGGCGAACCGGTTGGCCAACTTCGACGACGCCAACCTTCGCCGTTCGGCTCGGGCCGCGGTGGCGGCGGCGGCCCGAGTGGAGCGCGCGCTGGAGATACTCGGCGACAGTGTGCCCGACCATTTGGCCGCGGCCGGCAAGCTGCGCATCGAGCACCGCCAGGCTTCCCTGGAAGAGCTAGGCCGGCTGGCAGACCCGCCAATGACCAAAGACGCTGTCGCAGGCCGTATTCGGCGACTGCTGTCGATGGCAGACCGCAAAGCGAAGCAAGAGGGGATCCCGGACACGGAATCAGCGGTGACCCCGGATCTGTTGGAGGACGCCTGACCTAGAAGGGATTCGCCATATCCGCCAAGTGATTTGGCGATAGACTCCGCTTTTCACGGAAACGAGGCCGTCATGGGATTCATCACACCGTCGATTCCGGACGTCGACCCTGACACGTGGCGAACCCTGCCGTGGAGCACCCGGGTCCAGGTTTGCAGCCGCCACTGGGCCGAACACGGCTTCGGCACCCCGTATGCGGTCTACCTGCTCTACGTGCTCAAGATCGCCGTGTACATCGCCGCCCCCGCAGCGATCATTTCGCTCACACCGGGTCTGGGCGGTTTCGGTCACATCGGCGAATGGTGGACGCAGCCGATCGTGTACCAGAAGGTCATCATCTTCACCCTGCTGTTCGAGGTACTGGGCCTAGGCTGCGGTTCCGGCCCGCTGACAGGCAGGTTCTGGCCGCCGATCGGTGGGTTCCTGTACTGGTTGCGGCCCAACACGATTCGCTTGCCACCGTGGCCGCAGAAGGTTCCGTTCACCGCTGGCGACACCCGCACGGTCGTCGACGTCGCGCTGTATGCCGCGGTGCTGATCTCCGGCGTGTGGGCGCTGCTGTCGCCCGGCAATGGCGGCGCGGTCACCAGCAGCGGCGATGTCGGGCTGGTCGACCCCATGCTGGTGGTGCCGACTATAGTCGCGCTGGCGGTGCTCGGGCTGCGCGACAAGACCATTTTCTTGGCCGCCCGCGCCGAACATTACTGGCTCAAGCTTTTTGTGTTCTTCTTTCCGTTCATCGACGAGATCGCGGCTTTCAAAATCATCATGCTCGGATTGTGGTGGGGCGCAGCGACGTCCAAGCTCAACCACCACTTCCCGTATGTCGTGGCGGTGATGACCAGCAATAACGCGCTGCTGCGCCCCAAGATGTTCAGCTGGTTCAAGCACATGCTCTACCGTGACCCGGTCAACGACCTGCGACCCTCCTGGTTGCCGAAATTCATGGCCCACGTTGGCGGTACCACAGCCGAATTCATCGTGCCGGGCGTGCTGGTCTTCGCCGCCGACGGTCAGCCGTGGCGGTGGTTCCTGATCGCCTTCATGGTGATCTTCCACCTCAACATCATTTCCAACCTCCCGATGGGAGTTCCGTTGGAGTGGAACGTCTTCTTCATCTTCTCGCTGTTCTACCTGTTCGGGCACTACGGCTCCATTACGGTCTACGACCTGAGCTCCCCGCTGCTGGCAGCCGCCTTAATCGTTGTCATCGCTACCGCTCTGATCGCAGGAAACATGTTCCCCCAGCAGATTTCGTTCCTTCCGGCAATGCGCTACTACGCCGGTAACTGGGCCACCAGCCTGTGGTGCTTCCGTCCGGGGGCCGAGGACAAGATTGAAGCCAACGTCGTCAAAAGCTCACCGCTCGTGGTCAACCAATTGGTAAAACTCTACGGCCCGGCGACCGCGGAAGTCATGGCCGACAAGGTTCCAGGAGCGTTTCGGGCCATGCATCTGCACGGCCGGGCGCTCAACGGGTTGCTGCCCCGCGCTATCGAGAACGAAGCCGACTACGCCATCCGAGAAGGCGAAATCGTCGCGGGGCCGCTCATCGGATGGAACTTCGGCGAAGGTCATTTGCACAACGAGCAGCTGATCGAGGCGGTGCAGCGGCGCTGTCACTTCGAGGAGGGCGACGTCAGGGTAATCATCCTCGAAGGCCAACCGATCCAGACACAGAAGCAGTGGTACCGCATTGCCGACGCCAAGACCGGCGTGATGGAAGAGGGCTATGTCAAAGTCGAAGACATGCTGAGCCGCGAGCCGTGGCCCGAACCGGGTGACCAGATCCCCGTCCATCCCACGAAGCACCACACCGACGCCGCGCACCGGACGCAGTGACCACCGCCGTCGTCGTCGGCGCCGGCCCCAACGGCTTGGCCGCCGCAGTCAATCTCGCGCGCCACGGCGTCGACGTGCAGGTGCTGGAGGCGGCCGACAGGATCGGCGGCGGTGCACGCTCGGGCGAACTGACGCTGCCTGGTGTCATCCACGACCACTGTTCGGCCTTCCATCCGATGGCGGTAGGTTCACCGTTCTGGACGCAGATCGACCTCGAACACCGCGGGTTGACGTGGCGATGGCCGGAGATCGACTGCGCGCATCCGCTCGACGACGGCACTGCCGGGGTGTTGTACCGGTCGATCGATCAGACCGCCGCTGGTCTTGGCTCCGACGGGCCGCGCTGGCGGCGCGCGCTGAGTGATCTGGCGGCCGGTTTCGACGAGCTCTCGCACGACTTGCTGCGGCCCGTTCTGGGTGTTCCGCGGCACCCGATCCACCTTGCGCGATTCGGGCCACGCGCCCTGCTGCCGGCCACCGTAATGGCGCGGTGGTTTGGCACCGAGAAAGCCCGAGCCTTGTTCGGCGGCGCGGCCGCCCACGTGTACACCCGGCTCGACCGACCACTGACCGCGTCACTGGGACTGATGATCCTGGCCAGCGGACACCGCTACGGCTGGCCCGTGGCGCAAGGCGGATCAGGGTTCATCATCGCGGCCGCGGCCACTGCGCTCGGCGAGTATGGCGGGGCGATCGCAACCGGCGTCACCGTCCGCAGCCGCGCCGACATCCCCGACGCCGATATCGTGATGCTCGACCTGAGTCCCGCTGCGGCGCTGTCGATTTACGGCGACCTGATGCCCGCCCGCATCAAGCGCTCCTATCAGCGCTACCGCGAAGGTTCATCGGCGTTCAAAGTCGACTTCGCCATCGACGGCGATATCCCGTGGGCCGATCCGGCCTGCGGCCGCGCGGGCACCGTCCACCTCGGTGGCACGTTTGCCGAAATCGCGCAGACCGAACTCGAGCGCGCCAACGGCCAAATGCCCAGGCGCCCTTTTGTCCTCGTCGGGCAGCAGTATCTGGCCGACCCGTCGCGTTCCAACGGCGACATCAACCCGATCTGGGCGTACGCGCATGTGCCGTTCGGCTACAACGGCGACGCCACCGACGCGGTGGTCGACCAAATCGAGCGGTTCGCGCCCGGATTCCGCGACCGCATCGTCGCGAGGGTCAGCAAGTCAACCGCCGAGCTGCAGGCATACAACGCGAATTTCATCGGCGGCGACATCATCGGCGGCGCCAATGACCGCTTGCAGATACTTTTCCGGCCACGGGTGGCAGTCGATCCCTACTTCACTGGTGTGCCAGGTGTCTACCTGTGCTCGCAATCCACGCCACCCGGCGCCGGTGTGCACGGGCTGTGCGGTTATCACGCTTCCGAAGCGGCCTTGCGCCGCCTGCGCACGGAGAAGTAGGGGCTCAGCGCCCGTCCCACCGGTTCCAGCGCCCTACGGTGGGCGGCTCCTCGGCGGCCACCGAGATATGGCGCACACCCACAGATGCGCCCGGCGCTTTTTGGGCGCTGGCCATGCCGGAGATCCCGAACGACTTCCACCCCTTCAAGGAGAAGCTCTCGCCGCTTTGCTTGTCGGTAATCGTCAGCTTCGTGCTGTCAAACGTCACGGACTCGTCGTCGAGATCGAGGCGCCAGCGTGGCAGCTTCGCTAGCCGGTCGAGGTGCGCGCGCACCTCGGCTGCGTTATCGAAGCTGGGGCCATGCCCAACCGGGTGGTCTATCCGGTGGACGTTGAATCGGCGACGAGCTGGGTCGTCGTCACCGACTCCGGCGCCCGGTTGGCAGGTGACGGCATACCCCAAAGGCTGTGACACCGAGTTCAGCTCGTTGGTTTCGGTGACCGCAGCGCGCATGTTTTCGACCGTTTCGTTCTCGCTCATGCTCAGGCAACACCGTTCTCGCAGACTGTCGGACACGAAATCCCGTGGCCACTTGGAGGCTGCCCTGGTCCGGGCATACAAACAACAGACATGAGCTCCCTGATCTTGAATGTCGCTGATCGCTAATCGCGTGAAAAACGCCAAGCGGAGGCACCGGTTTCACGAGCATCGTCACAAGCACGAAGACCTCGGCCTGCACGCCAGTACGGCGCTTTCTAGGCTGCTATTCAACCTGCGGCTCAGCGTAGCGGAATCGACATTGATGTGCAGTTTCCGGACGCCTCCGGGCTCCGACTGGGCTGGATGGCCGGGCTCCTCCTCGGGCCGCAGACGGCCCGCATCGTCGCCCGCTGGGTTGATGGTCGGGCTCCTCCTCGGGCCGCAGACGGCCTGCATCGTCGCCCGCTGGGTTGGATGGTCGGGCTCCTTCTCGGGCCGCAGACGGCCCGCATCGTCGCCCGCTGGGCTGGATGGTCGGGCTCCTTCTCGGGCCGCAGACGGCCCGCATCGTCGCCCGCTGGGCTGGATGGTCGGGCTCCTCCTCGGGCCGCAGACGGCCCGCATCGTCGCCCGACTAGGCTGGCGCGGGTAGACCACCAGCGACTAAGGAGAAAGACGTGACGGTCCGAGTAGGCATCAACGGCTTCGGTCGAATCGGACGCAACTTCTATCGGGCCCTACTCGCGCAGCAGGAGCAGGGCATCGCCGACGTCGAGGTGGTGGCCGTCAACGACATCACCGACAACGCCACGCTGGCCCACCTGCTGAAATTCGACTCGATCCTAGGCCGGCTGCCCCACGACGTGGGCCTGGAAGGCGAAGACACCATCGTCGTCGGCAGCTCCAAAATCAAAGCGCTGGAGGTCAGGGAAGGCCCAGCCGCCATGCCGTGGCGTGATCTGGGCGTGGACGTCGTCGTCGAATCCACCGGGCTTTTCACCAATGCCGCCAAGGCCAAGGGCCACCTGGACGCCGGCGCCAAGAAGGTCGTCATCTCGGCGCCGGCCACCGACCCGGACATCACGATCGTCCTCGGGGTCAACGACGACAAGTACGACGGCAGCCAGAACATCATCTCCAACGCCTCGTGCACCACGAACTGTCTTGCGCCGCTGGCCAAGGTGCTGCACGACGAGTTCGGCATCATCAAAGGCCTGATGACCACCATCCACGCCTACACTCAGGACCAGAACCTGCAAGACGGGCCGCATAAAGATCTGCGCCGCGCCCGCGCCGCCGGGCTGAACATCGTGCCCACCTCCACCGGCGCGGCGAAGGCCATCGGGCTCGTCATGCCCGAGCTCAACGGCAAGCTCGACGGGTACGCGCTGCGCGTGCCGATCCCGACCGGCTCGGTGACCGACCTGACCGCCGACCTGTCCAAGCCCGCCAGCGTGGAGGAGATCAACGCCGCCTTCAAGGCCGCCGCGGAGGGCCGGCTCAAGGGCATCCTCAAGTACTACGACGCGCCGATCGTCTCCACCGACATCGTCACCGACCCGCACAGCTCGATCTTCGACTCCGGGCTGACCAAGGTCATCGACAACCAAGCCAAAGTGGTGTCCTGGTACGACAACGAATGGGGTTACTCCAACCGCCTCGTCGACCTGGTCGCCCTGGTCGGCAAGTCGCTGTAAGCCGTGGTCATCAAGACACTCGAAAACCTTCTCGCCGAAGGGGTCTCGGGTCGCGGAGTCCTCGTGCGCTCCGACCTGAACGTCCCGCTCGAGAACGGGACGATCACCGACCCGGGCCGCATCACCGCGTCGGTGCCGACGCTGAAGGCACTGGCCGACGCCGGGGCCAAAGTGGTCGTCACCGCGCACCTAGGTCGCCCGAGGGACGGCCACGACCCGAATCTGTCACTGGCCCCGGTCGCGGCTGCGCTCAGCGAGCAACTCGACCACGATGTCCAACTGGCAAGCGATGTTGTGGGTAGCGACGCGGTCGCCAGCGCCCAAGCGCTGAGCGACGGTGAAGTGCTGCTGCTGGAGAACGTTCGCTTCGACCCGCGCGAGACCAGCAAGGACGACAACGAGCGCCTCGCGCTGGCCCGGCAACTCGCCGAACTGGTCGGAGACAACGGCGCTTTCGTCTCCGACGGGTTCGGTGTCGTGCACCGCAAGCAAGCTTCGGTCTACGACGTTGCCACACTGCTGCCGCACTACGCCGGCAAGCTGGTCGCCGCCGAGGTCAAAGTCCTCGAGCAGCTGACCAGCTCCACCGAACGGCCGTATGCCGTGGTACTCGGCGGGTCGAAGGTGTCGGACAAGCTCGGCGTCATCGAGAAGCTGGCCACGAAGGCCGACAGCATCGTGATCGGCGGCGGCATGTGCTTCACATTCCTTGCCGCCCATGGTCTTCCGGTCGGGACGTCGCTGGTGCAGCCCGAGATGGTCGATACCTGTCGCAGGCTGTCCGAAACCTATGCCGACGTGATCCGCCTGCCGGTGGACATCGTCGTGGCCGACAGATTCGCGGCCGATTCCCCATCGAAAGTCGTTGCAGCCGACGCTATTCCCGACGACAAGATGGGCTTGGACATCGGGCCCGGATCGGTTATCCGGTTCAGGACGCTGCTCTCCAACGCCAGGACAATCTTCTGGAACGGCCCGATGGGCGTATTCGAGTTCCCCGCGTTCGCCGCAGGCACCAAAGGTGTGGCCGAAGCGATCGTCGCCGCCACCGCCAAGGGTGCCTTCAGCGTGGTCGGCGGCGGTGACTCGGCTGCCGCTGTGCGCGGGCTGAACCTTCCTGAGGGCGCGGTGTCGCACATCTCCACCGGCGGCGGCGCGTCGCTGGAATATCTCGAGGGCAAAGAACTGCCCGGCCTAGCGGTGTTGAACACCTGACGCAAAGGAGCCCGATGAGCCGCAAGCCGCTGATCGCCGGCAATTGGAAGATGAACCTGAACCACTTCGAAGCGATCGCGCTGGTGCAAAAGATCGCGTTCTCGCTGCCGGACAAGTACTACGACAAGGTCGACGTCGGGGTGCTGCCACCATTCACAGACCTTCGCAGCGTGCAAACCCTTGTCGACGGCGACAAACTACGGCTGACCTACGGCGGCCAGGACCTGTCGCCACACGACTCCGGCGCCTACACCGGCGACATCAGCGGCGCGTTCCTCGCCAAGCTGGGCTGCACCTACGTCGTCGCCGGTCACTCCGAACGGCGCACTTACCACAACGAGGACGACGAACTGGTCGCCGCCAAAGCCGCGGCCGCGCTCAAGCACGGGCTGACACCCATCGTGTGCATCGGCGAACACCTGGAGGTCCGTGAAGCCGGTGACCACGTGACCCACAACGTCGAGCAGCTGCGCGGCTCGCTCGCAGGGCTCACGGCCGAGCAGATCGGCACCGTCGTCATCGCCTACGAGCCGGTGTGGGCCATCGGGACCGGGCGGGTGGCGAGCGCCGCGGACGCGCAGGAGGTGTGCGCTGCGATTCGAAAAGAACTGGGCGCGTTGGCGTCACCGCAGATCGCCGACACAGTCCGAGTTCTGTACGGCGGCTCGGTGAACGCCAAGAACATCGGCGACATCATCGCCTGCGACGACGTCGACGGCGCCCTGGTTGGCGGGGCCTCCCTGGACGGCGAGGAGTTCGCGAAGCTGTGCGCCATCGCGGCTGGGGGGCCGCTGCCCTAGGCGCCGCCCAGCTGCTCGGTCAGCTCATCAGCGGCGTGGGTTCCCGCGCCGAACGGGGTTGCTGCGCGGCTTCTTCGATCAGCTGTCGGATGCGGGGCAAGGCAACGCGCATCGCTAACGCCAACGCCGCCTCGTCGTCGGGCGACAGCGTTTCCAGCAGTTCGACGAGGCGGTCGTTGAGCGATTGCCTCAGCTCGGACAGGAACGTCCGCCCCCGGTCCGAGATCTCGACCAGGGTGGCCCGTCGATCCTCCAGGTCGGGCAGGCGAGCAACCAAACCTTCGCGCTCCAATCGCGTAACCACTTGCGTCATCGCCGGCTGACTGACACCGCTGGTGTCTGCCAACACCGTCAGCCGCGTCGGACCATCGTCGGCCAGGCGCGCCAGTACCGAGTTGGCCGTCAAGCTTTGGCCACGGGCCAGGTGGTGCACCCGCAGTCGTGCCGCGGCATGGAGTGCCGCGACGATGTGCTCTCGGTTTTGCGTGTCCCGCTTCATTCGCACCCGACCTATATCAAATGCCTATGTACACAACGCGGAATTCCTATGAATTCTCAATGCGCAACAACGATGGGCAAGTGAGAAGCCTAGCCTGGTAGATAAGCAGCTTATGTTAAAGGGGAGGAAATATGGGGGAGGGCAGACGCCGTCTGTCGCCCGACCACCGGCGTGCCGAGCTGCTTGCGTGGGGCGTCGAAATGTTCGGGCGAAGACCTTACGACGAGGTGCGCATCGACGAGGTCGCCGAGCGCGCAGGGGTATCTCGGGCGCTGATGTACCACTATTTCCCGGACAAGCGGGCATTTTTCGACGCGGTCGTCGACGCCGAGGCACAGCGGTTGTTCGAAGCAACTACCCCGCCGCGGGGACCGGATCAGACGCTGTTTCAGCGGATTCGCGCCGCCGTGCTCGCCTGCCTGGAATATCACGAACGCCATCCGAACAGCGTGTGGGCCGCCTACCTCGGTGTGGGTCGCGCCGACCCGCTGCTACTCGCCATCGAGGAACTAGTCATCGACCGGCAGGTTCCGCGCGTCATGGCCCTGCTCACCGAGGTGGTTCCGGGTCGGCAGCAGGGTTTGGACGGGTCCACGGCATGCGCGCTCAGAATGAGCGTGTCGGGATGGCTGGCATTCACCTTCGAGGTGTGCCGGCAGCAAATCACGGACCCAGCCGTCGACGGCGGATTGCTGGGCGACGTCTGCGCTCACGCCCTGCTGGACACGATTGCCCGGCTGCCCGGGATTCCTGCCGGACTGGCCGAGGCAGTGGCGCCCGAACGGCGATGACCGGGCCGCGGTCGTCTTGGAGGCTTAACCCGGTAAGGTGGCGGCCATGGAGTTGGCCCTGCAGATCATCCTGGTGATCACCAGCGTGCTGGTGGTGCTGCTGGTGCTGCTGCATCGCGCGAAGGGCGGGGGTCTGTCGACACTGTTCGGCGGCGGCGTGCAATCCAGCCTGTCCGGGTCGACGGTCGTCGAGAAGAACCTGGACCGGTTGACCCTGTTCGTCACCGGCATCTGGCTGGTGTCCATCATCGGGATGGCCCTGCTGATCAAGTACCGCTAAACAGGCGAGTTCAGGCAGCCGGCGTCACACTGGAACGCATGGCCGAGGTATCCGACGCTGTGCTGGAGCCGGTCGGCGCCGTCCAACGCACGCGAGTGGGACGCCAAGCCACCGAGCCGATGCGCGAGGACATCCGGCTGCTCGGCGCGATACTCGGCGACACCGTGCGCGAGCAGAACGGCGACGAGGTGTTCGAACTCGTCGAGCGTGCCCGGGTGGAGTCGTTTCGCCTGCGGCGTTCGGAGATCGAGCGTGCCGATCTGGCCCGGATGTTCTCAGGTCTCGACATCCACCTGGCCATTCCGGTGATCCGGGCCTTCACTCACTTCGCGCTGTTGGCCAATGTGGCCGAGGACATCCACCGCGAGCGGCGCCGCGCCATCCACGTCGCCGCCGGTGAGCCGCCGCAGGACAGCAGCTTGGCCGCCACGTATCGCAAACTCGATGCCGCCGATATCGATTCGGCTACGGTTGCCGCCGCGCTGGCCGACGCGTTGGTGTCGCCGGTCATCACCGCGCATCCGACCGAGACCCGACGTCGCACCGTGTTCGCCACCCAACACCGGATCACCGAGTTGATGCGGCTGCGCGCTGCAGGACGCGGGGACACTGACAGCGCTTGTTTCGGAGGCCGCGCCATCGAACCGGAGTTGCGCCGCCAGGTGCTGACGCTGTGGCAGACCGCGCTGGTCCGGCTGTCGCGGCTGCAGATCTCCGACGAGATCGAAGTCGGCCTGCGCTACTACCCGGCCGCGTTTTTCGATGTCATCCCGAAGATCAACGCCGAAGTGCGGGAGGCGCTGCGCGCACGCTGGCCCGACTCGAACCTGCTCTGCGAGCCCATCCTGCGGCCGGGTTCCTGGATCGGTGGTGATCGCGACGGCAACCCGAACGTGACCGCCGACGTGGTGCGGCTGGCCACTGGCAGTGCGGCCTACACCGCGCTGGCGCACTATTTCGCCGAGCTGACCGCCTTGGAACAGGAGCTGTCGATGTCGGCGCGGCTGGTCACCGTCAGCCCCGAACTGGCCGCGCTGGCCGATGCCTGTCACGAACCGGCCCGCGCCGACGAGCCGTACCGGCGGGCGTTGCGGGTGATCCGCGCCCGGCTCACCACGACCGCGGCCGCGATCCTCGATCGTCAGCCGGCCCAACAGCTCGAGCTGGGCCTGCCCCGATATGTGACGCCGGGGGAGTTGCGGGCTGACCTTGACACCATCGATGTCTCGCTGCGCCGCCACGGCAGCGCGCTGCTCGCCGAGCACCGGCTGGCCGCGTTGCGGGAGGCCGTGCACGTCTTCGGTTTTCACCTGTGTGGCCTGGACTTGCGGCAAAACTCCGACGTCCACGAAGAAGTGGTTGCCGAGCTGCTGGCCTGGTCCGGGGTGCATCCGGACTACTCGTCGCTGCCCGAAGACCAGCGGGTCACGCTGCTGGCCGGCGAATTGGGCACCCGCCGGCCGCTGCTCAGTGACCGCGCCCAACTTTCCGGGCTGGCCCGGCGCGAGCTCGACATCGTCGCGGCTGCCGCCCGCGCGGTGGCGGTATACGGCCCGCAGGCGGTGCCCAACTACGTCGTCTCGATGTGCCGCTCGGTGTCGGACGTGCTCGAACCGGCGATCCTGCTGAAAGAGGTCGGTCTGTTAGATGCCTCCGGGGCACGACCGTATTGCCCCGTGGGCATCGTCCCGCTGTTCGAGACCATCGACGATCTCTACAGCGGAGCGTCGATTCTGCAAGCGATGCTCGATCTTCCGCTCTACCGGGCGCTGGTCCGGGCTCGCGGCGAAAGCCAGGAGGTGATGCTCGGCTACTCCGACTCCAATAAGGACGGCGGCTATCTGGCTTCGAACTGGGCGGTCTACCGCGCAGAGCTCGCCCTGGTGGAGACGGCCCGCAGAACGGGAATTCGGTTGCGGCTCTTTCACGGTCGCGGTGGCACCGTAGGGCGCGGCGGCGGGCCCAGCTATGAGGCCATTCTCGCCCAGCCGCCGGGCGCGGTGAACGGCTCCCTGCGCCTCACCGAGCAGGGCGAGGTGATCGCCGCCAAATACGCCGAACCGGAACTGGCGCGCCGCAACCTGGAAACGTTGGTGGCCGCCACCTTGGAGGCGACGCTGCTCGACGTGGAGGGTCTCGGCGACGACGCGGCCCCCGCTTACGAGGTGCTCGACGACCTGGCCGCGCGAGCACAACGGGTCTATGCCGAATTGGTCCATGAGACAGCGGGTTTCGTCGACTATTTTCTGGCGTCCACCCCGGTCAGTGAGATCGGGTCGCTGAACATCGGCAGCCGGCCGACATCGCGCAAACCCACCACGTCGATCGCGGACCTGCGCGCCATTCCCTGGGTGCTGGCCTGGAGCCAGTGCCGGGTGATGCTGCCCGGCTGGTATGGCACCGGCTCGGCGTTCGAGCAGTGGGTCGCCGAGAGGTCTGATAGAGAGAAAGCCCGACTCGACGTCCTACACGACTTGTATCGACGATGGCCGTTCTTCCGCACCGTGCTGTCGAATATGGCCCAAGTGCTGGCCAAGACCGACCTGGGACTGGCGGCTCGGTATGCCGAGCTGGTTTCTGACGAGTCACTGCGGCACAGGGTGTTTGACAAGATCGTCGACGAGCACCAGCGCACCATCACCATGCATCGGTTGATCACTCGCCAAGACGACCTGCTGGCTGACAACCCGGCGCTGGCGCGCTCGGTGTTCAACCGCTTCCCGTACCTGGAGCCGCTGAACCACCTTCAGGTAGAGTTGCTGCGGCGCTACCGCCGCGGTGACAACGACGAACTGGTGCAGCGCGGAATCCTGTTGACGATGAACGGTTTAGCGAGCGCGCTGCGCAACAGCGGCTAGCGGAAGTTCGTGTTTGGGTCCGCTATCGCACGGTGCGGTTCCGCAAGGCGTTGATGACGCCGCGCACCGCGTGCTCGGTCGCCCACAACGGTGACATCACCGCTTCGGTCAGGTCGACGATGTGCTCGACCCTCTCAACAATCGCTTCCATCCGATCGACCACACCGCCGAGCCTCGGCGCGAGCTCGTCGAGCTTGCCCAGTGTGGTGTTTAGGTGTTCGAGGCTGTTCTCGAAGGTGTCGAGGGCACCGTTGAGGCCGGAGAGCGACGTGTTCATGTCGGCCAGCACGCTCTCGAGCTGTTGCACCGTGAGGTCGGCGTTCAACGCGGCCTGTGCGAGGGTCTTCAGCCGCTGCCGCTCGGAGCCCGCGCGGGCCGATTTGTCTGCCATGACGGTCATTATGACGCTCGGCCGGGAGGAACTGCGGAGAAGGAGTCAGCTCGAGAGCTTGGCCGCGGCGTCCGTGTCGAGCAGCCACACCGTGTTCTCCCGCCCGACTGCTCCTGCGGCCGGGACCGAGACCGGGTCGGCGCCGCCGAGGGCGGCGGCCACGGCGTCGGCCTTCTCCGACCCGGAGACCATCGTCCAGACTTCGCGGGAGCGCTGAAGTGCGGGCAACGTCAAGGTAATTCGCTGTGGCGGGGGTTTCGGTGAATCGGTGACCCCCACCACCAGCCGGGCGGTCTCCCGCACCGCGGGGGTATCGGGGAACAACGAGTTGATGTGGCCCTCGGGCCCGACGCCCAACAGGTGCACGTCGAAATCGGGTGCAGGGTCACCAGGCTGGGCGTACGCCGCGAGAACCTGCTGGTAGGCCAGTGCGGCGGCATCGATGTCGTCGCCGAATTCGCCGTCGCTCGCCGGCATCGGATGCACATTGCGCGCCGGGATGTCGACGTGGTCCAGCAGGGCCTCACGAGCCTGCTTGTCGTTGCGCTCGTCGTCGTCCTGGGGTACGTAGCGCTCGTCTCCCCAGAACAGGTGGACCTTCGACCAGTCGATTCGTTGGCTCTGCTCGCTGAGCTTGCTCAGCAGCCGGTTGCCGTTGCCGCCGCCGGTCAAGACGATCAGCGCCTGGCCGCGGGCCGCCACGGCTGCGTCGATGGCATCGATCAGCCGCTCGCACGCTGCCGCCGCCAGCGCGTCACTGTCGGGATAGGTTTCGACCACTCTGCTCATACGTACTCCACCTGACTGATACCTTCCAGCGCCTCGAGGTAGATCACGTCCGGATCCAGCCGGCGCAGGTCTTCGGCAAGGCATTCACGGGTTTCCCTGCGGGGCAAGGGAACCAGCGCATCCGGCTTGGCGGTGCGGCTGAGCGTCGCCGTCATCCCTTCTTGTGGCCGGCTCAGCGTCACCGTCTCGGTCGGACGGACCAGCTCGACCTTGAGGTCGCCCACCGCGCGCCGCACCGGCCCATCGATCCTCCTGGCCAGCCAGCCGGCCAGGACATCCAAAGCCGGCTCCGTCCTCAGGCCGGAAACCACCGCAGAGGTGATCGGCTCGTGCGGGGGCTGATCGATCGCCGATGTCAGCAAGGCGCGCCAATAGGTGATCCGGCTCCAGGCCAGGTCAGTGTCGCCCGGGGTGTAACCCGGCAGCCGGCTCTTGATCGCCGACAGCGGGTCGACACCGTTGGTGGCGTCAGTGATGCGCCGAATTGCCAACTGCCCCAGGGGATCCCGGGCTGGCACTGCCGGGGCAATGTCGGGCCACCATGCGACGACGGGGATGTCGGGCAGCAGAAAGGGCACCACCACACTGCCGGCGTGGTCGGCGAGCGGACCCGACAGCCTCAGCACCACCACCTCTCCGGCGCCGCTGTCACCGCCCGCACGCAACTGCGCGTCGAGCCGCGCTTCGGGCGCGTCGCGGTCACCGGTGATCACCACGATCACCCGGCTGGGATGCTCATGGCTGGCCGCGTTCGCGGCTTCGATGGATTCCTCGACCATGGCTTCGGTATCGGGCACGATGACCAACGTCAGTACCCGGCCCATCGTCACAGCCCCGACCCGTTCGCGTACCTCGTCGAGCTTCTTGTTTATAGCGGTGGTAGTCGTATCCGGCAGATCGAGAATCATGGCCGCCGCCATTGCCGGCCGGTGCGGCGCAGCAACTCGAACGACGACGTCGGGCCCCAGCTGCCCGCCTCATACGGCTCCGGCTTTCCATGTGCGGCCCAGTTGTCCAGCACGGGATCGAGGATTTCCCAGGCCAATTCGACCTCCTCGTTGACCGGAAACAACGACGGCTCACCGAGCAGCACGTCCAGAATCAGCCGCTCGTACGGCTCGGGTGAGTCCTCGGCGAACGCCAAGCCGTACGAGAAGTCCATGTTGACATCGCGCACCTCCATGGCGGTCCCCGGCACCTTGGAGCCGAACCGCAGCGTGACCCCTTCGTCAGGTTGCACCCGAATCACCAGAGCGTTCGCGCCCAGCTCGTCGGTCATGGTGGCGTCGAACGGCAGATGCGGCGCCCGCTTGAATACCAGCGCGATCTCAGTAACCCGGCGTCCCAAGCGTTTTCCGGTGCGCAGGTAAAACGGCACCCCTGCCCAGCGGCGAGTATTGACCTCCAACGTGATTGCCGCGAACGTCTCGGTGATGGAGTCCTTGGAAAAGCCCTCCTCGTCGAGCAACCCCACCACGTGCTCACCACCCTGCCACCCGGCGGTGTACTGGCCGCGGCAGGTGGTCTCATCGAGGGGCTGGGCGAGTTGGGTCGCCGAGAGCACCTTGATCTTTTCGGTCTGCAGTTCCGACGGCTGGAAGCTCACCGGCTCTTCCATCGCGGTGAGCGCCAACAGTTGCATCAGGTGGTTCTGGATTACGTCGCGGGCCGCGCCGATGCCGTCGTAGTAGCCGGCTCGCCCGCCCAGGCCGATGTCTTCGGCCATTGTGATCTGCACATGGTCGACGTAGTGCGAGTTCCAGATCGGATCGAACAGTTGGTTGGCGAACCGCAACGCCAAGATGTTCTGCACGGTTTCCTTGCCGAGGTAGTGGTCGATGCGGAAGACCGACTCCTCGGGGAAGACGCTGTTGACCACCTTGTTCAGCTCACGTGCGCTGCCAAGGTTGTGGCCGAACGGTTTCTCGATGACCACCCGGCTCCACCGGCCGTCCTGCGGACGGGCCAGCCCTGACTTGTGCAGCTGCTCACACACCACGGGAAAAGACTTCGGCGGGATGGCCAGATAGAACGCGTGGTTACCGCCGGTGCCGCGCTCGGCGTCGAGCTTGTCCAGGCACTCGGCCAGCCGGGCGAACGCCTGCTCGTCATCGAACGTGCCTGGCACGAAACGGAACCCGTCGGCCAGACGCTCCCACACCACTTGCCGAAACGGTGTACGCGCGTGCTGTTTGACGGACTCGTACACCACCTGACCGAAATCCTCGTGGTCCCAGTCGCGGCGGGCGAAGCCCACCAGTGCGAAAGTGGGTGGCAGCAGGCCGCGATTGGCCAGATCGTAGATGGCCGGCATCACCTTCTTGCGGGCCAAATCGCCGGTGACCCCGAAGATCACCATGCCACACGGGGCGGCGATCCGAGGCAGCCGTTTATCGCGCTTGTCCCGCAGCGGGTTTCGCCATTGCGTGGTGCTGGCCCCCCGAAAGGATTGGGTGCCGGCTTGGCTCATTTGGCAGCGGCGTCCAGCTGAGCCTGCGTCTCCTTGAGCAACTCGGTCCAGGACTCTTCGAACTTCTCCACGCCTTCGTTTTCCAGCACGACGAACACGTCGGTCAGATCCACCCCGACGGCTTGCAGCTTGTCGAATACCTGCTGGGCCTCCGACGCCGTGCCGGTCACCGTGTCACCCTTGATGACACCGTGGTCGGCGACGGCCTCAATGGTCTTCTCCGGCATGGTGTTCACCGTGTTCGGCGCGACCAGCTCGGTCACATACAACGTGTCGGAATAGTCGGGGTTCTTGACGCCGGTCGACGCCCACAGCGGTCGCTGCACTCGCGCGCCCTGAGTCTTGAGTTGCTCGTAGCGATCGCCGCCGACGAAGACCTCCTGGTATGCGGCATAGGCCAGCCGGGCGTTGGCGACACCGGCCTGGCCCCGCAACGCCAGCGCCTCTTCGGTGCCGATCTTCTCCAGCCGCTTGTCAACCTCGGTGTCCACCCGGGACACGAAAAACGATGCCACGGAATGGATCTTGGATAGGTCGTGGCCGGCCTGCTTGGCCTTCTCCAGGCCGTTGAGGTAGGCGTCCATCACCGCACGGTGGCGTTCGACGGAGAAGATCAGCGTCACGTTGATCGAAATCCCTTCGGCCAGTGTTGAGGTGATGGCCGGTATGCCTTCTTCGGTCGCCGGGATTTTGATGAACAGGTTCGGTCGGTCGACGGTCTTCCACAGGTCGACGGCCTGCTGGATGGTTGCGTCGGCGTCGTGCGCAACCCCCGGATCCACCTCGATCGACACCCGCCCGTCGACTCCGTCGGAGGCTTCCCATTGCGGCCTGAGCACGTCACACGCCATGCGGACGTCGTCGGTGGTCACGGTGCGGACGGTGGCGTCGACGTCGGCGCCCCGTTCGGCCAGCTCGGCGATCTGGTCGTTGTAGGTGTCGCTTTCTGCCAGCGCCTTCTGGAAGATAGTCGGGTTGCTGGTGACGCCGACGACGCACCTGGTGTCGATCAGCTGCTGCAGATTGCCGGACTTGATCCGGTCTCGCGACAAGTCGTCCAGCCACACCGATACACCTGCCGCGCTCAACGCGGCCAGATTCGCATTCTGAGTCATTGATTCGCCCTTCTTCTGGAGTTGTCCAGTGCTCGTTCGGCGGCGGCAACGACGGCTTCTGCGGTGAAGCCGAATTCCCGGTACAGGGTCTTGTAATCCGCGGATTCGCCGTAGTGCTCGATCGAGACGATCTGCCCGGTCTCGCCGACCATTTTGTGCCAGGGCATGGCGACACCCGCTTCGACGGCCACCCGGGCCTTGACGCTGGTCGGCAGCACGCTTTCCTGATAGTCATACGGCTGCGATTCGAACCACTCCACACACGGCATCGAGACCACCCGCGCGGTAACGCCCTTGTCCGCCAACGCCTTCTGTGCCGCCACCGCGATCTGCAGTTCCGAGCCGGTGCCGATCAGGATGACGTCGGGCTCGCCGCCTTCGGCGCCGCCGAGCACGTAACCGCCGCGGGCCACGCCGTCGAGGCTGGTGCCCTCGAGCACCGGCACACCCTGCCGGGTCAGGATCAGCCCGACCGGCCCGCTGCCGTTGCCGCGGGCCAGGATTGTGCGCCAGGCATACGCAGTCTCGTTCGCGTCGCCGGGGCGCACAACCGACAGCTTCGGGATGGCGCGCAGCGCCGCCAGGTGTTCGATCGGCTGATGGGTGGGGCCATCTTCACCGAGGCCGATCGAGTCGTGTGTCCACACATAGATGGTGTCGATGTCCATCAGCGCGGCCAGCCGCACCGACGGGCGCATGTAGTCGGAGAACGTCAGGAAGGTGCCGCCGTAGGCGCGAGTCGGGCCGTGCAGCACGATGCCGGACAGGATTGCGCCCATCGCGTGCTCGCGCACACCGAAATGCAAAACCCGGCCGTACCAGCTTGCGGTGAACTCCTTGGTCGAGATCGCGGGTGGCCCGAAGGAGTCGGCGTCGTTGATCGTGGTGAGGTTGCTTTCGGCCAGATCGGCGGACCCGCCCCACAGTTCGGGAATTTTCGGCGCCACCGCGTTCAGCACCGCACCGGATGCTTTACGGGTGGCCATCTCGTCGGATCCGGGCTCCCAGTGCGGCAAGTCGGCGTCCCAGCCGTCGGGCAGCTCTTCGGCCGTCAGCCGATCCAGCAGCGCCTTGCGTTCGGGCTCGCGCTGCGCCCACGCATCGAACTCGGGCTGCCAGCGCTCGTGAGCCTCCTTGCCGCGCTGCACCAGCTTGCGGGTGTGGGCCAGCACTTCGTCGCTGACCTGAAAGTGCTTGTCGGGGTCGAACCCCAGCACCTTCTTGGTGGCCGCTACCTCGTCCTCGCCCAGGGCCGCGCCGTGCGCCTTGCCGGTGTTCATCGCGTTCGGTGCCGGATAGCCGATGATCGTGCGCAGCTCGATGAACGACGGGCGGTCGGTGACAGCCTTCGCGTTCGCGATGGCCTCCTCGATCGCGACCACGTTCTCGCCGCCCTCGATCTCCTGCACATGCCAGCCGTAGGCGCGGTAGCGGTCGGCGGTGTTCTCGCACAACGCGATGTTGGTGTCGTCTTCGATCGAAATCTGGTTGTGGTCGTAGAACACGATGAGGTTGCCCAGCTGCTGAACCGCCGCCAACGAGGACGCCTCCGAGGTCACCCCTTCTTCGATGTCGCCGTCGGAGGCGATCACAAAGATGTAGTGGTCGAACGGGCTGGTGCCCGGGGCGGCGTCGGGGTCGAACAGGCCGCGCTCGAAGCGTGATGCCATCGCCATCCCCACCGCCGACGCCAAACCCTGACCGAGCGGGCCGGTGGTGATCTCTACCCCCGCCGTGTGGCGGAACTCCGGATGCCCGGGAGTCTTGGATCCCCAGGTCCGATACGACTGGATGTCCGAGAGCTCGAGCCCGAAGCCGCCGAGGTAGAGCTGGATGTAGAGGGTGAGGCTGCTGTGCCCCGCCGACAGCACGAACCGGTCGCGGCCCAGCCACGTGGTGTCGCTGGGATCATGGCGCATCACCCGCTGGAACAGCGTGTAGGCCAGGGGAGCCAGGCTCATCGCCGTCCCGGGATGGCCGTTGCCGACCTTCTGGACCGCATCGGCGGCCAGCACCCGGATGGTGTCGACCGCAAGCGAGTCAACCTCGGTCCAGTCGTCGGGGTGGTGCGGTTGGGTAAGCGCGGAAATGTCTTCAAGCGTGGTCACAAGCTCAGTCCTCGATTCGACAAGCTGGTTCATCCCCACCCTAGTGCGGGATCACAGCGCACTGCAGGTCAACTTTGGTCGTACCACTCCAGGCCGCTGAGCAAACGGCGTATGACCGATCCGATCACGGCAATCGGTCGCGAATGGACCCTGCGGTGAGGGTGGCGCAACCACTCGGTCTACCATCGTCTGTAGTAGAAGCTGCGCGCTGCTGCGATCGAGGAGTTATTGCGTGAGCGTTCGCGGGCGCGTCGCGCCGAGTCCAGTACGCACCACTGTGCTGGCTTATTTGGCGTTGACCAAGCCGCGGGTTGTCGAGCTGCTGTTGGTTACCGCCATACCGGCGATGTTGCTCGCCGACCGCGGCACGGTAAATCCGCTTTTGATCCTCAACACGTTGATCGGCGGGATGCTGGCTGCCGGCGGCGCTAACGCGCTCAACTGTGTGGCCGACGCCGACATCGACAAGGTGATGAAACGCACCGCACGACGGCCCTTGGCTCGTGCCGCCGTGCCGACCCGGAACGCCTTGGTGTTCGGCCTAGTCCTGAGTGCGGGCTCGTTCGTTTGGCTGTGGTGGACGACCAACCTGTTGTCCGGGTTGCTGGCCGTCGCCACGATCGCGTTCTACGTCTTCGTCTACACACTCCTGCTCAAGCGGCGCACCTCCCAGAACGTGGTCTGGGGTGGGGCCGCTGGCTGTATGCCGGTGATGATCGGCTGGTCAGCAGTGACGGGCACCATCGGTTGGCCGGCGTTGGTGATGTTCGCGATCGTCTTCTTCTGGACGCCACCCCACACCTGGGCGCTGGCCATGCGGTACAAGGACGACTACAAAGCCGCCGGCGTGCCGATGCTGCCAGTTGTCGCGACGGAGCGTCAGGTCACCGGGCGAATCCTGGTCTATACCTGGCTGACCGTGCTGGCGACGCTGGTATTGGCGCTGGCAACCGGTTGGCTGTACGCGACTGTTGCGGTGCTGGCGGGCGTGTGGTTCCTGGCGATGGCCCACCAGCTCTACGCCGGGGTGCGCCGCGGCGAGCCGGTCAAACCGTTGCGGCTCTTCCTGCAGTCCAACAACTACCTGGCGGTGGTGTTCTGCGCGCTGGCAGTGGACTCCGCGCTGAAGCTGCCCACGCTCCTGGGTGCCTGATCGCCCACCAAGCTCGTCGTTCCAGCAAATACCCCATACCCCGACCGGGTCTTGTCCTACCACACCAGGTCGTATTAAATGCCGGTTCAGTTGACCTGCTTAGTCAGTCCGTGGCGCCGGGTCGCGGACCGTGGGGCTGGTTGTTGCCCCGCAAAACCAAACCGCAGGAGTGCCTGTGACATCGCCGATCTGGATGGCGTTTCCGCCGGAGGTGCATTCGGCGTTGTTGAGCGCTGGTCCGGGTCCGGGGTCGTTGTTGGCGGCGGCGGGGGCGTGGTCGTCGTTGAGTACGGAGTATGCGTCGGTTGCTCAGGAGCTGAGCGGCGTGTTGGCGGCGACGCAGGCCGGGGCGTGGCAGGGGCCGAGTGCGGAGTCGTATGTGGCTGCCCATGTGCCGTATCTGGCGTGGTTGATGCAGGCCAGTGCCGATAGTGCGGCGGCGGCTGCTGCGCATGAGACGGCGGCTGGCGCTTATACCGCGGCGTTGGCGGCGATGCCGACGCTGGGGGAGTTGGCGGCCAACCATGCTGTGCATGCGGTGTTGGTGGCGACGAATTTCTTTGGGATCAATACGATTCCGATCGCGCTCAATGAGGCCGACTATGTGCGGATGTGGGTGCAGGCGGCCACCACGATGACCACCTACCAAGCCGTCTCCACCACCGCGGTGGCGTCAACACCGCAGACCACCCCGGCGCCGCAGATTCAGAAGAGCGACAGCACCAGCAGCAACAGCAACGACAGCGGCAACAGCAGCGGAATCCAAGACATCATCGACAATGACGGCGGGGATCCAAGCCAGCAGAGCTGGTGGAACAACCGAGTACTTGAAATTACCGACACATTGGGAAGAGATTTCTCCGAAATCCTGACAAATCCGTCCTTAGGCTTCCAGCAGCTGATGAGCGACATTCCGGCGCTTGCTGCCGACGAGTTCGGGCACGCGCTTGAAGCGATCAGCTACTTCACCTCGCAGGCGACCACGTCCGCTTTCGGCTTGCCGCTATTCCCCCTGATGGCAGTTCCCGGCCTAGGAGTGGGCGCTTTCGCGGGGCTAGCCGGGCTGGCAGCCGTGCCCACGGGCGCCGAAACTATCCCGGCCGCGACCGAGCCCCAGATCGAGTCCAATATGCCAGTCGCTGGGGGCCTAACGCCGGTTACCTCGACCGCCGTGAGTCCTGGCTCCGCCCCGGCTCCCGCTCCTACCCCCACCGCGAGCACCGTCGTCAGTTCCCCGGCGCCGCCGGCGCCACCGTCGCCGACGGTCAGCGTCGCCGGTTTCACCCCTCCCTACATCGTCGGTCCTCCCGGCATCGGGTCCGGCTCGGCGATGAGCACCAGTGCCAGCTCGAGCGCGAAACGCAAGACGCCCGAGGGTGATACCGCCGCGGCAGGGGCGGCTGCGGCGGCTCGAGAACAGGCCCGGGCGCGGCGGCGCCGACGGGCGAAGCTGCCCGAGTACGGCGACGAATTCATGGACATGAATGTCGAGGTACAGCCCGACTGGGAAGCGCCGCCGCCGAACGAGCCCACCGTTGCCACGACGGCATCCGAGAAAGGCGCGGGACCGTTGGGGTTTGCCGGGACGGTAGCTAACGACGCCGCGACGCGAGCCGCTGGGTTGACCACGCTCGCCAGCGATGGCTTCGGTGGCAGCCCCAGCGTGCCGATGGTGCCGGGGACCTGGAGCACCGATCCGCCCGAAACGCCCCAGAACAGCACCCGCTAACAACTCTGTTCGACACCACCTGACCCGCGGTCGCGGCGGCGCTAGACGCGCCAGGCCGCCGGACGGCTCCTTGCGCCAAGAAATCCACGTTGAAAATGAAAACGATATTCATTATGGTTACCCACGCAGGGAGGAGTGCTTGGCATGAGGTTGCGCGTGGATCCCGACGGAATGATCGCCAGTGCTGGTACCGAGGCACTGACCGCCCGCTTACGGGCCGCGAATAGCGTTGCAGCTCCGTCGCATTCGGTACTGGACAACTGACGATGTCGGCGCCGATCTGGATGGCGTTTCCGCCGGAGGTGCATTCGGCGTTGTTGAGCGCTGGTCCGGGTCCGGGGTCGTTGTTGGCGGCGGCGGGGGCGTGGTCGTCGTTGAGTACGGAGTATGCGTCGGTTGCTCAGGAGCTGAGCGGCGTGTTGGCGGCGACGCAGGCCGGGGCGTGGCAGGGGCCGAGTGCGGAGTCGTATGTGGCTGCCCATGTGCCGTATCTGGCGTGGTTGATGCAGACCAGTGCCGATAGTGCGACGGCGGCTGCTGCGCATGAGACGGCGGCTGGCGCCTATACCGCGGCGTTGGCGGCGATGCCGACGCTGGGGGAGTTGGCGGCCAACCATGCTGTGCATGCGGTGTTGGTGGCGACGAATTTCTTTGGGATCAATACGATTCCGATCGCGCTCAATGAGGCCGACTATGTGCGGATGTGGGTTCAGGCGGCCACCACGATGACCACCTACCAAGCCGTCTCCACCACCGCGGTGGCGTCAACACCGCAGACCACCCCGGCACCACAGATCGTGAAATCCAATGCGTCGACTCAAGATTCGGGGAACCCATTCCCAGACCCCAGGGTCGACAACCCGCTGGACGACTTCATCGCCAACATCCTGAAGAACTTCGGAATCAATTGGAATCCCGCGCAGGGCACCGTGAACGGGCTGCCCTACGACGCCTATACGAACCCTGGCCAACCGATCTACTGGGTTGTCCGCGCGCTCGAACTGTTCGAGGATTTTCAACAGTTCGGCGTATACCTGATGCAAAATCCGGCGTTGGCTTTCCAGTATCTGGTTGCCCTCGAGATGTTCGACTGGCCGACGCACATCGCCCAGATCGCCAGTTGGCTTGGGACTCAGCCGGAGTTGCTGGTGCCCGCGGTTCTCGCGGCGGTTGCTCCCCTGGGTGTGGTAGGCGGCTTCGCGGGGCTGGCGGGTCTGGCTGCCATCCAGCCCGCCGCGCCGGCCGTCGCGCCGCTTGCGGCGCCCGCCGAGCCTGCGCCGCCTGTGTTGCCGGTCGCCGGGATGAGTCCGGGTCCCGCCGCGCCAGCCGCGGCTTCCGCCTCGGCCCCGGCGCCCGCGCCAACGCCGACGACGAGCACCGCCGCCAGTCCCGCTCCGCCATCGCCACCCCCGGCCGCCGGCGGGGCGGGATTCGTCCCGCCCTACATGGAGGGGCCGCCAGGCACCGGGTTCGGCTCGGGCATGAGTGCCAGCGCAAGCGCCAGCTCCAGCGCCAAAAAGAAAGGGTCCGAGCCGGATTCGGCCGCCGCGGCGGCAGCAGCGGCCGCCCGGCAGCAGGCGCGGGCGCGCCGCCGCCGGCGCGCGACACTGCGCGACCACGGCGACCAGTTCATGACGATGGACGTCGACGTGGACCCTGACTGGGGTCCGCCGGAGCAGGAGCTCGTCGGCTCGACGGCGGCCTCCGATGCCGGTGCGGGGCCGCTGGGCTTCGCCGGGACCGTCCGTCAAGGCACCACGAAGGCCGCGGGGTTGACCACGCTTCCTGGTGACGAGTTCGGCGCGAACCCGACCATGCCGATGGTGCCGGGCAGCTGGGGCCAAGAGGACGAACTCGGGCCGCAGGCTGACAACGCCTAGGGCACCAGCACGATAGAGCCGACCGTCTTACGCCCCTGTAGGTCCTGATGCGCCTGGACGGCGTCGGCCAGTGGGTAGCGCCGACTCACGGTGACCCTGATCGACCCGGCCGCGATCGCGTCGAATAATTCGCGCGCGCGCCAAGCGAATTCCTGCTCCGTGCGGGTGAAGTCAGCCAGTTTCGGGCGGGTCAGGTACACCGACCCAGCGGCGTTGAGGCGCTGCGGGTCGACCGGGGCCACGGGTCCGCTGGCAGCGCCGAACAACGCCAGCGTGCCCCGCACGGCCAGGCTGGCCAGGCTGGCGTCGAACGTGCTGGCCCCCACTCCGTCGTAGACCGCGGCCACCCCGGCACCCTCGGTCAACTCGCGGATCCGTTTGCCGAATTCGTCGGCGTCGTCAGGGTAATCGAGCACCTCGCTAGCGCCGGCTTCCCGCGACAGCTCCGCCTTCCGGGGCGTCGACACCGTCGTGATCACCCGAATACCAAGGGCGGCCGCCCACTGCGTCAAGATCAGGCCCACCCCGCCGGCGCCGGCATGCACCAACACGGTGTCCCCGGGCTGCGCCGGGTAGACGGACATGATTAGGTAGTGCGCGGTCAGCCCTTTCAACAGCGCCGAGGCTGCCACGTCGAAGTCCACCTCGGTCGGTAGTTGTGCGACGAATTCGGCTGGGGCTGTGCTGAATTCGGCGTAGGCCCCGGATGCGGCCGCGGTCACCACCCGGTCGCCCTCCCGCAGCGACGTCACATCGTCACCGACGGCGGCAACCGTGCCCGACACTTCGGTTCCGAGCACGAACGGCAACTCGCGCGGGTATTGCCCTGATCGGAAATAGGTGTCGATGAAGTTGATGCCGATCGCCTCGGCCTTGATCAACACTTCGCCGGAAGCCGGGGAGGGCTGTGGCTTGTCGACATAACGCAGGACTTCTGGTCCGCCGAGTTCGGCGACTTCGATCGCGTGCATGCTGACTATCATCCGCAGGTGTGGAGAGCCCATGAAATTGGCCCGCCCCGACGTCCGTCATCCGCGCATCGTGCTGGCCGGCTCCCGGTCGGTCGATAATGACGACGACGGATTGGTCGGCGCGCTGCGCAAACGGGGATTGCACGCACGGTGGATGCGCTGGGACGACCCGGCAACCGTGAACGCCGACCTAGTGATTTTGCGGGCGGCACCTGATGACGCCGGCCTGCTGGACGACTTTTTGGCGTGGACAAAACGCGTGCCGAACGTGCTGAACGCCCCGCCTGTCATCGAGTGGAATGTCGACAAGCGATATCTGCGCGATCTTCAGCGGGCCGGCGTGCCGACAGCGGCCACCGCAGCCGGACCCGACACGACGGCGCTGGTCTTTCTCGGTGGCGTGCAGTCACACGCGTTCATCGGACGCCGGCTTGTCGATGCGGATTTCGAGCTGTGGGATGTGGGTCATGCTGCGCTGCGGGCCGCGGCCGAAAAGCTGGGCATCGACGCGACGGAGTTGCTCTGCGCCCGTGCCGACGTCACCGGCCGCCCCGACGATGCTCGGCTGGTGCGGCTCGACCTCGTCGCGCCGTCGCTCGGTTGGCGGGCGTTGGACGACGCCGACCGCAGCGATCAGCAGCGTCAGTTCGCGCTCTGTGTCGAGTCAGCCCTGGAGCGGCTCGGACTGGGCCCGCTCTCGCATCGACGCCCATAGCGCGGCGGTGGCCGCGGTGCACAGCGCCGCGCCCGCGACGTGCACGGCGACCAGCGCGGCAGGCACGCCGGTGAAGAACTGCACGGTCCCGACTAAGGCTTGGCCGCACACCAGCAGCACCAGTACACCCAGCCGCAACAACACCGGCCGCGGCGCATGCACCGCCAGCAAGCCGAAACCCAGCCCGATCAACAGCGCGAGGTAGGCGACCAGCAGCGACGAATGGACGTGCACCAACGTGGTGATCTGGACTGCCAATCGCGGCACCGTCCGACTGCTGCTGTGATCACCAGCGTGCGGACCCGCGCCGGTGACCAGCGTGCCGGCCACCAACACCGCAGCCAGCGTCATCGCGCTCAGTGCGGTGAGCCCGCGCAACGGCTTGACCACCCGGTAGCGGAGCACACCGTCGTCGGGTTCGCCGACCTTGACGTACAGCAACACCGCGAGCCACACCATCGTCATCGATGCCAAAAGGTGGATGGCCACGGTCCACCACAGCAGCCCGGTGAGGACGGTAATGCCGCCGATCACTGCCTGCGCGATCGTCGAGGCGGGCATCAACCACGCGTACACCTGTACCTCGGGGCGACGCCGTGCCCGGGCGACAGCCAGCACAGCCAGCGCCGCGGCGATCACCACCGCGACGCTGAACATCCGGTTACCGAACTCGACGGCCTGGTGGACCCGAGGCACCTCGGCCACCGCTACCGGGGTGAAGCTGCCCGGAAAACACTGCGGCCACGTGGGGCAGCCCAGTCCCGACGCGGTGACGCGCACTATCGCGCCGGTGACGGCGATGCCGCCCTGCGTCACGATGACGGCGGCGGCGATGAAGCGTTGGGCGCGCACGCTGGGCACGGGCAGCAGGTCCAGCAGCCGCAACAGCCAGCGCCCGACGGGCATCGCCATGGTCGTCACGGCCTCGATGGTAGGCCACCGATAACTACAGGTCGTAGTAGCCGTCGCCCCGAGCCGAGACTGCACCGGTGGCCCCGACACTGCACCCGTAGCGGTCACCACAGGCGTGTCGCGTTTAAGGCTGCAGTCTCGAAAGAGGCTCGCACTAGCTGAATCGGAACCAGCGCAGGGCGGCCAGCGCCGCGAGCACCCCCCACGCCAGGACCACGACAATGCCGAACCAGTCGACCGACAGCCGCATCGCCTGCGACAGCGCTTCGGTGAAAGCCCCCGACGGGGTCAACCGCGCGACCCACTTCACCGCCTTGGGGACCATGTCCGTCTCAAGGGTCAACGCGCAGGACCCACCGAAGATCAACCACAGGACGTTGGCGGACGCGAGCACGATCTCTGCCCGCATCGAGCCGCCAAGCAGCAGCCCAAGCGCAGCAAAGCCCGCGGTAGCCAGCGCGATGATCGCCGCCCCCAGCACCAGACCCGCGAGATGGGGCCGCCAACCGAGCGCAAAACCTATGGCGCCCAAGACGATCGACTGCCCTAACACCACTGCGACCACGGCCAGCGACTTGCCGGCGATAATTCCCCAGATCGGTAATGCGGTGGCCGCCAGGCGTTTCAGTGCGCCGTAACGGCGGTCGAACGCCACCGCAATGGCTTGGCCGGTGAAAGCGGTGGAGATCACCGCCAGCGCCGTGATGACCGGGACGAAGGTAGCGGCGCGGTTGGGACCGAAGGAGCCGAACGGTAGCAGGGTGAGCGCGATGAGAAGCATGATCGGAATGAAAATGATCAGCAGCAAGTACTCGAAGTTGCGCAGCAGCAGCTTCAGCTCCAACGTGGACTGGGCGACCAGCATCTTCGACACTGCGTTGGGGCGCGGATTGGGCGCGAAAGTGCCTGCGGGAAAAAGAGTTTCACTCGTCATTGCCGCAATTCCCTGCCGGTCAGGTCGAGGAAAACGTCCTCGAGGCTGCGCTGCTCGACGCGCATGTCGGTGGCCAGCACGTCGATCTGTGCGCACCATGCCGCGACCGTCGCCAGTACCCGCGGGTTGATCGGTCCTTCGACCAGATACTCGCCCGGTGTCACCTCGGTGGTTTTGTAGTCCTCGGGCAGCGCGGAAACCAGCAGCGACAGGTCGAGCCGTGGCGGTGCGCTGAACCGCAACTGGTCCTTGGCCCCGGTGCGCGTCAACTCCGCCGGTGTTCCCGCGGCCACCTCTACACCGTGGTCGATGATGACAATCCGATCAGCGAGCTGCTCAGCTTCCTTGAGTTGGTGGGTGGTGAGCAGCACCGTCACACCGTCACGACGCAGCGCGTCGATCAACTCCCACACGATCAGCCGGGCATGGGCGTCCATGCCCTCGGTGGGTTCATCCAAAAACACCAGTTCCGGACGGCCGACCAGCGCGCAGGCCAGCGCGAGCCGCTGCTGCTGCCCGCCCGAGAGCTGCCGATACGTGGTGCGTGCGCACTCGGTGAGGCCCAACGTGTCCATCAGCCACTGCGGGTCCAGGGGATCGGTGGCGTAGGCGGCCACCAGGTTGAGCATCTCGCCGGCGCGGGCCATGGGATAGCCGCCGCCGCCTTGCAGCATCACCCCGATCCGCGGCCGCAGCTGCGCATTGTCGAGGATCGGATCCAGGCCGAGCACTTCGATCGTGCCGACGTCCGGGCGGATGAACCCCTCGCACATCTCGACCGCTGTCGTCTTGCCTGCACCGTTCGGTCCCAGCAGAGCCAGCACCTCAGCGGCATGGACGTCGAGATCGAGGTTGGCGACCGCGGTTGTCGACCCGTACTGCTTGCGTGCCCCACGCATGCGGACGGGGACCTCTGCGGCTGAGCTCACGGAATGTCAGCCTATGCGCCCGGCACCGCTTGCCGCTGCGGAGTATCGGCCGGCGGGGAGACCACGTCAGATACCGCTTCGTGAATCAGTACCCCGGCCTCGACCGGCAGCCGGCGCCATGGCAAACGTGTATAGGTCCCGGCGATGAGCAGCACCACGATGAGCGTGCTGGCCAGCGTGGCATCCACGATTTGGAAGAGCGCGAACCGGTCGCCGTTCGCAGTCGGGCCGAAGACACCGACGACGATGGTGACGCCGATCGCCGCTGCGCGAAAGCCCGGCCGGGTCGCCCAGGCCGCGAGCGGAATGATCGCCCATAGCAAATACCACGGTTGCACTACCGGAAACAGCAGGACGGTAATGCCCAGTGCGACGCCGAGACCGCCGACCGGATGCAGCCGTCCGCGGAGCACCGCCACCAACAGCCAGCCCACCATCACGGCGATGATCAGCACCCCGATGCCGCGCGTCAGCGACAGCACCGCGGTGGTGTGATCACCCAGACGCAGCAGGATGCCCGCCTGCCCGGTGCCAAGGGCAAGCAGCGTCGGCGGTGACATCCAGCTGCGCACGACGTTGGCGGTGCCCAGCGTGTTGATCCAGCCGAAGCCGAGCCTGCTGGCCCAGCCGACGACCGCCATCACGGCCAGCGCCACCGCGGCCATCGCTCCGCCGGCAAGGAGCACCGCCCGCAGGTTGGCGCCCAGCCGGTAAGCCAGCGCCATCGCGACGAATCCGAGCGCCAGCAGTGACGGCAATTTCACCTGCGAGGACAGTGTGATCAGCACGGCCCCGAACAGCAGCATGCCGACCGGCGCCCAGTCGCGCCAATGGGTCGTCGCTCTGAGCGGCGGCAGCCCCGGCCAGTGCCAACTATCGAGGCCGCGCAACGCGAATTCGGTGCCGGCCAGCATCAGACCCAGCATCAGCGCTTCGTTGTGAATGCCGGCGACCAGATGCATGATCAGCAGCGGGTTGGCCGCTCCCAGCCACAGCGCGCTGACCTCTGCCACGCCGCAACGGCGGGCCAGCCGCGGAAGGGCCCACACGATCAGCCCGACGCCGATCAACACCACCAGCCGATGGCACAACACGGCTGCGACGAGGTTTTCGCCGGTCAGCGCCGAGATGCCGCGGCCAATCCACAAAAACAGCGGACCGTAGGGCGCCGGGGTGTGGCGCCAGAGGCTCGGCACCGAGAGCGTGAACACGTGGTCGAGGCCTAACGCCCGTGCCGGCCCCACGCGGTAGGGGTCGAGCCCGAGCCGGCAGATCTGGCTCTGGGCCAGGTAGGAGTAGACGTCCTTGCTGTACATCGGCGGCGCCATCAGCAGCGGCAGCGTCCACAACAACAACGTGCGGTCCAGGTCGCCGCGCGACATCCGCCGACTGCCCAGCGCGAAGCGGCCCAGCATCAGCCACGCCAGCGCCATCATCACCGCGCCCGTGGTGGTCATCGTCAACGACACGGTCTGCAGCCGCGACGGCAGGTTGAGCAGTCGCACGCCGAAGGACGGATCCTGCACCACCGGCCGCGCCCCGGCGCCGAGCGCGCCGATTGCCATCAGGACGGTGCCGGTGGCCCCGAATAGCCGTGTGCGCCGAAGTGCGACGAGCTCGGCATCGTTGAGCGGCGGGCCGACCGTCTGCTCGTCACCGTGCCATCGGGCGATCGACGAGCTCAACGTGTGGTGGCGGGCGGCCATCTGAGCAGCGTAACCGGGCGGCGCCGGCCATCGGTGTGACCAGCCCAACCGACGGGCCAGGCTAGCCTTGCTGGACCGGTCGCCGGAATTGCGTCACACTGGTGTTGTGAAAATCCCGTCTGCAGCGGCAGCAGCCGCAGTGTCGACTCACGACGGTCATACCCGTCGTGCTGTCGTGCAGCTTCTGCTGGAGTCCGGGCCGATCACCGCGGGCCGGATCGGCGAGCGGTTGGGGCTGTCGGCTGCCGGTGTGCGCCGTCACCTTGACGCGCTGATCGACGCCGGCGAGGCGGAGTCGGTTCCCGCTGCGGCCTGGCAGCAGATGGGACGCGGCCGCCCCGCGAAGCGCTACCGGCTGACCGCGGCCGGCCGCGAGAAGCTGGAACACGCCTACGACGACCTGGCGTCGGCAGCCATGCGACAGCTTCGGGAAATCGGCGGTGACGACGCGGTGCGCACGTTCGCCAGGCGGCGTATCGACGCAATCTTGTCCGAGGTGCCCGCGGCCGGCAGCCACGCCGACGCCGACCTCGAGGCGACGGCCGGGCGGATCGCCACTGCGCTGACCAAGGCTGGCTATGTAGCCACCACCACACGAGTGGGTGGGCCGATTCAGGGCGTGCAGATCTGCCAGCATCACTGCCCGGTTTCCCATGTGGCCGAAGAGTTTCCGGAGTTTTGCGAAACCGAGCGGCAGGCCATGGCCGAAGTGCTCGGCACCCACGTGCAGCGGCTGGCGACCATCGTCAACGGAGACTGTGCTTGCACCACCCATGTGCCGCTGACCAGTACCGTCGAGCAGCTCAAGCGATTACCCGTCGGCGCCCAGCCCGCGCCGAAACCCACGAGCATCAAAGGAGCGTCGCTATGACCATTGAGGCCACCAAGACCGGTGGGCCGACCGCCGAGCCGCTGACCCAGCAGGAGGCGATCGCTGCGCTGGGCCGGTACGGCTATGGCTGGGCGGACTCCGACGTCGCGGGCGCCAGCGCTCGGCGTGGGCTCTCCGAAGAAGTGGTCTGCGACATCTCGGCGAAGAAGAACGAGCCGGAATGGATGCTGGAGAACCGGCTGAAGGCACTGCGCATCTTCCGACGTAAGCCGATTCCGACGTGGGGTTCAGACCTCAGCGGTATCGACTTTGACAACATCAAGTATTTTGTGCGCTCGACCGAGAAGCAAGCAGCCTCCTGGGATGACTTGCCAGAAGACATTCGTAACACCTACGACAGGCTGGGCATCCCGGAAGCCGAAAAGCAGCGGCTGATTGCTGGCGTAGCCGCGCAATACGAGTCAGAGGTTGTTTACCACCAGATCCGGGAAGACCTTGAAAAGCAAGGAGTTATCTTCCTCGACACCGACACCGGACTGCGTGAGCACGAGGACATCTTTAAGCAGTATTTCGGCACGGTGATCCCGGCCGGAGACAACAAGTTCTCCGCGTTGAACACTGCAGTGTGGAGTGGCGGGTCGTTTATCTACGTCCCGCCAGGTGTGCACGTCGATATCCCGCTGCAGGCCTACTTCCGGATCAACACCGAGAACATGGGCCAGTTCGAGCGGACGCTGATCATCGTCGATGAGGGTGCGTACGTCCACTACGTGGAAGGCTGCACTGCGCCGATTTACAAGTCGGATTCGCTGCACTCGGCGGTAGTGGAGATCATCGTAAAGCCCGGTGGCCGTTGCCGTTACACCACGATCCAGAACTGGTCGAACAACGTCTACAACCTGGTGACTAAGCGCGCGCGCGCCGAAGCCGGCGCCACCATGGAATGGATCGACGGCAACATCGGCTCCAAGGTCACGATGAAATACCCCGCGGTGTGGATGACCGGCGAGCACGCCAAGGGTGAGGTGCTGTCGGTGGCGTTCGCCGGCGAGGGTCAGCACCAGGATGCCGGCGCCAAGATGCTTCACCTGGCGCCCAACACGTCGAGCAACATCGTGTCCAAGTCGGTGGCCCGCGGCGGCGGCCGCACCTCCTACCGCGGCCTGGTACAGGTGAACAAGGGCGCCCATGGATCGCGCTCCAGCGTGAAATGCGATGCGCTGCTGGTGGATACGATCAGCCGCAGCGACACCTACCCCTACGTCGACATCCGCGAGGACGACGTCACGATGGGGCATGAGGCCACCGTGTCCAAGGTGAGTGAGAACCAGCTCTTCTACCTGATGAGCCGCGGGCTGACCGAGGACGAGGCGATGGCGATGATCGTGCGCGGCTTCGTCGAGCCGATCGCCAAAGAGCTGCCGATGGAATACGCGCTGGAGCTCAACCGGCTGATCGAGCTGCAGATGGAGGGTGCTGTCGGATGACGGCTCAAGACCTGACCGTCGAGGTATCGCCAGCAGGGTCGTCACTCACCGCACTGAATAAGGGAGAGCTGTTCGCGTCGTTCGACGTCGACGCCTTCGAGGTTCCCGGCGGCCGCGACGAGATCTGGCGATTCACCCCGCTGCGGCGGTTGCGTGGCCTGCACGACGGCTCAGCACCGGCCACGGGGACTGCGCAGGTCAGCGTCGCCGAACAGCCCGGTGTCACCGTGGAGACCGTACGCCGCGGCGACGAGCGCCTCGGCCAAGGCGGCGTGCCCGCCGACCGGGTTGCCGCGCAGGCCTTTTCGTCGTTCAACGCCGCGACGCTGGTCACCGTGGAACGCGGCGCGGCGCTGCAGACACCGGTTGAGATAGCGGTCACGGGGCCGGGCGAGGGAGCGACGGCCTACGGGCACCTGCAGATCCGGGTCGACGAACTCGCGGAGGCGGTTGTGGTGATCGACCAGCGGGGCAGCGGAACCTACGCCGACAACGTCGAATTCGTCGTCGGCGACGCTGCCCGGCTCACCGTGGTCTCGATCGCCGACTGGGCCGACGCCGTCGTACATGTGAGCATGCACCACGCCGCGCTCGGAAAAGACGCGGTGCTACGCCATGTCGCGGTCACTCTCGGTGGTGACGTGGTGCGGCTCACGGGCAGAGTGCGGTTCGATGCCCCCGGCGGTGACGCCGAGCTGCTCGGACTGTACTTCGCCGACGACGGCCAGCACCTAGAGTCGCGGCTGTTGGTGGATCACGCCCACCCCGACTGCAAATCCAATGTGCTCTACAAGGGTGCGCTGCAAGGGAATCCAGACTCCGGCAAGCCCGACGCGCACACCGTGTGGGTGGGCGACGTGCTGATCCGCGCCGCGGCCACCGGCACCGACACCTTCGAAGTCAACCGCAACCTGGTGCTCACCGACGGGGCGCGCGCAGACTCGGTGCCCAACCTGGAGATCGAAACCGGCGAGATCGTCGGTGCCGGACACGCCAGCGCCACTGGACGATTCGACGACGAGCAACTGTTCTACCTGCGTTCCCGCGGTATCCCCGAAGAGCAAGCGCGCCGGCTGGTGGTGCGCGGCTTCTTCGGCGAGATCATCGCCAAGATCGCAGTGCCCGAGGTGCGCGAGCGCCTGACCGCAGCCATCGAACACGAACTGGCCATCACGGAGAAGACGACAGCCTCATGACCACTCTGGAAATCAAAGACCTACACGTCAGCGTCACCGACCCGTCGGACGGCGAACGCGAAATCCCGATTCTCAACGGCGTCAACCTGACCGTCAGTTCCGGCGAAACCCATGCCGTGATGGGCCCGAACGGCTCCGGCAAGTCAACGCTCTCGTACGCGATTGCGGGACACCCGAAGTACAAGGTGACATCCGGGTCCATCACGCTCGACGGTCAGAACGTGCTGGACATGAGCGTCGACGAGAGGGCCCGCGCCGGGCTGTTCTTGGCCATGCAGTACCCCGTCGAGGTGCCCGGCGTGTCGATGTCGAACTTCCTGCGCAGCGCCGCCACCGCGGTCCGCGGCGAGGCGCCGAAGCTGCGGCACTGGGTCAAAGAGGTCAAGTCCGCAATGGATGCCCTCGACATCGACCCGGCCTTCGCCGAACGCAGTGTCAACGAAGGCTTTTCCGGTGGCGAGAAGAAGCGTCACGAGATCCTGCAACTCGGCTTGCTCAAGCCCAAGATCGCGATTCTCGACGAGACCGACTCCGGTCTGGACGTCGACGCGCTGCGCGTGGTCAGCGAGGGCGTGAACCGCTACGCCGAAGAGGTCCATGGCGGCATCCTGTTGATCACCCACTACACCCGCATCCTGCGCTACATCCAGCCGCAGTTCGTGCATGTCTTCGTCGGCGGACGGATCGTGGAATCCGGCGGCCCCGAGCTAGCAGACGAGCTTGACCAGAACGGCTACGTGCGCTTCACCCAGACAGCGACCCAAACGGCGGCCACGGGGGCTTGACCATGGAGACGTCGGTGACTCCGCTCGATCTGACCGCGATCCGCGCCGATTTCCCCATCCTCAAGCGCGTGATGCGCGGCGGAAAACAGTTGGCCTACTTGGATTCCGGTGCGACGTCGCAGCGTCCGGTCCAGGTGCTCGACGCCGAGCGTGAGTTTTTGATCACATCCAACGGCGCGGTCCATCGCGGCGCGCACCAGCTGATGGAGGAGGCCACCGACGCCTACGAGCAGGGCCGCGCCGATGTCGCCGCGTTCGTGGGCGCCGACGCCGACGAGCTGGTGTTCACCAAGAACGCCACCGAAGCCATCAACCTGGTGTCCTACGTATTGGGCGACGCGCGCTTCGAGCGCGCGGTCGGACCCGGTGATGTCATCGTCACCACCGAGCTGGAGCATCACGCGAACCTGGTTCCGTGGCAGGAGCTGTCCCGCCGGACCGGCGCTACGCTGCGCTGGTACGGCGTCACCGACGATGGCCGCATCGACCTGGATTCGTTGCAGCTCGATGAACGGGTCAAAGTCGTTGCGGTAACGCATCACTCGAATGTGACCGGTGCACACGCCCCGGTAGCGGAGCTGGTGGCCCGGGCCAAGGCGGTTGGCGCGTTGACCGTGCTCGATGCTTGCCAGTCGGTGCCGCACCGAGCGGTTGACTTCCATGGACTCGATGTCGACTTCGCCGCCTTTTCCGGCCATAAAATGCTGGGCCCCAACGGGATCGGCGTGCTGTACGGCCGTCGCGACCTCCTCGCCGAGATGCCGCCGTTCCTCACCGGCGGCTCGATGATCGAAACCGTCACTATGGAGGCCACCAACTACGCGCCGCCCCCGCAGCGGTTCGAGGCCGGCACCCCGATGACTTCCCAAGTGGTCGGACTTGCGGCGGCGGCACGCTATCTGCAAGCGATCAGGATGGATGCCGTCGAGGCGCACGAGCGCCAGCTGGTTTCGGCCACGATCGAGGGCCTGTCGGGCATCGACGGCGTGCGTATCATCGGGCCGACATCGATGCACGACCGCGGATCGCCGGTGTCTTTCGTGGTCGACGGTGTCCACGCCCATGACGTCGGACAAGTGCTCGACGACGAGGGCGTCGCCGTTCGGGTCGGGCACCACTGTGCGCTGCCGTTGCACCGCCGCTTCGGCTTGGCGGCCACCGCGCGGGCGTCGTTCGCGGTCTACAGCACCGTCGACGAGGTCGACCGACTGGTCGCCGGGGTGCGCCGCGCCGTGGAGTTCTTCGGGGGAGCGTGACCGTGCGCCTGGAGCAGATCTATCAGGACGTGATCCTCGATCACTACAAACATCCGCAACACCGCGGACTGCGTGAGCCGTTCGCCGCGGAAGTGCACCACGTCAACCCTATCTGCGGCGACGAAGTCACCTTGCGCATCGCGTTGTCCGACGACGGCGAGCGGATTGCCGACGTCTCCTACGACGGACAAGGTTGTTCGATCAGCCAGGCGGCTACCTCGGTGCTCACCGAGCAGGTGATCGGTCAAGACGTGGGACAGGCGCTGAAGACCGTCACCGCGTTCACCGAAATGGTGTCTTCGCGCGGAACCATCGATCCAGACCCGGATGTTCTCGGCGACGGTGTCGCGTTCGCCGGGGTCGCGAAATACCCGGCGCGGGTCAAATGTGCACTGCTGGGCTGGATGGCATTCAAAGACGCGCTGGCACAGGCGATATCAGGCTTCGAGGAGGTTAACGATGAGCGAAACCGCAGCACCGGATAACGAATTGCTCGCCGACGTCGAGGAGGCGATGCGAGACGTCGTCGACCCCGAGTTGGGTATCAACGTCGTCGACTTGGGGTTGGTGTACGGCCTGAACGTCGAACACAGCGACGAGGGCACGGTGGCGCTGATCGACATGACGCTGACCTCGCCGGCCTGCCCGCTGACCGACGTCATCGAAGACCAGTCGCGCACCGCGCTGATCGGCGCCGGACTGGTCGACGAGCTGCGCATCAACTGGGTGTGGAACCCCCCTTGGGGCCCAGACAAGATCACCGACGATGGCCGCGAACAGCTGCGGGCGCTCGGCTTTACTGTGTAATCGTTGACCGGGGTCAGGCGGTTTGGATGCTGCACCAGGTCCTGGTCACGTAGTCCTCGAGCATCGCGTCGCGGGTGGGCCATGCGTACGTGGTTGTCAACCGCCGCCGCCGCGCAGGTGTTCCACACTCCGATGAGGTTCACGTCGACTACGGTGCGCCAATGGTCGAGAGTCGTTCTGTCCCAAGGAGCAACTGTCGGCACACCCGCGTTGGCAACCGCCGCGTCTAACCCGCCGAGCTCACTGACGCCGTCGTCGACCGCTGAGCGTAACGCCGCCTCGTCGCGAACATCGACCACTCGCCTCACGCACCGGCAGCCGTAAGCGCTGACCAGTTGCACCGTTTCGGCCAGGTCTTACTCAGTGGCTAACGAGTATTCGACCTGGGGCAGCGACTGGCAGATGTCGAGGAGAATGAGGTCTGCACCCTCCTCAGCGAGCCGCACCGCGTGGCTGCGCCCGGAGACCGCGCGCAGCGCCCGTGATCAGCACTCGCTTGCCAGCAACCCGTCCTGTGGGTGATGTCGGCACTGTGGCGCTCCTCTGGTGGGGTGGTGACGGGTTAGGCTGGCGTGGCGCTCAACAACCTCTAGCGCAAGGTCCGGCCGTTCCCAGCGCTGCGCTCGTCCATTGCCGGCAGCGCTGGTGCGAGCAATGCGTTCTTTTCTACCGGTCGTGATTGACCGAAGTCAATCACTGGTTTAGCGCGCAGTCGACCGGGCGGGCGCTCATAGTCTCAGCAGGCGCTCGGCGTTGAGGTGCGCGATCTTTTCCTTGTCCGCGTGGTTGATCGGCATCTGATCGAGAAATTGCCGCGCGGCTTTCATGCCGGCGTAGGGATAGTCGGCGGTGAAGACGATCCGGTCAATCCCTATCACGTTGGTCATGGCCAGAAAGGCATTGAAGGACAAACTCCAACTTGGGTCCATCGCGCCGGGGTCTTGAGTGAAGAAATCGCCGGCGAGGATGCCGCCGTAGAAGTTTTCCCGCAGGTATTCCTTGACGGTGCGCCTCAGTCCGCTCTCATCCACGGGAAACGAGTAGTCCGCGCGCCATCCCATCCAGCTCAATGCTTCGAAGTGGTGACCAACGATGATCTGCAGCCGGGGAAACCGGTCGAACACGCCGCCCAGGATCAGGCGAAGGCAGTGAATACCGGTGTCGATGTGCCAGCCGACTCCGGCGGCCGACAACCTCGCCGAGATCTTCGGTTCGAAGCCACGGTAATAAGCGTCGATTACCGATTGCGGCGGAACGGTGGGATGCAAATATACTGGCACGCCCAGCCTTTCGGCGCACTCGAACACCGGCCAAAAAAATGCGTCATCAAGATAGCGCCCTTTGACGTGGCCGTTGATCAGGGCGCCCACGAAGCCGTGCTCACGGACGACACGCTCGAGTTCTCTGGCGGCTGCCGTCGGGTCACGCATTGGCAGGGTGGCGAAGCCGCGGAATCGGTCGGGGTGTTCGGTGACCGCAGCTGCAACAGCATCATTGGCCTGCGCCGAAAGCTGCACTGCTACCGACGGCTCTAGGGTCTCGGGGCCCGGGACACTGTGCGAGAGGATTTGCACATCGACGCCTGCGGCGTCCATTGCGGCGATTCGCCCCCCACCCAGATCGTTGATGCCCGGAGGCCATTCGCCTTGCGAGCCGGTGCCGCCGTAACCGGCCTGCTTCAGTAGCGCGGTTCCCGACGTGATCGGGTCCTTCTCGTGCTCGTCGGATATCGCTGGCAGTTTGTAATGCTCTTCAAAAGCGATGACCTTCATGACATCTCCTTCGTGCCTGGCTGCCGCGGATTGTCCGACGAGGGCGTCACGCGCTCGACCTATCATCACCGCAAATGGCGGGGTGAGACGATGGCGAACTCGAACAAAAATATTGGCAATCGTCAGAACTGATTCGGCGCCTGTCGGACAATGCGGCCTGCCGGGGGATACAGTCGAGGTCGACCGCTTTGCGTCCAGTTGCTCATCGCCGTCAGTCCGGCGTTGGCAGGTACAGCACGACACGAAGGGCCACACCGTGCCCGAGCACCCCACCGTCGGCGTCGAGGAAGAGTTCCTCTTGATTGGCGCCGACAACGAACCAGCGCCGGCCAATCGGTCGGTCGCTGATAAGGCGCGTGCGCGTGGCGTCGAGCTGCAGCTCGAATTGACCACGTGCCAGGTCGAAACGACGACCGGTGTCTTCGCCACCAGCGGTGAGCTTCGCGACGAACTGCTGCGGTTACGTCGGATTGCCGCCGACGCCGCCGGGGCGTGCGATGTGCGGCTGTTGGCGATCGGGTTGCCGCCCTACCTGTCGCAGGAGTTCCCGGTGACCGACACGCCGCGTTACCGCCAGATCGGCGATAGGTACGGCATGCTGGCCCGAGAACAGGGCGTGTGCGGATGTCACGTTCATGTCGAGGTGCCCGACCGGCAATCGGCCGTCGAAGTGAGTAACCGGCTGTTGCCCTGGTTGCCGCTACTGCTCGCGTTGACCGCGAACTCGGCGGTGTACCGCAACGCCGAGACCGGCTATGCCAGCTGGCGCAGCATCTTATGGGGCCGTTGGCCCGCCGCGGGACCGCCGCCGTTTTTCGACTCGGTTGACCACTACGACGACACGGTCCGCATGCTGATCGATACCGACACCGTGCTCGACGACGGAATGATCTATTGGGACGTTCGTCCATCGGCGAGATATCCGACGATCGAGGTACGGGTAGCCGACGTGCCGTCGACGGTGGCCGAGACGGTGCTGCTGGCCACCCTGGTTCGCGCCGCTGTCATGACCGCATTGGACGAGATGCGGTGCGGGGAACCCGCTTTGCGCGTTCCCGCAGACGTATTGCGTGCGGCTTACTGGAAAGCCGCGCACGACGGGCTCGACGGTCAGGCGATGGACCTTGCCGGCGACCGCAGATTGGTGCCGACCCGGCGGCTATTGATCGATTTCGTCGACCGCATCGCACCGGCCTTGCACTCACTCGGCGAACACAAGCGGGTGATCTCGGAGCTAGCTCGCCTGAGCGAAGAAGGCAACGGCGCCATGCGGCAACTCCGGGCTTGGCGCATGCGCGGCGACCCCGCCGACGTCGTCGCCGCCGCCGAGCAGGCGACGCTTGCCTGAGGCCGAGCTGGGGCCAACCACCGGCGGCGCCTGGTGTGTTCTGATCATGAAGATTGTGATTCTTCTGCATACGTCGCCTCGCTGCATACCGTTCCCGGGTGGCATTGAACCTTGACACTGTCCAGGCCCCCGTATTGCGACCTGTATCGGCGACTTTCACGCAGGCGCTCTTCGTCGCAGTGACGGCCGGACTGGGCTATGGCTTCGACTCCTACGCGGTGAACATCTAGAGCCTCGTCCTGCCGGAAATCAAGAAGACGTTGCATATCCCGACGTCCAGGCCAAAGTAGAGGGCGGTGCTGCCAAGCCGCAGCTTTGGCAGCCTCCGGGTGTGCGGCGACGCCTGGTCGCGGGCTGGCTCATCTACACCGCCAACGCAGTCGGCTACTGGGGTATGACGCTGTTTCTGACGACGTACATCGTCAAGAAGTTCCACGCAGCCCCAATCGAGGCGATTCGCTACGCGCTGGTGTTCTTCCTGCTGCAAGCTGTGTTCGCTTACCTGGGAACTGCTCTGGCTGACTGGGTCGGTCGGCGACCGTCGGCGATACTGGCCGGGATCATCGAAGTCATCTCGACCGTCCTGGCGGCCGCGTCTGATTCGCTGCACGATTACCAGGTGTTCGGCGCCGTCGCCATTGCCACGCTCGGCTGGCTGTGGGGCGTCGGCGATACCTACATCGCCGAACTGTTCCCAACTATTTTGCGCGGCACCGGGTTTGGCATCGCCGTCGGCGGCGGCCGCATCGTGTCGATCGCGGCGCCGACCATCGTCGGGTGGGCCATCACCCGGTACGGGCTCGAGACGCCCTACCTGGCGCTCGGCGGTCTCTGGGCGTTGACGTTGGCCGGTTACCTCCTCGGGCCGGAGACGAAAGGCAAGGAACTCGAAGACCTCGCCGAGGAAGCGCTGACAGAGGATCTCGCAGCGCTCAAGAGATAGGCCGGGGCGGTAGTCACTGCCATGGCAGGTCGCTGTTGTCGCCGCGCCAGCGCGAAGGCGGAATCATCGGGGCACCAAGCAATCCCGATGCATCGACATGACGCAGAGCGGCGTCGAGGTGCCGGCGCATGCGATGCTCGGCCTTCTGCGCGTCGCCCGCGGCGATCGCGTCGGCAATCGCACGGTGTGACTTGGCCGCTTCTTCGCGGTCGTACTGGGTGATGTCCTGTTCGGCGGCGGCCCAGCGGACCGCCTGCTCGACAGCGGCCAGAACCGTTGTCAGGATCGGGTTTCCGCTTGCTTGCACGAGAAGCTCGTGAAATTCGTGATAGCCCGCTCCATCCGGCGCGATACCGCGCTCGGCCACTTCGGCAAGGGCGGCCTTCTGCTGCGCAGAAGCGTGCTGGGCGACGTGCGCCGCCGCAGCCGGTTCAAGCAATTTGCGGAACGCCAGCAGATCACCCCACGTCGCGCCGGTGAGGGTGAGCAACTGCACCAGCGAGCGGGCCACCCGCTCAGGCTCGGGGTGACGGATGCGCACACCGCTGCGTCCCTGGCTGGTCGTGGTCAGACCTTCGGCGTCGAGCAGCCGCAGCGCTACTCGCACCGTTTCGCGGCTGACCCCGAGCTGGCTGATCAGCTCACTTTCGGTCGGCAGCGAATCGCCCGGCGCGAGTTCGCCGGACAGGATCTGGCGGCGCAGGCTGGCGGCGACAACGTCGGCGGCCCGAGAGGTCCGAAAAGACTTTGCCGTCGTCACATCACTTAGTATACTAAGTCGCCATGGTCACGGTACCGAATGCCGCGGTGCTGACGGGAGCGTTCCGGCCGATGCGGTTCGAGGCGACCGTCGAGGACTGCATCACGACGTTCGGCGAGATTCCTAAAGAACTTTCCGGCGGCTTCTATCGGGCCGGCCCGACGTTCAAACGGCCCACCAAGCAGGGCGCCAACGGGCTGTTGGCCATGGACGGCATGGTTCAGGGGCTGACGTTGGACAACGGGCGTGCGGATTTCCGCAACCGCTGGATCCGCACTCCGAAATACGTGCTCGAGGAGCGTCACGGCCGCGGCATGTTCTGCTGGGCCGACGGCGAATGGAGCGACTGGCGCAACATCGGCTTCGGGCCTGCCGTCCGCGACCAGCACACCCGCGGAATCCCGCAGGGCACCAACAACATCAATTGCTTTCCCTTCGGCGGCCAGATCCTTGCCTCCGGCGAGCAGGGCAGCCCGCCGATCGCGCTGGATCCGATCACGCTCGAAACCCGCGGGGTGGTGCCGTGGTCGCCGCAGTTGTCGCGCGGGATCTTCGACCTAGCGTGCTACGGCGACGCGGCGTTCACCGCGCACCCGAAGTGGGACAGCGCCACCGGCACGCTGTACGGGTGGGCCTACAGCAACCGTCGACCATACGTCACCGTGCATGTGGTGCGACCCGATGGAGCTGTGATCTCACGCGAGTTGACAGATGCGCCGTATTGCTGCGAAGTCCACGACATGTGGCTCACCCAAGACTGGATGGTGCTGCCGTTCCAGGGCTTCGCGTTCGATCCCGACCGGATCGAGCGCGGCCTGTCTGTGCAGCACTGGGATCCGCATCTCCCGATCATCCTTGCTCTGGTGCCACGCGACGACGTCGAACACGGCGAAATACGGTGGATCACCGCAGAAATCGGGCCACAGTACGTCATGCACACGCTGGCCGCCAATGTCGTCGACAACAGGCTGACCTTGGATGGCCCGGTCTTCGAACGGCCACCGTTTCCGCTGGACATCGACCGGTTCGAAGGCCAGGACATCGCCTTGTTCTTCAACCTCGCGCGCAGCACGCTCGGCCGCTGGACGGTGGATCTCGACGAGGGGAGCGTCAAATCGGAGTTGCTCGGCGACCGGCCGTGCGAGTTGCCGAAAGTCGACGAACGCTACTACGGCCGGGGGCACAAGTGGGGATACTTGATCGGCGGCGATGCCAAGGGCCAAGGCATGCGTATGCACAGCCTCGTCGTCCGCGACATCGACACCGGCCGCGAGCAGGAGTACCGGCTGCGCCACGACCGCCCGGCCCTGGTGATGGAGCCGACCTTCGTACCCCGCACTCCCGAGGCGCCGGAGGGCGACGGCTACCTGGTAGTGCCGGTGTCGCGGTGGGCCGAAAACCTCGGTGAATACGTGATTTTCGACACCGACGACATCACCGCCGGCCCGATCTGCCGCATCGAGATCCCATTCCTGCTGGGCTTCACTCCCCACGGGCACTGGATGGACTTCCGTTGACCCCGACCGCATTCTTGAGCGACGCGGAAGAAACCGAACTGCGCGCTTCGGTTCACGGGATCGTCGCCAAATTCGGCAACGCGTACTTCACGCACTGCAGCGAGACCCTGCAGCATCCCACCGAGGTGTGGGACGCGCTGGCCGCCGGCGGCTTCGTCGGCGTGAACCTGCCTGAGCAATACGGCGGCGGCGGAATGGGACTGACCGCGATGAACGTCGTCGCCGAAGAGGCCGCCGCAGCGGGCTGCCCGCAGATCATGTTGATGATCTCGCCCGGCATCGTCGGCAGCTTGCTGGGACGACACGCCACCCATGAGCAAAAACAGGAGTGGCTGCAGCCGATGGCCGCCGGCACAGTCAAGATCGCGTTCGCGATCACCGAACCCGACGCCGGCTCCAACACCCACAATCTCGCCACGAGTGCCCGCCGCGACGGCGACAAGTACTACATCAGCGGGCAAAAGACGTTCATCACCGCCGCCGACCAAGCCGACGCGCTGCTCGTCGTCGCCCGCACCGGCACAGATACAGCCGGGCGCGCTCAGCTGTCGCTGTTGCTGGTCGACCGCGAGACTCCTGGCATCGAGATGCACCGCATACCAATGACGTTCGAGATCACCGACAAGTCGTTCACGGTGTTCTTCGACAACGTTGCGGTTCCGGCGGATCGGCTGATCGGCGGCGAAGGCAACGGATTACGGGTCGCGTTCGACGGGATGAATCCCGAGCGGGTCATCATCGCCGCGATCTGCAACGGCGTCAGCCGATACGCACTGGACAAGGCAGTCGGCTACGCCCGCGAACGACGTGTCTGGGACGTGCCAATCGGCGCACACCAGGGCGTCGCACATCCCTTGGCCGAAGCCAAGGTTGCGCTGGAAGCGGCCCGGCTCATGACCCGGCACGCCGCGGCGAGCTACGACGCGGGCGCCGACGCCGGTGAGGCCAGCAACATGGCGAAATTCCTGGCCGCCGACGCCGCCATCCGCTGCGTCGACCAGGCCATCGAAGTGCACGGCGGCAGCGGATTCACCCGAGAAGTCGCGCTGGCCAACATGTATGAATTCGTCCGGCTTTTCAAAACCGTGCCGATCACCCGCGAGATGGTCCTCAACCACGTTGCTACGCACAGCCTCGGGCTGCCGCGATCGTACTGAGCCCTCTAATGGTGGTGGTGCGGCAAGTGAGGCAACGGGATGTGGAAATGCGGGCGGCCCATCGGTGGGCAGGCCTGCAGCTCGATCGTCGTCGCCTGCACGACGCCGCCGTTGTCCGGCCCTTGGGCCGCCAGGCACTTACCCTGCGTGATCGCTTGCGTATTGCTGGGTAGCTGCTTGACGTACGTAGTCGTGTTGGTGACGGTCACCTTCGTCTGCGGGGTTTTTCCGCCCGTCGTGGTGAGCGTGATGGTGTTCCCGGAGACAGAGCCGACCATTCCGTAGACCCCGGGATTCTCTGCTGGTGCACCGGGGGAGGTGGGTGACGGTGTGCTTGCCGCCGTCGGGCGCGGCAGGCACTTGCCGTCGACGGCCGGACTGATCGTCACAGATTGGGCGGTGACGCCACCAGCGGCTTGAGCGGTCTCTGGGGTGGGCTCGACGTCGGCGCAACTACCGACGGTGACATCGCTCAACTGAGCCGAACTGACCTCGGTGACCGTGGTCGACGGCGAAAAGTTCACGGTCGCTGTTCCGCTCCGTAGCCGGAGGTGAATCGTGTTGCCGGACACCGACGAGACCATGCCCTCGACGTTGCCGATGCCCTCGTTCGGTGGCGGCGCCGGCGTGGGCGCAGATGTCGTCGGGTGCGCCGATGATGTTGGCTTCCCTGTGGTTTCGCTGCCGGGGCTCTTCGATGTGCCGCACGCAGCCGCCGCTAACGCGGTGACCGCGCTGACCGCGAGGATCACGAGTGGCCTCAGCTGAGGCTTGGTCGGGGTGGCAGACATCGATGTCTGGTGTCATCCTTCGGGGCCGAGGCGGCCCGCATCGTCGGCGGCTAGTGGCCGTGGTGATTGCCGCCCGGCTGCGGGCACTTGCCGTTGTTGGCCGGTTGAAGCGTAATGGTCGTGGCCTGCAGCGTTCCGCCACCATCCTTGGTGCCCCGCGCCGTAATGCATTTACCCTGAGCGATTGCTTGACCGTCGGTTGTTGTCTGCTTGGTGTATTTGGTCTTCTCGGTCACGGTGACGGCCGTCTGCGACGCTGCGCCGCTGGCATCGTTGCTCGTGACGTTGATGGTGTTGCCCGTGACTGACGCCACGGTGCCGTTGATCCCCCGGTTCTTCGCCGGTGCAGCGGACGACGGCGGTGTGGCGGACGAACCTGCTTGCGCCTTGGGTTGCGGGCACTTGCGGTCGACGGGCGCGCTGACCCGCACCGACTGAGCAGTCACCGCACTTCCTGCCGGAGCAGTTTCCGGCGTGGGGTGCACGCTGACGCAGCTTCCGGCGGTGACGTCAGTCAGCTGGGCGGGGGTGACTTCCACGACCTTGGTGGAAGGCGTGAAGTCGACGGTGGCGTTCCCGCCGGACTGGGTGACCTGAATCGTGCTGCCCGACACCGATGCGATCAGACCGGCGACGTGGTCGGTGCCTTTGGCGTGCGCCGGCGCTGCGGACGAACTCGTCGGGCTGGCAGACGGGCTGGTGGCGTTGTTTCCCTTGTTCGATGTGCCGCACGCGGCGACCGACAACGCGGTGGCTGCGACGGCCGCAAACATCACGAACCGGGCCAGTGCCGTGGGCAAAGGAAAAGACATCGGCGTTCTCCGATCTTTGCGTAAGCGGATGGCCGCAACAGACCTCCGTGGCGGCGGCGCACTTCACGATCGCCGGTTTGGCTGACGATCTGCTGGTGTTCGGGTGAAAGGTTGCTGTGTGTTGGCTGTACTGCTCGCGCACCCCCGAATGGTCAGCCGCGAATCGACCGACCCCGACCTTCGGGCCATCCCGGCTGCAGAGTGTCGACCGTGTGCGGAAACGTATCGCTGACGCCGACGTGCAGGTGCTCGATGTGGTAGATCGCTTCCTCCAGCAAAGCGGCGACATGGCTGTCGTAGAGCCGGTAGACGATGTGGCGCCCGCTGCGGTCTCCGGCCACCAAACCAACGTTGCGCAACAGCCGGAGCTGGTGGGAAACGGCGGGCTGCTCCATACCGACTGCAGCCGATAATTCCGTTACCGAACAAGGTGATTGCCGCAATCGGGTCAGGATGCGCAGGCGGTTCGGGGAAGCCAGCGCCTGCAGCGTTTCGGCAACTTTCACCGCCGCGACGGGATCGAGAACCGGAGGTGCGGTCCGGCGCTTCGCCCCCTGAGCCATCTGCAAATTCAACCACACAGCAGGCAATATCACCGATATATGTAGACCTCGACATGTCTTCACCTATAATCGTGGGTGCCGCCAAATGCAGCGCGAACCAGTCACGGGGGGTTGGCTGGAGATGCTGACGGTGGCGATGGACGGCGGCGGCCACTAGAGGGGGGTGGCCGCCGCCGACTTTGCAATCACGGGAACATTGCGGCAGCTCACCGCGTTGGGCAAGAGGTGACTACTCGAGACCTCACCGCTGCAGACTTCAACGACACGATCGCCGACAACGACATCGTCCTCGTCGACTTCTGGGCCTCCTGGTGCGGACCCTGCAAACAGTTCGCGCCGACTTTCCAGGCGTCCTCGGACAAACACCCGGACGTCGTGCACGCCAAGGTCGACACCGAGGCGGAGCAGCAACTGGCAGCGGCCGCCCAGATCCGTGCCATCCCGACGTTGATGGCGTTCAAGAAGGGCAAGCTGGTGTTCAACCAGGCCGGCGCTCTGCCACCGCCCGCGCTGGAAGACTTGGTGCAGCAGGTCAAGGCCTTCGACGTCGACGCCGCCATCGCCGAGCAGTCCAAACCTGACCAGGTCTGAGCGGCGGCACGCGATAGCGTGCACTCCGTGAATTCCCAGACTGGCTTTGTCCGTGTTGAACACCCGCGGCCGCACGTCGCGCTGATCACCCTCAATCGGCCGGAGCGCATGAACTCCATGGCCTTCGATGTCATGGTGCCGCTCAAAGAGGCTCTGGCCGAGGTCACCTACGACAATTCCGTGCGGGTTGTCGTGTTGACCGGAGCGGGCCGGGGCTTCTCCTCGGGCGCCGACCACAAGTCGGCAGGGCAGGTGCCACACGTCGAGGGGCTGACCCGGCCGACCTACGCGCTGCGCTCCATGGAACTGCTCGACGACGTGATCCTGGGGCTGCGCCGGCTCCACCAACCCGTGATTGCCGCAGTTAACGGCGCCGCCATCGGCGGCGGGTTATGTCTGGCCCTGGCCGCCGACATCCGGGTTGCCTCGACCAGCGCCTACTTCCGGGCCGCCGGCATCAACAACGGGCTGACCGCAAGCGAATTGGGCCTGAGCTATCTGCTGCCCCGGGCCATCGGCTCCTCGCGAGCGTTCGAGCTGATGCTGACCGGTCGCGACGTCGACGCCGAAGAAGCCGAACGCATCGGGCTGGTGTCGTATCGCGTGCCCGACGAGCAGCTGCTGGACACGTGCTATGCGCTGGCCGAACGGATCGCGGCGTTCTCGCGTCCCGGAATCGAGTTGACCAAGCGCACACTGTGGAGTGGACTGGACGCCGCTAGCCTGGAAGGGCACATGCAGGCCGAGGGTCTCGGACAGCTGTTCGTTCGTCTGCTCACCTCCAACTTCGAGGAAGCGGTTGCCGCGCGGGCTGAGAAACGGCCTCCGGTGTTCACCGACGACACGTGACGGGCGTCGCGCCCATTAACAAGGAGACTGATCGTGATCACGGCAACGGACCTCGAGGTCCGCGCTGGGGCGCGTATCTTGCTCTCCGCTGACGGGCCCGCCTTGCGGGTTCAGTCCGGCGACCGCATCGGGCTGGTCGGACGCAATGGTGCCGGCAAGACCACCACGTTGCGCATCCTGGCGGGGGAGACCCAGCCATACGCCGGATCAGTAACCCGCAGCGGCGAGATCGGTTATCTGCCGCAAGATCCCAAAGAGGGTGACCTCGACGTGCTGGCCCGCGACCGCGTGCTCTCCGCCCGAGGACTGGACACGCTGCTCACCGAGCTGGAAAAGCAGCAGGCGCTGATGGCCGAGGTCGCCGATGACACCGAGCGCGACCGCGCGATCCGCCACTACGGCCAACTCGAGGAGAAGTTCGCCGCGCTGGGCGGATACGGCGCAGAAAGCGAAGCCGGGCGTATCTGCGCAAATCTCGGTTTGGCCGAACGCGTGTTGCATCAGCCACTGCGCACGCTGTCCGGCGGTCAACGTCGCCGAATAGAACTGGCCCGCATCCTGTTCGCCGCCTCCGACAACGGCTCTGCCACCACCTTGCTGCTCGATGAGCCGACCAACCATCTCGACGCCGATTCGTTGGGCTGGCTGCGGGATTTTCTGCGCACACACACCGGCGGGCTGGTGGTGATCAGCCACAACGTCGACCTATTGGCCGATGTCGTCAACCGGGTGTGGTTTCTGGACGCGGTGCGCGGAGAGGTCGACGTCTACAACATGGGTTGGCACAAATACCTCGACGCCCGCGCCACCGACGAGCAGCGTCGGCGGCGCGAACGGGCCAACGCCGAACGCAAAGCCGCTGCGCTGCGCACTCAAGCCGCCAAGCTGGGCGCGAAGGCCACCAAAGCCGTTGCAGCGCAGAACATGCTGCGACGCGCCGATCGGATGATCGCTGCGCTCGACGAAGAGCGGGTGGCCGACAAGGTGGCCCGGATCAAGTTCCCGACCCCGGCAGCGTGCGGGCGCACTCCGTTGGTGGTTACCGGTTTGACCAAGACCTATGGATCGTTGGAAGTGTTCACCGGCGTCAACCTGGCCATCGACCGCGGCTCCCGGGTTGTGGTGCTGGGGCTCAACGGCGCCGGCAAGACGACGCTGCTGCGGCTGTTGGCCGGAGTCGAGAAACCCGACGCGGGAACGCTGCAACCCGGGCATGGTTTAAAAATCGGCTATTTCGCGCAAGAACACGACACGCTCGACGACGCGGCCACGGTGTGGCAGAACATCGTCCATGCCGCACCGGATTCGGGCGAGCAGGATCTACGCGGACTGCTCGGGGCGTTCATGTTCAGCGGTGCGCAGCTCGAGCAAGCGGCCGGCACGTTGTCCGGTGGAGAAAAGACGCGGTTGGCTTTGGCCGGGCTGGTGGCGTCGACTGCCAACGTATTGCTGCTGGACGAACCAACCAACAATCTCGATCCCGCGTCCCGCGAACAGGTGCTCGACGCGCTGCGCAGTTACACCGGCGCGGTGGTGCTGGTGACGCACGACCCGGGGGCGGCCGAGGCATTGGACCCGCAACGGGTTGTGCTACTGCCCGATGGCACCGAGGACTATTGGTCCGACGAGTACCGGGACCTCATCGAATTGGCTTGAGCGACAGCAGGGATTTTCGGCCAAAACTGCCGCGCCGCTGACAGTTGCTTCCTACGCTATGCCTAATCCGGGTGACCGCGGGAGGGCGCCGATGAGGAAAACGAAGAAGACACGCGAGCAGCTGGTCGCCGAGTTGCGCAATGCATACGAGGGCGGAGCAAGCATCCGGAAACTCGTGGCTTCCACTGGCAGATCGTACGGGTCCATCCACAGCATGCTGCGCGAATCGGGTACCACGATGCGCAGCCGCGGCGGACCCAACCACCGCACCCGGGCCCGGTAACGCTCAGCCCTGGCGCACCGAGCGTTCGACCAGGTCCAGGACTGCGGTGAGCCGCAACGGGTCTTCACCGGCAGCCAGCCGCGCCACCAACCCGTCCAGAACCAGGTCTAGGTAACACTGCAGCACGTCGCTGGGTACGTCGTCGCGCACGCGACCCGCCTGCTTTTGTCGGCGCAGCCGTTCGGTTGTCGCCGCCGCCAATTCTGCTGAGCGTTCTCGCCATCCGCGACTGAAGGCAGGGTCGTTGCGGAGCTTGCGGGCGATCTCCAACCGCGTGGCGAGCCAGTCGAACTCCTCCGGCGCGGCAAGCATCTCGCGCATCACCTGGATCAGACCTTCACGAGAGGCGACTGCGGCCATGCGTTCGGCGTCCTCGCGGGCCAGCTCGAAGAACAGTGTGTCCTTGTCCCGGAAGTGGTGAAAGATCGCGCCCCGCGACAATCCGATCGCCTGTTCCAGCCGCCGTACGGTCGCCTTGTCGTAACCGTATTCGGCGAAACAGCGGCGAGCACCGTCGAGGATCTGACGGCGGCGGGCCGCCAGATGGTCCGCGCTGACCTTGGGCACGGATGCACCCGAGCTAGTTGGACTTCAGCATGTTGCGCAGCACGAACTGCAAGATCCCGCCGTTGCGGTAGTAGTCGGCCTCGCCGGGCGTGTCGATGCGCACCACAGCGTCGAACTCGACCGCGTTGCCGTCGTTTTTGCTGGCTTTGACGTGCACCGTCTTCGGGGTCTTGCCGTCGTTGATCGCTTCGATACCGGTGATGTCGAACACCTCGGCGCCGTCCAGACCCAGCGACTGGGCGGACTTGCCTTCCGGGAACTGCAGCGGAATCACACCCATGCCGATCAGGTTGGAGCGGTGGATCCGCTCAAACGACTCGGCGATGACCGCCCGAACCCCAAGCAGCGCAGTGCCCTTGGCCGCCCAGTCCCGAGACGACCCGGAGCCGTACTCCTTGCCGCCCAGCACCACCAGCGGAATCCCTTGAGCCGCATAATTTTGCGCCGCATCGTAGATGAACGCCTGTGGAGCGCCTTCCTGAGTGAAGTCGCGGGTGTAGCCGCCCGCCACGTCGTCCAGAAGCAGGTTGCGTAGACGGATGTTGGCGAACGTGCCGCGGATCATTACCTCGTGGTTGCCGCGGCGCGAGCCGTAGGAGTTGTAGTCCTTGCGCTGCACTCCGTGGTCGTCGAGGTATTGCGCCGCAGGCGTGCCGGGCTTGATGCTGCCGGCCGGTGAAATGTGGTCTGTGGTCACCGAATCGCCCAGCAGTGCCAGCACCCGCGCGCCGGTGATGTCACTCACCGGCGCCGGCTCGGCAGCCATCCCCTCGAAATACGGCGGCTTGCGCACATACGTCGAATCCGGATTCCACTCGAAGGTGTTGCCGCTCGGCGTCGGTAGATTGCGCCACCGCTCGTCGCCTTTGAACACGTCGGCGTAGTTCTTGACGAACATCTCCTGGTTGATGGCGGAGGCGATGGTGTCGGAGACATCTTTTTGCGACGGCCAGATGTCGCGCAGGAAGACGTCGTTGCCGTCCTTGTCTTGGCCCAGCGGCTCGGTTTCGAAGTCGAAGTCCATGGTGCCGGCCAGCGCGTAGGCGATCACCAGCGGCGGTGACGCCAGGTAGTTCATTTTGACGTCGGGGTTGATGCGGCCCTCGAAATTGCGGTTGCCTGACAGCACGGCGGCAACCGACAGATCGTTGTCGTTGACCGCCTTGGAGATTTCCTCGGGCAGTGGCCCGGAGTTGCCGATGCAGGTCGTGCAGCCGTAGCCGACCAGATAGAAGCCGAGCTTCTCCAGATATGGCCACAGCCCGGCGTTCTCGTAGTAGTCGCTGACCACTTGCGAACCCGGGGCCATCGACGTCTTGACCCACGGCTTGGACGTCAATCCCTTTTCGACGGCGTTGCGGGCCAGCAGCGCCGCGCCCAGCATCACTTCGGGGTTGGAGGTGTTGGTGCACGACGTGACGGCGGCGATCACCACCGCGCCGTGGTCGAGTACGAACTCGCCCAGTTCGTCTGACTTGACCCGCACGGGGTTGCTGACGCGGCCTTTGGCGCTAGCGGCAGCCGAGTGCACCGGGGCGCCGTTGGCGTCGTTGGACGACAGCGACGCCGGATCGCTGGCCGGGAACGTCTCGTCGACTGCTTCGTCGAGCTTGGAGTACTCCTTCTTCTCCGGGTCGTCGCCGACGTAGCTCGGAATCTGCTCGCGGAACGTGCGTTTCGCGTCGGCCAGGGCGATGCGGTCCTGCGGACGCTTCGGCCCGGCGATCGAGGGGACGACGTCGGAAAGGTTGAGCTCGAGGTATTCGCTGTACGCGGGCTCGTGGGCGGGGTCGTGCCACATGCCCTGTTCCCTGGCGTACGCCTCGACGAGCGCAAGCTGCTCCTCTTTGCGCCCGGTGAACCGCAGGTAGTCGATGGTTTCCTGATCGATCGGGAAAATGGCTGCGGTGGAACCGAATTCGGGGCTCATGTTGCCCAGCGTGGCCCGGTTGGCCAGCGGCACCTCGGCCACGCCTTCGCCGTAGAACTCGACGAACTTGCCGACTACACCGTGCTTACGCAGCATCTCGGTGACGGTGAGCACCACGTCGGTGGCGGTGACTCCCGGCTGGATTTCACCGGTCAGCTTGAAGCCGACCACCCGCGGGATCAGCATCGACACCGGCTGACCGAGCATCGCGGCCTCGGCCTCGATGCCGCCCACACCCCAGCCCAAGACGCCGAGCCCGTTGACCATCGTGGTGTGGGAGTCGGTGCCCACGCAGGTGTCGGGGTATGCAGCTATCTCTCCCGCGCCGTCTGCGCGGGTCATCACGACGCGGGCCAAGTATTCGATGTTGACCTGGTGCACGATGCCCGTGCCCGGCGGCACCACCTTGAAGTCGCGGAAAGCGCCCTGGCCCCAACGCAAAAACTGGTAGCGCTCGCCGTTGCGCTGGTATTCGAGCTCGACGTTGCGCTCGAAAGCGTCGGCGCGGCCGAACAGGTCGGCGATCACCGAGTGGTCGATCACCAGATCGGCCGGTGCCAGCGGATTGACCCGCTCGGGGTCGCCGCCGAGCTCTGCGATCGCCTCACGCATGGTCGCCAGGTCGACGATGCAGGGCACCCCGGTGAAGTCCTGCATCACCACTCGTGCCGGCGTGTACTGGATTTCGACGCTGGGCTCGGCTTTGGGATCCCAGTGTGCGATCGCGTTGATGTGCTCCTTGGTGATGTTGCGGCCGTCCTCGTTGCGGAGCAGGTTTTCGGCCAGGACTTTGAGGCTGTAGGGGAGCTTCTCGGTGCCGGGTGCCGCGTCGAGGCGGTAGATCTGGTAACTGTTGTCCCCGACTTTGAGGGTGTCGCGGGCTCCGAACGAATTCACCGACTCTGTCGTCACATCAACTCCCGAGATTTAGTTCTCCACCGCCGACGGGCCGTGCCGGCGATCCGGTCCCACTTTAACAGTACGCTTGTCCTGCAATGGGCTGCGGTCCTGCGTGCGGACGTCGTCCAGTCTTCTCCCCGCGCGGATGGGCTGTCACGCTGTCGAGTTCCGTCGCGTACCGTCTTGCACCGTGACCACGCTGCATGCGCCGCTATACATCCCGGGTGAAATCTGCAGCGCCGTCGGCGCGGACCCGTCGACCCCGCCCGACCAGTGCCTGGCGCTGGTCAAAGCGGCCGTCGACGCCGACGGCATCAGCGCACCCGCCCCCGATGTCCCCGGCTTGCGCCAGGTGGTCAACCAAGCCGGCAAGGACGGCATCGACCTCAAGATCGTGGTGCTCGATAAAAACCCCCCGACGGACACGCCACTGCGGGACGTCGCCACCGTGATCGGCAGCAGCCACCCGGACGCGACCGTCCTCGTGCTCAGCCCGTCGCACGTCGGCAGTTACAGCACGCACTTCCCGCGGGCCACGTTGGAGATCGGGGAAGACAACGCCAAAACCGGCAATCCAGTGCAATCGGCGCAGAATTTCCTCCACGAATTGAGCACTCCACAATTCCCGTGGACAGCGTTCACCATCCTGGTAGTGATCGGCGTGCTCGCGGCCGCCGTCGGTACTCGAATCCTGCAAGTGCGCGCCAAACGAGCCGTGACGGCTGCACCGGGCACTGTCGCCAACGACGCGGGCGTAAGCGCCTGACCGGCTTGGTTCCCTCCGGATTATGAGTCGCGCCGGCTCGCCGGGAATTCATTAAGTCACCGTTCGGTCACAAGTAATCAAACTACAGCGCTGTAGTTTGTTACTAAAGTTTCCATAGGGTCATATGTGACTTATGGTTCAAACGGTGCCTTTGTTATGAACCGTGCCTGCAGTGATTACTGGGGCTCGCGTCGTCCGTCCGCGTTGAGCCATAGGAGACCACAGTCGAATGAGACGCATCTGCCGCGGCTCTTCTTCCAGGGTGGCGGCCTGGCTTGCTCGGCCTGCTACCGCGGCGGTGTTGAGTGTGGTGCTCCTACTGGCGGGAACACCCGGATTAGCCGTCGCTGATCCCGGCGGCACCGACTCACTGGCGGCACTGATCGCTGATGTCGCCAAGGCCAACCAACGCCTTGAAGACCTGCGCGCGGCCATTCAGAGCGAGCAAGAAGGCGTCAACAAGGCCTTGGTCGACGTGCAGACCGCGCGCGACAACGCCGCGGCCGCGCAGCATGACGTCGAGGTCAGTCAGCAAGCGGTCAAGGACGCCGACGCCGCGATTGTCGCGGCCCAACGGCGATTCGACACCTTCGCGGCGGCCACCTACGTCAACGGTCCGTCGAACAGTTATCTGACCGCCGCCAACCCCGACGACATCATCGCCACCGCGACCGCCAGCCGGACCCTGGCCGCCAGCTCCCGACAGGTCATGGTGAACCTGCAGCGGGCCCGCACTGAGCAGGTGAACAAGGAGTCGGCGGCGCGGCTGGCCAAGCAGAAAGCCGACCGTGCTGCCGCCGACGCGCAGTCCAGCCAGGACGCGGCGGTGGCGGCGCTCACCGACGCGCAGCGCAAGTTCAGCGAACAGCAGTCGGAGGCCAATCGCCTTGCGGCGCAGCGCAACGCGGCCCAGGCCAAGCTCGACGCGGCCCGCAACTGGTCGGCGTCGGCCGGCGGCGGGCAGGCAGGCACCCGCTCCGGTGATCGGTGGGATACCAGGGCGTCAGGCGCGGCGCGGCCGGCGAGCGATCCCAAGCAGTGGGCCGGCGAGTGGGACCCCACCCTGCCGATGGTGCCCAGCGCCAACGTCCCGGGTGACCCGATCGCGATCATCAACACCGTCCTGGGGATTTCGGCGACCTCGTCGCAGGTCACCGCCAACATGGGCCGCGGCTTTCTGCAGAAGCTGGGCATTCTCAAGCCCGACGACACCGGGATCACCAACGGCCGGATCCCGCGGGTGTACGGCCGGCAGGCCTCCGAATACGTCATCCGCCGGGGGCTCTCGCAGCTCGGTGTGCCGTATTCGTGGGGCGGTGGCAACGCCGCGGGGCCGAGCCGGGGCATCGGTTCGGGATCCGACACCGTCGGGTTCGACTGCTCGGGCCTGATCCTGTACTCGTTCGCCGGGGTTGGCATCAAGCTGCCGCACTACTCCGGTTCGCAATACAACCTCGGCCGCAAGATCCCCTCAGCGGAGATGCGCCGCGGCGACGTGATCTTCTACGGCCCGGGCGGCAGCCAGCATGTGACGCTCTACCTCGGCGACGGACAGATGCTCGAGGCCCCTGACGTCGGGCTGAAGGTGCGGGTGGCGCCGGTGCGAACCAGCGGCATGACCCCCTACGTGGTCCGCTACATCGAGTGGTGACATGCGGATCGTAATGCGCCACAACCGATTTCGTCGCGCGATGCTGGCTTGGCCGTTGTTGGCGGTGATTGGGCTGCTGATCGGTTTGGCCAGCCCCGCCATGGCCGACGATCCCCAGTGGGACCCGACGCTGCCCAAGGTGCCCAGCGCGGGCGCGCCGGGCGATCCGCTGGCGATCGCCAATGCCTCGATGGCCGCCACCGCCCAGGCCACGCAGACCACCCTCGACCTGGGCCGCAAGTTCCTCGGCAGCCTCGGAATCGGCGGCGGCGGTGGCGGTGGCGGTGGCGGCAATAACACCAGCCCGAGCAGAATTCCGCGGGTGTACGGACGCCAGGCAGTCGAGTACGTGATCCGCCGCGCCGGGTCGCAGATGGGGGTGCCGTATTCATGGGGCGGCGGCACGCTCGATGGCCCGAGCCGGGGTGTGGAAGACGGCGCCGACACGGTGGGCTTCGACTGCTCGGGGTTGACCCGATACGCGTTCGCCGGGGTCGGTGTGCTGATCCCCAGGTTTTCCGGTGACCAGTACAACGCCGGCCGGCACGTCCCGCCGTCGCAGGCCAAGAGAGGCGACTTGATCTTCTACGGCCCGGGCGGCAGTCAGCACGTCACGCTGTATCTGGGAAACGGTCAGATGCTGGAGGCATCCAGCATCGCGGGCAAAGTCATCGTCAGCCCGGTGCGGACGGAAGGAATGACGCCGTACGTCACGCGGATCATCGAGTACTGAGGCCGTCGTCGGGGCTGGGCGGGCGCCACGTCGACGGAAGCTCGCAGGCCTGGAATAGTGGACGAGGGCACGCCGCTGCTCGCGACGTCCGTTTTGGCAGTCGTGTCTCATCAAGCTGTGGAGATTGAGCCGTGAAGGAAAGCCGATGACATCACCAGGTGGGCCGCCCCAGGGCGCCAGCGGTTACTCCGGGCCGGGCGGCCCCCCGACATCCCCGGCGCACGCCGCGCCGGGCGGGGGCGGCGGCAATGGGCTGGCCGCCGAGGTGCACACCCTTGAGCGCGCCATCTTCGAGGTCAAGCGGATCATCGTCGGCCAGGACCAGCTGGTCGAGCGGATGCTCGTGGGTCTGCTGTCCAAAGGCCATGTGTTGCTAGAAGGTGTGCCCGGTGTCGCCAAGACCCTGGCGGTGGAGACCTTCGCCCGGGTCGTCGGCGGGACGTTCGCGCGTATCCAGTTCACTCCCGACCTGGTGCCGACCGACATCATCGGTACCCGCATCTACCGGCAGGGCAAAGAGGAGTTCGACACCGAGCTGGGCCCGGTGGTGGTCAACTTCCTGCTCGCCGACGAAATCAACCGCGCGCCGGCCAAGGTGCAGTCGGCGCTGCTGGAGGTCATGCAGGAACGGCACGTGTCCATCGGCGGCAAGACCTTCCCGATGCCCAACCCGTTCCTGGTGATGGCGACCCAGAACCCGATCGAGCACGAAGGTGTCTACCCGTTGCCGGAAGCGCAGCGCGACCGCTTCCTGTTCAAGATCAACGTCGGCTACCCGTCGCCGGAGGAAGAGCGCGAGATCATCTACCGGATGGGTGTCACCCCGCCCACGCCCAAGCAGGTCCTGCAAACCGGTGACCTGCTACGGCTACAGGAGATCGCGGCCAACAACTTCGTGCACCACGCGCTGGTCGACTATGTGGTGCGCGTGGTGACCGCCACCCGTCATCCCGAGCAGCTCGGCATGAACGACGTCAAGAGCTGGGTCGCGTTCGGCGCGTCCCCGCGTGCCTCGCTGGGGATCATCGCCGCGGCGCGTTCGCTGGCTCTGGTGCGCGGTCGCGACTACGTGATTCCGCAGGATGTCATCGAGGTCATCCCCGATGTGCTGCGCCACCGGCTGGTGCTCACCTACGACGCGCTCGCCGACGAGATCGCCCCGGAGGTCGTCATCAACCGAGTGCTGCAGACGGTTGCCCTGCCACAGGTGAATGCCGTTCCGCAGCAAGGACATTCGGTGCCCCCGGTGATGCAGGCCGCAGGGGCGGCTAGCGGTCGGTGACAGACTCCAAGACGCCGGCGGTGGTGCATCCGCCGTCCTTCCAGCGCGGCGAGATCGACGACCCGAAGCTCTCGGCGGCGCTTCGCACTTTGGAGCTGACCGTCAAACGCAAGCTCGACGGTGTGCTGCACGGCGATCACCTCGGCTTGCTTCCGGGCCCTGGTACGGAGCCGGGGGAGTCGCGGCTCTACCAACCCGGCGACGACGTGCGCCGGATGGACTGGGGGGTCACCGCGCGCACCACGGTGCCGCACGTCCGGGAGATGATCGCCGACCGCGAGCTGGAGACCTGGCTGGTGGTCGACATGTCGGCGAGCCTGGACTTCGGCACCACTGTCTGCGAAAAGCGTGACCTGGCGGTGGCGGCCGCAGCCGCGATCACCTTCCTCAACAGCGGCGGCGGCAACCGGCTCGGCGCGCTGATCTCCAACGGCGAGCGGATGATCCGGGTGCCTGCCCGCTCGGGGCGCATGCACGAGCAGACGTTGTTGCGCACCATCGCAACGACCCCCAAGGCGCCGGTGGGGGTGCGCGGTGATCTGGCGGCGGCCATCGACGCGCTGCGCCGGCCGCAACGGCGCCGCGGGATGGCCGTGATCATCAGCGACTTCCTGGGCCCCATCAACTGGACGCGCCCGCTGCGCGCCATCGCGGGTCGTCACGAAGTGCTCGGCATCGAAGTGCTGGATCCTCGCGATGTCGAGCTGCCCGACGTCGGCGACGTCATCTTGCAAGATGCCGAATCCGGTGCCATCCGCGAGTTCACCATCGACCCGCAGCTGCGTGACGATTTCGCCAAGGCGGCCGCTGCCCACCGCGCCGAGGTAAAGCGCACAATCCGCAGCTGCGGAGCACCGCTGCTGTCGCTGCGCACCGATCGCGACTGGATCGCGGACATCGTCCGTTTCGTCGAGTCGCGCCGCCGCGGAGCTTTGGCGGGTATGCAGTGACGGTGCCGTTGCTCGGACCGATGACACTGTCCGGCTTCGAACACCCGTGGTTCTTTCTGTTTTTGCTCGCCGTCCTCGGCCTGGCGGGGCTGTACATCATCGCGCAGGTGGCGCGGCATCGCCGGATGCTGCGGTTCGCCAACATGGAGCTGCTGGAAAGCGTTGCGCCCAAACGGCCTACGCGGTGGCGTCACCTTCCGGCGATCTTGTTGGTGACGTCGCTGCTGCTGCTGACGATCGCGATGGCCGGCCCGACCCACGATGTGCGTATTCCCCGCAACCGCGCCGTGGTGATGCTGGTGATCGACGTGTCGCAGTCGATGCGGGCCACCGATGTCGAGCCCAACCGCATGGTGGCGGCCCAGGAGGCCGCGAAGACGTTCGCCGACGAGCTGACCCCGGGCATCAACCTCGGGCTGATCGCTTATGCGGGCACTGCGACTGTGTTGGTGTCCCCGACGACCAACCGGGCGGCAACCAAGGCCGCTTTAGACAAGCTGCAGTTCGCCGACCGCACTGCCACCGGCGAGGGCATTTTCACCGCGCTGCAGGCTATCGCCACCGTCGGGGCGGTGATCGGCGGCGGCGACACCCCGCCGCCAGCACGGATCGTGTTGTTCTCCGACGGCAAGGAAACCGTGCCGACCAATCCGGACAACCCCAAAGGGGCGTTCACCGCGGCGCGGACCGCCAAAGACCAAGGTGTGCCGATCTCGACGATCTCGTTCGGCACCCCGTACGGCTTCGTCGAGATCAACGGCCAGCGCCAGCCGGTGCCCGTCGACGACACCACGATGAAGAAGGTCGCCGAGCTGTCCGGCGGCAATGCCTACAACGCGTCCAACCTGCAGGAACTCAAGCAGGTCTACTCCACGCTGCAGCAGCAGATCGGCTACGAGACGATCAAGGGCGATGCCAGCGTCGGCTGGCTGCGGCTCGGTTCGCTGATCCTCGCGCTGGCGGGGCTGGCGGCGCTGCTGATCAACCGGCGCCTGCCGACCTGACTCGGTGCACCGAGTGGCCACTTAATGCACGCCTGGCGCCAAAACGCGTGTCATAAGTGGCCACTGGGTGAGCGGATGCGGATGGTGCCAGCCGATTTCGGCGTCTCGCTGCCGAGACGCTAGGTTGTCGGGGTGACTGAAGTTGCTACCGAGAAACCAACCGAGACGCCGGCCGGCGGAAAGCCCCCGTTCGTGTCGCGATCAGTGCTGGTCACCGGTGGAAACCGGGGGATCGGGTTGGCGGTGGCCCGCCGGCTCGCCGCCGACGGACACAAGGTTGCGGTGACCCACCGCGGATCTGGCGCACCCGAAGGGCTGTTCGGCGTCGAGTGTGACGTCACGGACTCCGCCGCCGTCGACGCGGCGTTCACCGCCGTCGAAGTGCACCAGGGCCCGGTAGAGGTTCTGGTCGCCAACGCCGGTCTGAACGCGGACGCATTCCTCATGCGGATGACCGAAGAGAAGTTCCAAAAGGTCATCGACGCCAACCTCACCGGCGCGTTCCGGGTGGCCCAGCGTGCGTCGCGCAGCATGATCAAAAAGCGGTTCGGCCGGATGATCTTCATGGGTTCGGTCTCGGGCATGTGGGGCATCGGAAACCAGGCCAACTACGCGGCGTCCAAGGCCGGCCTGATCGGGATGGCCCGCTCGATTGCTCGGGAGCTGACCAAGGCGTCCGTCACCGCAAATGTCGTGGCGCCGGGCTACATCGACACCGACATGACGCGTGGGCTGGACGAGCGGATTCAAGAGGGCGCGCTCGACTTCATCCCGGCCAAGCGGATCGGCACTGCCGATGAGGTCGCCGGGGTGGTCAGCTTTTTGGCCTCCGAGGACGCAAGTTACATCTCCGGCGCGGTCATCCCCGTCGACGGCGGCATGGGTATGGGCCACTAAGCGAAGGACGGATATGGCAGGACTGCTCGAAGGCAAACGGATCCTCGTCACCGGGATCATCACCGACGCGTCGATCGCGTTCCACATCGCACGAGTGGCGCAGGAACAAGGCGCGCAGCTGGTCTGCACCGGGTTCGACCGGCTGCGGCTCATTGAACGCATCCTGGACCGGCTGCCGCAAAAACCGCCGCTGCTGGAACTTGACGTGCAAAACAACGAGCACCTCGCCACGCTGGCTGAGCGGGTGACCGAAGTCATCGGCGAAGGCAACAAACTCGACGGCGTGGTGCACTCAATCGGCTACATGCCACCCAGCGGGATGGGCATCAACCCGTTCTTCGACGCGCCTTATGAAGACGTCTCAAAAGGCATTCACATTTCGGCGTATTCATACGCGTCACTGGCCAAGGCGCTGCTGCCGATCATGAATCGCGGCGGGGCGATTGTGGGCATGGACTTCGACCCCACCCGAGCGATGCCGGCCTACAACTGGATGACGGTGGCCAAGAGCGCGCTGGAGTCGGTGAACCGGTTCGTCGCACGCGAGGCCGGCCCGTACGGCGTGCGGTCCAATCTTGTTGCGGCGGGCCCGATTCGGACGTTGGCGATGAGCGCGATCGTCGGCGGTGCCCTGGGCGAAGAAGCCAGCAAGCAAATGGAGCTGCTGGAGCAGGGCTGGGACCAGCGGGCCCCGATCGGCTGGGACATGAAGGACGCCACCCCGGTCGCCAAGACGGTGTGCGCGGTGCTCTCCGACTGGTTGCCGGCCACCACCGGGGACATCATCTACGCCGACGGCGGTGCGCATACCCAGCTGCTCTGATGCAGTTTGACGCTGTCCTGCTGTTGTCCTTCGGTGGACCGGAGGGACCAGAGCAGGTGCGGCCGTTCCTGGAGAACGTCACCCGCGGGCGTGGCGTGCCGCCAGAGCGTCTCGACGAAGTCGCCGAGCACTACCTGCATTTCGGCGGGGTGTCGCCGATCAACGGCATCAACCGGGCGCTGGTCACCCAACTGCGCGCTGAACTAGCCGGCAGCCTGCCGGTGTATTTCGGCAACCGCAACTGGGAGCCGTACGTCGAGGATACGGTTAGGACCATGCGCGACAATAGGATTCGCCGTGCAGCGGTGTTCACGACGTCGGCGTGGAGCGGCTATTCCAGCTGCACCCAGTATGTCGAGGACATTGCCCGGGCCCGGGCAGCGGCCGGCGCCGACGCGCCGGAGCTGGTCAAACTTCGGCCTTACTTCGATCATCCGCTGTTCGTCGAGATGTTCGCGGAGGCAATCACGAAAGCCGCCGGTACGGTGCCGGCCGACGCGCGGCTGGTGTTCACGGCACATTCGATCCCGGTTGCCGCCGACCAGCGGTGCGGACCTCGGCTCTACAGCCGCCAAATCGCGTATGCCGCAAGCCTGGTCGCTGTCGGCGCGGGGTATTCCGACTACGACCTGGTGTGGCAGTCGCGATCGGGACCGCCGCAAATCCCTTGGCTGGAGCCCGATGTCGCCGATCACGTCGCGACGCTCGCGGAGGCAGGCACCAAGGCCGTCATCGTATGCCCCATCGGATTCGTCGCCGACCATATCGAGGTGGTGTGGGATCTCGATCACGAGCTGCGGGCGCAGGCCGAGGCGGCGGGCATGGCATTCGCGCGGGCTAGCACCCCTAACGCTGATCGGCGATTCGCCCGGCTCGCCGTCGGATTGATCGACGAACTTCGCTACGACCGCAAGCCGGCGCGGATCAGCGGGCCCGACCCGGTGCCGGGATGCCGGGCCAGCATCAACGGCGCGCCATGCCGGCCGCCGCACTGTGTTGCCGAATGGTCGCCGGCGGTCAGTACCGCCACGCCGACCGCAGAATCGCGCTGACCGCGGCCATCCGCGCCGAACGCACCACCGCGGCCAGCGGGCGCAGCGCCTCGGTGGCGATTTGCGCTTGCGACGCGGATTGCGCCGCCGTCGGCAATCGGCTCAGCCCGCTGCTGACCGTGATGATCGCGTCGACGTGGGCCGCATTTTCCAGGACGCGCAACGCCCGTGACGGCGCGTGGTCGGGAACACGGTGGTGCCGCGAGGATTCGACCAGCTGCTCGACCAGCGCCCGGGGATCGGCAACGTCGGTGTTGGCGGATCCGAGTCCGAGAGTGCCGAGGGCATCGGCCGCCGACCGCACCGCTGAGCGCAGCGCGTATTCGGCGTCGCCGAGCTCGTCGTGGTCGAACGTCGGTGCTGCCGGCAGCGAATACACGGTCCAGGACAGCGCACACAATTCGGGCATGCCGGCTTCGTCATCGGATTCGTCGTAGCGGCACTCCGGAACCAGCCCGACGGCCACCGACGGGTCGCGGGGATCGCTGACAATCAGCGCCTCCCCGGCCGCGAGCGCATCGCGCTCGAACTGGGTACCGGCCGCCAGTCCACGTACATCGCCGGGCACCGGCAACACCACATTCACCGATGGACCGGTGAGCGCCGGCCGGCCCGCTGCGGTGCGCAGCGTCTGCAACAGCGACACCGCGGCGCTGTCGTGCACGTCGGGCCACGGCAGACCGGTGTGACCAGCCGCGACGGCATCATAAGCGGTAACGGATTGCCTTGGCGCCCAACGTGATAACGCATCGAGAACATCGTCGGGCGCCGCCTTGCCGGCAAGCCAAGCGTTAGCCCATACCGAGAGCGTCGCACTGGGGCACCACATGGTTTCGCAGTCTAGTTGTTCGCCGTGGTTGCGGCTGATCACGCGATATCCTGACCGCATGCCCGCGGCCCTGCTCTGGCTGATCTTCGCATTGGGCCTCGCCGGTGCGGAGGCGTTGACCGGCGACATGTCCTTGTTGATGCTCGGTGGTGGGGCGCTGGCAGCGGCCGCAACGAGTTGGTTGCTGAATTGGCCGATCTGGGCCGACGGGGCGGTATTCCTGGTGGTTTCGGTTCTCCTGCTGGTACTAGTGCGGCCTCCGCTGCGGCGGCGGCTGAGCGCAGCGAAGGGGATAACGACCGGGGTGCAGGCGCTGGAGGGCAAGAACGCGCTGGTAGTCGACCGCGTCGCACGAGACGAGGGTCAAGTGAAATTGGACGGTCAGATGTGGACGGCGCGGCCGTTCGACGACGCTGACGTCTACGAGCCCGGCGAGTTGGTAACCGTCATGCGCATCGACGGCGCCACCGCGGTGGTGTGGAAAAACATCTGAGCCCTCTGGAGCAATAGGAGGAACCCAAATGCAAGGCGCGGTTGCTGGTCTGGTGATGCTCGCTGTCTTAGTGATCTTCGCCGCCATCGTGGTGGCCAAATCGGTGGCGTTGATTCCGCAGGCAGAGGCCGCGGTGATCGAACGGTTGGGTCGGTACAGCCGCACGGTCAGCGGGCAGCTGACCTTGTTAGTGCCGTTCATCGACCGGGTTCGCGCCAGGGTGGATCTGCGGGAACGCGTGGTGTCTTTCCCGCCGCAGCCGGTGATCACCGAGGACAACCTGACACTCAACATCGACACCGTGGTCTATTTCCAGGTCACCAACCCGCAAGCCGCGGTCTACGAGATCAGCAACTACATCGTCGGCGTTGAGCAGCTGACCACCACCACGCTGCGAAATGTGGTGGGTGGCATGACGCTGGAGCAGACGCTGACGTCGAGAGAGGTGATCAACCGACAGCTGCGCGGGGTCCTCGACGAAGCCACCGGCCGCTGGGGGCTGCGCGTGGCACGAGTGGAACTGCGCAGCATCGACCCGCCGCCGTCGATTCAGGCGTCAATGGAAAAGCAGATGAAGGCGGACCGGGAAAAGCGCGCGATGATCTTGACCGCCGAAGGCACTCGGGAATCGGCGATCAAGCAAGCCGAGGGGCAAAAGCAAGCGCAGATCCTGCAAGCCGAGGGCGCCAAGCAAGCGGCGATCCTGGCGGCCGAAGCCGACCGGCAATCCCGGATGCTGCGCGCGCAAGGGGAACGTGCGGCGGCGTACTTGCAGGCCCAGGGCCAAGCCAAGGCCATCGAGAAGACGTTCGCCGCAATCAAGGCCGGCAGGCCCACACCGGAACTGCTGGCCTACCAGTATCTTCAGGTGCTACCACAGCTGGCCCGGGGCGAAGCGAACAAGGTGTGGGTGGTGCCCAGCGACTTCGGCTCGGCGTTACAGGGTTTCACCAAACTGCTGGGCGCCCCTGGTGACGACGGGGTGTTCCGGTATCAGCCGTCGCCGGTCGACGAGGAGTTGGCCAAACCTGAAGACGACAGCGAGGAGATCGCCGATTGGTTCTCGACGCAGACCGACCCCGCGATCATGCAGGCGGTGGCCAAGGCCGAGGCCGACGCGCGCAAGCCGGTTGAGGGTCCGGTCGGGACGACGCCGGAGTTGGGTCAATAGAATGCCACGATGAGCTTCGTCACATCACCGAAAACATATGCCGCCCTGGCGGCCTTCCAAGCCGGAGATGCGGTGGCCTGCGCGGTGCCGCTACCGGCCATCACCAAATCCCTTGACACGCTGGGCGTTCCGACTGATATCCGGTGGATTTTTCCGGTGGTTAAAGCCGCCGCGGCAGTGGGGTTGCTGTCGGTGTTCCGTTTTCCTGTGCTGGCGCGGCTCACCACGGCCATGCTGACGCTGTACTTCCTGCTGGCGGTGAGTGCCCACATCCGGGTGCGCGATCGGGTGGTCAACGCGATTCCGGCGGCTACGTTTCTGGTGACGTTCGCGACGATGACGGCTAAGGGGCCCGATTCGCGGGCCTGACTCCGTCGGTTGGGCACAACCGTATCGCTGAACCTTGCCGTCGTGGTGGCTAAGCTGATGATTGCGCCAATTGGCTTGGAGGAACAGTGGATATCGTCCTCGGCGTGTCGATGGCACCCACGACGGTCCGCATGGTGCTCGTCGAAGGGCAGAACGCCGACGGAGCCACCGTCGACGAAGACGGCTTTGACGTCGTTGCTGACGAGGAGTCCGCAACTACGAGTGCACCCGAGCGGGTGATCGCGGCCATCCTCGGTACTCGAGAGAGCGCTGCAGAAGGCGATTACCACCTCGCGGCAACTGGGGTCACGTGGACCGACCCTGTCGAAGCCGCCGCGCTCCGCGACGCACTGGCGGCTTACAAGGTCGAAAACGTCATGCTGGTCTCGGCATTTCTGGCCGCGGCCGCTTTGGCGCAGTCCGTCGGTAGCGCGGTGGGCTATGGCCACACCGGGCTGCTGTTCCTGGAGCCTGACGCCGCGACCCTGGCGGTCGTCGACTCGGCCGACGGTTCGATCAGCGATGTACGCCGCCGACCAGTGCGGAGCGCAGAATCGCTGACCGAGTTAACAGGCCTGATGGCCCAGCTGGATGTGTTGGAATCCCGGCCGGAAGGCGTCTTTGTCGTAGGCACTGGCGTTGACGTCGCGGCGATCAAGCCCCACCTGGAGGCGGCAACCGGGCTGCCGGTGACCGTCCCCGAAGAGCCCGACATGGCACTGGCGCGAGGAGCCGCATTGGCGTCGGCCGACGCGCCGCTGTTCGCCTCGTCGACCGTCGCGGTGGCTTACTCCCAAGTTCGGGACTGGACGACGGCCGGAGTGGTCGAGCCGGATACGGCCGACGTCGGTGCGGGTCACGCGTTGGCGTATGCCGCCGACACAGACGCTTACGCCGCCCTCGACGCTGACTTCAGCGCCGAGGGCCGCAAGCCGCTCTTGGTCGCGCTGAGCGTGATGACGATCTTCTTTGTCGGGGTTTTGGCGCTGGTCGTTTCCTTGGGCATCCGTGCTCGCCCTGCGATGAGTCAGCAGCCCCGGGCCGCCGGAGACCTCGTCTTTCCGGTGAAGGAGGCGCCCGCGCCTGCGCCCCCGAAGGCAGAAGTGCAAGCTCCGCCCGCGGCTGCGCCGAACGTCCAGCCGGCGCCGCAGATGCAGCCGGCACCTTCCGATTCTGTTGCGTCAGCGCCAGCCCCGGAGGCGCCTGCGCCTGAGGCGGCCGCGCCCGCGCCTGCTGCTCCCAAGCCGGTCCCCGTGCCGGTGGCTGCGACGCCTGTTCCGGTGGCTCCGGCTCCGCCCGCGGCTCCGGTCGTTCCGGCACCCGCCGCTCCAGCGCCGGCTCCGGTCGTGCCCGCGCCTGCGGCTCCAGCACCCGCTCCGGTGGCCCCGGTGCCGGTCCCGGTACCGGTGGCGCCGGTGATTCCGATCCTTCCCCCGGTCTTCAATCCGCCGGTCCTCCATCCGCCGGTGCAGAGCCCGCCGTTCCAGCCCGGCGGCGGTGACCGCAGTGGGGGCGGGTGGCCGCCCGGAGGCGGCGCTCGCGATCGCGGCGCGTGGCCACCGGCTGGTGGCGGCCGAGACGGCGGCGGATGGCCGCCAGGTGGCGGGTGGCAGCCCCGCGGTGGCGAGCGCGGCGGGGGCGGATGGTTACCCGGGGGCGCCCCGGGCGGCGGCTTCGGCGGCAACCACGGCGGCTTCGGCGATGGACCCGGTGGGTCCGGGGGCGGCCACGGCGGCGGTATCGGAGGCTTTGGCGGCGGCCACGGCGGTTTCGGCGGCGGTCACGGCGGCCGGTGATCCGTGCCTGTGCCGCGCCGCAACGCCGGCGCCGAGCTTCGGCCGCGGACACCACGGCTAGGCCGCTGGATAACGCGGGCCTCGATCGCTACGCCGGCGGCGGTCCCCACGGTGGTGGTGGCGGTGGTGCACCCCAGCCAGGTGGCGGCCCAGCAGGCGGGGGTGGTGGCGGGGGTGCCGGCTCCCCAGGCGCGGGCGGCCGATTGGCCGGCCCTCCGTGGCGCGGCTGAACGCCGGACCAAGCGTCGGGCGGCGGAGGCGGTGCGGGCCATGCGTGCGGCGGCACGGGGGCAGCAACGCAAGCCGGCGCAGGAGGAGGCGGCCCGGCATGGGTTCGTCCCTCGCTCGCGGCGATGAACGCAGGCGAGGTGGTCGCGATCACCGCGGCCGTGGCAACCGCGCCAACGACCAGACCAGCCAGCCCTGCACCGACCGCCGTCCCCGTGGGATGGCGGCGCGTGAAACCCACCCATCGGCGTCGACGGACCTGCGTTTCGTGATCGGAAGACGCTGTCGGGCGGTCGGATTCAGTGTCCGGCGGGGTAGCGGTGACGTCGTCGGGGGTGGTGTCGTTATCGGCCATGTCGCTTCCCATCTCTGTCGGCTGTGGTCACCTCAGAAGCTAGGCAGCGAACTTGAAGTGAGCCTGAAGAAACGGTCGGGAGCGTTTCTTCAGGCTGGTCTCAGAAACTCGGCGCTAACAATGAACCATGACCGATTACCGTCGCACCGCCCGCGCGGGCGCGGGTTCAGCAGCCCGAAAGGCCGACCAGTTCAGTGTCGGCGCGCCGCGGGTACTGGTGGTCGAAGACTCCGAGACGATCCGTGAAATGGTGTGCGAGGCGCTGGCCGACGCCGGCTATCTCGCCGAAGCCCGCTCGGACGGCGAGGGTTTGGAGGGCGTGCTCGACGGCTTTCGCCCCGACCTGGTGGTGCTTGACGTGATGCTGCCGGGCCGCCGCGACGGGTTCAGCCTGATCGACGTCGTAGTCGGCTGGGGCGATGTCGGGATCGTGATGATCACCGCCCGCGATGGGTTGCCGGACCGGTTGCGCGGGCTCGACGGCGGCGCCGACGACTACGTCGTCAAGCCGTTCGAGCTCGCCGAACTGGTATCGCGAGTTGGCGCGGTACTGCGCCGCCGCGGACGGCTGCCCGCGGTGGTGCAGGTGGGCGACCTGATGGTTGACGTCGACGCCGGGATCGCCGCCCGCGACGGCCAGCCGCTGGACCTCACGGCAACCGAGCTGCGCCTGCTGGCCTTCCTCGTCGAGCAGCGCGGCCGGATCGTCAGCGCGCGCCAGATCCTGACCGCGGTGTGGGGCTACGACGCCTACGACCCCAACCTCGTCCAGGTGCACATCAGCGGGCTGCGGCGCAAGCTCGAGGCCCATGGCCCCCGGATCCTGCACACCGTCCGGGGCATCGGCTACCGCCTGCAACCCCAGCGGTCATGACGTCTGCCACGACGCCGACCCCGTCGCTGCGGCGTCGAGTGACGCTGATCGTGGTCGGGTTAATGGCGCTGCTGTTGCTGCTGCTCGGGGTGGTGATCGACTTCAGCGTCGGCGTCCAGGCCCGCCGCAATCTGCATGACCGGCTGGTCGCTGCGACGTCGCGCGCCGATGTACTCGCCGCCGCCGGCACTCCGCCCGCTCAGCTGGCCGCCGAACTCAACGGGGGCACCGTGCGAGCGCTGGTCGTCACAGCAAACGGCGCCACGTACGGTGACCCCTCGATCAGCCCGGACATGACCGCCGGACCGGTGGCCCCACCGCCACCTCGGCCACCGCTGCCACCGCTGCTGGGTGCTGGCCCGCCGCCACCGCCCGCGCCACCCTGGGGTCCACCGCCTCCACCACCTCCGCGGCCACCGCCCCCGCCCGAGGCGACCGCCACCGCTGTCGTGCACCCGCTGCCCACCGGTGGACGAGTGATCCTCGTCGCCGACACCACGCAGAGCGTGCAGATGATCAGCCAGCTGCGCCGCCTGATGGTTGGCGCCGGTCTGGCCACCCTCAGCGTCGCGGCGTTACTGCTGATAGCGGCCAGCCGTGCGGCGTTGCTTCCCTTGGCGCGACTCACTCAGCTGGCCAAAGACACCACCATCGGTGATCGTGGCCGACGGCTGCGGCCGGACCGGCCCACCACCGAGTTAGGCCGCGCCGCAAGCGCTTTCGACGGCATGCTCGACGCGCTGGAAGCATCCGAACACCGCGCTCAGCGGGCGGCGGAGACCGCGCAGCGCGCCGAGACGGCGACCCGGCGATTCCTCGTGGACGCGGCGCACGAACTGCGCACCCCGATTGCCGGGATCCAGGCCGCCGCCGAACAACTCGCCAGCAACGCCAGCCAAGACGAGTCCGACCCCGCGGCACGGCGCCAGTACCGTCGAGCCAGCCTGCTGCTGTCCGACGCCCACCGCGCCGCACGGCTGGTCGCCGACATGCTCGACCTGAGTCGCATCGACGCCGGCCTACCGCTGGACCTGCAAGACACCGACCTGGGCGCGATCGCCGACGCCGAAGCCGACCGCGCGCGCATGCTGGCGCCGCAGCTGACCATCACGCGGGCGGGGCTCAGCGCGCTGCGTGTGCGCGCCGATCCGACGCGGGTGGCCCAGATCCTGTCCAACCTCTTGGACAACGCGCGGCGGCATACTCCGCCCGGTGGCCAGATCGGCATAGACCTGCAGCGACGCGACGGCGTCGCCGAGGTGACGGTCACCGACACCGGCCCAGGTATTCCTGAGGACGAACGCGAACGCATCTTCGAACGGCTGGTGCGCCTGGACACCGGGCGCGCCCGCGACCACGGCGGCGCGGGTCTCGGCTTATCGATCGCACGCGCCCTGGCCCGTGCCCACGGCGGCGACCTGACGTGCCTATCCCACCAGGGCGGTGCTCAGTTCCGGCTCACGATCCCGGCTGACCCGGCTGCTGCGTGACGCGGCCATTCTCCTCGGCGCCAGGATGCCGTCCCGCCCGTTGCGGCAGCACGATGATGAGCGCGACGATCAGGGCCGCAATCACCGCAGAAGCCAACGGGCGGCTCAGGTTCAGCCCGCCCTGGCTCACCGGCTTGTCGAGAAAATCGCCCAGAGTCGCACCGAGCGGCCGGGTCAAGATGAAGGCAATCCAGAACAGGGCCACGTGCGAGATGCTTGTCCAGTAATACAGCGCCGCGACCACGGCGAGCGCAGTAGCAAACACCAGCGCACCGCGTTCGTAACCAAGGTCGCGGGTGTCGGCCAGCCAATCGCCGAGGGCCGTGCCCAGCGTCTGCGAGAAAGTGATTGTCGCCCAATAGAAAGCCTCGACCTTCGGGGTCGAGACCGTCGTCACCGAAACCGTGCCCTCCGACCAGTACCAGAGCCCGAGGGTGACGAGCACACACAGCAAGAGCAGACTCGACCCGCCCGTGTAGCCGATCCCGAGCGAGCGATCAGCGAAGTCGGCCATCGCCGTGCCGAAGGTTGTCGAGGCGATGATCGTCGCCCAGTAGAGAAACGGCCGGAAGCTCTTGGCCCAGATCTGGGTCAGCACAAGCGCTACCAGCACGACCCCGAACAGCACGACGCCCGCGAGATACCCCCAATTCAGCGTCATCGTGACCGTGTCGCCGCCGGTCTCGCCGAGCGTCGTCGCCAGCACCTTGATGATCCAGAAGCCCAACGTGACTTCCGGCACCTTGCTCAACGCGAGTTTCGTCTGGTCAGTCATGGTGATCGCAGGTTAGTCAACTCCTGGTAGCCGGCTCGGCTGATTTCGGCGTGTGGGCCAACCGCCGCCGGTGGTGCTGCCGATGCTGGCGGATCTCGTAGACCAGTACGGCAAACCCGACGGCGCCCGTGCACAGCGACACCACGATTAGCAGCGGGCTGACGTGTCCGGTGAGCGCATCGCCGAGGATCACCACGGCAGCGGTCCCGGGGGTCGTGCCGACCAGCGTGGCCACCGTGTACGGCAACACGCGCACCGCCGAGGCGCCGGCCGCATAGTTGAGCACCGAGAACGGCACGGCTGGGATCAGCCGCAGGGAAAGGATCGTCGGCCAACCGCGGTCGCGCAGCCGCTCGTCGACGCTGTCGACCGCTCGATGGCGCACCAGACGGCTTAGCTGCCAACCCGCCACCCGGACCAGTACCAGCGCGATCACCGCACTGGCAGTGCTGGCCAGGACCGCCAGCACCACACCGAGCGCCGAGCCGAACAACAGGCCGGCGGCAAGCGTGAATGCGGTGCGTGGAAATGGCAGCACGGTGACGACGATGTGCGCGCCCAGGAAGGCGAGCGGAAACCACGGTCCCACCGATTTTGCCCAGTCGCGCAATTGCACCGCGGTGGGAATCGGGACCAGCAACGCCACCGCGATCAGCACCGCAATGGTCAACGCTGTCAGGATGATGCGCCGACGGGGCACTTGACGGGCCGTTGCGACCACCGCGGAAGCGACGCCACGGAAAGTGTCGGCTATCTTGCTCGCGGCGGGACCCGGCACGGTGTCTAAGGCTACGGGTGGTGAGTAAACAGTGCGTTTCCGGTGTCCGGCGTTTCGCCAGCACCGACCACACCTCGGCTTCTGAGCACCGATCGCGATCAATTAGCCTGGGTGTCAAGTGGCGAGCCCGGCGACGATGCGGGGCCGGGAACGGCCTGTGCAGGAGCCGGGCAAACCAGACTCTGCGACAACAGGAGCCGCCGGTGTCAGTCGATGCGTCGTCCGAGCCCGTCGATCTGGCGCAGGCACGTGCGCGGTGGCGCACAGCTGTCGCCGAGGTGGTGGCGAAGAGCACCCGGCGTGGCGCCGAGGAGCTCGGCGACGAACCGGAGCGGCTGCTGGAGACCCCTACGTACGAAGGGTTTCCGATCCGAGCCCTCTACACCGCATTGGACGCGCTGCCGGAGCGGCCGCTTCCCGGCGAGTTCCCGTTCGTGCGCGGCGCCAGCGCCCACCGCGACGTCAACGCCGGCTGGAAAGTTGCCGAGGTGTTCCCCAGCAATGCCAGTGAGGACAACGCGGCGCTACTGGCTGCCCTGAACGACGGCGTCAGCGCGCTGGTGTTGCGGGTCGGCGAATCCGGTGTGGCGCCGGCTCAGCTCGACCGGTTGCTGGCCGGTGTGCACTTAGCGCTCGTGCCAGTCATTCTCGACGCCGGCGCCGACTACCCAACCGCCGCTTACACCATGCTGGCTTTGGTGGCCGAGGTGGACGACCACAATCGGGCGATGCTGTCGGTCGATCTCGGCGCCGACCCGCTGACCGCGCCGCTCAGCGATCGCGCCGCCCCCTCGCTCGATGAGGTGGTCGCGGTCGCATCACGGGTTGCCGGGGCACACGGCGTGCGGGCGATCACGGTCGACGGCCCGGCGTTGCACAACCGCGGCGCCAGTGCCGCGTGGGAGCTCGGCGGCACTATCGCCGCCGCGGTGGCCTATCTTCGGGTGCTCGACGAGTCCGGGATATCCGCCGCAAATGCGTTGCAGCAGATTAGTTTTCGGTTTGCCGCCGACGACGACCAGTTCATGACGATCGCGAAGATGCGTGCGGCGCGCCAACTGTGGGCTCGGGTGGCCGAAGTGGTGGGCGAGCCCGACAGCGGCGCGGCGATCCTGCACGCCGAGACTTCGTGGGCGATGATGACCCAGCGTGACCCTTGGGTGAACATGCTGCGCACCACGGTGGCCGCATTCGGAGCCGGTGTCGGCGGCGCCGACACCGTGCGGGTGTTGCCGTTCGACGTCGCGATTCCCGGCGGCTATCCGGGCACACCGACGAGCTTCTCGCGCCGCATTGCCCGCAACACGCAGCTACTGCTGCTCGAGGAGTCGCATATCGGCCGAGTCCTCGACCCCGCGGGCGGGTCATGGTATGTCGAGGACCTCACCGAACAGCTAGCTCAGCAGGCCTGGAAGCATTTCCAGGACATCGAAGCCTGCGGCGGCTTCGTCGACGCCCGTGACTACGTGAGCGATCAGATCACCGAAGTCGCCGCCCGCCGCATCGACGACACTGCGCACCGCCGCAGGGCCATCACCGGCGTCAACGAATACCCGAACATCACCGAACCGCCACTGCCGCCAAGCGATTCGACTGCCGCGGTGCAACGCTACGCTGCCGAGTTCGAGGCGTTGAGAGACCGTTCCGACGCTTACCTGGAGCAGACCGGCTCACGCCCGCAGGTGCTGCTGTTGCCGCTGGGCCCGCTGGCAGAGCACAACGTCCGTGCCACGTTCGCGGCCAACCTGCTCGCCTCCGGCGGGATCGAGGCGATCAACCCGGGCCCGGTTGACGCCGCCGGTGTCGCACAGGCGGTCTCGACGGCCGGAACCACCACGGCCGCGGTGATCTGCGGCACCGACAAGCGCTACAACGACGAGGCCCCTGCCATGGTGGAGGCGGCACGCAGCGCCGGGATACAGCGCGTCTACCTCGCCGGGCCGAAAACAGCGCTACCAGACGCCGAACATCTGCCCGACGAGTATTTGACCGTCAAAATCAATGCGGTCGAAGCCTTGTCCAATCTGCTCACCCGACTGGGAGCCTAGGGTCGATGATATTCCAGGACGTCGCCGGTAAGCCGGCTCCGGAAACCGCTTCTATCCTCAGCAGTTTCGCTGATGTGCCGTTGCACGGCGACACCGCCGACGGCCAGGTCACCGAGGCTGCGGTCGAAAAGCACGTCGCCGCGGCGGCGTCGGCGCTTGGGTATACCCCCGATCAGCTCGAGTGGCACACACCGGAAGGCATTGTCGTCAAACGGGTCTACATCGGTGGTGACCGCAACGCCGCAGTCGAAGAGGGCTATCCGCTGCACAGCTTTCCGGGTGAGCCGCCTTTTGTCCGCGGCCCCTATCCGACGATGTATGTCAGCCAGCCGTGGACCATCCGGCAATACGCCGGATTTTCCACCGCAGCCGAATCCAACGCGTTCTACCGCCGCAACCTGGCCGCCGGGCAGAAAGGCCTCTCGGTGGCCTTCGACCTGGCTACCCACCGCGGCTACGACTCCGATCATCTGCGCGTGCAGGGCGACGTCGGAATGGCCGGAGTGGCAATCGATTCCATTCTCGACATGCGGCAACTGTTCGATGGGATCGACCTGTCGACGGTGAGCGTGTCGATGACCATGAACGGCGCGGTGCTGCCGATCCTGGCGCTGTATGTGGTGGCGGCCGAGGAGCAGGGCGTGCCGCCGGAAAAACTGGCCGGGACCATTCAGAACGACATCCTCAAAGAGTTCATGGTCCGCAACACCTACATCTATCCGCCCAAGCCGTCGATGCGGATCATCTCCGACATCTTCGCCTACACCAGCGCCAAGATGCCGAAGTTCAACTCGATCTCGATTTCCGGCTATCACATCCAAGAAGCCGGTGCCACAGCGGATTTGGAGCTTGCCTACACGCTGGCCGACGGCGTGGACTACATCAAGGCCGGCCTGGATGGCGGCTTGCATATCGACCAGTTCGCGCCGCGGCTGTCGTTCTTCTGGGGTATCGGCATGAACTTCTTCATGGAAGTCGCCAAGCTGCGCGCCGGGCGGCTGCTGTGGAATGAGCTGGTCGCCCAGTTCAACCCGAAGAACCCGAAATCGCTGTCGCTGCGCACCCATTCACAGACCTCGGGGTGGTCGCTGACCGCACAGGACCCGTTCAACAATGTCGCCCGCACGTGCATCGAGGCGATGGCCGCTACGCAGGGCCATACCCAGTCGCTGCACACCAACGCGCTCGACGAGGCGCTGGCGCTGCCCACCGACTTCTCCGCACGCATCGCGCGCAACACCCAGTTGCTGTTACAGCAGGAATCCGGCACCACTCGGCCGATCGACCCATGGGCCGGCTCCTATTACGTGGAATGGCTGACCCATCGACTCGCCCAATGCGCGCGCGCACACCTGCGCGAGGTCGCCGAGCACGGCGGGATGGCTCAGGCCATCACCGACGGTATCCCGAAGCTGCGCATCGAAGAGGCCGCGGCGCGCACCCAGGCGCGCATCGACTCCGGACGGCAACCGGTGATCGGGGTCAACAAGTACCAAGTCGACGAGGACCACCAAATCGAGGTGCTCAAGATCGACAACACCCGGGTGCGGGCCGAGCAACTGGCCAAACTCCAAGAGCTGCGCGCCAATCGGGACTCCGACGAGGTCGAGAAGGCGTTAGCGGAGCTGACGCGCGCCGCTGGCTCGCACGGCAGAGCCGGCGAAGACGGGCTCGGCAACAACCTGCTGGCGCTGGCGATCAACGCGGCGCGGGCCAAAGCGACGGTGGGGGAGATCTCCGACGCGCTAGAAAAGGTGTACGGACGCCACCAGGCCGAAATCCGTACCATCGCCGGGGTCTATCGTGATGAAGCCGGAAAGGTGAACAGCATCGCCAAAGCCAGTGAGCTCGTCGAGAAATTCGCCGAGGCCGAAGGGCGCCGGCCGCGGATTCTCGTGGCCAAGATGGGTCAAGACGGCCATGACCGTGGCCAGAAGGTGATCGCAACGGCGTTCGCCGACATCGGGTTCGACGTCGACGTCGGATCGCTGTTCTCCACACCGGAAGAGGTGGCTCGTCAGGCCGCCGACAACGACGTGCACGTGATCGGAGTGTCTTCGCTCGCCGCCGGTCATTTGACCCTCGTGCCAGCACTGCGCGACGCGCTGGCCGAGGCGGGCCGGCCCGACATCATGATCGTCGTGGGCGGAGTGATCCCGCCCGGTGACTTCGACGAACTCTACGCCTGCGGGGCCACCGCGATCTTCCCGCCGGGAACGGTGATCGCCGACGCCGCAATCGACTTGCTGCACAAGCTCGCCGAGCGGCTGGGGTACACGCTGACCTAGATGGCACCTGAAGACATCGTCGACGAGCTCGCGGAGGCTGTGCGCAGCGGCGACCGCGCGGCCCTGCCACGGGCCATCACCTTGGTGGAATCCGCCCGCGCCGACCACCGCGAACAAGCCCAGCAGCTGTTGCTGGCGCTGATGCCTGCGGCCGGAAGCGCCCACCACGTCGGCATCACCGGCGTTCCCGGAGTAGGCAAGTCGACCGCCATCGAAGCGCTCGGCATGATGCTGATCGAGCAAGGCCATCGGGTAGCTGTGCTGGCCGTCGACCCATCCTCGACGCGAACCGGGGGATCGATTCTCGGCGACAAAACCCGGATGCCGCGGCTAGCAACGCATCCCGACGCCTATATCCGTCCATCCCCGACTTCCGGCACGCTGGGCGGAGTCGCCAAGGCCACCCGGGAAACCATCGTGCTGCTCGAGGCCGCGGGCTTCGACGTAATCCTGGTCGAGACCGTCGGCGTCGGTCAGTCAGAAGTGGCGGTTTCAAACATGGTCGACACCTTCGTTTTTTTGACCCTGGCTCGCACGGGTGACCAGTTGCAGGGCATCAAGAAAGGCGTGCTGGAGCTGGCCGACATCGTGGTGGTGAACAAGGCCGACGGTGATCATCTGGCCGATGCGCGGATCGCGGCTCGAGAGCTGTCGTCGGCGATCCGGTTGATCTATCCGCGCGACACACTCTGGCGTCCCCCCGTTTTGACCATGAGCGCCCTCGAGGGCAATGGACTCACCGAGTTGTGGGAGACCGTCGAGCGTCATCGCCAGGTGCTCAAAGAGGCCGGGGAGTTCGACGCACGGCGCCGCGCGCAGCAGGTCGACTGGACCTGGCAGATGGTGCGCGACACCGTGCTCGAGCGGCTGCTGTCCAATCCCGAGGTCCGCAAGATCCGCGCTGACGTCGAGCGACAGGTGTTAGCAGGCGAATTGACGCCGGCAATGGCCGCTCAGCAAATACTTAAGGTTGCATCAGCCTAACGGAAAGGTAAATTCAGGATTGTTTGCCAACCAGGTGGGTAAATTCGATGCTGTGAGGCAAGAAACCCGTGATTACCCTGGCGCAGCGTTGCCGCGCGGTGTTCACGGTGCAGCGGATCGGCACTTTGCCTGTGCGGTTCGCAGCTTCGCGAGCATATTCCCGTCGCGACGATTCGGCGGCGGGGCGCTGGCAGTATATGTCGACGGCGAACCCGTCGTCGACGTGTGGACGGGCTGGGCCGACCGCGCTGGTCAGGTGCGGTGGTCGGCCGATACCGGTGCCATGGTGTTCTCGGCGACCAAGGGCATGGCTTCCACCGTTATCCACCGGCTAGCAGACCGCGGGTTGATCGACTACGACGCACCCGTTGCCGAGTACTGGCCGGAGTTCGGCGCGAACGGCAAAGACACGATCACCGTTCGCCAGGTGATGCGGCATCGGGCCGGACTCTCGCACCTGCACGGCGCCACGAAGGAAGATTTGCTGGACCACCGGCGGATGGAGCAGCGGATTGCGGCGGCCGCGCCAGGAACCCTGTTGGGCAAGCCCGCCTACCACGCGCTGACCTACGGCTGGCTGATGTCGGGGCTGGCGCGGGCCGTCACCGGCAAGGGGATGCGGGATTTGATCCGGGAGGAACTCGCCGAGCCGCTGGACACCGACGGATTGCATCTGGGCCGCCCGCCGCTTGAGTCGCCGACGAAGGTGGCGCAGATCATCATGCCGCAGAGCACCATTTCCAACCCGGTCTTCAACCGTGTGGCACCACGGATCGCGGCACTGGAGCTATCGGCCGGCTTCGGCTCGATGTACTTTCCTGGGATGAGAGCCGTTGTGCAGGGCGAGATTCCGCTGCTCGACGCCGAGATTCCCTCGGCGAATGGGGTCGCGACCGCGCGCAGCCTGGCCCGAATGTACGGCGCGATTGCGAACGGGGGCGAGATCGACGGCACCCGGTTCCTGTCGCGGGAGCTGGTGGCCCGTCTGACCGGACGGCGCAGCCTGCGGCCGGATCGGAACCTTTTAGTGCCCTTGGCCTTTCACATGGGCTATCACCGTGTGCCGTTCAACGCGATGCCCGGCTTTGGTCACGCGGGGTTGGGCGGCTCGCTGGGGTGGGCGGACCCGGCGAGCGGCGTGGCGTTCGCGTTCGTGCACAACCGGCTGCTGTCGCCGTTCGTCGTGGTGGACCATGCCGGATTCGTCGCGATGAGCACCATGCTTCGACGCGGCGCATCGCTGACACGTCGACACGGATTTCACCGGGTGCCCGATTTGGGCGCCCCGTTTCCCCAGCCGGGAGCCGTCGCCGGCTAACCCACCGCCGCGTCGGGGTGCTGGCTACGCGGCGTGAGATGAGTCGGGCACTCCCGCCGAATCGGCTCAGTAGTTGTTGCAGGTTTGGGCGACCTGCTCAATGGTTCCGTAGTACTGCGCACCCGCTGGGCTGGCCTGCAACTGCTGGAGCATCTGCTGGCGCTGAGGCGGCGGTGCGGCGAGGAATCTCCGGAGCGCCGACTGCGCCATCGGCGATTGGTTGAATTGCGCGGCAGCAGCCGGATCTTGCGCGTTGAGCGCTGAGATCACCTGAGGGTAGGTACAGGTCGTGTTGACCGCTGGATCATCCGGTTGCGCAGACGCGAGCCCGGCCCCAGCAGACAACGCCAATGCCGCACCACCCACCGCGACAGCCAGTCTCGTCAACGACAATGTGACCATTTACGAACACCTTTCAACGAATTCATCGCCGGACGTTTTGACGGCAACCATATCAGCTTAGCGGCTGACTGCCTTTGGCGAAGTCCAGAGCAGCTGTGCGGTATCTAAGAAGTTTCGTTGCATTAGACACCGGAAATATGCGGAATCAGCCGGTACAATTAGCGCCCGCGCCTGCTCTGTCCCCGGCAAAGCCGTCGCGGTGTTCACTAGCAGCTAAATCGGCGAGCAGTAAATGTGGTTATGAATGCACCCCGCGCAAGTGGGCACGGCTATATCCGACGGGTCGGCGCGGCGATTGACTCGTCCGCAAATACGTCCGTAAGGTGCGCGTATGTCGCGCGACGCGATGGCGCGGGCGTTGGTGCTGGAGGCGCCGCGCCGCCTGGTGAGCCGCGAATTTCCAGTTCCGGAGGTAGCCGACGACGATGCCCTGGTGCGGGTGGCGGCCTGCGGGCTGTGCGGCACCGACCACGAAGAGTACACCGGAGATCTGGCCGGGGGCTTCGCATTTATTCCCGGTCACGAAACCGTCGGCATAATCGAGGCCATCGGGCCGCAGGCAGCGCAGCGTTGGGGGGTGGCCGCCGGCGACAGAATTGCTGTCGAAGTCTTCCAATCGTGCCGACGGTGTGTGAATTGCCTTGCCGGACAGTATCGGCGTTGTGACCGTCACGGGCTGGCGGACATGTACGGATTCATTCCCGTCGATCGGGCGCCGAGTTTGTGGGGTGGCTACGCCGAATACCAATACCTGTCGCCCGATTCGATGGTGCTGCCGGTGCCGGCCGACCTCGATCCGGTCGTGGCGACGTTGTTCAATCCGCTGGGGGCCGGAATACGCTGGGGTGCAACGCTTCCCGAGACCGGTCCGGGCGACGTCGTCGCGGTGCTTGGTCCGGGGATTCGCGGGTTGTGCGCGGCCGCGGCGGCGAAAGAGGCCGGCGCGGGATTTGTGATGGTGACCGGGCTGGGGCCCCGCGACGCCGATCGGTTGGCGCTTGCCGCGAGGTTCGGTGCCGACCTCGCTGTCGACGTGGCCGTTGACGATCCCGTCGCCGCCTTGATGAATGCGTGTGGCGGGCTGGCCGATGTCGTCGTCGACGTCACCGCCAGGGCGCCTGCGGCGTTCGCGCAAGCGATCGCACTGGCCCGTCCCGCCGCCACCGTCGTAGTAGCCGGTACTCGAGGCTTCGGCAGCGGCGCCCCGGGGTTTTCGCCGGACATGCTGGTGGCCAAGGAACTACGGATCCTTGGCGCGCTGGGGGTCGATGTCGCCGCGTACCGGGCGGCGCTGCAGCTGCTGGCGTCGGGCCGCTACCCGTTCGAGAGCCTGCCGCGTCGCTGCGCCGGGCTCGACGACGTGGAAGATCTAGTTGCCACGATGGCCGGTGAGCGTGCCGGCGTACCGCCCGTGCATGGAGTCGTCACGCCATGACCGACGCTCGGGTGCCACCTTTGCCGGTCGACGAGGCAAAGGCCGCCGCCGACGAAGCGGGTGTCCCGAACTATATGGCCGACCTGGCCATCTTTCAGGTGCTGTTGAACCACCCGCTGCTGGCCCGCGCGATCAACGACTTGCTCGCCAGCATGCTGTGGCACGGCTCCCTCGATTCGCGGCTGCGCGAACTGGTGATCATGCGCATCGGCTGGCTCACCGCATCGGATTACGAGTGGACGCAGCATTGGCGCGTCGCTCAGGGTCTCGGCGTCTCAGCTGAGGACCTGCTTGCGGTGCGGGACTGGCGCGGCTACGACGGGTTCGGGCCGGTCGAGCGCGCGGTGCTGACGGCCACCGACGACGTCGTGCGCGACGGCGCGGTGAGCGCCGAGAGTTGGGCCGCCTGCGAACGCGAACTCGACGCCGACCCAGCCGTGCTCATCGAACTCGTCACCGCGATCGCGGCCTGGCGGATGATCGCCACGGTTGTCCGCAGCCTGGACGTTCCGCTGGAAGACGGCGTCGCCAGCTGGCCGCCGGACGGGCAGGCCCCGTAGTGCGCCGAGTGGCCACTTAATACACGTGCCCGGCGCAAGAAAGCGTGTCATAAGTAGCCACTCGGCGTCGAAGAGCTCACACGATGCGGTAGGTCTGCACGGCGTGGGCGACGACGTTGCCGTCGGCGTCGGTGGCAGTGATCTCGGTGAAGGTCAGCTCCTTGCGCCGCCGGGCAGTGCGGGCGTGACAGAGCAGGTCGCAGCGCTTGGCGGCGCCGGTGTACTGGATGCTCATCGCGACAGTGGACGCGCGCATCCCCTTGTCGAAGTCGTGGTTGGACCAGGCCGCCGCGGCACCGGCAGTGTCCATCACCGACGCGATCACCCCGCCGTGAAAGTAGGTGCCGTCGTTGGTCAGGTCTTCCCGGAACGGCAACCGGATGGTGACGTCGTCGGGCTCGTAGCGCTCGAACGCGATACCCAGTCCGGCCAGGAACGGCGTCGTCAGCATCAGCTCCCGCACCGCCTGGCGGTGCTTGCGCTGCTCGTGCTCACTCAGGCCCATGGCCGCACCCTATCGAACCTGATTGACACGTCAATCAATAACTCGGTAGCGTCGTCGTCTGTGCGAACCAGGGTTGCCGAGCTACTCGGCGTGGAGTTTCCGATCTGCGCGTTCAGCCACTGCCGCGACGTGGTGGCCGCCGTGACCAACGCGGGCGGTTTCGGCATCCTCGGCGCCGTCGCACACAGCCCGCAGCGGCTGGAAACCGAGCTGACGTGGATCGAGGAGCAGACCGGCGGCAAGCCGTACGGCGTGGACCTGCTGCTGCCGCCCAAATACGTGGGCGCGGAATCCGGCGGGATCGACGCCGCGCAGGTGCGTGCGCTGCTGCCGGACGAACATCGCGAGTTTCTCGACGACCTTCTTCACCGCTACGGAATCCACAGTGCGCCAGGGTCTTTGCCGCCCACTGCGGGGCTCAACGTGTCGCCCAAGGGCTATCAGCCGCTGCTGGACGTCGCGTTCGCCCACGACATTCGGTTGATCGCCAGCGCGCTGGGCCCGCCACCACCCGACCTGGTCACCCGTGCCCACGACAACGACGTCCTGGTGGCCGCATTGGCCGGCACCAAACAACACGCGCTGCGCCACGCCGCGGCGGGCGTCGACCTTATCGTTGCTCAGGGCACCGAGGCCGGCGGCCACACCGGCGAGGTGGCGACGATGGTGCTGGTGCCCGAGGTGGTCGACGCGGTGTCGCCGACGCCGGTTCTGGCTGCCGGCGGGATCGCCCGCGGCCGCCAGATCGCCGCCGCGCTGGCGCTGGGCGCCGAAGGCGTGTGGTGCGGGTCGGTGTGGTTGACCACCGACGAAGCCGAGACGCCCGCAGTGGTGAAGGACAAGTTCCTGGCCGCCTCGTCGTCGGACACTGTGCGGTCGCGGTCGCTGACCGGTAAACCCGCCCGCATGCTGCGCACCGCCTGGACCGACGAATGGGAGCGGCCCGGAAGTCCGGCGCCGCTGGGCATGCCGCTGCAAAGCGCGCTGGTCGCCGACCCGCAGCTGCGGATCAACCAGGCCGCGAGCCAGCCCGACGCCAAAGCCCGTGAGCTGGCGACCTACTTCGTCGGCCAGGTGGTCGGCTCGCTGGACAAAGTACGGTCTGCTCGGTCAGTGGTGCTCGACATGGTCTCTGAGTTCATCGACGCAGTTGGCCAGCTCGAGCAGCTGGTCGAGCGGTGAGTACGGCAACCCGACGCCGGCGCGCGGTCAGCGACGAAGACAAGTCCGCCCGCCGCGACCAGATCATGGCCGCGGCCAAAAAAGTGTTCGCCCGCAAGGGTTTTCACGCCACGACGATCGCCGACATCGCGAAAGAGGCCGGGCTGGCCTACGGATCGATCTACTGGTACTTCGACTCCAAAGACGAGTTGTTCCACGCCTTGATGGCCGTCGAGGAGCAGGCTTTGCGCGCACATGTCGCGGCCGCGGTCACTGCCTTCGCCGGGGCCGGCCTCGACGCGTCGTTTCGCCCGGCCGTGCAGGCGACGTTCGAGTTCTTCGAGGCCGACAAAGCCACCGTCAAGCTGCTGTTCCGCGACGCGTACGCGCTGGGCGACCGCTTCGAAAAACACCTCGGCGGCATCTACGAGCGGTTCATCGACGACATCGAAACGTTCATCGCCACAGCCCAGGAGCGCGGCGAGGTGATCACGGCCCCACCGCGGATGGTGGCCTACACCCTCGCAGCGCTGATCGGTCAGCTGGCGCACCGGCGCCTTTCCACCGACGACGGTGTCAGCGCCGCCGAAGTCGCCGACTTCGTGGTATCGCTCGTCCTCGACGGCCTGCGGCCTCGGGAATTTAGCGCGATTACTCCTCCTGCCGCTGCGCGGCGCCCGTCGTTGTCCGACGGCGATGCCTGACCTCAGATTCGCCGTCATCGGCGCCGGGATGGCCGGCGTGCTGTCCGCCGTCAAGCTGCGCCAAGCGGGTTTCACCGACATCACGGTGTACGAAAAGGCCGACCGGCTCGGCGGCACCTGGCGGGAGAACACCTATCCGGGCATCGCCTGCGATGTGCCCTCGCACCTCTACACCTATACCTTCGCGCCGAACCCCGAATGGAGCCATGCGTTCGCGCCCGGGCCGGAGATCCTCGCCTATTTCGAGAGCGTCGCGCGCCACCACGCCGTCGACGAGCTGATCCGCTTCGGCCGCGAAATCCGCCGCCTGGAATACATCGGAAACCGTTGGCGCATCACGACTTCCACCGGTGAGCGCGACGAGGCCGACGTTGTCATCGCCGCCACCGGGGTGCTGCACCACCCGCGCTATCCCGACATCGAGGGGCTCGGGTCGCGCAGGCGACCTCGCGTGTTCCACAGCTCGCGGTGGGATCACAGCGTGCCACTGGCTGGTGCGCGGCTCGGCGTGGTTGGCACCGGCTCATCCGCGGTGCAGATCGTCGGCGCCGTCACCGACACCGTGGCCGAGCTGCGCCTCTTCCAGCGCACCCCGCAATGGATCCTGCCGGTACAGAATCCGCCCATCGACGAGGCGGAGCGGGCCCGCTACCGCGCCAACCCGTCGCTGCTGAGCAAGCTGCGTGCCGAGCTGAACGCCGGCTTTGTCCAAAGTTTCGCCAACGCGGTCGTCGACGCAGACTCGCCCGCGCTCATGCAGCTGCAACAGGCAGCTTGCGCCAACCTCGAGGACAATGTGGCCGATCCCGTGCTGCGGGAGAAGTTGCGGCCCGACTACCGGGCCGGGTGTAAGCGGCTGATCATCTCGCCGAACTTCTACGAAGCCATTCAGCGGCCCAACGCCCGCCTGGTCACCGAGCCCATTGCCCGGGTCGAGCCGGATGGCGTCCGGACCCTCGACGGTGAACTGCACCGGCTTGACGTGCTCGTGCTGGCCACCGGGTTCCGGGTCGACCGCTTCCTGCGGCCGATCGACGTGGTGGGCCGCGACGGCGTGCGCCTCGACGACGTATGGGCGCAGCGGCCGTACGCGTACTTGTCGGTGTCGGTTCCGGGCTTTCCCAACCTGTTCATGCTCAACGGCCCCAACGGGCCGGTCGGCAATTTCTCGCTGATCGACGTCGCCGAGGCGCAGTTCGCCTACCTCATGCAGCTCATCGAGCTACTGGCCGACGGCCGATACCGTGCGATCAGCGCCAAACGCGCGGTCACGACCCGCTTCGAGGCCGCGCGAGCCGAGGCCGCCAAGAAGACGGTGTGGGTGACTGGTTGCCGAAGTTGGTATCTCGACGACCGCGGATTACCCGCGGTGTGGCCGTGGAGTTTCACCCGGTTCCAGGACGTCATGACACGCCCTGACCTGCGAGATTATGAGCTCGCGTGACACGTGTTCAGGTGTCGTTAACGTAAAGATACCGTCAATTCGCTGACACGCCGGTCGGGATTAAATTGACCTAATCAAGATGTTCCTGCATCATCGGATGTAAGCACCTCGTTAGGTGAGGCGGCTACACGGACATAGGCCACTGACCCTGAACGTCGAGAGACGCCCCGGGTCAGGACAGCTCTTCCCGGCTTAAGGGTTGAGCCCAAGTGGCTTCCGGGATACCGGACACGCCGTGTGGTGTCGAAGCTCTAGCGAGTGGGGTGCGGTCACCGACATTCGTCGGGCTGTACTCCTGCAGTGCACGTGGATGTTGTGCGGCTATCCGCACCTGGCGTTGCCGTGAGGAGGTGAGGGACGAATGAGTTCCAGTGAGAGTCCGGACCGATATCCGGGTCCTGTTTCGTCCCGAACCGGTCCCCGGCACGCCGCCTCCAGCTGAATCGGCTCGACGCGCGCGTTGCCTAAGAGCAGGGAACTGCTCGGAACCAGCGGGACGGAACATCAAGTCCCAACAAAAACCGCTTGATTTCCGTCTAGGAGGCAACCATGACCGCTGTTCTGTACGACGAGGTGGTGACCACCGCACCCGCCCCCCGGCTGACGGCGGCGCCGAAGCTGACCGTAGCGCCGGCGCCGGCGGACACCGCGGCGAAGAAGGTGGCGCGCGACGTCAAGTCCGACCCCTTCGGCCAGGGAGACCCGTTGGTCACCGGGGCTGCTCGTTTGCTGAGCATTCCGCTGCGTCACCTGTACGCGGCGCTGTGGCGAGTGGGACTGCTCGAGGTGGCGTAGTCCGATGACCGCCGAGCGATCCTTCTCCCCAAGCCGCTAGTTGCCAGGTCGCTGACTCTTTGGGTCGAGCGCCTGGCAACTCGCATTTTGGCTTCATTGCTTTTGAGCAGCTAGGACGCGACGCGCCGGTCATCATTGGTTGCCTCCATGATCGGCGTGTCGCGTTCTAGGCAGAAGAACGGTTTATCAGCGCGGTCAAGCCTTGGCGGTAAGCGGCCAAGCTATGGCGCCAGACGACGTCGATCGCGCCGCCGCTGTCGACATCGATCTCAGCGCCGACATGCACATACGGGGACGGCGGCACGTGCGGCACGATGTCGAGGAAGTTGACCACTCGAAAACAGCTTTCGATGGCGGCGTTAAATGCGGCCGCGAAGTCGTTGAACCCGACGCGAGGCCCGGCGAAGGTGATCAGCCGCGGCTCGATGGTGTTCGGCGGCATCTTGCGGAAGATATCCGGGGCGGCGAGCACGCTCAGCGCGGCGCCCAGGCTGTGTCCGGTGATCAGGATCTGATCGCAGTCGGCGGTTGCGGTCGCTAAGTTCGCGGCGATGCTGTCGCGGACGAGTTCGTAGACGTCTAAAAAGCCGGCTGCCACTTCTCCGAATCCGGCGATCGGCGCGTATCCGGTGGGGACGGCGTCGAAGTCGGCGAGCCAGTCGGCCAGGTCCGCGCTGCCGCGAAACGATACGAATGCGGTGTGAGTGGCGGCGTTGTGGCCCATCAGACCAAAGATGGTGTTGTCCTTCGTCATCGCCACCACCGCAGGATGTGGGTCGGTCATCGCGGTGAGTAAGGCACCGTCGGCTCGGATCAGTGCTGTCTGCACGAACCCGGTTGGCAGGGCGGGGGAACTTCCGTCCATCACGCTGTAGGCGGCCAGCGCCAACGGTAAGGCCACGTCCCGAGCGAACACTGCGTTGAATGCCACGCGCCGCAGTGTAAGAGGTGGCCCGCTGGAATCGCCGCAATACGCCCGGTTTTCGCAGTAGCGTTGAGTACCACCATGGCGACCGATCTGACGCTCTATCTCGACGACGAGCCCGGTGAGCTGGCCCGGGTCGGCGACGTGCTGGGCAAGGCGGGCGTCAACATCGCCGGCCTGTGCGCGCTGAGCAGCGGGGGCGGGCAGTCCGAGGTGCACATCCTGGTCTACGACGCCACGCCCGCGTTTGAAGCGTTGCACGACGCCGGAATCAAAATCGCCGAAGAGCAGGAAGTCATCGTTCTCGACATACAAGACCGTCCGGGTGCGCTTGCCGAGGCGATCCACAAGCTCGGCACTGCGAAGGTCAACTTGGAAACGGCCTACCTGGCCACCGAGACCCGCTTGGTGCTCGGCGCGGACAACCTGGCCGATGCGAAGGCGGCACTGGGCTGAGTGCCGATTTGGCGCCGTCCGTAGAATTGTCCCAACGGCATCGATCCGGCCATCACCGGGGAGCCTTCGGAAGAACAGCCAACCAGGCTCAGTAGAACCGAACGGGTAGGCCCGTCACAGCCGTCATCGAGCGGTCGCGCGCCAGCGCGGCAAGCGGGGTGGTACCGCGGCGCTCGCGCATCATGCGCGGCGTCGTCCCCGGCCTGACAATGGCACAGGAGACGACGCAGTGACCGAGCACAGCTATCCGAAACTGGGCAGCGGGGCACCCGATTTTCCGGCGTTGGAGCTCGAGGTCCTCGACTACTGGGCCCGCGACGACACTTTCCGCGCCAGCATCGCGCGCCGCGCCGACGCCCCCGAATACGTGTTCTACGACGGGCCGCCCTTCGCCAACGGCCTGCCGCATTACGGGCACCTGCTCACCGGCTACGTCAAGGACATCGTGCCGCGGTATCGCACCATGCGCGGCTACAAGGTGGAGCGCCGCTTCGGCTGGGACACCCACGGGCTGCCCGCCGAACTCGAGGTCGAACGCCAGCTCGGCATCACCGACAAGTCGCAGATCGACGCGATGGGCATCGCGGCGTTCAACGAAGCCTGCCGCGAATCGGTGTTGCGCTACACCGACGAATGGCAGGCCTATGTCACCCGCCAGGCCCGGTGGGTCGATTTCGACAACGACTACAAGACGCTCGATCTGCCCTACATGGAGTCGGTGATCTGGGCGTTCAAGCAGCTGTGGGACCAAGGTTTGGTCTACGAGGGCTACCGGGTGCTGCCGTATTGCTGGCGCGACGAAACCCCGTTGTCCAACCACGAACTGCGGATGGACGACGACGTCTACCAGAGTCGTCAGGACCCGGCGATCACGGTCGGATTCCGGCTTCCCGAAGGGGAATTGGCGGGTGCGTACCTGCTGGTGTGGACGACGACGCCGTGGACGCTGCCGTCCAACCAGGCGGTGGCCGTCAACCCCGACGTGACCTACGTGCAGGTTCGGGCGGGGGAGCGGCGCTATGTGCTGGCAGAAGCGCGGCTGGGCGCCTACGCGCGCGAGCTCGGCGACGAGCCGGAGGTGCTGGGCCGCTATAGCGGTGCGGATCTGCTGGGTATGCGGTATCTGCCGCCGTTTCCCTATTTCATGGACTCGCGCTGGAACGATTCGGCTAAAGCCTTTCACGTGCTGCCCGGACAGTTCGTGACGACCGAGGACGGCACCGGGATCGTTCACATGGCGCCGGCCTACGGCGAGGACGACAAGGAGGCGGGGGACAAGGCCGGCATCGTGCCGGCCACACCCGTTGACAGCAACGGCCGCTTCGATTCATCGGTTCCGGATTACCAGGGCCAGCACGTGTTCGACGCCAACCCACACATCATCCGGGATCTCAAAAACGGCACCGGCTCGGCCGCGGCTAACGGCGCGGTGCTGTTGCGGCACGAAACGTATGAGCACCCCTACCCGCACTGCTGGCGGTGCCGCAATCCGCTGATCTACCGGGCGGTGTCGTCGTGGTTTGTGAAAGTCACCGAATTCCGCGACCGCATGGTGCAACTCAACCAGCAGATCACCTGGCATCCCGAGCACGTCAAAGACGGTCAGTTCGGCAAGTGGCTGGAAAACGCACGCGACTGGTCGATTTCCCGAAACCGCTACTGGGGAACGCCGATTCCGGTGTGGGTCTCCGACGATCCCGGGTATCCGCGGATCGACGTCTACGGCAGCCTCGACGAGTTGCAACGCGACTTCGGTGTCCGGCCCGACAATCTGCACCGGCCCTACATCGACGAACTCGTCCGGCCCAACCCCGATGATCCCAGCGGGCGTTCGATGATGCGGCGAATCCCTGACGTCTTCGACGTGTGGTTCGACTCCGGGTCGATGCCCTACGCGCAGGTGCACTACCCCTTCGAGAACCGCGACTGGTTCGACAGCCATTACCCTGGCGACTTCATCGTCGAATACATCGGGCAGACCCGCGGCTGGTTCTACACCCTGCACGTGCTGGCCACCGCGCTGTTCGACCGACCTGCTTTCAAAACCTGTGTGGCGCACGGGATTGTGCTGGGTTCTGACGGGCAGAAGATGAGTAAGTCGCTGCGCAACTATCCCGATGTCAAGGAGGTGTTCGACCGCGACGGCTCGGATGCCATGCGGTGGTTTTTGATGGCCTCGCCGATCCTGCGGGGAGGCAACCTGATCGTTACCGAGCCGGGCATCCGCGAGGGTGTGCGTCAGGTGCTGCTGCCGTTCTGGAACGCCTACAGCTTCCTTGCCTTGTATGCGCCGAAGGTCGGCGATTGGCGCACTGATTCGCCGCACGTGCTGGACCGCTACATCCTTGCCAAGCTGGCCGCGTTGCGAGACGACCTCACCAATGCACTTGATGTCTGCGACATCTCCGCTGCATGCGAGCAGCTGCGCCAGTTCACTGAGGCGTTGACGAACTGGTATGTGCGACGCTCACGGCAACGGTTCTGGGACGAAGACGCCGACGCCATCGACACCCTGCACACCGCGCTGGAGGTCACCGCTCGCCTGGCCGCGCCGCTGCTGCCGCTGACTACCGAGGTGATCTGGCGCGGCATCACTAAAGAGCGATCGGTGCATCTGACCGACTGGCCGTCGGCGGACACGCTGCCGGCGGATACCGAGTTGGTTGCTGCCATGGACCAGGTCCGCCAGGTGTGCTCGGCGGCGTCGTCGCTGCGCAAGGCCAAGAAGCTGCGGGTTCGGCTGCCGCTACCGAAATTGACTGTCGCTGTTGATGAACCGCAGCGCCTGGAGCCGTTCATTGATCTGATCGCCGACGAGCTGAACGTCAAGAAGGTCGAACTGACTGACGACATCGGCCGTTACGGTCGTTTCGAGCTCACCGTGAACGCCCGGGTGGCCGGACCACGGCTGGGTAAGGATGTGCAGGGCGCGATCAAGGCGGTGAAGGCGGGCGAGGGGGTCGTCAACCCGGACGGCACACTGACCGCAGGACCGGCGCTGCTGCAGCCGGACGAGTTCAGCTCGCGCCTGGTGGCCGCCGACCCGGAGTTCACCGCCGCACTGCCCGACGGTGCCGGGCTGGTCGTGCTGGACGGCACGGTGACACCCGAACTGGAGGCCGAAGGCTGGGCCAAAGACCGCATCCGCGAGCTACAGGAGCTGCGCAAGTCGACCGGCCTCGACGTCTCCGACCGCATCAGCGTAGTGATCTCAGTGCCTGCCGAGCGCGCGGAATGGGCGCGGACGCATCGCGACCTCATCGCCCGCGAGATCCTCGCCACCAGTTTCGACTTCGGCGATCCGGGTCCGGAATCCGCGGAGATCGGTGATGGCGTCCGGGTGGCGATCGCTAAGGTTTAGCGGCGTCTTTGGGTGATCGCAATGCGCGACGCGCATACGGCCAGAACGGCATCCCGGCCAGCACGGTGCCGCTTGCGGCGATGAGACCGACCGCCACGTCGACGCTCTCGCGTCCCTCGGCCTTCCAGTAGACATCCTCAAGGTCGAGCAGCAAGGCCAACTCGTCGACGATCATCGCGTTGGCGGCGCCGAACGCGACCGCCGCCACAGGGTGGCGCCGTTGTTCGTCCGATCCGCGCAGGCCCACCGCGCCCACGATGGACAGCAACGCGATTCCGAGGTTGTAGTGGTGAAAGTGCCTATTGCCCAGTTTGATACCACCGCTTGACGGGCCGTGGCCGGCGTGGATCCAGTGGGTAAGCGCCCGGAGTCCGGTAAAGGTGAGGGTGAACGCCGCCCAAGCCAGCACGGCAGAGCGTTCGTCGGACTCGAGGCGTTGCAGCCATTCCTGACGCAGCCGCGACCATAGTGTCGAGTCTTGCTGGCCCATCTTCAGCCGCCCTTCACCGCACGCCAGCGCAGCCTGCCGCCGTTGGTGTCGACATCCACATCGTCAAAGCCTGCTTGCCGCAACCGGTCGGGAAATGTGGCCGGCGACACCGGGTTGCACATGTCGCGAAAATGCAAGATCCGGAACGGGATCGAGGCAGCGCTGTCGCTGCCCGCGAACACCCCGCCGGGCCGCAGCACGCGAAACGCTTCGGCTAACAGGCGATCCTGCAGTTGCGCGGTGGGGATGTGATGCAGCATCGTGAAACACACGACCGCGCTGAACTCTTCTGCTGGCAAACCGGTGTCGGTCCCGTCACCATGGATGATCTGTGCCCGGTCGCCATAGGCTGCACGCAACCGGTCAGCCATGTTCTGGTCGATCTCGACGGCGGTGTAGCGCGGGGTCTTATCGATCAGCACACGGATGTTGGCGCCGTAACCGGGGCCGATCTCGAGCACGTTGTCGCCGAGCTCCACGCCGCCCAGCACCCAGGGCAGCAGCTGGTTCTTCACGGTCGTGGCCCAGCGGTTGGAGCTGCAGAACATTCGGTGACACAGATTCATCGCCATGGACCCTGACGCTAGCGCAAAAGCATCTGCCGTTGTGGGTCATGTCCGAGCATTGGTCAGGGTCGAGAAATGGTCAAAGCCCGGCAAGGCCGATCACGAGGAACGCACAGCCGGCCGCGGCCACCAACATCGCGACGTCAACTCGGCGCCGCGACCGGATCCAGTTGTGCAGCCCCGTCATCGACCTGGCGGTTGTCTGGGGCGCCAGTAGATAGGCAATGAGCGGAATCTCTACGAGCGCGAAGGCCACGACATTGAAGGTCAACAGCACTGCGACTTGCGTTAGGGCCGCCGCCCGAGAGGCCAGTATGACGGCCAGCGCGGCCAGATAGTCGACCGATGGCAATGCGATGCCGAGACCGGCGATTCCCGCGACTGACAGCGAATCCCCCCGCAGCAATCGTTGGGCCGGCGTCGCCAATCGTGCTGGGCGCAAGGCCAACCGGTCGGGGAGGTTGAGGGCCACGATTACCGCGACCAACAAGGCCAGGAACCCAATCAGAACTTGGACTTTCGGCACAGTGAAGTAGCTGGATCCCAGCAGTGTGCGTCGAAACACAAACAGCACAACGAGACCCACGGTGATCCCCATCGTGAACCCGCCCGACAAAAACGCGAGCAGTTGCAGTGCCGGTCTGGGCCTGTTCAGCATGAGCACGGTCATACCGATTCGAAATGGTTCGACGCTGACGGCCAGCGCCATTATCAGGACAGTGAATAGCATCCGTAATTCACCCCTGCGCCCGGCTTAAGCGTCCAACCGGGCGAACTGGTCCTGGCGGTACTGCTCGACACAGGCGGCGCGCCGGATCTTGCCGCTCGTCGTGGTGGGAATCGACCCAGGCGGTACCAGGACGAGGTCCCCGACAGTCAACCCGTGCGCATTGGATACTGCGGAGATGACGTCGCTTTTGACGCGGGTCAGCCAGTGCATCGCCTCCTCGGTGGAATCGCCTCGCTTCTTGAGCTCGATGACGGTGACCAGCTGCTCGGTACTGTCAAGAGGGACCGATATCGCCGCGACCCGACCACGGGTGATTTCTTGGACCGTCGTCTCGATGTCCTCCGGATAGTGATTACGTCCACGGATGATCAGCAGATCCTTGATGCGGCCGACAATGAACAGGTCGTCGGAGAAGATGAAACCGAGGTCGCCCGTTCTTAGCCAGGGCCCGTCCGGCGTGCCCGGCGAAGGGTCGACGAGCGTTGCGCCGAAGCAGCGCTGCTCCTCCGGCGGTTTGTTCCAGTAGCCGTCGGCGACATTGTGGCCATGGACCCAGATCTCGCCGACCTGGCCCTGAGCGCACTCGCGGCATGTGTCGCCGTCGACGATCCGCAACATGGGTGATTGGGGCACTTTGTATTTGACCAGCGAACTGCCATCCCCGGCCGCGCATCGCTGAGCCCGGCCGGCCGACAGTTCAGCGGCATCGAAGTGAACGGCACCCGATGAATCGCTCCAGGCGCCTGTCGCCACGAAGACGGTGGCCTCCGCCAAGCCATATGAAGGACGCACCATGTGGTCCCGGAAATTGAAGTGCGCAAAGCGGTCAACGAAGCGTTGCAATGTGGCGGGCTCGACACGTTCTGCGCCGCTGATGATGCCCAGCACGTCCCCGAGGTCGAGCCCGGCAAGGTCACTGTCGGTTGTCTTGCGGGCGGCCAAGTCGAAGGCGAAGTTGGGCGCCGCTGACCACGCATGAGGACTTGCGGCCAAACATCGCATCCATCTGGCCGGCCTCTCCAAGAACGAAACCGGACTTGTCAGCTCGCCGCGCCAGCCGCCCAGAATTGGTGCGCAGACTCCCAGCACCAAGCCCATGTCATGGTAAAAGGGCAACCACGAAACAATCGTGATACCTTGCGGGGCTTTGATGTTGGAGTCGGTGAAGAAGCCGCGCATCAGCTGCTCGAAATTCGCCTGGAGGTTGCGGTGCGAGATCATGACCCCGGTCGGCAGCCGGGTCGAACCTGAGCTGTACTGCAAATAGGCTGTGCTGGAAACACCATCCGTCCGAGCGCTTGTTGCGTCATCGACATCCAAGTTCATCGAATCGATTTCGACGATCTTCGGAACAGCGTCCAGGCGTGCCTGATCAACGTATTCGGCGATATCTTCCGCAACCGCAGACGTTGTGAGAACAACTGCAGGTGACGTGTCGGCAAGGACCGCACTTACCCGCTCATGACTCGAACCGCGGTGTGGCAACGGGAGCGGGACTGCAACCAGCCCTGCCTGCATGGATCCCAGGAATGCCACAATGTACGCGAGACCCTGTGGGGCCAAGATCACTGCCCTGTCTCCAACCGACCCGTAGAGGCTGAGCTTTCGTGCCACATTCAGCGTTCGCCGGGATAACTGCAACCAGGTAAGACTTTCGGGAACTCCCGCCCAATCCTCGTCGTAGTCGGTGTAAGTGAACGCTATGTCATGAGGCCGCAGGCTGGCGCGCCCGTGCAGCATGGTGACAATAGACGGCGGGGACATGTGCGTCACGTTACTTCTCCACTACTAACTTCAGTTCTCCCAACAGATCTCGTGTCTGCGCACGCGTCGGCGTCAGTCACGTTCGCTTCTCGGGGCACTCGCACTGCGATCATGGCCGCCAGGCCTGCCGCCAAAACTAAGCACAACCCACCCATCCCGGCCCGGTCGGTGCTGAATAAGTCGGCGAACATGAAGAACATCCACGGTGCCAGAAACGATGCCGCACGACCGGTGGTGGTGTAGAGGCCGAAGGCCACTCCTTCCTTGCCCCGCTCGGACATCCGCAGCATCAGTGCCCGTGCGGAGGCGAGGGTTGGTCCGACGAATAGGCCCAACAGCAGCCCGCAGATCCAGAAGGCCGCCGCTCCGGAGAGAGTCAGCAGCACGAGTCCGACAGTGATCATGGCGGTGAGCGAGGCGGCGATGACGGGTTTTGGGCCCACTCGGTCGGCGAGCCGGCCGCCGACCAGGGCCCCGATCGCGGCGGCAATACTCGCGCATACGCCGAACACGAGCACATCGGCCTGCGATATCCCGTAGACGGTGACGCCGAGGACTGCGCCGAATGTGAAGACACCCGTTAGCCCGTCCCTGAAGACCGCGCTGGCCAAAAGGTAGTAGACGACATTGTGGTCGCGTCGCCACTCGGCCTTCAGGTCGTGCCACAGCGCGCGATAGGCGCTGCGGAACTCGACGACCGGGCGGCGGTCGATGACGGCCGGAGTGCGCAGGGCGACCAGCAGCGGGCAAGCGAACAGAACCAGCCACGCAGCTGCAAGCAGCATCGCCACTCGTACGTACTGGCCGCCGGTCACCGAGAGACCGAGCAGGCCGCGGGTGTCGCCATCTCCCTGGATGAACCCGACATAGAGCGTCAGCAGCAACAGCACGCTGCCGAAAAACCCTGCGGCCGAACCAAGCCCGGAGATGCGGCCCAGGTTCTGCGGCGTGGACAGTTGGCTCAACACGGCGTTGTAGGGCACTGTTGCGAGATCGCTGCAGGCTGCGGTGCAGGCCAGCAGAGCCAGGCCGGCCCACAGGTAGTGGTAGTCGGCTTGGATCAGGCTCATCGCCGACGTCATCGCGACTACCAATCCGGTGAGTGCCGCGATTGCCGTGCGGCGTCGGTCGGCAGCGTCGACCCAGACCCCGGTTGCCGGCGCCAGCACCGCGACCAGCAGCCCTGCCATCGCCAGCGCCCGACCCAACCAGCTTGCGGGTGTCGTGGGGCCGAGCAATCCCACGCCGACCTGACCGGTGAGGTAAACGGAGAAGACGAACGTCACCACGACGGCGTTCACCCCAGTGGCGCCGCAATCCCACAACGCCCAAGCGGCCACCCGGGACCGCGAAACACGAGAATCCACCGCGGCTAACCGATGCTCGCAGGCATGCCGTTGTCAGCCTTTGCCCGACGAGAACGCGGACATGGCGCCGTTGAGAATCTGCGAGAACGGGTCGGCATCGCCGCCGAAAGTCGCCTGTGTGGCGGGTGCGGTGACGGCCGCGGGGTCGAAGCCGTGCACCGGGTCTACTTGGATCGGAGCGGTCGCCGGATCGTCGTTTCGCGAATAGGCCGCATTCACCCGCGGCGTCAATATCGCGTCAAGCTTGTTCAGCGTGTCCTCAGGGATTCCGATGTAAGCCAACGGCATGACGAGCGGAAGGTGTTTTTCGGGGATCAGGTATGTCGTTGTGGTCGCACCCTTGGAGTTAACTGTGGACCTGATGTTCTGCGGCGGCACCATGCTCGGGTTGGTGAAGGCCACCGCGGTGTGACCCGTGGCGAGGCCCATCAGCGTGTTGGCGAGAGCAAACAGGTTGTCCGGCCGGTCGGGGAAGTCGGCGATGGAGTCGTATGCGGAGATGAAAACCTTGGTGTCGTACTGGCTCTCGGTCGGAGGTGGTACCCGGTAGTCGAGTGCTGGAACAACGCTGCCGACCGGGAACATGGCGGTCAGGAAACTTTGCCCGAAAGCGTGGCGCGCAACTGGGTCGCCAAATGTGGCGAAGGTCAGCTTGTCTGGCGGTGGCGCGGTTGGATCATCTGCGAGCCGAGCTTGCTCGGCGTCAACTACGAGCGAACCCTCGGATAGGCCGATCGCGGTGCCGCGACCACCGTTGCGGATCGCCGCGTCGAGGTTGCCCACTCCCTCGTCGACTGACTCGCCGACGCTGGGGCCGTCCAAGCCCAGGCCCGGAAAGAGTTCATCGAGTCGGCCTATTCCAGGGAAGAGTCGTTCCAGCACGTGGCCCTGAACCTGCCCCGCCGGGTAGCGAACGATCTGTCGCTTCAGTCCCGGGAACCATTCAGCACCTTCGCGGCGGATGTACTCGTCATAGGGAATACCCAGAACGTGAGCGCCTCCGAGCGCGTACGCTGTCCCGTCGGCGGACGTACCGGGTGCCGGCGTCCCGCCACCCGGCGTGTCGTCGGCCAAGGCGGTCCTGACGCCGAAACAGCCTGCTGTGCCGAGGGTTACCAGCGTCGTCACCCCTGCGAGTAGTTTCCTCATCGCTACTCCTGACCGCTCGGCTTCTCTAGTTTCACATACACCATGTGTGGGCTCTAACCGGGTTGTGGCGCGGCGCGTCCGACCGGTGACCGCCGCGCGCCCACTCGTGACGGCCACCAGTTCGCCCGCCCGGCCAACGCGGCGATGGCGGGAACCGTGATGGTGCGTACCACGAAGGTATCCAGCAAAATTCCCGCGCCGATCACGAAACCGCCTTGGACCACTGTGCCGATGCTGGAGAACAGCAGACCGCACATCGAGGCAGCGAAGATCAAGCCTGCCGCGGTGATCACACCGCCGGTCGAACTGAGGGTGCGAATGATGCCGTAACGCATGCTGCGCGGAGATTCGTCCCGCATTCGTGAGACAAGCAGCATGTTGTAGTCGGCTCCCACGGCGACCAACACCACGAACGCGAGCGGCGGCACGCTCCAATGTAGTTGTTGGCCGAGAAGGAATTGGAATACCAGGACGCCGATACCCACGGCTGACAAATACGAGATGACCACGGAAGCGACTAGGTATACCGGTGCGACAAGTGCACGCAGCAGCGCGATCAAGGTGAGTAGTACGACGAGGAGCGTTATCGCGATAATGAACCGGATGTCGTGTCCGTAGTAGTCGCGGGTGTCCTTCAGTCCAACGGTGTATCCGGCCATCGATACCTTGGCGTCGGCCAATGTGGTGTTCGGCTGGGCGCCCCGAGCGGTTGCAATGATCGCGTTGACCTGATCCATGGCTTCGGTGCTGAACGGATTGAGTTTGGTTTGAACCAAATACCGCGCCGAGTGGCCGTCCGGGGAGATGAATACCTTGGCGGCCTTCTGAAACTCCTTTAAATGCAGCAACTGGGCCGGGATATTGAACCCGGCCATTGCCGGTTGTGCGGCATCATGTTTCAGCGACAACAGGAACGCCGCCGACTCGCTGAGCCCCGCGCCGATCCGTTTGACCTGGCCGACGAGCTGAGCCACCGCGTCGGCCACTTGCCGGCTTCCGCCGGCGAACCGGTCCGCGCCATCTTGCAGGCTGTTCAGGTTCGCCTGCAGGCCACCGGGTTGGTCCATCCCCATGGAATGCATCACGTTGGTGAGCTTGGTTATTGCATTACGCAGGCGGTCGGTCGACGCTTTCAGGGCGCGTTTGTCCGGGTAGCCCTGCAGTTGGTGGGCCAGGTCATTGATCGCGTTGAGGTCTTCTTGGTCGCGTGCGCCGACCAGTTGCTCGAACGTTCCGCGGGTGGCGCTACACGACGGATCGGCATCGCAGACCGGGTTGCCCTGAAGCGCCGCCAGCACCGGGCCTATCCAGGCGAACATGTTCTTTGCGGCTGAGAAGTTCCAGCCCATGGTGTTGCTCAGCGAGTTGACGTGGTCGACAAGTTGGGCCGCAATATCGACCTCTTTGACCAGCGTATCGCCGCTGTACTGGTCCTTCGCTGATGAGAAGGCATTCTCGAGTTCCTCCACGCTGGCAGCGAGCAGGCTGATTTGGCCGCGTACCTCGCCGAGGTTGTCCGCTAGGGTGCCGGCCCCTTCGACCAGCCGGTTGAGGTCATTGGTGCGGTCGTTGATCATCGTGGACCCGCCGGCCAAAAGGGCGCCGACAGCACCTGCCTGATAGGTGGCTCTGAATTGTTCCGGCACATTTCCGGTGGGACGAGTGATACCGCTGACAGCAGCGATATTCGGCAGTTGGCTCACTCGCGCGGCCATCTGTTCCAGATCTGCAAGGGCCTGCGGCGTGCGAAGGTCACGCGGCGATTGGACGAGGATGTACTCGGGAATCGACTGGTTCACCGGGAAATGGCGATCCAGAGCGGCATACCCGATGGAGCTTGGAGCAGACGGCCGCAGGGCTTTGCGATCGTCGTAGTTGTAGCGCACTAAGCCGGCACAGCTGGCCAAGATCACCAACACCAGCACGCTGGCAACCAGATGGACCTTCGGCCGGCGCACAATGCGTATGCCGGAACGCCGCCAGAACCGAGCGGTCAGTTCGCGCCGTGGCTTGACCCAGCCACGCGGCCCGGCGAGCACCAAAATTGCCGGCAATAAAGTCATTGCGGCGAGATATGCCACGCCGATGCCGATCGCAGACGACACTCCGACCGTCTTGAACACTCCCATGCGGGAGAAGCTGATCAGCAGAAAAGTGATTCCCACAGTAGTGGCGGATGCGGTGATCACTTTGCCGATCGAGATCATCGCCCTTGTGATCGCCTGATCGAAATCCGCACCTGACCGCCGATAGTCGTGATAGCGGCTAATCAGAAAGACTGCGTAATCCGTTCCGGCGCCAGCCATTATCGCGCTCAGAAATACGATGGATTGGTTCGAGACCCCCGAGCCCGTCAGTTGTGAGTAGCCCGCCACCACCGCCTGTGCGATCACCAGAGACAACCCGATGGTTATCAACGGCAGCAGCATGGTGACCGGGCTGCGGTAAACCACCAACAGGATGATGAGCACCAGAACGGCGATCGCCAGTTCGATGGGAAGGCGGTCCCGATCGCCCGCGACCGTCAGGTCGGCGACGGTTGCTGCGGGGCCGGTGAGCCTTGCCGTCAGGGACGTTCCAGCTGGACTTTTTTCCAAGGTGTGTTTGACGATGTCGCCGACCTGGTTGAACGCGGCGTAGGACTGCGGGGTGCCCAACTCGCCGGCAAGACCGACCGGCAACACCCAAGCTTTGCGATCCGCGCTGGTCACGACTGAACGCAGGGCCGGCGTGCTGATGAAATCCTGTACCATCACCACGTTTCGCGTGTCCTGGCGCAGCGCGTCCACCAGTTTGCGGTAAGTGGTTTCGTCGGCGGGGTTGAGTCCGTGGTCGTCGGTCAGGACCACCAACAGGAGATCCTCCGAGCCGGATTCGTGAAACGCCTCGGTCATCTTTCGAGCGGTCACGCTCGAGGGCGCGTCGTTGGGCAAGATAGCGAGCGGGTGCTTCAGCGCCATTTCGCTCAGGGACGGGCATGTCAGTGGCAGCGCGACCGCAATCGCGACCCATAGCCCTATGACTATCCAGGGCCAGCGCACCACAAAGTCGGCTAGCCGTCGCATGTCGCCCTCACCCCCGGTCGGCGCAGTCCGAAGTGAGCCACGCTATGCGACGCGTCCCCAGTGTCCGGTGTCGGCGACCCGCACGCATACGGACCTCATCGCCTCCATGTAGCGGGTGACTGATTTCTCGGCGACCGGGTTGTCGGGATACATGATCGCCATGACGGTGCCCTCGCCGTACCGGAATACATAGATGGTCAGTTGATAGGAATACCGGCCGTCAGAGTAGATTCCGATATTGTTCGCCAGACCCAGGTCGGCCGCTGCAAGGACGGCATTGAGTGGGGCAGCGTTGCCGTGAAAGAAGTTCGACACCGGAAAGTTCGGTTGTGGCCAGCTCAACCACGGCGCCAGTTCCAACACGCGGTAATACGGCACCTTTGCCATGGCCAGTCCTGAGTCGAAAGAGGCCTGCGCTGCCCATGCCGCATCGCCGAAAGAGGCCGCGGCTATCGGCACGGTGATCGGGATCAAGCCGGTGAACCATCCCTGCGTCGTGAAGCTGTCCGCTCCGGTGCGCGAATCGCGGGGAGTCAGCCCGTAATACGTGGGAGCACCCGTAAACTCGTGTTCCACCAGGGCGATGCAGGCGAACAGGCCGCCGACGAACCGCGCGCCCACCGCTGAGCAGGCCGATTCGAATCGCTCTGTCTGTTCGGCATCCATCAGGAGCTCGGAGACAATGTCGCTGTCACACGGCTCCAGTGGGTTACCCAACGGAAGCGGAAATTCAGGAAAGCCGCCGTTGTTGTTCTCCGCGAACTCGATCCACGCGCGTACCTCGGGCGAATCTAAAGTCAACGTTGAGGTGTACTGGCGTTCGCGGACACAGAAATTGTCATAGCTACCGGCCTCAGGAAGCGCGAGGGGCTTACCACCTGCACTCAACGCGGAATACATTCCGTTGGCTTCGAGCATCGTTGTGCCGATCAACGTCGCGTCCCCGTGGACATGGTCCATCGCGGCAAAGAACGTGAAGTGGTTCTCGCTCCGCACAACCCCGAAGGTGAAGCACCCCCACTCCAGCGGATTCGGTATGGCCACGACATGAGCGCGAATCTCGTCGACCGTCATGTGGCCATGCTCGGTCGGCGCGAACTCGATATCCGCGGGATCGGCGATGGTGTGCTTGATGAAACTTCCGTTGCCGGTGTGCTCGAACCAGCTGCGAAATGTGTCGTGCCGGCGCAGGTATGCGTTGAGGGCGTCGTTCATAGCGGAAACATCGCACTCGCCGGCTATTTCGCAGGTGGCGATGATTTGTCGCGAAAAGTCCAGGTTTGCGGCTGTGCGTTCGCAGTAGTTGCGAAGGTGTTGGCTCTGCATGTAGCTGACCGGGACCGAACTGACCGGCGCGTGCCGGACCCGTTCGCTGGACGCGGTTGTCGGGCGCCAGGAGATGACTGAGCCGGGAGTCAGCGTCCAATCGTCAATCGAGCCGATCGTAATCTTCCCGATGCGCAAAACTTCGTCCTCCTCGATTTGAACGCTCCCGCCCGGCCACGCTGGCAGCCAGAACAACATAACCCTCCCTGCGGTCGCCGTCGCCGACATGGGGCGTGCCTTCGATACCTCACAGCAAGTTGACAAGGAGTCACCCGTCGTGAAATGCAAGCAGGAAGCCATCTTTGGCGATAGGGTGCCCGGTGGCGTCGCCGCGCTTGCAATACTGGCCGGCGGCGGTGACTCTGTTGCGCAACGGAGCCGCCCGCAGCGATCGAATCTTTCACAGTCCTAAGCAGGAGGGCAACGGCATGGCATCCGTCGAAAGTCAGCAGCAGCGAGCATCGGGTTTCGCGATTGTTGGCTACGCTGCGCGCTTTCCGGGCGCCGCGAATACGGACGAGTTTTGGGATTTGCTGCGGCAAGGCCGCGACGCGATATCGGAGGTGCCCGAGGACCGGTGGGATGCCGATGAATTCTTCGACCCGGATCCCGACACGCCTGGCAAGGTAGTGACCCGGCGGGCAGGTTTCGTCGACGACGCAACAGGATTCGACGCGCCGTTTTTCGGTATGTCAGTTCGCGAAGTCAGGTTGATGGACCCGCAGCATCGGCTGTTGCTGGAGACGGCCTGGCGGGCGGTCGAGCATTCGGGCACTGCGCCAACGGCTTTAGCAAACACCAACACCGGCGTGTTCGTCGGTTTGTCCACCCACGATTACCTGGGTATGGCATCAGACGAGCTGACTTACGACGAGATCGAGGCCTATATGGCAATCGGGACGTCGAATGCCGCAGCAGCGGGTCGGATCAGCTATCGGTTGGGGCTGCAGGGCCCGGCCGTCGCCGTCGACACGGCGTGCAGCTCTTCGTTGGTGGCCGTTCACCAGGCGTGCCAAGCGCTGCGGTTGGGGGAGTGCGACCTCGCACTGGCCGGCGGCGTGAACGCGCTGCTCACCCCGGCGACCATGATCACTTTTTCCAATGCGCACATGCTCGCGCCCGACGGCCGGTGCAAGACGTTCGATGCGGCGGCGGACGGTTACGTGCGCGGCGAGGGGTGCGGTGTCATTGTCGTGAAGCGGCTTGAGGACGCGATCCGCGACGGCGATCGGATTCGCGCCGTGATTCGGGGCAGCGCGGTTAACCAGGACGGCGCATCGGGTGGTTTGACGGTGCCAAACGGCGTTGCCCAGCAAAGGGTTATCGCCGAGGCCCTGAAGCGCGCCAATATCGCGCCCGGCGACGTCGGATACCTGGAAGCACACGGGACCGGGACATCGCTGGGCGATCCCATCGAGATCCAGGCCGCAGGTGCGGTGCTCGGCACGGGACGCGAGGCGAGCCAGCCGCTATTGATCGGCTCGGTAAAGACAAATATCGGACATCTGGAAGCAGCCGCGGGAATCGCGGGCGTACTCAAGGTCGTCCTGTCGCTCGAGCACGGATTACTACCGCAGCACCTGCACTTTCGCGATCCGTCGCCGCACATTCCCTGGGACCGGCTTGCGGTGCAGGTCGTACAGGAGGCCACTGCCTGGGAACGCAATGGCCGGCCGCGTATTGCGGGTGTCAGCTCTTTCGGATTCGCCGGAACCAACGCGCACGTCATCATCTCCGAAGCGCCCGATGAAGCAAGCCCGGCGGCAGTGGCCCCAAGTCCGGTCGGCAAGTCCGGCGGCCGACGGTTCAGCGTCCTTCCACTATCGGCCCGCACGCCCGACGCATTGGTACAGATCGCGGATCGATACCGCACCTGGTTGAGCGCACACCCCGGGGCCACCCTGGCCGACGTGTGCTTCACCGCCGGGGTAGCGCGAGCGCATTTCGAGCACCGGGCTGCAGTGGTGGTCAATTCCAAGGAATCTGCCAGCGAATTGCTAGGTGCGCTCGCGGACGACCGTCCGGCCCCTGGCCTGGTGCGCGGAGTGTCCGACGACAGCCCGAAGACGGCGTGGTTGTTCACCGGTCAAGGCAGCCAGTACGTGGGTATGGGCCGGGAGTTGTTCGACGCCGAGCCGGTGTTCGCCGAGACGCTGACCCGTTGCGCGGCAGTGGTCGCTGACGTCCTCGAGAAACCGTTGCTGGATGTCATTTTCGATGCGGATAGCGACGACACGCTGCGGCAGACTTCCTACGCCCAGCCTGCCTTGTTCGCGGTGGAGATGGGCTTGGCCCGCCTCTGGCAGTCGTGGGGCTTCGAACCCGACGTGGTGCTGGGCCACAGCGTGGGCCAGTATTCGGCGGCCTGCGTCGCAGGCGTGTTCAGCCTCGAGGACGGCATGCTGCTGATGGCCGAGCGCGGCCGGCTTTTCGGCAGCTTGCCCCCCGGGGGTCGGATGGTCGCGGTCTTCACCGCCGCCGAGCGCGTCGAAAGCCTTACCGACGAATTCCCTAGTCTGTCGGTTGCCGCCTACAACGGTGCCAATACCGTCCTGTCTGGACCCGTACAGGATTTGGACCAGGCGGTGGCCGCGCTGAGCGCCGACGGTGTCCGGTGTGACTGGCTGGACACCAGCCACGCGTTTCACTCCGCGTTGCTGGATCCGATCCTCGACGAGTTCGAATCGTTTGCGAACCAGTTCAATTTCAGCCCTCCTCAACGGATTTTGGTGTGCAACCGGACCGGCGCGGCGCTCGGCCGGAGCGTGAAACTCGACGGCTCCTATTGGCGCCGCCACGCGCGCCAACCGGTGCAATTTGCACAGAGTGTGCGCAGCCTCGCGAATCTGGCTTGCAAAGTGTTGCTGGAAGTCGGCCCGCAACCTGTGCTCGCCGCGGCAGCCCTGCGGGCGTGGCCGGATCCGGCTAACGCGCCGCGTGCCATCGCCTCACTGCGGCGAAACACCGCCGACCACCGCCAGATCACCGAAGCCCTTGCTGACGCGTACGTCCTGGGCCATGTGCCTGACTTCGGCGCTGTCAGCGGGCCGGCGCGAAAGCTCGACCTGCCGACCTATCCGTTCCAGCATCGGCAGTACTGGTTTACCGAGAAGCGGGTCCGGCCCACCGGCAAGACCAGCGCCGCGAGCACCGAAACCGTCCGTCTTCTCGAGGACGGCCGCGTCGAAGAGCTTGCGAAAATGCTCGACGGTGCAAGCGGCAACCAGCAGACCGTCGACGTGCTGACAAAGCTTGCCGCACAACACAACCAGCAGCGCCAAAACCGGTCCATCGCGGACGACCGCTACGAGATTCGCTGGGAGAAATCCATTGCCGTGGTGCCGGAAGCCGGCGACGCGTCTGCCTGGCTGATCGTCGGCGATGATGCTGATGCAGTTCAGCCATTGGTCGAAGTGCTGACCGCGCACGGGCACCGGCACCAGATTCTTTCGTTGCCGGTGAACGACGCGGACGAGGATCGCCTTGAGCTTGCGTTGGGCGCTGCGGCAGCAGACGAACCGGCGCTACGTATCCTGCATGTCGCTGCCCTCGGCTCCGACACCGCACCGTCGATGCAGTCGCTGTTGCGGATGCAACACCGAGTCGTGGGCGGAACCAGGCGACTCTTCCGCGCGGCGGTCGCCGCAGAACTGCGCATACCCATTTGGCTGATCACCCGTGGCGCACAACACGTCACAGACACCGACACCGTGTCGGCCGATCAGAGTTGCCTCTGGGGATTCGGTCGTGCCGCATCGCTGGAGCACCCGCAAGTATGGGGCGGACTGGCGGACTTGGCGCACGCCAGCGCCGCCGAGTGGTCGCTGTTGATCCGCCAGATCGTCGCAGCGCCGTGCGACTCGGCCATGAGGGAAGACCAAGTCGCGCTGCGCGATCAAGCGGTCTATGTTCCGCGGCTGGTTCGACGGGTTGGGCAGCCGATCGCAACACCGCCGTCATTGCATGATGACGCAACGTATTTGGTGACCGGGGGACTGGGTTCGATCGGACTGGAAATCGCCGGATACCTGGCCGCGCACGGCGCCAGGCATCTGGTGCTGACCGGCCGGCGCCCACCCAGCGATGCCGCGCAACAGCGCATCGATGCCATACGCCAGCGGCATGGCTCCGAAATCCAGGTTGTCGCAGCCGATGTCGCCGATGCAGACGATGTTGCGCGTCTGCTGGCCACTGTGCAGGCCGAACTACCGCCGGTGGCCGGCATCGTCCACGCCGCAGGCGAGATCGGCACCACCCCCCTTAGCACCCTAGACGACGCCGAAGTGGACCGCGTGTTCGCAGGAAAGGTCTGGGGCGCATGGCATTTGAGCCAAGCAGCTGCTGACCTGAAGCTGGACTTCTTCCTGAGCACGTCCTCGATCGCCTCAGTGTGGGGAAGCTTCGGTCAGACCGCCTATGGTGCGGCCAACGCCTTCCTCGACGGGCTGGCTTGGCGGCTGCGCGAGCAAGGCGTTCGAGGGATCAGTGTTAATTTCGGTCCTTGGTCGGCGGGTATGGCCGACGAGGAGGCTCGTGCGCGACTGGACCAGCGTGGGGTGTGGACATTGTCACCCGCCGATGCACTGGCAGGCATGGCTGATGCCATGGCGGCTTCGTTCGCGCAGGGGGTGACACAGGGCTCCGCACAAGGCATTGTGGCCCGGATCAACTGGGCTCGCTTCCTGCCGCTCTACCAGCAAGCGGGAAGAAAGTCATTCCTTGCAGAGCTGGAGCGTGAGGTGCCCGATTTGGCGCCAGCCCCAACCCGGGCCGGGAAGACTCCACTGGTCGAGCAGCTGACCAGCGCTCCCGCACAACAGCGCAAGAAACTTCTCGTCGATTACCTGCGCGATGCCGTGGCGGAGGTGACGCGAGTCGATGCCGCGCAGATACGCGAGGACGCCGGATTCTTTGACCTCGGCATGGATTCGCTAATGGCTGTGGAATTGCGGCGCCGCATCGAACAAGCAGTGGGCAAGGACGTGCCGGCCACGCTGGCGATGGACCACCCACGGCTGTCCGACGTGGCCCATTACCTGCTTTGTGATGTGCTCGAACTGAGCGAACAGGCGTCAGGGCCTCAGCCGGCTTCGATAGCGGTGACGCGCACGGATGAGCCGATCGCGATCGTGGCGGTGGCGTGCCGTTTCCCCGGCGCGCCCAATCCCGAAGCGTTCTGGGAGCTGTTGTCCGGTGGCGGCGATGCAATCCGGGAAATCCCGGAAGACCGATTCGACATCGACGAGTTTTACGACCCGGACCCGGAGACCCCGGGCAAGATCTACAGCCGCTTTGGTGGATTCGTCGACGAAATCGACGCATTCGATCCAGAGTTCTTCGGTATTTCTCCGCGCGAAGCGGTCTGGATCGAGCCGCAGCAGCGGCTGATGCTGGAAACGGCCTGGGAAGGCCTTGAAAGGGCTGGGTATTCGCCAGGGGAGTTGCGCGGCAGCCGGACCGGGATCTTCGTGGGGGTGGCCGCCAACGAGTATGCGCATCTGCTGTCTGCCGAGTCGGTCGACAAGATCGAGCCCCATTTCATCACCGGCAATTCACTCAATGCCATCTCCGGTCGGGTTGCCTTCGCGCTCGGGCTGGAAGGACCGGCGGTGGCGGTCGACACCGCATGCAGCTCGTCATTGGTGGCCGTCCATCAGGCCTGCCAGGCACTGCATTCCGGTGACTGCGATTTAGCCCTGGCCGGCGGTGTGAACGTCTTGCTGAGCCCGGTGACCATCATCGCCGCCTCACGCGCCCGGATGCTTTCCCCCGTCGGGCGCTGCAAGACCTTCGACGCCTCCGCCGACGGCTATGTTCGCAGTGAAGGCTGCGGGATTCTTGTGCTCAAGAGGCTGAGCGATGCCGAGCGCGACGGCGATCGGATTTGCGCAGTCATCCCGGGCAGCGCGGTCAACCAAGACGGCGCTTCCAGCGGTTTGACGGTGCCCAATGGCGCTGCGCAGCAACGGCTTATCGGCGCAGCGCTGGCACGTGCCGGTCTGGCCGGCGAAGATGTCGACTACCTCGAGGCGCATGGGACCGGTACCCCGCTGGGTGATCCGATCGAGGTGCAGGCGGCCGGGGCCGTCTATGGCGCCGCGCGCGACGCGGACCGGCCGTTGCTGATGGGGTCGGTGAAGACCAACATCGGCCACCTCGAGTCGGCATCGGGGGCCGCCGGTCTGATCAAGGTCGTGTTGTCGCTGCAGCACGGAGTGCTGCCCCAAAGTCTGCACTTCGAGAAGCCGTCGCCGCATATCCCGTGGGACTCGCTGCCGGTGCGAGTCGTAGACAAGCCGACTCCGTGGCGGCCCAACGGAAAACCACGACGCGCCGGCATAAGTTCTTTCGGGTTCACCGGCACCAATGCGCACGTGCTGATCGAAGAGCCGCCGAACACCGTCAATCATTCGGCAGATGACGACGTCGCGGTGGCGCCGGAGTCGGACCGCCGCGATGAATCGGTCAACGTGTTGGCGTTGTCGGCGCGCTCACCGGAGGCGCTGGTGGCGTTGGCGCGGCGCTATGGCTCCTGGTTGGCCACCCACCCTGACGTCGACATCGCCGACGTGTGCTTCACCGCCGGGGCCGGGCGTTCGCATTTCGAACACCGCGCCGCGCTGGTCGTGGATTCGGTCCACGGTGCCCGCGAGGGCCTGGCCGAGTTGGCCGAAAAGCGGCTGCGACCCGGTGTGCTACGTGGAGAGTGCACCGACCGGCCGACGACGGCGTGGTTGTTCACCGGGCAGGGCAGCCAACATCCGGGGATGGCCCGCGAGTTGTTCGACAGCGAGTCGGTTTTCGCAGAAACAGTGACACGCTGCGCCGAAGCGGTCAACGATATTCTTCCTCGCCCATTGTTGGAGGTGCTGTTCGCCAGCGACCGCAGTACCGGAGAAACACTGCGGCACACCTCGTTTGCGCAGCCGGCGCTTTTCGCCGTCGAGATGGGGCTGGCCCGGCTCTGGCAGTCGTGGGGCATCGAGCCCGACGTGGTGCTGGGGCACAGCGTGGGCCAATACGCGGCGGCGTGTGTTGCGGGAGTTTTCAGCCTCGAGGACGGGGCGCGGCTCATGGCCGAACGCGGCCGGCTGTTTGGCAGCCTGCCCGAAGGTGGGCGAATGGTGGCGGTCTTCGCTGACGCCAAGCACGTCGAGGAGACCGCCAACGAATTTCCGCGGGTGTCGGTCGCCGCCTACAACGGCCCCAACACGGTGCTGTCAGGTCCGGGTGCGGATCTGGAAGACATTGTCGCCAAATGCGGTAACGACGGAATCCGTTGTAGCTGGCTGGAGACCAGCCACGCCTTCCATTCGGAGTTGCTGGAGCCGGTGCTCGGCGAATTCGAATCGTATGCAGCGCGGTTGCAGTTCGCCGTGCCGACATTGCCGCTGGTCTGCAACCGCACCGGCAGCGTGCTTACCGCGGCGACCCCGCTCGACGCACAGTATTGGCGGCGCCATTCCCGACAGCCGGTGCAATTCGCCGAAAGCGTCCGCACCGTGGCGGCGCTGGGATGCTCGGTGTTGATGGAACTCGGTCCGCAACCGGTTCTGACCGGGGCTGCGGTGCAGGTCTGGCCGGAACACTTGGCTGCGCCGCGGGCGATCGTTTCCCTGCGCAAGGGCATCGGCGACCGGCGCCAGATCACCGAAGCGCTGGCGGCGGCGTACGTCAGCGGCCATCGGCCCAAGTTCGCTGAGCTGCACCGCAAGCCCCGCCACAGGCTGGAACTGCCCACGTATCCGTTCCAGCGTCGTCGCTTTTGGCCCAAGACATCTGGTATCGCCTTTGACGGTGCCGCCATGTCCGGAATCCTGGGCAGCGCAAAGGATCTGGCTTCCGGAGACTCCGTCTACACCAGCCGGCTGTCGGTCAAATCGCAGCCGTGGCTGGTCGATCACGTCATCTACGGCACTGTTGTCGTGCCGGGGGCGACGTATGCGGCGATGGCCCTGGCCGCCGTCGGGCCGCCGGCGCGGGTCAAAGACGTCTATTTCTATGAGCCGATCATCTTGCCCGAGAAGGCTTCTCGCGAGGTGCAGCTGACGTTGCATCCGCTGGAGGACGGCGGTGGGTGGAGTTTCCAAGTGCATAGCCGCCCGTACGGCGACGGCGATGCTGAATGGTCGTTGAATGCTGATGGCACCGTTGTCACCGGTGTCGATGACGAACCGGTACACGATTCGGCGGACTCCATCGACGCGGCAATCGAGCGGTTCGACCGCGCTAATCCACAGCAGCTGTTCGAGACTTTCGCCGAGAGCGAGCTGGAATGGGGTCCTACCTGGTCCACATCCCTCAAATCGCTGTGGATTGGCGTGGGCGAGGTGATCGGCGATGTCGCCGTCGGCGACGAACTCGCCGAGCATCTCGGCACCGAGCCCATGCATCCGGTGCTGCTCGATCTGTGCACAGGAGTCGTCTTCCCGGCGTTCCCGGCTCTTGTCGCGGCCGAACAGGGTGTGAACGATCTGTTGTTGCCGTTGCGGTACGGGCAAGTGGCGCTGCGGGAGAAGATGCCGCGGCGGTTTTACTGTCGGGGAAGGTGGCATACCAGCGCCGTCGACAGCGAAACCCAAGTCTTCGACATCGATTTCGTCGATCGGGATGGCCGCTACCTGGGCGGGATTCGCGAGTTCACTGTCAAACGCGCGCCCCGGGAGGCGTTGCTGCGCGGGCTCGGCGGCGATGCCACCCGGCTGCTGTACACCTTCGGTTGGCACGAGGTGCCGCTTCAGCCGTCGAGTGACGGCGCAAGAAACGTGAACGGCACCTGGCTGGTTGCCGGATTCGACGAACTGGCCTCCCAGCTGCCCGGCTGCATCTCTTTTGACCGGACCACAGATTCGTCGCCGGTGGGGCAAGTGTTGGCACAGGCTCAAGAGCGCGGCGTGCCGTTCGCCGGTATCGTCTGGCGCAGTGCCGGGCCGAGTGCAGATGAGTCGAGCGCGCAATCGGCCGCGCGGCTGGAGAACGAGATCGCCCACCTGCTTAGTGCCGTGCACACGCTGCAGGCCGATGAGGCGATCAAACTTCCAGGTGGTCTGTGGATCGTCACCGAACGGGCGGTGGCGACCGAATCCGGTGAGCCGGTCGACCCGGTGCAGGCGGCGCTGTGGGGACTCGGGCGCACCATCATCAACGAGGAACCGGCCCTGCGCTGCAGGCTGGTCGATTGCGACGGATCAGAGCAGGCCGGGCGCTTGCTGGTCGACCTTCTCGGCGCACCGATCGAGGAACCGGAACTCGCGCTGCGACAAGGAAAGTTCTTGGCGTCCCGGCTGCTGCCATCGGCACGCAGCGGTCATCTCGCGGTACCGCGTGGAACCGATTACGTCTTGGCGCCCACTGAACGCGGCGCAATCGACAACCTGCGTCTGATCGAGAAGGAAGCCTCGCCGCCGGACGACGGCTGTGTGCAGGTTCGGGTTGAAGCCGGTGGGTTGAACTTCCGGGAGGTGCTCAATGTGCTCGGCCTCTACCCAGGCGATCCAGGCCCGCTCGGCGGCGACTTCGCCGGCGTCGTCACCCAGTTAGGTAAGGGCGTCACCGGACTCGAAGTCGGGCAACGCGTCTATGGCTTTATGCAGGGCGCGTTCGCCAGCCGTTTCAATGTGCCGGTCCAGTTGCTGGCGCCCCTGCCTGACGGGCTGAGCGCAGTTGCGGCGGCGACTATTCCTGCTGCGGCACTCACCGCCCGGCTCGCGTTCGACTGGGCGCAGCTGAGGCCTGGTGACCGTGTGCTCATTCATGCCGCGAGCGGTGGTGTCGGATTGGCCGCGATCCAGATGGCGCAACGAAAAGGCGCGATCGTCTTCGCCACCGCGAGTGCCTACAAACGCGCAACACTACGCAAGCTGGGTGTGGAATATGTGTACGACTCGCGCACTACGGATTTCGCCGACCAGATCCTGGCGGATACCGGCGGCTCAGGTGTTGATGTGGTGCTCAACAGCCTGACCAATGAGGGGTTCATCGAAGCGACGGTACGGGCCACTGCCCGCAATGGCCGCTTCGTCGAGATCGCCAAGCGCGACATCTGGACGCGCGAACAGATGGCGGCGGCCCGTCCGGATATCGCCTACGAGATCGTCGCGTTGGACTGGGCCTGCGTGCAAGAGCCTGAGCGTATTCGCCGCTTGCTGGACGAGGTGTCGGACGGGTTGGCCAGCGGCGAGTGGCAGCCACTACCCGCCGAGGTCTACCCGCTGAGTGAAGCGAAGACGGCTTTTCGCCGTATGCAACAAGCTCGGCATATCGGGAAGATCGTGCTGCAAATGCCGAATCCATTGCAGCCGCGGGGGGATCGGAGCTATCTGATCACCGGTGGGCTCGGCGCAATCGGCTTGCACGCGGCGGCCTACCTCGCGCAACTCGGTGCCGGCGACATCGTGTTGACGAGTCGGCGCGCGCCCGATGTGCAGGCGCAACGAGCGATCGACGACATCACCGAACGCTATCCGTGCCGCGTCCACACCTTCGCGGCCGACGTCGGCGACGAGACCGAGGTCGCAAAGATGCTGGAGCGCATCCGTAGGGAGCTGCCGCCGCTCGCAGGGGTGGTGCATTTGGCGGGCGTGCTCGACGATGCGCTGCTGTCAAACCAGAGCCTCGAGCGTTTCCGGACGACGTTGGCGCCCAAGGCGTTCGGTGCATGCCACTTGGACCGGTTGACGAAGAACGACGACCTCGATTTCTTCGTCGTGTCCTCCTCGGTGTCCAGCTTGCTCGGTTCACCCGGCCAGGCCAACTACTCGACTGCCAATGCGCTGCTCGACGGGCTAATGGCGAAACGAAAGGCGAAAGGGTTGCCGGCGACCGGCGTCAACTTCGGTCCTTGGGCCAAGGGGGGCATGGCCTCATCGGAGGCCGCCCGCGCCAATATCGCTGCGCAAGGCCTGGTTCCGCTGGAACCCACGGCCGCGCTCAACGCGCTGGCCGAGGTGGTCGCCAACGGAACTGGGCAGGCCACCGTCATCAAAGCCAACTGGCAGCGTGCGGCAAAGCTGCTGGGCGGTGCTCGTCCACCGATTCTCGACCTCGTATTGCCGAGCGCCGAGAAGGAGACGACCGGTGACAGTGAGTTGCTGCGGCAACTGCAGGAGATACCGGTGGCGCAGCGCGCCAGTTTCATCACCGAATTCCTGCAGCGCGAAGTGCAAGGTTTTCTGCGGCTGGCGCAACCGCCCGCCGCGACAAGTCGATTCCTGGACCTCGGCACGGATTCACTGATGGCGGTCGAACTGCGCAACCGGCTACACAGCCAGTTCGGTGGCGCGTTCACGATTAACGCTACCGCGGTGTTCGACTACCCGACGATCGGCGGCCTCGGCGAATACCTCGCGAGCCAGCTGCCCGATTCGGAATCACAGTCGAGCGAGGCGGAATCCGTCGCAGCGCCCGAGCCAACCGAATGAGACCGCGCCGCGCATGAGGGGTGCCGCGCGCTGACGTAGCGCAGACCTGCGGCGCATACTCCCCATAGCATTTCTCGCGTGGACTCGCGCTGGGTGCTGCACCTCGACATGGATGCGTTCTTCGCGTCCGTCGAGCAGCTCACCCGGCCGACGCTGCGGGGCCGGCCGGTGCTGGTCGGTGGGCTCGGTGGCCGGGGCGTGGTGGCCGGCGCCAGCTACGAAGCCCGCGTGTTCGGTGCTCGCTCGGCGATGCCGATGCACCAGGCGCGCCGACTGGTGGGCATCCATGCGGTGGTGCTGCCGCCACGCGGTGTGGTGTACGGCGTGGCCAGCCGTCGCGTCTTCGACATCGTGCGCGCCGCGGTGCCCGTCGTCGAACAACTTTCTTACGACGAGGGATTCGCAGAGCCGCCTGAACTCGCCGGCGCGTCGGCGCCCGACGTGGAACGGTACTGCGAGGACCTGCGTGGCCGGGTGCGCGACGAGACTGGCCTGATTGCCTCGGTCGGCGCCGGCTCGGGCAAGCAGATCGCCAAGATCGCTTCCGGGTTGGCCAAACCCGATGGTGTGCGGGTGATCCGGCGCGCCGACGAACAGGCACTGCTGGCCGGGTTGCCGGTGCGACGGCTGTGGGGCATCGGCCCAGTCGCCGAAGAGAAGCTGCACAGGCTCGGCATCGAAACCATCGGGGAGCTGGCCGCGCTCACCGACGCTGAGGTCGCCAACATCCTGGGCGCAACCATCGGGCCCGCCCTGCACCGATTGGCCCGCGGCATCGACGACCGCCCAGTCGCAGAACGCGCCGAAGCCAAGCAGATCAGCGCCGAATCAACCTTCCCGGCCGACCTGACCAGCCTCGAGCAAGTGCGCGAAGAGGTCGGGCCGATCGCCGAGCATGCGCATCGGCGGCTATTGCGCGACGGTCGGGGAGCCCGCACGGTCACGGTGAAGCTGAAGAAGTCCGATATGAGTATGCTGACCCGGTCGGCCACGCTGCCATACGGCACCACCGATGCCGCCGCGTTGGTGGCGGTGGCTCGGCGACTGCTGCTGGATCCGCGGGAGATCGGGCCGATTCGGCTACTGGGCGTTGGGTTTTCGGGTTTGACGGAAGTGCGTCAGGAGTCGTTGTTTCCCGACCTGGAGCTGTTCGGCGAGATGACGGCACCCGATCACCGAGTCGACACATCCGCGGAGGTGCCGCACGCAGCGGACTGGCGGATCGGCGACGACGTCAAGCATCGCGAGCTTGGGCACGGCTGGGTTCAGGGCGCCGGGCACGGCGTCGTCACGGCGCGTTTCGAGACCCGAGGCTCCGGGCCCGGCCCGGCGCGCACCTTCCCGGTCGATAGCGGCGCGCTCACCCGCGCCAATCCGGTCGACAGCCTCGACTGGCCGCAGTATGTGGCTGCGTTGTCAGAGCAGACGGCCGACGACGTCGACGAGGGGTAGTTCCGCGACTAACGCCGCCATCAGCAGTACCCGCGCCTGACTGGTCGGCAGTCCGGGCACCATCACCGCCCCGGCATCGACCAGGTCGCGGCCCGGACCGTATCCCGGCCTGACCCGCCCGCCCGCAACCCGGGTCGACACCGCGACCACGATGCCGTCCTGGCAATGGCGACGCACCCCGTCGATCACCGCCGCTCCGGCATTGCCGGAGCCAAGCGCTTGCAGCACAACCCCGCGGGCTCCCGCCGCCACGCACGCGTCGAGCGCCACCGCGTCGCTTCCCGGGTAGGCCGCCACGATGTCTACTCGCGGGGCCCTGGCGGCGCTCAGATCGCCGAGGTACGGGCGGGCTTTAGCGCCCGTCATGGTTACCGCCGCCTCGGTGACGGAGCCGAGCAGCTCGCCGGTGAAACCGTCACCGGCGGCCACCTTGTACAGCCCCAGCGGCTGCAACACCCGGCCCCCGAAACACACCAGCACGCCGAGGTCACGGGCTTGCGCGCTGGCTGCCAGCGCTAGGGCATCCCGCAGGTTGGCCGGACCGTCGGCGTGCGGATCGTCGGCGCTGCGCAGCGCTCCGGTGAGCACCACCGGTGCGGGGCCGCCATACGTGAGATCGAGCCACAACGCGGTTTCCTCGAGCGTGTCGGTACCGTGCGTGACGACCACGCCGTCGGCGCCGCCCGCGGCCACGGCCTCGATCGCGTCGCGGATGCGATCCCAGTCGGCGGGCACCAGTTGCGAGCTGTCGAGCGCCATCAGGTCCACAACGTCGACGTCCAGTCCGGCCGTCAGCTCGGCGCCGCTGCGGGTCGGGCGCCGCACACCGTCGGCGTCGGCGCTGGTCGCGATCGTGCCGCCGGTGGTGATGACGGTGAGTCCGGTCATGCTGGGATGATAGGGACGTGACTGAGGAACCAATACGATCGGCTGAGCCGGCGCCGGCGGCGGATGCCGATGCTGCCGCACCGCCGCGACGGCTGCGCCTGCTGCTTTCCGTGGCGGCGGTCGTGCTGGTGCTCGACCTCGTCACCAAGGTGCTGGCCGTCGAACTGCTGACGCCCGGCCAGCCGGTGTCGATCATCGGCGACACCGTCACCTGGACTTTGGTGCGCAACTCGGGGGCCGCGTTTTCGATGGCGACCGGATACACGTGGCTGTTGACGGTGATCGCGACGGGTGTCGTGATCGGCATTTTCTGGATGGGGCGTCGACTGGTGTCGCCGTGGTGGGCCATCGGCCTGGGCATGATCCTGGGCGGGGCAATGGGCAACCTGGTCGACCGGTTCTTCCGGTCACCGGGCCCGCTGCGCGGTCATGTCGTGGACTTTCTGTCGATCGGCTGGTGGCCGGTATTCAACGTCGCCGACCCGTCGGTGGTCGGCGGGGCGATCCTGCTGGTCGCCCTGTCGGTGTTCGGGTTCGACTTCGACACCGTCGGCCGGCGCAAGCGCGAGGACCTCGCCGCACCAGGCCATGAGGCCGACAAACCTTGACGACCAATCGTTCGATGCCGGTCCCCGAGGGATTGGCGGGCATGCGCGTCGACGCCGGGCTGGCGCGCTTGCTGGGCCTGTCGCGGACTGCGGCCGCGGCGCTGGCTGAAGACGGCGGTGTGGAGCTAGACGGCATGCCGGCCGGCAAAGCCGACCGGCTGACCCCCGGCGCCCTCTTGCATGTGCGGCTGCCCGACGCGCCGACGCCGGTGGAAAACACACCGGTCCACATCGAGGGCATGACGATCCTGTATTCCGACGACGACATCGTCGCGGTCGACAAGCCGCCCGGGGTGGCGGCGCATGCCACGGTGGGCTGGACCGGGCCGAGCGTTCTCGGCGGGCTGGCGGCCGCCGGCTTCCGGATCACCACATCCGGAATCCATGAGCGGCAGGGCATAGTGCATCGCCTCGACGTCGGCACCTCGGGAGTGATGGTGGTGGCGCTGTCTGACCGCGCCTACACGGTGCTCAAGCGCGCGTTCAAGCAGCGCACCGTCGACAAGCGCTACCACGCGCTGGTGCAAGGGCACCCTGATCCGTCCAGCGGCACCATCGATGCGCCGATCGGCCGGCACCGCAGCCATGACTGGAAGTTCGCGGTCACCAAGCATGGCCGGCACAGCCTCACCCACTACGACACCATCGAAGCCTTTGTCGCGGCCAGCCTGCTCGATGTGCACCTGGAAACCGGGCGCACGCATCAGATCCGGGTGCACTTCGCCGCGCTGCACCACCCCTGCTGCGGCGACCTGACCTACGGCGCCGACCCCAAGCTGGCCAAAAAGCTTGGGCTGGAACGTCAATGGCTGCACGCGAGGTCGCTGTCGTTCGCACACCCGGCCGACGGGCGACCGATGGAGATCGTCAGCCCCTATCCGCCGGACCTGCAACATGCCCTGGACGTGTTGCGGGCCGAGGGCTGATCATTCGGGTTTGCAGGCTTCGACGAGTACCCGTGTTGCATGGGCGATGAAAGGCCCATCGGTCTGAATGCGGTCATGCAAGTCCCGCAGCCGTTCCCGGTAATCATCGACCGTGAAGCCTGGCACCGTCCAGATCACCTTGCGCAGGAAGTAGATAACGGCGCCGACGTCGAAGAATTCGGCGCGTAGCCGTTCCATGCGGATATCCACGACCTGCAGCCCGGCGGCCTGTGCCTGCTCCCTCTGGGCATCCGGGTGAAACTCGGCCCATTTCTGCGGCTGCGGCCCGCTGAAATACTCGACCAGCTCGGACATCGTTGCGGGACCGATCTGCTGGGAGAAGTAGGTGCCGCCGGGGCGCAGTACCCGAGCGATCTCGCTCCACCGCACAGAGATGGGATGACGGCTGGTCACCAGATCGAACGCCTCATCGGCGAACGGCAGCCACGGCTCATCGCGAGTCGCCACGACCACCACGCCGCGCGGGTGCAGCAGCTTGGTGGCCAGCGCGGCGTTGGGCGGCCACGATTCCGTCGCGGCCATCGTGAGCGGGAACTTCGCAGCCTCGGCGAGGACCTCCCCGCCACCGGTATCGATGTCGCAAGCGGCGGACGCGTTCGCCAAGCGCTGACTCATCAGCCGTTGATAACCCCACGATGGGCGTTCCTCGGTTGCGCGGCCGTCCAGCCAGGAGAAATCCCAGCCATCGACGGGTGCCGCCGCGGCCTCAGCCACCAGATCGTCAAAGCTTCGGGACATGCAGGCATTGTGGCCTCATCTGCACCGAAATCGACGTGAGAGCGCGTTTTTAACGCGGAAATCGCTGCGACGTACGGTTCGGCGTACTCACCACCGCGTGCGGTGCTTACTCAGACGCGGGCGGCCTCGGCGTCCGATGCGATCTCGCCTGCCAGCGGCGCCACCACCGCGAGTATTTCCGCCACCGTCTCGCCGGGAACCCCGGCCGCCAAGAGCGCAGCGCTCAAGTGACCGGCCACCAGGTTGAAGTGATGCATGGTGATCCCACGGCCCTGATGCACCTGCTTCATCGGCGCGCCGGTGTAGGGTTCCGGCCCGCCCAACGCGGCGGCGATGAACTCGGCCTGCTTGCCTTTCAGCCGGTTCATGTTCGTTCCGGCGAAGAAGCCAGTCAGTTGTTCGTCGGCCAGCACCCGTGCATAGAAGTCTTCGACCACGATCTCGATCGCCTCATGGCCGCCGATCCGGTCATAGATAGGTAGTGTCTCGTGCTTGCGGAATCGTGACAGCATTCCCATGTCTTCAGGGGATCATTGGGGCGTTGCACACCAGTTAGGACGCCGTCACGGCGGGATTACTCGACGTAACAAGCCGATTGCCGGTGACTCACCGGGCCGGCGTCTGGGTAACCCCGATCACAGACAGTGCACGTCTGTGCGGCCGACCATCGTCAGGAGCGACCAACATGAATCTCGGTGATCTCACCAGCCTCGTCGAAAAGCCGATCGCGGCGGTGTCGAACATCGTCAACACCCCCAATTCGGCTGGCCGGTATCGACCGTTTTATCTGCGCAACCTGCTAGAAGCGGTCCAGGGCCGCACCCTCGAAGACGCCGTCGACGGCAAAATCACTTTGATCACCGGCGGCTCCTCGGGTATCGGCGAGGCGACCGCGAAAAAAATCGCCGACGCCGGCGGCGAAGTGGTGCTGGTGGCGCGCACCCGGGAGAACTTGGAGAAAGTCGCCGACGACATCCGCAGCAAGGGCGGCACCGCTCACGTGTATCCGTGCGATCTGGTCGACATGGACGCGATCGCTGAAATGGCCGACCAAGTGCTCGCCGACCTCGGCCGCGTCGACATCCTGATCAATAACGCGGGCAAGTCGATTCGGCGCTCGCTAGCGCTGTCCTACGACCGGATTCACGACTACCAGCGGACAATGCAGCTGAATTACCTTGGGGCAGTCCAACTTATCCTCAAGTTCATTCCAGGTATGCGGGAACGGCACTTCGGACACATCATCAACCTGTCGTCGGCGGGCGTACAGACCCGTGCGCCGCGATTCGGCGCCTACATCGCCAGCAAGGCCGCACTCGACACCCTGTGCGACTCGCTGCAGGCCGAAACAGTCAGCGACAACGTGCGTTTCACCACCGTCCACATGGCACTGGTGCGAACGCCGATGATCAAGCCCACCACCATGTATGAGCGATTCCCGACGCTGACGCCGGAACAGGCGGCCGGTGTGCTGGCCGATGCGATAGTGCACCGGCCGCGCCGGGTCAGCTCACCGTTCGGCCAATTCGCCTCCGTGGCCGACGCCGTCAACCCGATGGTGATGGACTTCGTGCGCAACCGCGCGTTCAACATGTTCGACGACTCATCGGCGGCACAAGGGAAAGAGTCCGCCGAGGACACGTCGAAATTCGACAAACGAAGCGAAGCCTTCGTGCGGGCCACCCGCGGAATCCACTGGTGAGACGATCATGAGCCTTCCGAAATCGACCAAGCAGACCTCCGTCGTCGTCACCGGCGCCTCCTCGGGCATCGGCACCGAGCTGGCCCGCGGGCTGGCCGGCCGCGGCTATCCGCTGGTGCTGGTCGCGCGCCGCCGCGAACGCCTCGACGAGCTCGCCGCCCACTTGACCGACAGGAACTTGGTTGAAATCGACGTGATGCCGCTTGACCTGGCCAAACGGAAAGCCCGGGAAGAGTTGGCCGACCGTATCCGCAGCGAGACGATCGCGGGCTTGTGCAACAGCGCGGGCTTCGGCACCAGCGGCCCGTTCCACACGCTGCCGCTCGAGCGGGAAAGCGAGGAAGTCACGCTCAACGCGCTGACTTTGATGGAACTCACCCACGCCGCTCTGCCGGGCATGGTCGACCGCGGCGCCGGCGCGGTGCTCAACATCGCCTCGCTCGCGGGCTTTCAGCCGATCCCGGGCATGGCGGTCTACTCGGCCACCAAGGCGTTCGTGCAAACGTTCTCCGAAGCCGTGCACGAGGAGTTGCACGGAACCGGAGTGTCGTGCACGGTCCTGTGCCCGGGCCCGGTGCCGACCGAGTGGGCCGACATCGCCGATGCCCAACAGTGGAGCATCAGCGTCGCGCAGGTGTCTCCCCACGAGGTGGCCGAAGCCGCCATCGCAGGGATGCTCGACGGCAAGCGCAGCGTCATTCCCGGGCTCGTGCCCAAGGTCGTCGGCGTGGGCGGGCGATTCGCGCCGCGCAGCGTGCTGCTTCCTGCCCTGCGGATCGGCACCGGCCTGCGGGGGTAGCGGTTTGCACGGATGAGCCGGGGCGCACAAGTGGTACGATTTCTTGTACTACTTCGGAGGTGGCGACGTGGCGGTAACGGCATCCGAGGCTCGCAAGAATCTCTTCCCGCTTATCGAACAGGTCAACAACGACCGAACTCCGGTCGAGATCACCTCGCGCCGCGGTGATGCCGTGTTGATGTCCCGCGCCGATTACGAAGCGCTGGAAGAGACTGCGCACCTCTTGCGGGCACCCGCTAACGCGCGTCGGTTGCTAGAGAGTCTGGCGCAGGCGCTGCATGGCGAGCGAGAAGAGCACCCGCTGTCGCGGTGAGGCTCGTTTTTACACCGCATGGGTGGGCTGACTATCAGTACTGGACGACAACCGATCGGGCGACGCTGAAGCGCGTCAACCGCCTGATCGACGACATAATGCGCGATCCGTTTACCGGAATTGGCAAGCCAGAGCCGCTGCGTCACGCGTTGGCTGGTGCCTGGTCGAGACGCATAAGCGAAGAACATCGATTGGTCTACTTGGTCGACGGTGACGACGTGGTCATCCTGCAGGGCCGATACCACTACAGCTGAACGCCCATACGCCTTCGAGACACACACGGCGACACGCCGAACCCGTGTCGGTGGGCGGCCATAGACTGGCGACCTGATGACTGGCTCCTTCGTGCACCTGCATAACCACACCGAGTACTCGATGCTGGACGGTGCTGCGAAGATCAGCCCGATGCTGGCCGAGGCGCAGCGCCTGGAGATGTCGGCCATCGGGATGACCGACCACGGAAACATGTTCGGCGCCAGCGAATTCTACAACGCCTGCACCGGCGCCGGGATCAAGCCGATCATCGGGGTCGAGGCCTACGTCGCCCCCGGCTCCCGGTTCGACTCCCGCCGTATTTTGTGGGGCGATCCGGCGCAGAAGAGCGACGACGTGTCGGGTAGCGGCTCCTACACCCACCTGACCATGGTCGCCGAGAATGCCACCGGGTTGCGCAACCTGTTCAAGCTGACCTCGCTGGCGTCCTTCGAGGGCCAATTGGGCAAGTGGTCGCGGATGGACGCCGAGCTGATCGCGGAGCACGCGAGCGGGATCATCGCGACCACCGGCTGCCCCTCCGGCGAAGTGCAGACCCGGCTTCGGCTCGGCCAGGATCGTGAGGCGCTCGAGTCGGCCGCCAGGTGGCGGGAGATCTTCGGCGCCGACAACTACTTCCTGGAGCTGATGGACCACGGCCTATCCATCGAGCGCCGGGTCCGCGACGGGCTGCTGGAGATCGGCCGCAAGCTCGGTATCGCGCCGCTGGCCACCAACGACTGCCACTACGTCACTCGCGACGCCGCCCACAACCACGAGGCGCTGCTCTGCGTGCAGACGGGCAAGACCCTGTCGGACCCGACCCGGTTCAAGTTCGAAGGCGACGGCTACTACCTGAAGTCGGCCGCCGAGATGCGCGCGATCTGGGACGCCGAAGTACCCGGCGCCTGTGACATCACGCTGCTGATCGCCGAACGGGTGGGCTCCTACGCCGAGGTGTGGACACCGCGCAACCGGATGCCGGTGTTCCCGGTGCCCGACGGGCACGATCAAGCGTCGTGGTTGCGGCACGAGGTCGAGGCCGGGCTGGCCCGGCGGTTCCCAGACGGGATACCGACGGGGTATGGCGAGCGTGCCGCCTACGAGATCGAGGTCATCTGTGCCAAGGGTTTTCCGTCGTACTTCTTGATCGTGGCGGACCTGGTCAACTATGCGCGGTCGGTGAACATCCGGGTCGGCCCTGGACGGGGATCGGCGGCCGGGTCGCTGGTCGCGTACGCGTTGGGCATCACCGACATCGACCCGATCCCGCACGGGCTGCTGTTTGAGCGGTTCCTCAACCCCGAACGCACGTCGATGCCCGACATCGACATCGACTTCGACGACCGCCGCCGCGGCGAGATGGTGCGCTACGCCGCCGACAAGTGGGGCCAGGACCGGGTCGCGCAGGTCATCACCTTCGGCACCATCAAAACGAAAGCGGCGCTTAAGGATTCGGCGCGCATCCATTACGGCCAGCCCGGCTTTGCGATCGCGGACCGGATCACCAAGGCGCTGCCGCCGCCGATCATGGCCAAAGACATCCCGCTGTCCGGGATCACCGACCCCAACCATGAGCGGTACAAGGAGGCCGCCGAGGTGCGCGGCCTGATCGACACCGATCCGGACGTGCGCACCATCTACGAGACCGCCCGCGGCCTGGAAGGGCTGATTCGCAACGCCGGCGTGCACGCCTGCGCGGTGATCATGAGCAGCGAACCGCTCACCGACGCGATCCCGCTGTGGAAGCGGCCGCAAGACGGCGCCATCATCACCGGCTGGGACTACCCGGCGTGCGAGGAAATCGGTCTGCTGAAGATGGACTTCCTCGGACTGCGCAACCTGACGATTATCGGCGATGCGATCGAGAACATCAAGGCCAACAGGGGAATCGACGTCGACCTGGAGTCCGTGCCGCTCGACGACCCCGCCACCTACGAATTGCTGGGCCGCGGTGACACTCTCGGCGTGTTCCAGCTCGACGGCGGTCCCATGCGCGACCTCCTGCGGCGCATGCAGCCCACCGAATTCGAAGACGTCGTCGCGGTGATCGCGCTGTACCGACCCGGGCCGATGGGCATGAACGCCCACAACGAGTACGCCGACCGCAAGAACGGCCGCCAGCCTATCAAGCCGATCCACCCCGAACTCGCCGAGCCGCTGCAGGCGATCCTGGCCGAGACCTACGGCTTGATCGTCTATCAAGAGCAGATCATGCGGATTGCGCAGAAGGTTGCCGGCTACTCGCTGGCCCGAGCCGACATTCTGCGAAAAGCCATGGGTAAGAAGAAACGAGAAGTCCTCGCCAAGGAGTACGAGGGCTTCTCGGCCGGAATGAAGTCCAACGGATTCTCCGACGGAGCCGTCAAGGCACTGTGGGACACCATCTTGCCGTTCGCCGACTACGCGTTCAACAAGTCGCACGCGGCCGGGTATGCGATGGTGTCCTACTGGACCGCGTATCTGAAGGCCAACTACCCCGCCGAATACATGGCCGGGCTGCTCACCTCGGTCGGCGACGACAAGGACAAGGCCGCGGTGTATCTGGCCGACTGCCGCAAACTCGGGATCACCGTGCTACCGCCCGACGTCAACGAATCCGGGCTGAACTTCGCCTCGGTCGGCACCGACATCCGCTACGGGCTCGGCGCGGTTCGCAACGTTGGCGCGAATGTCGTTGCGTCGCTGCTCAAGACCCGCACCGAAAAAGGCAAGTTCACCGACTTCTCCGACTACCTGAACAAGATCGACATCGCGGCCTGCAACAAGAAGGTCACCGAGTCGCTGATCAAAGCTGGCGCGTTCGACTCGCTGGGCCACCCCCGCAAGGGCCTGTTCCTGGTGCACACCGACGCCGTCGACTCGGTGCTCGGCACCAAAAAGGCCGAGGCGATGGGCCAGTTCGACCTGTTCGGCGGCACAGACACCGCCACCGATGCGGTGTTCTCGGTCAAGATTCCCGACGAAGAGTGGGACGACAAGCACAAGCTGGCGTTGGAGCGCGAAATGCTGGGGCTGTATGTCTCGGGGCACCCGCTCAACGGTGTGGCGCATCTGCTGGCCACCCAGGTTGACACCGCCATCCCGGCGATTCTCGACGGCGACATCCCCAACGACGCCCCAGTGAAGGTGGGCGGCATTCTCGCGTCGGTGAGCCGGCGAGTGAACAAGAACGGGATGCCTTGGGCCTCAGCACAATTGGAAGACCTCACCGGCGGCATCGAGGTGATGTTCTTCCCGCACACCTACTCTACCTACGGCGCCGAGATCGTCGACGACGCCGTGGTGCTGGTCAACGCGCGGGTAAAGATTTCCGATGATCGTATCTGTTTGATCGCCAATGAACTTGTGGTCCCGGACTTTTCGAGTGTGCAGCCGGACCGGCCGCTGGCGGTCAGCTTGCCCACCCGCCAGTGCACCATTGACAAGGTGACTGCGCTCAAGCAGGTGCTGGTCCGCCACCCCGGCACCTCGCAGGTGCATCTACGCCTGGTCAGCGGAGAGCGGGTCACCACCTTGGAGCTGGATGCCTCGCTGCGGGTGACGCCGTCGCCGGCCTTGATGGGCGACCTCAAGGCGCTGCTGGGCCCAGGCTGTTTGGGCGGTTAGGCCAGCGCCGAGTGGCCACTTAACGCACGAATTTCGGCAAAAGCCGTGTCACAACTGGCCACTCGGCGCACGATGCTTGTAGATCACGCCTTCCTTCATGACGAAGTCGACTTGGCCGGTGACTTCGATATCGGTGAACGGATTACCCGGCATGGCAACCAGATCGGCGATCTTTCCTTCGGCGATCACCCCCAGGTCGTCGAAGGCAAGCAGTTCGGCCGCCGCGCTGGTGGCGGCCTGCAGGGCGCGCAGCGGGGTGATGCCGGTCGACACCATTGTCGGGAACTCGCGCCAATTTTCGTGGTGCGGGAACATGCCGGCGTCGGTTCCGAACGCGATGCGCACATTGCTCGCGGCGACCCGTTCGGCAGCATCCAACAACGCGCTCCGGTATTTGCGGGCTTTGCGCTTGGCGTACTCGGGCATGACCGCCCACATCGGGTCTTCCTCGCCCCGCTGTGCACCGGACAGGATCGCGTACTGCGTCGGCACCAGAAACACCCCGGCGTCTTCCATCATCCGCAGCGTCTGGGCCGAGGCCAGGTTGCCGTGTTCGATGCTGCGCACCCCGGCGCGGACCGCGCGCTGAATGCCTTCGTCGCCGTAGCTGTGCGGAGTCACCGGCACACCCAGATCGGTGGCCGTCGCGACCAAGACGTCCATCTCCTCCTGGCTGTACGTCGCCTGGCCCGGATCGTCGGACGGCGAGGCGAAGCCCCCGGTGGCGGCGAACTTGATCCAGTCGGCGCCCGCGCGAATCTCCTGCCTGACCCTGGTCCGGATTTCGTCGCACCCGTCGGCCGCCGCCAATTCCATTGGCCGCGAAGGGAATTGATATTCCTCGGCGACCGTGCCGCTGAAGTCGCCGTGGCCGCCGCGCGCGGAAATCATGTGCGGAGCCACCACCATCCGCGGGCCCACCACGATGCCCGCCGCGACGGCGTCGCGCAGATCGATGGTCGGATAGTCGACGTCCACGCACGCCAAGTCGCGCACCGTGGTGAACCCGTTCATCAGCAACGTCCGCAGCACCGGCAGCGACCTCAACGCTTTGGCGACGCTGGAGGCCATGGCCACCGCAGGGCCGATCGGCGGCGCCAACGTCACGTGCACATGGCAGTCGATGAAGCCGGGCGTCAGCGTGTGCCCAGGCAGGTTGACCACCTGCGCGTCGGCCGGCGCCTCGAGCGCGTCGCCGATCCGTTGGATCCGGCCGTCGACCACCAGCACCTGCCGCGGCGCCGGCACCTCGGCGAGCCCGTCCCAGACATCAGCACCGGTGATCAGCGTGGCTGTCATGTCGGCGAACCTACTCTTACGCTGGCCGGGTCTGTGCTCTGATCGGGGTAGCGACAAAGGAGAACGCAGATGACCACATCCGAGCGCCCAACCACCATGTGTGAGGCCTTTCAGCGCACCGCGGCGATCGATCCGGACGCGGTCGCACTGCGCACACCCGGCGACACCCAGACGCTGACCTGGCGGGACTACGCGGCGCAGGTGCGTCGCGTCGCGGCCGGCCTGGCCGGGCTGCGGGTCAGGCGTGGCGACACAGTGTCGCTGATGATGGCGAACCGCATCGACTTCTACCCCCTTGACGTGGGGGCGCAGCACGTCGGGGCGACGTCGTTCTCGGTGTACAACACGCTGCCCGCCGAACAACTCACCTATCTGTTCGACAACGCCGGCACCAAGCTGGTGATGTGCGAGCAGCAATACGTCGACCGGATCCGCGCCAGCGGCGCGCAGCTCGAGCACATTGTCTGCATTGACGGGTCGCCGGAGGGCACCTTGTCCCTGGACGATCTGTACGCCGCCGGGGCCGTTGATTTCGACTTCGAATCCACTTGGCGCGCAGTGGAACCCGATGACATCATCACCCTGATCTACACCTCCGGCACGACGGGTAACCCCAAGGGTGTCGAGATGACGCACGCCAACCTGATGTTCGAGGCGTCGGCGATCGACGCTGTGCTCGACGTGCACTTCGGCGACCGGATCACGTCGTTCCTGCCCTCGGCGCACATCGCCGACAGGATGATGGCGTTGTACAACCAGGAGGTGTTCGGCACCCAGGTCACCGTGGTGTCCGACGCCAAAGCGATTGCGGCGGCGCTGCCCGACGCGCGACCCACGATCTGGGGTGCGGTGCCGCGGGTATGGGAAAAGCTCAAAGCTGCAATAGAATTCGCTGCCCTGCATGAGCAAGACGAGGCCAGGCGGCAAGCGTTGCAGTGGGCTTTGTCGGTGGCGGCGAAGCGCGCCGCGGCGATGCTGGCTGGGGAGCCGATGTCCGACGAGCTTGCTGCCGAATGGGCCACGGCCGACGAGCTGGTGCTGTCGAAGCTCCGGGAGCGGCTCGGCTTCGGTGAGCTGCGCTGGGCGGTCTCGGGTGCCGCGCCGATCCCGAAGGAGACCCTCGGCTTCTTCGCCGGCATTGGCATCCCGATCTGCGAGGTGTGGGGGATGTCAGAGCTGAGTTGCGTGGCCAGTGTCAGCCATCCGCGTGACGCCAAGCTCGGCACGGTGGGCAAGTTGTTGCCCGGGCTGGAGGGCAAGGTCGCCGAGGACGGCGAGTTTCTGGTGCGCGGCCCGCTGGTGATGAAGTGCTACCGCAAAGATCCGGCGAAGACGGCCGAGGCAATCGACGCCGACGGCTGGTTGCACACCGGCGACATCCTCGACATGGACTCCGACGGCTACCTGCGGGTGGTCGACCGCAAGAAGGAGCTGCTCATCAACGCGGCCGGCAAGAACATGTCGCCGGCCAACATCGAGAAGGCCATCCTGGCCGCATGCCCGATGATCGGCGCGATGGTCACCATCGGCGACGGGCGGCCCTACAACACCGCGCTGCTGGTCTTCGACGCCGACTCGGTCGGGCCCCTCGCAGCCCAGCACGGACTGTCGGACGCCTCGCCGGCGGCCCTGGCAGCCCACCCGGACGTGATCGCCCGGATTGCCGCCGGGGTGGCCGAAGGCAACGCCAAATTGTCACGGGTCGAGCAAATCAAACGGTTCCGCGTCTTGCCCACGCTCTGGGAGCCGGGCGGTGAGGAGATAACGCTGACGATGAAGCTCAAGCGCCGGCCGATCGCCGAGAAATACGCCGCCGAGATCGAGGAGCTCTACGCGGACCAGCCCGGGGCGGACGTCCACGAACCCGCCCCGGCAACGGCGGCGCAACCGGCGTGAACTGACCGTTACTGCGGCCGCTGCTGCAGCGCCCTGAGCACCAGCCCGACACTCACGGCCACCCCGGTGCCGGCCAGCACCGACGGCGTCGCACTGGTGGTCACCAGCCCGACAAGCAGCAACGCGGCGAACCCGGCGATCAGCGCCACCAGCTTGTACCGGGGCCATGGCACACCCGCCACCAGCACCTCCTCGGCGGAGACCAAGGATCGTAGCTGCTGCGGAGTCGTCACAAGTTAAGGCTAGCTCTTACTTTTGTTTTCGGGTAGCCGAAACACCCGATCCGGAGGGTGAAAGTCACCACCTTGAGCCGCCCTTTAAAGTGTCGGTATGCCGCTTTCAGGAGAATACGCACCTTCGCCGCTCGACTGGTCCCGTGAACAAGCAGAGAAGTACATGGCGTCCGGCGGAGCAGAGGGCACCGAACTGCAGGGCAAGCCCGTCATCCTGCTCACGACCGTCGGGGCCAAGACCGGCAAACTCCGAAAAACTCCGCTGATGCGGGTCGAACATGACGGCGAGTACGCCATTGTCGCCTCACTGGGTGGCGCCCCCAAGCACCCGGTCTGGTACTACAACGTCAAGAAGAACCCGCGGGTGGAGCTGCAGGACGGCCCGGTCACCGGTGAGTACAACGCCCGCGAGGTGTTCGGCGAGGAGAAAGCCGTCTGGTGGGAACGAGCCGTGCAGGTCTGGCCGGACTACGCCGAATATCAGAAGAAGACCGACCGACAGATTCCGGTGTTCGTGCTGACCCCCGTCCGCTGAACTGCTATTGAATGGCACCATTGACCGGTGTCCGCCGAACTGAGCCAGGTCTCCAGCACACCGCCGCTGTCCGCGGCGGACATCGATGCTGCAGCCAAGCGCATCGCGCAGGTGGTCACGCCCACCCCGCTGCAGTTGTGCGACCGGTTGTCGGAGGTCACCGGAGCCACGGTCTACCTCAAACGCGAAGACCTTCAGTCGGTGCGCTCATACAAGCTGCGTGGCGCCTACAACCTGCTTGTGCAGCTGTCGGGGGAGGAGATCGCCGCCGGTGTGGTGTGCTCCTCGGCGGGCAATCACGCCCAGGGGTTCGCCTACGCATGCCGTGCGCTCGGAATCCATGGCCGCGTGTACGTACCGGCCAAGACGCCTAAGCAGAAAAAGGACCGCATCCGCTATCACGGCGGGGAGTTCATCGATTTGATCGTCAGCGGGTCGACCTACGACATGGCGGCGGAGGCGGCACTCAATGACGTCGCACGCACGGGCGCCACACTGGTTCCGCCGTACGACGACGTACGCACCATCGCCGGCCAGGGCACCATCGCGGTAGAACTACTCGACCAGCTCGACAGCGAGCCCGACTTGGTCGTGGTTCCGGTGGGTGGCGGCGGATGCGTCGCGGGCATCACCACCTACCTGGCCGAGCGGACAGCGAACACTTCGGTACTCGGTGTCGAACCCGGAGGCGCCGCCGCGATGATGGCCGCGCTGGCCGCCGGGGAGCCGGTCACGCTGGACCACGTGGACCAGTTCATCGACGGCGCGGCGGTGAACCGGGCCGGGACCCTGACCTACGCAGCGGTGGCCGCCGCCGGTGACATGGTGTCGATCACCGCGGTCGACGAAGGCGCGGTGTGCACCGCGATGCTCGGCCTCTACCAGCACGAGGGGATCATCGCGGAGCCGGCGGGCGCGCTGTCGGTTGCCGGACTGCTGGAAGCCGACATCGAGCCCGGATCCACGGTGGTGTGCCTGATCTCGGGCGGCAACAACGACGTGTCGCGCTACGGGGAAATCGTGGAGCGCTCGCTGATCCACCTCGGTCTCAAGCACTACTTCCTGGTCGACTTTCCGCAAGAACCGGGCGCGCTGCGCCGGTTCCTCGACCAGGTACTCGGACCCAACGACGACATCACGTTGTTCGAGTACATCAAACGCAACAACCGCGAAACCGGTGAGGCGCTGGTCGGCATCGAACTGGGATCGGCCGCCGACCTCGACGGGCTGCTGGCCCGGATGCGGGCCACCGAACTGCACATCGAAGCTCTCGAGCCGGGGTCACCGGCGTACCGGTATTTGTTGTAGCGACATCTGGTTCCGCTGATTCCCCCCGAGCGTGCGCAGTTGCACGGCATATGCGGCGTGTCGGAGTACAGGCACGCCCGCTCGCGGTAGAGGTCTCAGATATCGATCTGCAGGAGCGACTCGTCGTTGGCGCGGAAGATCGGCTCGAGGGGCACGTCGAACCGTTGGGCCGCTTCGGATAACGCCTTGGCCCACGTGCGGTCCGCCGACGAGATCGGTCGCCGCCCAGGTCCGGTCAATAGCAGGGCCACGGTGGTGCCCGACGCCGTGTCGTCGAGCAGCGTGCGCAGACCCGACATCAGTCTTCTCACGAGCCGGCCCTGCGGACGTGGACCGATCGGTACCTGGCTGAGCATTTTGAGCAGGCGACGATCCGGACCGATGAAGCCGAACCACAGCAGCTTTTCACCAAAACCCAACGGCCCCATCAATGCACGCCAGCGTTCGCGCAGGTCAGCGGCTGAATGCACCGGGTCGGTGGCGGTCTCGATGGGCGGTAGCGGCAACAGTTCCCGATGGGACATGGCCGAATCATCAGCGGTTGCCGGTGGCGCCGCCAGTCAGTTATCCACAGCCCTGAGCACAGCGACCGACTGCCCCGGTAGCTCGGTGATGTCGTCACCGACTTTGGGCTCATCCCAGGCCAGCACCACCTCGCCGCGCACCGGCACCGTCACCGCCTCGGTACCCAGGTTGCATGCCACCACGAAACGCCCCCGACGCATGGTGATCCAGCGGTTCTCCTCGTCAAAGTCGATCTGCAGATGCTCCAGCCATGGGTCAGCGAGATCGGTTTCGTTGCGCCGCAAGGCGATCAACTCCCGATAGGTGCCGAGCAGCCGGGCGTGCTCGCCGACGCCAGGCTCGTCCCAGTCCAGCTTGGAACGCTCGAAGGTGTGTGGGTCCTGCGGGTCGGGAATCTCGTCGGCGTTCCAGCCGTGCTCGGCGAACTCCTTCTTGCGGCCCTCAGCGGTGGCCCGGGCAAGCTCGGGCTCCGGGTGGGAGCTGAAGAACTGGAACGGGTGCGACGAGCCCCATTCCTCGCCCATGAAAAGCATTGCAGTGTACGGAGATCCGAGCACCAGCGCAGCTTTGATCGCGAGCTGGCCGAAGGTCAGGTTCTGTGACGGCCGGTCTCCGAGCGCACGATTGCCGACCTGGTCGTGGGTGCAGGTGTAGGCCAACAACCGGGTAGCCGGAATCTTCGATGTGTCCAGCGGTCGGCCATGGCGCCGGCCCCGAAAGGATGAGTAGCTGGCCGCGTGGAAGAAGCCGTTGCGCAACGTGTGGGCCAGCGTGGCCAGCGACCCGAAATCGGCGTAGTAGCCCTGGCGTTCGCCGGAGACCGCGGCGTGAATGGCGTGATGGATGTCGTCGTCCCACTGTGCAGTGAGCCCGTAGCCGCCATCTTCTCGAGGAGTAATCAGCCGCGGATCGTTGAGATCGCTTTCGGCGACCAGCGACAGCGGGCGGCCCAATCGGGCCGACAGTTGGTCTGTTTCGGTCGACAGCTCTTCGAGGATGTGGATGGCGGTGGTGTCGACCAGTGCGTGCACCGCGTCCAGTCGCAGGCCGTCGGCGTGAAAGTCGCGCATCCAGCGCAGCGCACAGTCGATGATGTAGCGGCGCACCTCATCGGAGTCCGCGTCGGCGATGTTGATGCCTTCGCCCCAGGGATTGCTCGCGGACGACAGGTACGGGCCGAACTGCGGCAGGTAGTTGCCCGACGGGCCGAGATGGTTGAACACCGCATCGATCAATACGCCCAAACCGCGGGCATGGCAGGCATCGACGAAGCGCACCAGCCCGTCGGGACCACCGTAGGGTTCGTGCACGGAATACCACAGCACGCCGTCGTATCCCCAGCCATGCGTGCCGGAGTACGAGTTCACCGGCATCACTTCGACAAAATCGACACCGAGATCCGCCAAGTAGTCGAGCTTTCCGATCGCGGCGTCGAAAGTGCCCTCGGGCGTGAATGTTCCGATGTGCAGCTCGTAGATCACCGCACCTTCCACCGAGCGCCCGGCCCAGTCGCCGTCGCTCCACGCCGCCGCGGTCGGCTCCCACAGCGCAGAACGTGCATGCACGCCGTCGGGCTGGCGAGGGGACCGCGGGTCGGGCAGCACCGTGGGATCGTCGTCGAGCAGAAACCCGTAGCGCGCATTCGGTGCCGCCTCGACCGTGGCGCGCCACCAGCCGTCGTCGCCGCGCGCCATCGGGTACACCGCTCCGTCGACATCGAGACGCACCCGCTCGGGATTGGGTGCCCAGACGGCGAATTCAGGCATCGGCGCGCTCTAACAGCACCACGGGCAGCTCGGCGAACAGCTCAGGGGCCGGTATCGCGCCGCTGAATGTCGCGCCGCTCAGCGTGTCGGTCCACAGCCCATCGGGTAGCGGCACGGCGGTATCACCCCAACCCGCTTCGTCGAGCTGAAAAGTCCAGCGGGTGACGGCCACCACGACATCTTCACCGCGGCGAAACGCCACGACGTGGTCGGCGGCCGTGCCCGTGGCCAGTAGCGGATGGTAACCGCCGCGCAGGAACGTATCGGGACGTGCGCGACGTAGTCGCAGCGCCGCGGCGACCACCCGAATTTTGCGGTGCTGCAAGGATTTTAACGCATCACGGCGCACCGCGTAGTCCACCGGCCGCCGGTTGTCCGGATCGACAAGGCTGTCGTCCCACAATTCGGTGCCCTGATAGATGTCCGGTGTGCCGGGTACCGTCAGCGCGAGCAGCTTCTGCCCCAGCGCGTCGTTTTCGGCGTGCATGTTGAGTTGGCCGACCAGCTGGGTCAGCTCGCGCGCCACCGCCCCGTCCAGCACGGTGTCGAGCCAGGAATGCACCGCCTTCTCGAACTCGGCATTCGGGTCGTGCCACGACGTCTGTGATCCCGCTTCCCGGATCGCTTTCTCGGTGTAGCCGTGCAGCCGCTCGCGCAGCTCAGCCGTGACCCTCCCGTTGACCGGCCACACGCCGAAGATGTTCTGCCACAGAAACAGTCCAGTCGCGACATCAGGAGAGGGCGCAAGGCGCTCCCAGCGGGTGACGAACTCCCGCCACAGCGAGGGTACCTGGGAGAGCACGCCGATGCGGGCGCGGACGTCCTCGCCGCGCTTGGTGTCGTGGGTGGTGAGAGTGGTCATGGTGTGCGGCCAGTGGCGGGCCCGCGTGGCCGCGCTTTGGTGGAACTCTGCTGCGCCCACGCCGAACCGCTGCGGCTCGCCGCCGACCTCGTTCAGCGACACCAGCCGGGCATCGCGGTAGAACATGCAGTCCTCGACGGCCTTGGCCGTCACCGCGCCGCACAGTTGTTGCAGCCGGGCCGCCGCTTCGCCGCCTTGGGACACAGCTGCGGCGAGGATCTGCAGCGGCGGGCCCAAGTCCGCTGTCGCGGCCTCGGTTTCGGCCAGCGACCTGGGTAGTGTCGCGGAGAGCCCCGGATAGTCGCAGCGGTAGACGTCGATGTAGCCCAGCAGCGCGGCGACCGCCTCGGGTAGTCGCGGATGATCGGCTCCGGTGGTCGCCACGATGCAGCGGCGCAGTCTGGCCAGCTCGCTCGCCAGGGTGTCGGTGGCGACGGTGGCCTTGACGTCGCGCAACCGCGCCGGGATCTGCTGATAGTCGCCACCGGCGGAGTCGAACAGTGCCGTCATCTCGGCGGCGCCGGTCGGATCGAGGAAAACCCCGCCGACTTCCCGCAGTACGTCGTAGCCAGTGGTGCCGGCCACCGGCAGGGTGGGCTCCAACGCCTCGTCGACGGCTAGGATCTTCTCGATCACAATCCAGGCGTCCGGCCCGACCAATTCACGCAACCACGCCAAATACTCGACGGGATCGGTCAACCCGTCGGGGTGATCGATGCGCACACCGTCGACGAGATTGTCGGCGAACCAGCGGGCGACCTCGGCATGCCACGCATCGAACACCGCCCGATCTTCCTGACGTAACCCGGCCAGCGACGTGATCGAGAAAAACCGCCGGTAACCGCAGATGCCGTTTCGCCACCCGACCAGCCGGTAGTGCTGGCGTTCGTGGACTTCCGCTCCGGTGCCCTCACCGGTGCCGGGTGCGATGGGCAACGCCAGGTCACCGAGTCGCAACCGGTCGCCGTCGACTTGCAGGTCCGCGATGTCGTCGTCGGAACCCAACAGCGGCAAGATGACCCGGCCATCACCGAGATCCCAGTCGATATCGAAGAACCTCGCGTAGCGCGACGACCGGCCGTGCGTCAATACGTCCCACCACCACGGGTTCTGCTCGGGCTTGTCGATCCCGACGTGGTTGGGCACGATGTCGACCACCAGCCCCATCCCGCGCGCTCGCGCCGCGGCCGACAGCCGCGCCAAACCTTCGGCGCCACCGAGTTCGGCTGAGACCCTCGTCGGATCGGTGACGTCGTAGCCGTGCGCCGAGCCGTGGACCGCGGTCATGACGGGGGAGAGGTAGACATGCGATATCCCGAGCTCGTCGAGATAGTCCAGCAGCTCCTCGGCGTCGGCAAAGGTGAAGCCGAACCCGCTGTCGGGCCCGCGCAGCTGTAACCGGTAGGTCGACAGTACCGGAAAACCCATGCTTTACAGGGTCTTTCGGAGTATCAGCAATGACCGTCCCGAAAGCGGGATCTTCTCGCCGGCTTGCATGACCCGCTCGGGTGTTCCAGTCGGTTCGGTGGTGTCCAGTTCGGCGGTCCATTCCTGGCCGTAGTCGCCGTCGGGAATGACGAAGTCCACCGCCTCTTCGTGGGCATTGAAACACAACAGGAACGAGTCGTCGACGACGCGCTCACCACGGGCGTTCGGTTCGCGGATCGCGTTGCCGTTCAAGAACACCGCGACGCACTTGTCGAAACCGCGGTCCCAGTCCTCTTGTGTCATTTCGCGACCGGTCGGGGTCAACCAGGCGATGTCGCCGAGTTCGTCGCCGCGCCGCATGGGCCGGCCTTCGAAAAAGCGGCGGCGGCGAAACACCGGATGGTCCTTGCGCAGCTGAGTTGCCTTGCGAGTGAACGCCAGTAGGTCGGCGTTTTTCTCGGCCAGCGACCAGTCCATCCAGGACAATTCGGAGTCCTGGCAGTAGACGTTGTTGTTGCCCTGCTGGGTGCGGCCGAACTCGTCGCCGTGCGCGATCATCGGGGTGCCCTGGCTGACCATCAGCGTGGCCAGGATGTTGCGCATCTGGCGCGCACGCAAGGCCAGCACGTCGGGGTCGTCGGTGGGGCCTTCGACGCCGCAGTTCCACGACCGGTTGTAGCTTTCGCCGTCCTGGTTGTTCTCGCCGTTGGCCTCGTTGTGTTTCTCGTTGTAGGACACCAAGTCATGCAGGGTGAAGCCGTCGTGGGCGACAACGAAGTTGATGCTGGCGCTGGGCCGACGGCCCGTCGCCTCATAAAGGTCCGACGACCCGGTCAGCCGGGAGGCGAACTCGCCTAGGGTTGCGGGCTCGCCCCGCCAGTAATCGCGCACGGTGTCGCGGTATTTCCCGTTCCACTCGGTCCACAAACCCGGAAAGTTGCCGACTTGGTAGCCGCCTTCGCCGACATCCCAGGGTTCGGCGATCAACTTGACTTGGCTGACCACCGGGTCTTGCTGCACCAGATCGAAAAACGCGCTCAGTCGGTCGACGTCGTAGAACTCGCGGGCCAGCGTCGAAGCAAGGTCGAAACGAAAGCCGTCGACGTGCATCTCGGTCACCCAATAGCGCAGCGAGTCCATGATGAGCTGCAATGTATGCGGGTGGCGGGCGTTCAGGCTGTTGCCAGTGCCGGTGAAGTCCTTGTAGAAGCGCGGGTCCTCGTCGTCGAGGCGGTAGTAGGCGGCGTTGTCGATGCCGCGGAAGTTGATGGTCGGCCCCATGTGGTTGCCTTCGGCGGTGTGGTTGTACACCACGTCGAGGATGACCTCGATGCCTTCCTCGTGGAAGGTACGCACCATCGCCTTGAATTCGCCCACCGCACCGCCGGGCTCACGTGACGACGCGTATTGGTGCTGCGGAGCGAAGAAGCCAAATGTGTTGTAGCCCCAGTAGTTTCGCAGGCCCATCTCCAAAAGGCGGCTGTCGTGCATAAACTGGTGCACCGGCATCAGTTCGATCGCCGTGACGTTCAGCGACTTCAGGTGCTCGATGATCGCCGGGTGGGCCAGGCCGGCATACGTGCCACGCAGCTCTTCGGGGATGGCGGGATGCGTCTGAGTCAGACCCTTGACGTGCGCCTCGTAGATGACCGTTTCGTGATACGGAGTGCGCGGCGCCCTGTCGAATGCCCAGTCGAAGAACGGGTTGATGACCACGCTGGTCATGGTGTGACCCAGCGAGTCGACCATCGGCGGGGTGCCGGTCTCACCGGGCTCGGCGCCTTCGCGGTTGACGAAATCCATGTCGTAGGAGAACAGCGCCTGGCAGAAGTCGAAGTCGCCGTGAAAAGCCTTGCCGTAGGGGTCGAGCAGCAGCTTGCTGGGGTCGCACCGATGACCGGCGGCCGGTTCGAACGGTCCGTGCACCCGAAACCCGTAGCGCTGGCCGGGTCCGACGCCGGGCAGATATGCATGCCAGACATATCCGTCGACCTCGTCGAGGTTGATGCGGGTTTCGGTGTCGTCGTTGTCGATCAGGCACAGCTCGACTTTGTCGGCGATCTCGGAGAACAGCGCGAAGTTGGTGCCGGCGCCGTCATAGGTGGCACCGAGCGGGTAGTTGTTGCCGGGCCATACGGTGGGCAGCGTCGGCGTGGTTTCGGTCATGTCCGTGTTCGGTTGTCTCGGTGGCATCACTCGACTTTATCCGCGTCGCGCACGGGCTGCTCGAACTGTCACCACCAGCCGGTCGCCGCGGCGATCTGCCGTCCGAGTTCACCGGCCATCGTGCGCATGTAGGTGGCCGACAGGTGGTGAGCGTCGTGGTAGATCAAGACATTTCCCTCGACGGCGCGGCAGATGTCCGGCCGGCAGATCGCGTCGCTCATGTCCAGCGGTTTGAGCATCGGGAATTGCTCGACGAAGTCCAGCGTCGGGTTGCGATCCGCCAGCACGTCGGAACGTTTGATTCCGCATGATGTCGCGTTGCCGCCTTTGGCCAGGCAGTCCGCCGGTTCGAACGGCTGGCCGTCCTTGACCAGCCACGGCGTGTCGCGCATGGCCAGCACCGGAATGTTGTTGTCGGCGAACGTCTGCCAGATCCCGATATAGGTGGCCGGCATCACGTCGCCGGGTTTGATGTTCCACGGCCGGGTCGACGTCGTGAACACGTAATCGGGTCGGTCGGCGATGAGTTTGGCCATCGTCTTTTGCACCCACTCGTGGCACTGCGGGTACGCGGCGTTGTTGCCCATGATCAGCGGGACTTCCTCGGTGGACAGTGGGCAGCCCATCTTGAGGTAGGTGACCACTTTGAAGTGGTGCATGCGGCCCAGCAGGTCCAGCGCGGTGATCCAGTGTTCGGCGTGCGAGCCGCCGGCCAGCGCGATGGTGCGGGTGGCCCCGGCGTCGCCGTACAGGCAATTGATCAGCGCGGGGTTGGTCCAGTCGCTGATGCAGCCGTCTTTCGTCGACAGCGGCAGGTCGTTCTTGGCTTCCAGCACGGTGGGCCGCATCCGCAGCTTGGGCACCCGCACCTGCTTGACCAGCGCTCGCGCCCCCGGATAGTCACGCGCGCTGAGCCCGCTGAGCTCTTTGCCGTCGGCGCGCTGCACAGTGACATGCTCGCGCCAGGTGAACGACGTCGCGGTCAAGGTCACGCCGAGCAGGGCCACCACCGAGCCCAGCGCCATCGTCGGTCGGCGCAGCCGCGTGCGCCACGGCACGGCCGGCGCCTTCGTGGTGGCCGCTGCCCGATACCGCAGCGGGTCCTCGACGTGGCGCATGGTCAGGTAGGCCAGCACGCCGGAGATCAGCAGCACCGCAGTGCCCTCCACGAAGTTGGCGCGCCGATGACCGGTATAGACGAGCCAGAAGATCAGCAGCGGCCAGTGCCACAGGTACAGCGAATACGCCATGCCGCCGAGCGTCACCAGCGGGCCGGCGGCCATCAGTCGGTTGGGCAGCGGCATCTGCCCGTAGGTGCTGGGGTGCGCGTATCGGTTGGCTCCGGCGAGGATGAACAGCACGGTTGCAAGGACGGGCACGCATGCCCATGGGCCCGGGAATTCCTTGACCCCGTCGATCAGCGCGCCGCAGGACAGGATCGCTGCCAGCGCCACCGCGGCGATCAGGCTGCGCAGCCACATCGGCCAGCGGACATAGGGGACCAGCGCGCCGACGAGCGCGCCCAAAAGCAGCTCCCAGGCGCGCGCGAAACTGTCGTAGTAGGCGATCGCCTGGTTGGCGTGGTGCGCATTGATCGCGTAGACGAACGACGCCACCGTCAACGCGGTGAGCAATATCACGAACAGCGGCCGCAGCCGGGCACCAAGGGAACGCCGCAGCAAGTAGGCGCAGCCGAACACCAGCGCCAAAAACGCGATATAGAACTGCCCTTGCACGGACATCGACCAAATGTGCTGCAGCGGGCTGACCGCTTCACCGGCGCGCAGATAGTCGGACGCGGTGTTGGCCAGTTCCCAGTTCTGGTAGTAGCCCAAGCTGGCCAGGCTCTGGTCGGCAAAGGTTTCCCAGCGCGTCTGTGGCTGGATCAGGATGGTCAGCACTGCGCACGCGGCCAGCACCACCACCAAAGCCGGCAGCAGCCGTCGCACCAGCCGGACCACCTCCGGCACCGGCGATAGTGATGACGTCGGATTGAGCGCGGCGCGCAGCACCTTGCCACCGAAGAAGAACCCCGACAGCGCCAAAAACACATCGACGCCACCGGAGACGCGGCCGAACCAGACGTGGAACATCGCGACCAGGGCGATGGCGATGCCGCGCAGCCCGTCGAGGTCGTGGCGGTAGAACCCTGACTTGCGATCACCCATCGCGACCGGGGCAGGCTCCGAAACGGTAGTCGGGCGGGTCGGGGCTAGGGTCACCATGATCGACAGACAATCTACCTAACCCGGTCCATGGCCGAGCAGACGCTGACGTACCCCAATGTTGGCCCTACCGGGTGAATTTGCGTCCGCTCGGCCAGGCGATCAGCCGTCGATGATCCGCGTCAGATAGGGCGTCATGTTGCTGGTACGCGCCGGGGAAACCGTCACCGCCGGCTCGGTGGCCTCGACCATCTGCCCGTTGCCCAAGTAGATCGCGACACTCTGGGTGCCGCCCGGGCCGTAGCAGATCAAGTCGCCGGGGCGTGCCTGCGCGGGCGGCACCTTGCGGCCGACGTTGCACTGCTCGCCAGAGGTCCGCGGCATCTTGATGCCTGCACCGGCGAAGGCGTACTGGACCAGGCCGGAGGCGTCGAACCCGACGGTGTTGGCATGGATCCCGGTGCCGCGCGTGGGCCCTGCGACGTTGCCTCCGCCATAGAGGTAGGGCACCCCGCGCTGGGAAAGTGCCCGCTGGATCACGTAGTTGATGGCCTGCTGCTGGCTGGCTGACACGACGTTCGTGTCAGCGGCCGCCAGACCCGGCGTGACCACGAACGGAGCGGCCAACACGGCCGCACCGATCGCGGCGGCGTAGCTGCGCTTCATTCGACTCCACCTCTCTCTCGGCGTCAGCGCGTTCGAATGTCGCGCTGCCCGCCGTCACTGCAGTAACAACAGTCACTACAGACACTTTGACAACGAAAGCGCGAGGGTGCCATAGCTGGGTGGCTCCACACAGGATTTTTTGCCGGACCGTGACCGAAGAGTGACCGCTGGCAGACCATCGCCGAATTACTCGCGCGCGGTTGTGATTTCGGTCTCGTATCTTTTTGGCGAGGTCAGCCCGAATAGTGTTCGCTGAATGCGGTCAGCACCGAGCCGGCGACCGAGCTGACGGCGACGATGCCGATCGCCAGCAGCGGCCAGAAGAACATGTACCAGCCCTTCACCAGCGACACGAACGGGCCGATGACCGCCGCGGCACACGCCGCGCCGAGACCGCCCCACACCACCGGGTAGATCCAGTAATTGATTCCGAAAGGCGCCGGCGGGCAACTATCCGCCGCACATATGTCGTCGGTGAACCCGTACAACCGCGCCGGCCACGTCGTCGTGGTGGCCACGGCAACGGCCACCGCCCAAATCGCCACCGTGCAGATCACGTCCCACAGCTCAAGTCGCAGCCGTGGACGTTCCGAGTCACGATCGCGGGGCTGGGTCACGCTGGTCAATGCTTCCCGATGGGCTGTGGTTCTGCGACCGATGGCCCCGGACTCGCTGGATTACGCTCGGTCTTCATGGCTGCGTCTGCTTCGAGGTTGACCCCCGAGCAGATCAGCGCGATCGACGCCGCCCACCTCTGGCATCCCTACAGCACGATCGGCGCCGAGACCGTGCCGCCGGTGGTGGCGGTCGGCGCGCACGGCGCTTGGCTGACGCTGATCCGCGACGGCAAGCCGATCAGGGTGCTCGACGCGATGAGCTCGTGGTGGACCGCGATCCACGGCCACGGGCATCCGGTTCTCGACGCCGCGCTGACCGCGCAGCTGGACACGATGAACCACGTCATGTTCGGCGGCCTGACCCATGAGCCGGCGGCCCGGCTCGCACAGCTGCTCGTCGACATCACCCCGCCCGGGCTGGAGACGGTCTTCTTCTGCGACTCCGGCTCGGTGTCGGTGGAGGTCGCGGTGAAGATGGCGCTGCAGTATTGGCGCAGCCGCGGCCGGTACGGCAAGAAGCGGCTGATGACCTGGCGCGGGGGCTACCACGGCGACACCTTCACCCCGATGAGCATCTGTGACCCCGACGGCGGGATGCATTCGCTGTGGACCGACGTGCTGGCTTCCCAGGTGTTCGCTCCGCAGGTGCCCCGCCACTACGACGCGCACTACAGCGCGGTGTTCGAGACCCAGCTCGCCGAGCATGCCGACGAACTGGCAGCCGTGGTGGTCGAACCGGTCGTGCAGGGCGCGGGTGGTATGCGCTTCCACGACACCCGCTACCTGGTCGACCTGCGAGACATGTGCCGGCGGCATGGCGTCTTGCTGATCTTCGACGAGATCGCCACCGGTTTCGGGCGCACCGGAGCGCTGTTCGCGGCCGACCACGCCCAGGTCAGCCCCGACATCATGTGTGTGGGCAAGGCGCTCACCGGCGGCTATCTGAGCCTGGCCGCCACGCTGTGCACCACCGAGATCGCCCACACGATCAGCTCCGGTGCGGCCGGCGCCCTGATGCACGGACCCACCTTCATGGCCAACCCGTTGGCCTGCGCGGTCTCGGTCGCCAGCGTCGAGCTGCTGTTGCAGCAGGACTGGCGTTCTGCGGTCGCCGCGATCAGCGCCGGGCTGTCCGCGGGCCTGGAGCCCGCGCGGGCCCTGACCGGCGTGAGCGACGTGCGGGTGTGCGGCGCGATCGGCGTCATCGAATGCGCCCGGCCGGTCGATCTGGCCGTCGCCACTCCGGCCGCCCTGGACCACGGCGTATGGCTACGGCCGTTTCGCAACCTGGTCTATGCGATGCCGCCGTTCATCTGCGGGGCCGACGAGATCGCCCAGATCACCTCGGCGATGGTCCAGGTCGCCCGCCTCGTTGGCTAGCAGTGGCGACCCGCTGTGCCCGGCTTTCAGCCGCCCTCGCGATCGCCACGGGGTTTGATGGCGAGGCTCGCTCCTCGCGCCGTTCCGGCGCTCGTCGTCGCCCCATTAGGCTGAACGCCGATATGACTCAGGCTGAGACCGACACGTCACCGCTGGCCTGGCTCGATGCGGTGGAAGAGCAGCGCCGAGAAGCCGGGCTGCGGCGCTCGCTGCGGCCACGCCCGGCGGTGGCTACCGAGCTGGACCTGGCCTCTAACGACTACCTCGGTTTGTCCCAGCATCCCGACGTCATCGACGGCGGGGTGCAGGCGCTGCGCACCTGGGGCGCCGGTTCCACCGGTTCACGGCTGGTCACCGGCGACACCGAGCTGCACCAGGAACTCGAGGCGACGCTGGCCGAATTCGTCGGCGCCGCAACGGGTTTGGTGTTCTCATCGGGATACACCGCCAATCTCGGCGCGGTGGTGGGGTTGTCGGGTCCGGACTCGCTGCTGGTGTCGGATGCCTATTCGCACGCCTCGCTGGTCGATGCCTGCCGACTGTCGCGGGCCCGGGTGGTGGTGACGCCACACCGCGACGTCGACGCCGCGGAGGCGGCGTTGGCCTCGCGGGACGAGGAGCGCGCGGTCGTCGTCACCGACTCGGTGTTTTCCGCCGACGGCGCGCTGGCGCCGCTGCAGCAGTTGCACGAGGTGTGTCGGCGACACCGCGCCCTGCTCATCGTCGACGAAGCCCACGGTCTGGGTGTGCGCGGTGCCGGCGGGCGAGGCCTGCTGCACGAGTGCGGGTTGGCCGGGATGTCCGACGTCGTGATGACGACGACGCTGTCCAAGGCGCTCGGCAGCCAAGGTGGGGTGGTGCTGGGATCGGCCGCGGTGCGGGATCACCTGATCGACGCCGCCCGGTCGTTCATCTTCGACACCGGCCTGGCGCCCGCCGCAGTGGGCGCGGCACTGGCGGCGCTGCGTGTGCTGGCGGCTGAACCGTGGCGGCCGGAGGCGGTGCTGCGGCATGCCCGCTTCTTGGCCGAGATCTGCGACGTGCCGCAGGTGCCGGAGTCGGCGGTCGTGTCGGTGATCCTCGGCGACCCGGAGGTGGCGGTGGCGGCGGCGACCGCCTGCCTGGACGCCGGGGTGCGGGTGGGCTGCTTCCGGCCGCCGACCGTGCCGGCCGGGACGTCGCGGCTGCGGCTCACCGCGCGGGCGTCGTTGGATCGCGACGAGCTCGCACTGGCCGAGAAGGTGCTGACCGGCGTGCTGTCCGTGGCACGGCGGTGACGATCCTGGTCGTAACCGGCACCGACACCGGAGTTGGCAAGACGGTCGCGTGTGCGGCGCTGGCCTGCCACGCGCGGCAAGCCGGCGTCGACGTGGCGGTGTGCAAACCGGTGCAGACCGGAACCGATACCGGCGACGACGACCTCGCCGACGTGGCCCGGTTGTCCGGGGTCACCGAGCTGGCCGGACTAGCCCGCTATCCGCAGCCGTTGGCCCCCGTGGCCGCCGCCCATAACGCCGGCATGAGCCTGCCGACTGGTGACGAGATCGTCGCGCTGGTCCGCGGCATCGATCGCCCGGCACGGTTGACCCTGGTCGAAGGCGCCGGCGGGCTGCTGGTCGAGCTGGCGCGACACGGCATCACCTTGCGCGACCTCGCCGTCGAGCTGGCCGCTGCGGTGCTGGTCGTCGCCCGCGCCGAGCTGGGCACCCTCAACCACACTGCGCTGACTCTGGAAGCCCTTGCTGCACAAGGCCTTTCGTGTGACGGACTGGTGATTGGCAGCTGGCCGGCTCGCCCCGAGGCTGTGCACACCTTCAATCGGTGCGCGCTGGCGAAGCTGGCAGTAGTGCGGGCCGTGCTGCCTGCCGGGGCCGGGGCGATGGGCGCCGCGGATTTCGCCGCGATGAGCGCGCGAGCATTCGACCCGGACTGGGTGAGCGCGCTGGTCGGCTGATGGTTCACTCGATCGAGCTGGTCTTCGACGACGGCACCGAGGCGGCGATCCGCCGCATCTGGAACGACCTTGCCGCCGCGGGCATCCCCAGCCAGGCGCCGGCCAGCCGCCCGCACGCGACCATGGCAGTGGCCGAGCGCATCGAGCCCGAGGTCGACGCACTGCTGGCGCCGGTAGTTCACCAGCTGCCGCGAGACTGCACCATCGGTGCGCCAGTGGTGTTCGGGCGGGCCAAGGTGGTGCTCGCCCGGCTGGTCGTGCCCACGACGCAGCTGCTGTCGGTGCACGCGGAGGTGCACCGGCTGTGCCTGCCGCATATGGCGCCCAGCCCCATGGCCAACAGCACGCCCGGCAACTGGACCGCCCATATCACGATGGCCCGCCGGGTGGGTGGCGCCCAGCTGGGACGGGCGTTGCGCATCGTCGGCCGGCCATCCGAAATCGCTGGCAGCATTACCGGTTTGCGCCGCTGGGACGGAAACAAGAAGGCCGAGTATCTAATCGGCTGACGCCGACTATCCGCCGAACAGCAGATACAAACCGGTGAACGTGTAGCTGACCATGACCAGCATCATCGTGAGCTGGCCGGTGAGTTGGTGACCCGCCGGCAGCAGCCGAAGGGCTCGGTCGTGGGCCGCGATGACCGCGACGATGTGACCGACGACCACGCATGTCACCTTGATGCCCGCCAATACCGACGGGTGCATGGACAGCACATAGGCGACGTGCAGATGCGCCAGCCCCAGCACGTTCCAGCCCCGGCCGAACGGGTCGGCGAGCGCGAAGACGGCCCGCTGGCCCCGCTCGACCAAATACGACAGATAGTGGGCGAAGATGTAGCCCACCACGATAGGGATCAGCGAGTGCGCCATCTGGCCAGGCAGCGCTCGGCGCTGCTCGCGGTCGACGCCGCCGGTGGCACGCGCGGCAAGCGAAAAGGTCAGCGCCACAACGGAAATGAACACCAACAACCCGATGCTGCGCAACACCGACGACGACACCGTCGGTGGCACCGCATGGGCGGCGCGCTCCAGTCCGTCGGCGAAGTTGCGCCACGTCGGTGAGGCCGAGTAGCTGTCGAATGCGGTCGACCCCAGCAGCACAGCCAGCATCGCGACGACCCCGGGCCGAACCGGCAGCGACGGCAGGTGGTCGAACGGGTTGCCGATGACGATCTGCCCGGAGACCGCGTTACGGCGAAACGGCGACAGCCGTGACACCGCCATGCTGTACACCCCGAACGGGTCGACCCGGGCCAGCCACCGCTGCCCGCACAGCCACGCCCCGGCCAGCAGCACCACCGTGTACACCAGCAGCCACGCCTTGACCGCGGGCAGTGATGCCGAGTTAGGGCTGGCCAGCTCCATCCACACGAACGCAAACAGCCCCACGGCAGCCGGGCGATATCCCCAGCTTTCCGGATACGACAGTCGCGGCCGACGCAAGCGCTGCGGCGTGATGCACTGCAGCAGCAGATACACCGTGCGGACGGGGGAGAGCACCCGCCACACGGGTCCGAACAGCAGCGACAGCGCTACCAGGCCCACCCACAGCAGCACGTAGAACGCCCCGAGCATGGCATTGTTCGGGGTTTGCGGACCGAGCACCCCGGCCAGCACCACCCACACCGCGAACACCAGCGCCACCGCGGCCGCCACCGCGCGGGTGACGCGGGCGTCGACCAGGGCGGTGATCACCTCCGGCAGCGGGCGGCCCGGCTTATCCGGGTCGAATCGCGGCTTTCGCCACGCGAACGCCACCAAAGCGAACGTGAACGTCAGCGCCCACGCCGCACCCACCACCGCGTAGGCGTAGGGCACCGGCAGATCGCTCGACCCGCCCAGACCATGCGCCAGTAGGTCAGTGGCGCCGGCCGCCCTCACGGGCGCACTTGGATTGTCGCGATCGTGCGGTCCAGGTGGTGTAGCTCGACTTCCACGTTGCCGGGGACGTCGACCTTGAATTCGAACTTCTGGTTGGGCGCTGCCGCGATCTGGAACTTGTGATCGGGCGACGAATGCACGTGCAGCTCGTCGGAGGCGTCACTGGTGACGTCGAAGGTGATCGGCGCGCCGACCTTGGCCTCGAACGTGGCATTGGTCGGCGTCACTTGACCCTTGCTGATGGTGACGTTGACCACGAGGGCACTCGGCGGCCCACCCTTGTTGGACGAACCGGCGCACCCGACCAGGCCCCAGATCAGCGTCGCGGCTGCGGCCGTAATGAGCGCCCCGCGAATCGCTTTCGCCAGCATCACGCTGCCCGTGGAGGGGAGCGATCCGCCGCTTTCATCTCCTCCGGCTGCTTCGGAGCGACGTCGTGGCCGTTGATCCGGCCGGCGCCCCACGTCAGCGCCGAGATGACCATGAGCGTGAAGATCAGTACCACGATCCCGCCCGCGGTGAACAGCCAGGCCGGCACGTTCGGGTCGCGTTCACGCTGCAGGATCGTGACCTCGAGCACGAACGGACGGGAGCTGGTGGCCAGCGCGGGGATCTCGGGCGCCGGAATGGCGTCGTCAGCGGGCGCCCAGATCGGCACCGCCGTCATCGTCCTGCCGTCTTGCACGCGCAGCAACGTCTTCCACGTTCCCCATACCGGAACCGGCTGGGTGGACTGGTAGTGCCCGGGTCCGACCGGCCTGAGCCAGTCGATCACCAGACCGCGGTGATCGCTCATCCGCCCCTGCCACGACAGGATCGTCAGCCAGTCCGGGTGCTTGCTGACCAGGTCGGGCGGATTGATCTGCACGTCGGCCGACACCATGCGCCGCCCGGGCGGGCTCGGCAGGTCGGTCAGCTTGACCGTGGCAGTGTCGTGTTTCGGCACCCGGATATGCAGTCCGTTTGCCACCCCGGCGCCGATCACCAGCACCGTGAGCGCCACGATGCCGATGCCGATCGCCCGGCTTGGCAGCCGTTGGCTGGTCAGCACCATGCCCAGCATCGCGCCGCACAGCCCGGTCATCACCGCCGCGGGCACGGCCATCGCCAAGGCTTCGGGCCACAGGCTTACCGGCCATGGGTAGTGGTACACGGCGCCGATCCAAAGCGACTCCAGCCACAGCCCGATCGTGCCCACCGCCAAGCCGGAAACGGCGCCGAACAGCAGCGGGCGCCGCAACACCGGTGTAAGACCGAGCAACTCGACCACCACCGCTGGACCGAGATACAGCGGAAACCAGTTGATCGGAGCTCCCAGGATCGGCCCGACCAGCAGGGCGACGGCGCCGCGCAGGGCTATCGCGAACAGGGCCGCGATAATCGCCGCTCCGCGGCCCATCGTGATGCGCGCTGCGACGGACGCGACCGCCGCCGCCGCCGCGATCAGCATCGGCTGGAACACGAGCCGGAACTGCGGGACGCCGAAGTCGAACTCGATCTGCCAGACGGACATCCCGATGAACAGACCGCCGAACGACAGGTAACGCAGGAATTTGATGAACGGGCGCTCGGGTCTTGCGTACGCGCCCTCGGCGGGCGTGTCCGGCAGCTCTCTCCCGCCTTCGTACTCCAGCATCAGTGCCGCGTAGAGGGAGAACCCTGCACCGCCGATCATCATCAAATGGGTTGGGCCCCAGAGTGTGACATCCTGGCCGAAGATGCGATGCCAGATGTCGTCGAGCGGGAAGCCGATCAGCGCGTAGAGCCCGCAACCGGCCATCAGCACACCCCCGACCGGGGCATACCAGTCGCGGGTGATGCGAACAGCCGCCGGCCCAGGCCTGTCGAACGGCATCACCACCGCGATCATGCCGGCGAGGAAGATGCCGAACAGCCCGATGACGATGAAGTAGTGGGCCGGGTTGGCCAGCGGGCCGGGATCGCGGCCATTGCCGATGTGCCAGCTGACGTCCCAGATGAAGCCGAACAGAGCGCAGATGATCGAGGTGGTGAACACCAGAACAGGCAGTGCTACCCACGCAGGGCGGTCGAATCTGTTCCCCATCCGCTCGCCGGCCCGGGCCAACCAGTTGATCCGGTGCGTGCGGTGCGCATATCCGATCCACAGCATCAATGCGGCTATCACCGCCGCAGCGATACTCAGCCCTATCACCTGATTGAGCCCGGCGCCACGCGCCGGTGCTTCCGCAATAACCGCTGAGCCCACCGTCATCGCCTCCCAACCGCGCTGGGCCGCCCGAGAGCCTGACCGCCGAGCGGCGACTTACTCCACGGTAGGTTACCGATCCGCCGTGACCTCAAACACAAAAATCGTCGAACCAGGCATCGTCACGTCGACTTGTCGCCGACCTCGGTCTTGTCGGCCTGATCTGCGCTGCGCCTGTCGCGGATCGCGACGTACAACACCACACCCACCACGATCACTGCCGGCAAAAACGCGGGCCCTGCCAGCAGGATCCAGTGATGAGCGAGATATTCCACCCGCAACTGGCTCATGGCGTCCATTGATCGATTGATACAGGTGAACGTACCCCGCCCGCGACCATGTCATGCATCACGCGTCGCGCGTTTGTGTGGCGGCGCGCCCGTACCCTAACGTGAACACGGTTTACGCCGGCCACGGCGAGCCTGGCGAAGTTTTGTGTGCGAACACGAGGGAGTACCGGGTGACTCAGGCGGCGACTCGGCCCACCACCGACATTCTGGCGGTCGCTCGCGAGCAGGTGTTGCAGCGCGGCGAGGGACTCAGCCGTGACCAGGTGCTGCAGGTATTGCAGCTGCCCGACGACCGGCTCGAGGAACTGCTTGCCCTGGCCCATGAGGTCCGAATGGCCTGGTGTGGGCCCGACGTCGAAGTGGAAGGCATCATCAGCCTGAAAACCGGTGGCTGCCCGGAAGATTGCCACTTCTGCTCACAGTCGGGGCTTTTCGCCTCGCCGGTTCGCAGTGCCTGGCTCGACGTTCCGAGCTTGGTAGAAGCGGCCAAGCAGACGGCGAAGACGGGAGCCACAGAATTCTGCATCGTGGCCGCGGTGCGCGGACCCGACGACCGGCTGATGGCACAGGTCGCCGCCGGGATGGAAGCGATCCGCAACGAAGTCGACATCCACATCGCGTGCTCGTTGGGAATGCTCAGCGCCGAGCAGGTCGAGCAGCTGGCGGCGATGGGGGTGCATCGCTACAACCACAACCTTGAAACCGCCCGCTCGTTCTTCCCCAACGTCGTGACCACCCACACCTGGGAAGAGCGGTGGGACACCTTGTCGATGGTGCGCGAGGCCGGGATGGAGGTGTGCTGCGGCGGCATCCTGGGCATGGGGGAGACGCTGGAGCAGCGCGCCGAATTCGCCGCCGAACTCGGCGAACTCGGTCCGGACGAGGTGCCGCTGAACTTCCTCAACCCGCGGCCGGGCACACCGTTCGGCGACTTGGAGGTGCTGCCGGCCAGTGAGGCTCTCAAGGCGGTGGCCGCGTTCCGGCTGGCGCTGCCTCGCACGATGCTGCGGTTCGCCGGCGGCCGCGAGATCACGCTCGGCGACCTGGGTGCCAAGCGGGGCATGCTGGGCGGCATCAACGCCGTAATCGTCGGCAACTACCTGACCACGCTGGGCCGTCCGGCCGAAGCCGACCTGCAACTGCTCGACGATCTGCAGATGCCGATCAAGGCGCTCAACGCAAGCCTGTAGATACTAGAGGTCAATGGTTCGCGATCTGCCCGCTCCGGTCGGCGCGGGCGTCTACAACGTCTACACCGGGGATCCGGCGGGCACCTCGGTGTCGCCGACGGCAGCGCAGCTGGGACTCGAGCCGCCTCGATTCTGCGCGGAATGCGGCCGTCGCATGGTGGTGCAAGTCCGGCCCGACGGTTGGTGGGCGAAGTGCTCCCGCCACGGTCTGGTGGACTCCGCCGACCTGGACGCACAGCGATGAGCGAGCCGCAGCCTTCCGACGCTCCTCGTACGTCGCGGCGGCGAGCGATCGCCGTAGTGGTGTCGAGCCTTGTGGCGAGCGGCGTGGTGGTTGGTGGGCTGTGGGCGTGGATCGCGCCGAGCATTCACGGCGTCGTGGCACTGACCCACGAGGGCGATCGGGTGCTCGATTACCTCGGCAACGAAGCCGACCACTTCTTTGTTGCCGCGTTTCTGATGCTGGGCCTGTTGACATTGGTCGCGGTGGTGGCTGCGGTGCTGGTGTGGCAGTGGCGGGCACACCGCGGACCGGCAATGGTGGCCGGGCTGTCGATCGGCATGGTCGGCGCCGCCGCGGTCGCGACAGCGCTGGCTGGGCTGCTGGTGCACGCCCGCTACGGCGTCGTGGACATCGAGCGGGCCCCGGTGACGCCCCAGCACCGCGTGCACTACTTCACCGAGGCGCCGCCGGTGTTCTTCGGTCATGGGCCGCTGCAGATCGCCTGCACGCTGCTGTTGCCGGCTGCCACGGCAGCACTCGTGTATGCCCTGCTCGTCGCATCGGCAACCCGTGACGACCTCGGGGGCTATCCGGCCGTGGAGTCACCGGAAGCGCCGGCGACGGTCGCGATGTCGCCGGGTGCCACGGGGCACGATGGCTCGGCTTCTTGCTCGTAAGCTGCGCTTACTCGCCGTCGCCTTCGCGCGTCATAGCTACAGCGGGCGTCGGCGCACTGGCCTGCCGGTGATGACCTTCGCCGCGATCTTGCCCAGCCTGGCCATGCCGATGTAGGTGGCCGGGTTGAGGATGGTCGGCCACGTTGTGCGGATCACGTGGTCGGTCAGCGGCCGCCGAGCGAACCGGTCCTGCAACCAGCGCAGCGTCATCGGCGCCGACATCGGATGCAGCAGGAGGTGTTCGTTGAAGGCATCGCGGTGGTAGGTGACATCGGCGCCGCCACCGGAATAGGCATCGGCCAGGGCGTCGATGTCGTCGACGGCAATGAGGTAGTCATGCACCGCCTGAACGATCAGCACCGGAGGCGTCGGCACCGTTTTGCCCAACTTGATGTTGTCGAACACGTATTGGACTTCCGGCATCTCGAGGATCTCCTCGAGCGGACGGTCGAGGTATTTGCCGACGTTCTTGCCGGCCATCCGGATGACCGCGCCGACCGTCGTCATGTCCTCGAGTTCGCACAGCAAGGTGCGTCCCTCTTCGCTGGTGTGCTCCTTGATCACCCGGTCAAGGTCGGGGTAGACGTGGGCCAGCGCCGCAATCACCAGTGCGGGCAAACCGGCCAGGAAGCCGCCGTTGAGCCGCCGGAACGTATGGCCAAGATCGCCGACGGGCGATCCCAGCACCGCACCGACGATGTCGAGCTCGGGCGCGTAGTCGGCGCACAGCTCGGCAGCCCACGCGGTGGCCAGCCCGCCACCCGAGTAGCCCCACAACGCCACCGGCGCCGACGTCGACAACCCCAGGCGCTCCGAGCCGAGGGCGGCGCGCACCCCGTCCAGAATGCTGTAGCCCGGCTCGTAAGGGGCGCCCCACATCCCGTGGCGGCCTTCGTGGTCCGGCACCGACACCGCCCACCCCTCGGCCAGGGCGGCGTTGATCAGCAAGAACTCCAGCGGCGCCAACGCGCCGATCGCCTTGGCGTAGCGCCGCAGCGCGTAGGACGGGAAACAGCGGGACGCCACCGCGTCGATCGCGCACTGATACGACAGCAGCGGGCAGGGCTGCCCCGGTGCGACCTCCCGGGGAACGATCACCGTGGTGACGGTGGCCTCCGGCTTACCGTTCATGTCGGTCGTGCGGTACAGCAGCTGCGTGGCAACGGTCCGTTGCGGTACCAGGCCCAAAAACGCCAGCTCGACCTCGCGGGAGCGCAACACGGTGCCTGGCAGTGCGTGCTCATAGCCGGGTGGCGGCTCGTAGAACGGGTCGTCCGACGGCAGCAGCGGGCGCTGCTTGCGGCGCAGCTCTTCGTGCGGGGGGCGGGCGATCCATTCGGCGCCGGTGGCGCTTGCGAGGGTGGCTGGGTCCATCCCGGCATTGTTACTTAAGAGGGTATTAAGAATCCAGTCGGCCCGCCCACCGACGATCACGGTTGGGTCACATCTCAGCTGGGCGGGCGCAGCGCCGCGAACTCGTCGGTGACCCTCAGCTGCGAATCGGTGAACCGGTACAACGCGGGTGGACGGCCCCCACTGCGGCCCGACTGAGCGATGGTGCCGGTCTGCGTGATGACGCCACGGCGGGCCAGCACCCGCTGCAGGTTCGTCGCGTCAACCTGGTAGCCCAGCGCGGCGCCGTAGATGTCTCGCAGCGTAGACAGCGCGAATTCCTTTGGGGCCAAGGCAAATCCGATGTTGGTGTAGGACATCTTGGCGACCAGTCGGGTCCGGGCGTGGGCCACCATCGGGCCGTGGTCGAACGCCATCGGCGGCAGTGCAGTCACCGGATGCCAGCGGGTGTCGGGCGGCAGCTCCGGCGTGGCGGGGGAGGGCACCAGTCCCAGAAACGTCGATGCGATCACTCGATCACCGGGCACCCGGCGAGGATCGGAGAACACCGCCAGCTGCTCAAGGTGTGCAATCTCACGCAGATCCACCTTCTCGGCCAATTGCCGACGAACCGAGGTCGTCAAGTCCTCGTCGTGGCGTAGCCGCCCGCCGGGCAGTGCCCACGCCCCCAGCTGCGGCTCACGTGCGCGCTGCCACAACAGCACATTGAGCTGCGGTTTCTCGCTGCCACAGGGTCTTTCGGCACCCCGAACCTGGAACACGACGGCGAGAACCTCGTGGCCAGTGCTACCATGAAGCACGTTTTCGATTGTAAGTCGAAAACCTCCTCAGGGCGAAAGGAAACGGCCATGACGGTCCTGAATCGCACGGACACGCTGGCGGATGACTTGGCTGCCCGCATCATCGACTCACCGGCCGGCTACACCGGTATCGACGGCGACGAACAGTGGGCCGCGGAGGTCCGCCGGCTGGCGCAGCTACGCAACGCCACCATATTGGCGCACAACTACCAGCTGCCGGCCATCCAGGACGTCGCCAACCACGTGGGTGACTCGCTGGCACTGTCGCGGATAGCGGCCGACGCTTCTGAAGACACCATCGTGTTCTGCGGTGTGCACTTCATGGCCGAGACCGCCAAAATCCTGAGCCCGCAGAAGACCGTGCTGATTCCCGATCAGCGGGCCGGCTGTTCGCTGGCCGACTCGATCACCGCGGAGGACCTGCAGGCCTGGAAGGACGAGCACCCGGGTGCGGTCGTGGTGTCCTACGTCAACACCAGCGCCGCGGTGAAGGCGCTCACCGACATCTGCTGCACGTCGTCGAATGCCGTCGACGTGGTCAACTCCATCGACCCGGACCGCGAGGTGTTGTTCTGCCCCGACCAATTCCTCGGGGCGCACGCGCGCCGCATGACCGGCCGGGAGAACCTGCACGTGTGGGCCGGCGAATGCCACGTGCACGCCGGGATCAACGGCGACGAGCTGGCCGGCCAGGCCCGCAGCCACCCCGACGCCGAACTGTATGTACACCCCGAATGCGGTTGCGCGACTTCGGCTTTGTATCTCGCCGGTGAAGGCGCCTTCCCGCAGGAGCGGGTGAAGATCCTGTCCACCGGCGGAATGCTCGACGCCGCCCGCGCCACCCACGCCCGTCAGGTGCTGGTTGCCACCGAGGTCGGCATGCTGTATCAGCTGCGGCGGGCCGCGCCCGGTGTCGACTTCCAGGCGGTCAACGACCGCGCGTCGTGCAAGTACATGAAGATGATCACCCCCGCAGCGCTGTTGCGTTGCCTGCTCGACGGCGTCGACGAGGTCGACGTCGACCCCGAGACGTCGCAGCGGGCGCGGCGCAGCGTGCAGCGGATGATCGAGATCGGCCAGCCCGGCGGCGGCGAATGAGCACGGCTCCGGCCTGGCAGCAGTCGGCCGACGTCGTCGTCATCGGCACCGGCGTGGGTGGACTGGCTGCCGCGCTGGCTGCCCATCGCGCCGGCCGCCGTGTGATGGTGCTCAGCAAGGCGCACCAGAAGAGCGGAATGACAGCCACCCACTACGCCCAGGGCGGAATTGCGGTGGTACTGCCCGACAGCGCCGACTCGGTAGACGCTCACGTCGCCGACACGCTCGCCGCGGGCGGGGGCCTTTGTGACCCGGAGGCGGTGCGTTCCATCGTCGCCGACGGCTATCGCGCCGTGGCCGAATTGGCAAGGTATGGAGCACAATTCGACGCATCTTTGTCCGGCGGCTGGGCAGTGACCAGAGAAGGCGGGCACTCGCGGCGCCGGGTGGTGCACGCCGGCGGTGACGCCACCGGGGCCGAGGTTCAACGCGTGCTCGACAATGCCGCTGCCGCTTTGGATATCCGCACCGACCACACCGCCGTACGGGTGCTGCACGACGACACCGCGGTGACCGGGGTATCGGTGCTCAACGCCGACGGACTCGGCGTCGTGCATGCGCCGTCGGTGATCTTGGCCACCGGCGGGCTCGGGCACCTCTACAGCGCGACCACGAATCCCGACGGCTCCACCGGCGACGGCATTGCGCTTGCGCTATGGGCCGGTGTCCCGGTCAGCGATATCGAGTTCATCCAGTTCCACCCGACCATGCTGTTCGACGGGCATACCGGAGGGCGGCGTCCGCTGGTCACCGAGGCGATCCGCGGTGAGGGCGCCACATTGGTTGACGCCCACGGTGATTCGGTGATTGCCGGCGTGCATCCGATGGGTGATCTGGCGCCCCGCGACGTGGTGGCGGCCGCCATCGACGCGCGACTGAAAGCAACCGGTGATCCGTGTGTCTATCTGGACGCCCGAGGGATCGCAGGCTTCGAGTCCCGCTTCCCGACGGTCACCGCAGCCTGTCAGGCCCTGGGCATCGACCCTGTGCGCGAACCGATTCCGGTGGTTCCGGGCGCGCACTACAGCTGCGGCGGCGTCGTCACCGATGTCGACGGAAGCACGGAGTTGCCCGGGCTGTTCGCGGCCGGCGAGGTGGCCAGAACCGGGATGCATGGCGCCAACAGGTTGGCGTCCAACAGCCTGCTGGAGGGCCTGGTTGTCGGCGGGCGCGCCGGGCGAGCGGCGGCCACGCACGCGGCGGCCGTCGGACATCCACACGCGACATTGCCTGAGGCAGTTGTTGGTTGGGCGCTGGAACGCGGCGAGCTGCAGCGTGCGATGACCAGCGATGCGTCGGTGGTCCGCGATGCCGTCGGGCTGCGCCGGTTGGTCGACACGCTGTCCGCGGCGGCCCTTCGCCGAACGGCGGACCGCGCCGACGTCGAAGACGTGGGGTTGACTCTGACCGCCCGCGCCGTCGCCGCCGCCGCACTGGCCCGCGACGAGAGCCGGGGCTGCCACAATCGCGCGGACCACCCGCACGCCGTTCCCGAACAGGCCCGCAGCAGTGTGGTTCGGCTGGCCGACGACCAAACCACGGTTCACGTCGAGGCGCTCGCGGCGGTGTGCTGATGCCACTCTCGGACTGTGAGCTGGCCGAGGCTCGGGTCACGATCACCCGCGCCCTCGACGAAGATCTGCGCCACGGCCCCGACGTCACGACGATGGCGACAGTGCCAGCCGAGGCGGTCACGACCGCGTCACTGGCGACCCGCGAAACCGGCGTGATCGCCGGCGTTGACGTCGCGCTGCTGGTGCTCGACGAAGTGCTTGGCGGCCGGTACCGGGTGCTCGACCGCGTCGACGACGGCGCCCGGCTGCCGCCGGGCGCGCCGTTGTTGGTGCTCGAGGCGCCGACTCGCGGCCTGTTGACCGCGGAGCGCACCATGCTGAACCTGCTCTGCCACCTGTCGGGCATCGCCACCACGACGGCCGCGTGGGTCGACGCGGTGCAGGGCACCAAGGCGCAGGTCCGCGATACCCGCAAGACGCTGCCCGGCCTGCGGGCGCTGCAGAAGTACGCGGTGCGCGTCGGCGGGGGCGTCAACCATCGGATGGGCCTGGGTGATGCCGCGCTGATCAAGGACAACCACGTCGCGGCGGCGGGATCGGTGGTCGCCGCGCTGCGGGCGGTGCGCACGGCTACACCGGATCTGCCCTGCGAAGTGGAAGTGGATTCGCTGGAACAACTCGACGAGGTGCTGGCCGAAGAGCCCGAATTGGTGCTGCTTGACAATCTCCCGGTGTGGCAGACACAAATCGCTGTGCAGCGCCGCGACTCCCGCGCTCCGGCAACCAAACTCGAATCATCGGGCGGACTGACCCTTGACAACGCTGCGTCCTACGCCGGCACCGGGGTGGATTACCTCGCCGTCGGTGCGCTCACCCACTCGTCCCGGGTGCTGGACATCGGCCTCGATCTTTAAGCGGGCGAGCCGACGCCGCGACACTTAAACGTTTGCGCGGACACGCCGGGACGAGTCGCAACCGCTTAAGTCTCGGCGAGAGTGCACAGCTCGCGACGCAGTGCAGCCGGTGTATGGCCGACGTGCTGCCGCACCACCCGGGTGAAGTGGGCCTGGTCCGCGAAGCCGAGCGAGGCGGCGATGTCGGCCAGCGTCGCGGTATCGCGCTGCGCCTGGTCGAGCGCACGGCTCACTCTCACCCGGTTGCGGTACCTGGTCAGCGACACACCCAGCTGCTGCGGGAATGCCCGGCTCAACCGGTAAGGCGACGTATCAAGCAGCTCGGCGAGCGGGAATAGCCCACGCGCCGCCGGGTGGTTGTCGTGAATCGCTGCCCGGGCCCGCTCCACGAGTCGCTGATCACTGGGCGCCGGCCGGTCGGAGGCCGGTATGCGGCGCTGGGCAACGCGGCGCAGCGCGGCGCCAACCAGACCCAGCAAGTGCTCGGCCAGCAAGTAGCCGACGTCAGCTCGTTCAGCTCCCATCAAGCGCACCCTGGAAACCGACTAGACAGGGCCCTCAGGCGATGTCGGCGACGAAGACGCCAAGTCGGCGCGCCTGCAGCCGCGCCAGCCACGGCAGCTCCTGGCCACCGGTGCCGGCAGGCAAGATCCGCGGATTGGTGATGTGCACGCTCTTCCGCAAGAACTGCACGTCGGCCTCGCCGGCGGCCAGCACGTTTCTCACCCAGTCGGTCTTGCCGTGGCCGAGCGCAATCGCCAGTACGTTTCCCTTGCGGTAGGCGGTCACGATCGTCTCGTAGGGTTTGCCGGACTTGCGGCCGCGGTGTTTGATCAGCGCTGCACCGGGCAGATAGCGCGCAAACGGTTTGATCGCCGGGTTCATGTACTTGACCTGCCACCGCTCAAACCATGGCGGAAACATCATCGGGACGCCCGGCGCACTGTTGGGACGATCCTGTACGGACATGCGGTCACTGTACCGGTCCGATATCCATTTGAACTGCCTGGGACAATGGTCAGCGTGAACGTTATGGCGCGCATCGACCTACGCGGCGCGGAGTTGTCCGCGGCCGCGCTGCGCGCCGTATTGCCGCGCGGTGGCGGCGATGTCGATGCGGTGCTGGCCACGGTGCGCCCGATCGTCGAGGCCGTCGCGTCGCGGGGTGCTGAGGCGGCGCTGCAGTACGCTGAGTCGTTCGATGGGGTGCGGCCAGCGGCCGTGCGGGTGCCGATCGCCGAGCTCGACGCGGCGCTGGCCGGCCTGGATCGCGACGTGCGTGACGCGCTGCAAGTGGCCATCGAGCGGACCCGCGCGGTCCACGCCGACCAGCGTCGCGCCGACGTCATGACCACACTCGGTCCCGGCGCGACGGTCACACAGCGGTGGGTTCCCGTCGAGCGGGTGGGCCTCTATGTGCCCGGCGGCAACGCGGTCTACCCCTCCAGCGTGGTGATGAACGTGGTGCCGGCGCAGGCGGCCGGGGTCGGCTCGCTGGTCATCGCCAGCCCACCGCAAGCCGCCTATAACGGCCTGCCACACCCGACGACCTTGGCCGCTGCCCGGCTGCTGGGCGTCGACGAAGTCTGGGCGGTCGGCGGCGCTCAGGCGGTGGCGCTGCTGGCCTACGGCGGCACCGACACCGACGGCACAGAGCTGGCGCCGGTCGACATGATCACCGGGCCGGGCAACGTCTACGTCACTGCCGCCAAGCGGCTCTGCCGTTCCCGGGTGGGCATCGACGCCGAAGCGGGGCCGACCGAAATCGCCATCCTGGCCGACCACACCGCTGATCCCGCACACGTGGCCGCCGATCTGATCAGCCAGGCCGAGCACGACGTGATGGCCGCCAGCGTGCTGGTCACCCCCAGCGCCGAACTGGCCGACGCCACCGATGCCGAGCTGGCCGGCCAGCTGCAGACCACGGTGCACCGGGAGAGGGTGACGGCTGCGCTGTCCGGTCAGCAGTCGGCGATCATCCTGGTCGACGATCTCGACGCCGGTATCAGCGTCGTGAACACCTACGCCGCCGAGCATCTGGAGATCCAGACCGTCGACGCCGCCAGCGTCGCTGCCCGGATCCGTTCGGCTGGCGCGGTTTTCGTCGGCCGGTACTCGCCGGTGAGCCTGGGCGACTACTGCGCCGGCTCCAACCACGTGTTGCCGACCGCCGGCAGCGCACGGCACTCCAGCGGGCTGTCGGTGCAGACGTTCCTGCGCGGCATCCAGGTCGTCGACTACACCGAGGCCGCGCTCAAAGACGTGTCCGGACACGTGATCACGCTGGCGCAGGCCGAAGACCTGCCCTCGCACGGCGAGGCGATACGGCGGAGGTTCGAGCGATGACCGACCGCCCGACGCTCGACGAACTGCCGCTGCGCGACGACCTGCGCGGCAAAACGCCTTACGGCGCCCCGCAATTGGCTGTTCCGGTGCGGCTGAACACGAATGAAAACCCGCATCCGCCGAGCAAGGCGCTGGTCGAGGACGTCGCGCGCTCGGTGCACGAAGCAGCCGCCGAATTGCACCGGTACCCCGACCGTGACGCGGTCGCGCTGCGGCGCGACCTGGCGGCTTACCTCACCGCGCAGACCGGTACACAGCTTGGAGCCGAAAATGTCTGGGCTGCGAATGGTTCCAACGAGGTTTTGCAACAGCTATTGCAGGCATTCGGGGGGCCGGGCCGCAGCGCGATCGGCTTCGTGCCGTCGTACTCGATGCACCCCATCATCTCCGACGGCACCCACACCGAATGGCTCGAGACGGTACGCGCAGAAGACTTCAGCATCGACGTCGACACCGCCGTCGCCGCCATCACCGAGCGCCAACCCGACATCGTGATGGTGGCGAGCCCCAATAACCCGTCGGGGCAAAGCGTCTCGCTGCCCGATCTGCGGCGGCTGCTCGAGGTGACACCGGGCATCTTGATCCTCGACGAGGCATACGGCGAATTCTCGTCGCAACCCAGCGCGGTCCAGCTGGTGCAGGAATACCCGACCAAGCTCGTCGTCACTCGCACCATGAGCAAGGCATTCGCGTTCGCCGGCGGCCGGCTGGGATACCTGATCGCCACCCCAGCGGTCATCGAGGCAATGTTGTTGGTGCGGCTGCCGTATCACCTGTCCTCGCTCACCCAGGCCGCGGCCCGCGCTGCGCTGCGCCACGCCGACGACACCCTGGCTAGTGTGGCCGCGTTGATCGCCGAGCGCGAGAGAGTGACAGCGGAGTTGACTCGCATGGGATTCCGGGTCATCCGCAGCGACGCGAATTTCGTGTTGTTCGGGCAGTTCGCCGACGCGCCCACCGCCTGGCAGCGCTACCTGGATGCCGGTGTGCTGATCCGCGATGTCGGCATTCCCGGATTTCTGCGCGCCACCATTGGGCTGGCCGGGGAAAACGATGCGTTCCTGGAAGCCAGCGGGCGCATCGCCGCCAGCGAACTGGCCGAAATGCTGGTGGGGATCGCAAGCGCGGCAAAGCCGGGCGCAGCGGGTCGCCACCACGATGACTAGGAGCGTCATGACTACCAATCGCCGTGCGCGCGTGGAACGCACCACCAAAGAGTGCGACATCGTCGTCGAACTGGACCTCGACGGCACCGGACAGGTTGATGTCGACACCGGTATCCCGTTCTACGACCACATGCTGACCGCGCTAGGCAGCCACGCCAGCTTCGATCTGAGCGTGCGCGCCAAAGGGGATGTCGATATCGAGGCACATCACACCATCGAGGACACCGCGATCGTGCTCGGCCAGGCGCTCGGGCAGGCGCTCGGGGACAAGATCGGCATCCGCCGGTTCGGTGACGCCTTCATCCCGATGGACGAGGCGCTGGCCCACGCTGCAGTCGACGTCTCCGGCCGGCCGTACTGCGTGCACACCGGCGAGCCGGATCATCTGCGGCACTTCACGATTGCTGGGAACACGGTGCCGTATCACACGGTCGTCAACCGGCACGTGTTCGAGACGCTGGCGATGAACGCCCGCATCGCGCTGCATGTGCGGGTGTTGTCCGGACGCGACCCGCACCACATCACCGAGGCGCAGTACAAGGCCATCGCTCGTGCATTGCGTCAGGCCGTCGAACCCGATCCGCGGGTATCCGGCGTGCCGTCGACCAAAGGCGCCTTGTGACAGCGAAATCCGTCGTGGTCCTTGACTACGGCTCGGGTAACCTGCGGTCGGCGCAGCGCGCGCTACAGCGGGTCGGCGCTTCAGTCGAGGTGACAGCCGACCTGGATGCTGCCGCGTCCGCCGCCGGTCTGGTAGTGCCCGGCGTCGGCGCGTTCGCGGCCTGCATGGACGGGCTTCGGAAGGTCAACGGCGACAAGGCGATCAGGGAGCGGCTTGTCGCCGGGCGCCCGGTGCTGGGAATCTGTGTCGGTATGCAGATTTTGTTCGCGCGCGGTATCGAGTTCGGTGTCGAATCGCAGGGCTGCGGGCAGTGGCCGGGTGCGGTGACCCGGCTCGACGCCCCGGTGATCCCGCACATGGGCTGGAACGTCGTAGCCGCCGCGCCGGGCAGCGCGCTGTTCAAAGGGCTGGACGCTGATGCGCGGTTCTATTTCGTGCACTCCTACGCCGCACAGCGCTGGGAGGGCGCAGCCGACGCGTTGCTGACCTGGGCCACCTATCACATACCGTTCCTGGCCGCCGTCGAGGACGGTCCGTTGGCCGCCACCCAGTTCCACCCCGAAAAGAGCGGTGACGCCGGCGCGGTTCTGCTGAGCAACTGGGTCGAGGGGCTGTAGAGATGTCGTTGATTCTCTTGCCCGCCGTCGACGTGGTGGACGGGCGGGCAGTGCGGTTGGTGCAGGGCCGCGCCGGCAGCGAAACTGAGTACGGCTCGGCGGTCGACGCGGCGCTGGGCTGGCAGCGCGACGGCGCCGAGTGGATCCATCTGGTCGACCTGGACGCGGCTTTCGGCCGCGGGTCCAACCGCGAACTGCTGGCCGAGGTCGTGGGCAAACTCGACGTGCACGTCGAACTGTCCGGCGGCATCCGCGACGACGACTCGCTGGCCGCAGCACTGGCGACCGGGTGCGCTCGGGTCAACCTGGGCACGGCTGCGCTGGAAAATCCGGGCTGGTGCGCTGAGGTGATCGCCGAGCACGGCGAGCGGGTGGCCGTCGGCCTGGATGTGCAGATCGTCGAGGGCCGGCATCGGCTGCGCGGCCGCGGCTGGGAGACCGACGGTGGCGATCTGTGGGAAGTATTGGAACGCCTTGTCGCCGAGGGCTGTTCACGCTTCGTTGTCACCGATGTCAGCAAGGACGGCACGCTCACAGGTCCCAATCTCGATCTGCTTCGAGCCGTCGCCGAACGCACCTTCGCCCCGGTGATCGCATCCGGTGGGGTGTCCAGCTTGGACGACTTACGCGCCATCGCCACCCTGACGAGCAGCGGTGTCGAGGGCGCCATCGTCGGAAAGGCCCTCTACGCCGGCCGATTCAGTTTGCCGCAAGCGCTGGCGGCGGTGCGGGAATGATCAAGGACTTAGACGCGCTCGTGGCCGAAGCGTCCGCGATCCTGGAGGCCGCCACCGAGCAGTTCGTCGCCGGCCACCGCGCCGACTCGGCGGTCAGCAAACGGGGCAACGACTTCGCCACCAAAGTCGACCTGGCCATCGAGCGCCAGGTCGTCGACGCGCTGGTCAAGGCCACCGGAATCGAGGTGCACGGTGAGGAGTTCGGCGGCGCGGACGTCGACTCGCGCTGGGTGTGGGTGCTCGACCCTGTCGACGGGACGTTCAACTATGCCGCGGGCTCACCGATGTCGGCGATCCTGTTGGGACTTTTGCACAATGGTGATCCCGTCGCCGGCCTCACCTGGGTGCCGTTCACGAGTCAGCGCTACACCGCCGTGGTCGGCGGGCCGCTGGTCAAAAACGGTGTGCCGCAGCCACCGCTGGCCACCACAAAGCTGGCGGACTCGATCATCGGCATAGGAACTTTCAACGCCGACTCGCGGGGACGGTTCCCGGGACGCTATCGGCTCGCCGTGCTGGAAAACTTGAGCCGGGTGTCGTCGCGGCTGCGTATGCACGGCGCCACCGGGATCGACCTCGCCTACGTTGCGGACGGAATTCTCGGCGGCGCAATCAGTTTCGGCGACCATGTGTGGGACCATGCGGCCGGGGTGGCGCTGGTGCGTGCAGCCGGGGGCATCGTCACCAACCTGGCCGGCGACCCGTGGACCCCCGAGGCGCGGTCGGCTCTGGCGGCTGCGCCAGGCGTCCACGCCGAAATGCTGGAGATACTGCGCCGCACCGGCGGGCCGGAAGCCTACTGAGATGTCTGCGGGTAACGGCCTTGCGGTGCGGGTGATCCCCTGCCTGGACGTCGACGACGGGCGGGTGGTCAAAGGAGTCAACTTCGAAAATCTCCGGGACGCAGGTGATCCCGTCGAACTCGCCGCGGTATACGACGCCGAGGGCGCCGACGAGCTGACCTTCCTGGACGTCACCGCGTCCTCGGCTGGACGGGCCACCATGCTCGAGGTGGTGCGCCGCACCGCCGAGCAGGTGTTCATTCCGCTCACCGTCGGCGGCGGCGTGCGCACGGTGGCCGACGTCGACGCGCTGCTGCGCGCCGGGGCCGACAAGGTGTCGATCAACACCGCCGCGATCGCGCGGCCCGACCTGCTGGCCGAGATGGCCCGGCAATTCGGGTCGCAGTGCATCGTGTTGTCCGTCGACGCGCGCACCGTGCCGGTCGGGTCGCCCCCGACACCGTCGGGCTGGGAAGTCACCACGCACGGAGGGCGGCGTGGAACGGGCATTGACGTCGTCGAATGGGCAGCCCGCGGCGCCGAGCTAGGGGTGGGGGAGATTCTGCTGAATTCCATGGACGCCGATGGCACCCGAGCCGGTTTCGACCTGGCCATGCTGCGGGCGGTGCGCGCCGCAGTCACGGTGCCGGTGATCGCCAGTGGCGGTGCCGGCGCGCTGGAGCATTTCGCGCCCGCCGTGCACGCGGGTGCCGATGCGGTGTTGGCGGCCAGCGTGTTTCACTTCCGGCAGCTGACCATCGGTGAGGTGAAAGCCGCGATGGCCGCCGAAGGGATCACGGTGCGATGACACTCGATCCCGATATCGCTGCGCGTCTGAAGCGCAACGCCGACGGCCTGTTCACCGCCGTGGTGCAGGAGCGCGGCAGCGGCGACGTGCTGATGGTCGCCTGGATGGACGACGCAGCACTGGCCCGCACCCTGGAAACCCGTGAGGCGACGTACTTTTCGCGCTCGCGCGGCGAGCAGTGGGTGAAGGGCGAAACGTCCGGGCACACCCAGCACGTGCATTCCGTGCGGCTCGACTGCGACGGCGACGCAGTGCTGCTGGTCGTTGACCAAGTCGGCGGCGCCTGCCACACCGGAAATCACAGCTGCTTTGAGACCGACGTCCTGTTCGAGTCAGAGGACTAGGCGTTCTGGTTGGCCACTACGGCCCCATCCACCCTGAAATTGCTTGCTAACTCTCTAGCAACTCACTGCGAGTTCACAGCCAACGGTGCCAGCCCCATGGCAGATTTCCCGGTTACCGTAGTCGCGCGAGATTGTCACTTGGGGAGGCGGTATGGGGCGTGCGCGCCGAATCTCGGACTGGAACCCCGAGGATGTTGTCGCTTGGGAGACCGGCAACAAGAAAATCGCGCGGCGCAACCTGCTCTGCATGGTGGCGGCCGACCACGTTGCCTTCTCGATCTGGGCCCTCTGGTCGGTGATGGTGCTGTTCATGCCCGAATCGGTGTACGGCTTCTCCGCGGCGGACAAATTGCTGCTCGGCGCCACCGCCACTCTGACGGGGGCATGTCTGCGCATCCCCTATACGTTGGGTATTGCGAAATTCGGTGGACGTAACTGGACGACGTTTGCGGCGCTGGTGCTGCTGATCCCCACCGTCGGAACTATCGCGCTGCTGGCCATCCCCGGCCTGCCGTTGTGGACTTATGTGCTGTGCGCGGCACTGACGGGATGCGGCGGCGCCAACTACGCCGCGTCACTGGCCAACGTCAACGCCTTCTACCCGCAGCGGCTCAAGGGCTGGGCGCTGGGGCTGAGCGCCGGCCTGGGCAACCTCGGGTTGGCGGTCGTCCAGATAGTGGGGCTGATGGCACTCGCGGTCGTCGGCAACCGGCAGCCGTACTGGGTGTGCGCGGTCTATCTGGTGCTGCTGGCGGTCGTCGCGATCGCGGCGGCATTGTTCATGGATAACCTGGAGCATGGCATCGAGGTGGCCACCCTGCGGTCGGTAATGTTCGAGCCCGACACTTGGGTGCTCGCTCTGCTCTACGTCGGCACCTTCGGCACTTTCATCGGATTCTCGTTCGCGTTCGGCCAGGTGCTGCAAATCAACTTCATCGCTAGCGGGCAAAGTGCCGCTGAGGCGTCCTTGCATGCCGCCGAGTACGCCTTTATCGGGCCGCTGCTGGGCTCGCTGGCCCGCATCTACGGCGGCAGGCTCGCCGACCGCTTCAGTGGCGGCCGGGTCACCCTGGCCGTGTTTGCGGGCATGATCGTGGCAACCGGGGCGCTGGCGTGCATCAGCACCCACGACGACCACACTCCCGGCTGCACGACTACCGCCACCATCGTGGGCTATGTCGTCTGCCTCATCACCTTGTTCATCTTGGCCGGGCTCGGCAAAGGGGCAGTGTTCAAGTTGATCCCGGCGGTCATCGAAGCGCGCAGCTACACGCAGGATTTCAGCGAACCTGACCGTCGACACTGGTCACGCAACATGTCGGGAGCGCTGATCGGATTCGCCGCCGCGGCTGGCGCGTTCGGCGGCGTCGGCGTCAACCTAGCGCTGCGGCAGTCCTATCAGAGCACCGGCGCTGACACAGCGGCGTTCTGGGTCTTCTTGGCGTTATACGTCGCCGCCGCGCTGGTCACATGGTCGATGTATGTGCGCCGGCCCTTCGCCGCCTGGTCGCCCGAGGTGCCTGCGCCGACCGTGTCGGCATCGTCGCGCGTCGACGCGGAATTTGTTTGATCTGCGTAGCGGAGCATAGTGACCTCTGGGTCACAGACCTGCTTTGCTCTCCAAGGTTTTGACCGCAACCGGGTCGTTGTCGGTGGCTCCGATTTTCGACGAGCCACCAGGGGAGCCCAGTTCTGCGAAGAAGTCGGCGTTGATCTGGCTGTACCCGCGCCACTGCTCGGGCAAGTCGTCTTCGTAGTAGATGGACTCGACCGGGCACACCGGCTCGCAGGCGCCGCAGTCGACGCACTCGTCTGGATGGATGTAGAGCATCCGCGTTCCCTCGTAGATGCAATCGACCGGGCATTCCTCGATGCATGCCTTGTCTTTAATGTCGACACAGGGTTCGGCAATCACGTAAGTCACGAATGTCTCCTTCCTCGATACCGTTCAAAAGATCACCGCGAGCAATCAGCCAAGTCCGATCCGCAGCAGCTCGGTCAGGCTGGAGAGTTTGACGCGGGGGCGTCCCTGTGGCTCGCCCGCTTCGCGTTCGAAGCGGTCGATAGCCTGCCAGTTCGCCGCGCTGACGAGTTTCGGCTGGCGCGACGCCAGCCAGTCGGCGAGCGTGTCGGCATAGTCGGCGCCGAAATCGACGAGGTTAGCCTCAGCCAGATCGGCGAGCAGGATATCGACCGTCTCCTGTGAGTCTTTCTTGTTGGTTCCAATCACCCCGGTCGGCCCGCGTTTGATCCAGCCGACGACGTACTCGTTGCGGCTGCCCGCCACCCGGCCATTGGTGTTGGGGATGGTTCCGCTGTGGTCGTCAAACGGCAGCCCGGGGGTCGGCACGCCGCGATAGCCCACCGAGCGCACCACCAGCTGAACCGGCAGCTGCTCGCGGGCCCCGGTGTCTTTGGCCACCATCTGTCCGTTGTCGTCGCTCACCAACTCGTTACGGCCGAGCACGATGTGTTCGACTTTCCCGTCGCCTTTTATTTCGATCGGCGACGTCAGGAAACGCAACACAATGCGGCGGTGTCCGGGCCGCAGAGCGCGTGCGGCGTACTCGCGCAGCACCTTGATGTTCTGTCTGGCGGTCTTGCCCGCCGCTGCGGCGTCGTCGTCGCTGATGCCCTCCAGCTGCGCCGGGTCGACCACCACATCGACTCCTTCTAGGTCACCAAGCTCACGCAACTCCAAGGTGGTGAACACCGTCTGCAGTGGTCCGCGCCGACCGATGATCACCACTTCCTCGACACCGCAGGGCCGCAGTGACTGCAACGCGTGATCGGCGATGTCGGTGCGTGCCAGTGCATCAGGGTCGGTCACCAGCATGCGGGCGACATCGAGGGCGACATTGCCGTTGCCTACAACAACGGCCCGCCCGTTCGACAGATCAGGGGCTAACTGCGCAGAGTACGGGTGCGCGTTGTACCAGCCGACGAAATCGACCGCCGAGATGCTGCCCGGCAGGTCTTCACCGGGTATCTTTAGCGGCCGGTCCGATTGTGCCCCGACGGCATAGATAACGGCGTGGTAGCGCTCGGCGAGTTCGGCAGCCTGGATGTGCTGGCCTACGGCTATATTGCCGAAGAAGCGAAAGCGAGGGTCTTCAGCGGTCTTTTCGAATTGGCTGCTGACCGATTTGATCTTGGGGTGATCCGGCGCGACGCCGGAGCGCACCAGACCCCATGGCGTGGGCAGCATCTCGAGCATGTCGACAGCGACGTCGAATTCGGGGGAGGTGTCGGCGGCTTTCAGCAGCGACGCCGCCGCAAAGAACCCCGACGGGCCTGAGCCGACGATCGCTACTCGGTACGGGCGCATACTCAAGACCTCCTGCGGCCGTGGACACATTGCCGCTCTGGCCGGGATGCGCGGCGACTGTACCGGCCGCCACCTCGCTGCCGGTGCCTGGTTGGTTGGAGGTGTCATGCCTGCAATGGTTCTCGTTACAAGGTGCCGCCAGTAGAGGTTTCGTTGTTGTGGAGCCACAAGACCTTGTTGTGACCGTTATCTCCCGATGTGTCTCGGTAGCTGCGGAAGCCATAGGAATATGCTGCCTGTCGGCTGTGAGAACGACCCGGCCCTGGGTGGGGCGGTGTATACAGGAGTCCAGAAAACACACACAAGGCTTGTTTGTGACGTGATCCAGCATGGCGCTCAGTTCCCGCATGCCCGAACTTGCTTCATTCGAAATCTTGTTGGCAATCGCGAAGACAGGCAGTCTCGGTGGTGCTGCCCGCGAGTTGGGATTGACCCAACAGGCCGTGTCGGCACGGCTGGCATCGATGGAGGCCCAGATCGGGGTCGGGTTGGCTGTCCGGACGACACGCGGCTCGACACTTACCCCTGCCGGGGTTCTCGTCGCTGAGTGGGCGGCTCGCTTGGTTGAAGTCGCCCGCGAAGTCGACGCCGGCTTAGGCTCGTTGCGCGCCAAAAGCCGCCAACGAATCAAGGTGGTGGCCAGCCAGACGATCGCCGAACAAATTATGCCGCACTGGCTAGTCTCTTTGCAGGCCGCCGCCACGCGAGGTGGCAGCACCGCCCCTGAAGTGATCCTGACCGCCACCAACAGCGAAAATGCGATCGCCTTGGTTCGGGACGGCACTGCCGATCTTGGGTTCGTCGAGAACCCCTTCCCGCCAAGGGGATTAGGCAGCTGTGTGGTGGCACATGACGAACTGGTGGTCGTCGTGCCGCCGGGTCACAAATGGGCTCGACGATCGCGAGTGGTGAGCGCCGCCGAACTCGCGCAAACTCCCCTGGTTACACGCGAACCCCGCTCAGGCATACGCGATTCACTGACGGTGGCCCTGCGCCGGGCGCTGGGCGACGACATGCGGCAAGCGCCCCCGGTACTCGAATTGACGTCCGCTGCCGCTATGCGCGCCGCGGTGCTTGCCGGCGCCGGGCCGGCCGCTATGAGCCGGCTGGCAGTGGCCGACGACCTGGCGGTCGGTCGGCTATGCGCCATCACCGTCCCTGAGTTGAGCCTGCGGCGCCAGCTTCGAGCCATCTGGGTCGGTGGGCGCACTCCGCCGGCCGGCGCAATACGAGAGCTGCTCAGCCACATTAGGACCCGCACGCCGACGGCTCGCAAAGCCGGACATCAGACACGGATTGGCGATCCCGCCCGTTTTGGTGATGCACAATCGTAGTACTGGCTCAGGCCGCGGCTTGGTCAGCCGTCGCGTACTCGAAGCGATCCAGCACAGTCTCGGCGACCAGCCGGTGTGCGCCCAGTGGCCGCGCCATCGCGATTCCGGCATGACGCGCATAGGTCCACACCCGGTCGGTCACTCGTCCCGGCGCCAAGAACCACGGTGCGATAACGAGCTGGCGGGCGCCGCGGCGACGCAATTGGTCGGCGCTCGCGGCCACCGACGGCTCAGGTCCGGTCGCGAATGCCGTCGCGGCAGCAGCCCACTGTGTCCCGGCTGCGAGCTTGGCTGCCACCGTTGCGGTGCGCGCGTTCACCGCAATATCCGAGGAGCCGATCGCGACCACCAGCACGCCCAGCGTGCCGTCGTGTGCGGAGACGCCCAACTCGCCGAGCCGCTGGCGCAAGACAGCGACCAGTCGATCGTCCTCACCGAGCACGTCGGCCTGTCGCACACCATGCTCACCGGCACGAGCGATCTGCTTCGGGATATCGATGCGAGCATGGTAGGCCCTGGCCAGCAGCAACGGAGATATCACCGCCTGGCGGGTATCGCCCAACCCGGCGAGCACGTCGACCAGGCTCGGTGAATTCTGTTCCAAGAACGCGATCCTCACTTCGAGGTCTCGGCGCATGCGGGCAATCTGGGTGGCCACGGCCCGTACATTGGCCGCTGATCTGGGATCCTTGCTGCCGTGCGCAGTCAACACGAGCGTCCTCATGGGGCATGCAATCCGCATTCGGTCTTCGCGTGCCCTTGCCAGCGCCCGCTGCGTGGGTCAGCGCCCTCTGTTGGTTTGGCTGTGCAGGGTGCGCACCCGATCGACGGATAGCCTTCGTAAACAAGCGGATTGACCAACACATGGTTCTCGGCAATGTAGTCGTCCACGTCCTGGTCGGTCCACGTGGCCAGCGGGTTGACTTTCACCAGGCGGAAGTGCTCGTCGAAGCTGATCAGCGGGGCGTTGGCGCGGGTGGGCGACTCGGCTCGACGTAGCCCGGTCACCCACGCGGAATAGCCACGGAGCGCTTTGGCCAGCGGGACGACCTTGCGCAGCCGACAGCACTCGTTCGGATTGCGGGCGAAAAGATCCCTTCCCAGGAGGGCGTCCTGCTCGGCCACCGTGTGCTCGGGAGTGATATTCAGCATGTGGACGTCATAGACGGATTCGACCGCGTCGCGGGTGCCGATGGTTTCTGCGAAGTGGTAGCCGGTGTCCAGAAATATCACCGGTACTCCCGGGCGCACCTTCGACGCCAACGACACCAGCACGGCGTCCTGCATATTGGAGGCCACGACCCACTTACATGTAGCCCACCCGCGAGGTCCCCCCACACCGCCGAAATGCTCATCGGTCCAGCGCAATAGGTCGGTGGCGCTGGCGCCGTCGAGTTCGGCTGCGCCGCGTGCAGCCAGCTCGCGTAGCTCCGTCTCAGTCAAATCCTTCGCCCCCCGGTTCATCGCAGTTCTGCTTCATCGGCTCGCATCGTCCACTGCGCGAACCGTTCGCCCTGATTCCGGTGTTTGACAAAATTGCGCACCACTCGGTCGATGTAATCACCGAGCTCATTGCTAAACACTTTGTGCTGACGAAGTTTTCGGCCGAATCCGCTGTCTGAGCCCAGGCCGCCGCCCAGGTGTACCTGGAAGGCCTCCTCCGATCCGCCGTGGCCGTCGTCGACCATCTGGCCTTTGAACCCGATGTCGGCCACCTGGATCCGGGCGCACGAATTGGGGCAGCCGTTGATGTGGACTGTGATCGGCACATCAAGCTGGGCGTTGATGTCGTCGAGGCGGCGCTCCAGTTCGGGCACCAGCGTCTGGGCGCGCACCCGTGTTTCGGCGAAGGACAGCTTGCAGAACTCGATACCGGTGCATGCCATCAGGTTCTTTCGCCAGTGCGAGGGCCGCGACGGCAAGCCGAGGGCATCCAGACCCGCCACCATTTCGTCCAGGCGGTCGTCGGGTACGTCCAAAACGACCAGCTTCTGATACGGAGTGAACCGCGCCCGGTCCGATCCGGCCCGCTGCATCAGGTCGGCCACCGCGCACAAGATGGTGCCCGACACCCGTCCGGCGATCGGGGCGACGCCAACAGCGTTGAGCCCGTTCTTCAATCGCTGCACCCCGACATGGTCGATGGGGTGCATGACCGGCCCAGGAGCCGGGCCGTCAATGAGCTTGCGGCCGAGATATTCCTCCTCCAGAACCTGACGAAATTTTTCAATACCCCAGTCCTTGACGAGGAACTTGAGCCTCGCCTTCGAGCGCAGCCGGCGGTAGCCATAGTCGCGGAACACCTGGGTGACCGCCTCCCAGACATCCGGCACCTCCTGTAGCGGCACCCACACACCGACCCGCTGGGCCAGCATCGGATTGGTGGACAGGCCACCGCCGACCCACAGATCCATCCCTGGGCCGTGGTCGGGATGGTTGACGCCGATGAACGCGACGTCGTGGGTCTCATGGGAGACGTCCTGAAGACCCGATATCGCGGTCTTGTACTTTCGGGGCAGGTTCGCGTATTCGGGATTGTTGATAAAGCGCCGAAGAATCTCATCGATCGCCGGTGAGGGGTCGAGCACCTCGTCGGGCGAGTCGCCGGCAAGCGGGGAGCCGTGGATGCCGCGGGGGCAGTCACCGCAGGCTTCCGTGGTCTGTAGGCCGACGGCGGCGAGCCGCCGCCAGATCTCGGGGACATCCTCGATTTGAATCCAGTGGAATTGCACGTTCTCCCGATCACCGATATCGGCGGTGTCGCGGGCGAACTCCGTAGAGATTTGACCCAGCGTGCGCAGGGTGGCCGCCGACATCGGCTTGCCGTCGGAGCGCACTCGCATCATGAAGTAGCGGGCCTCGATGGTGTCGATGTTCTCGTCGCCGGTCCAGGTGCCGTCGTAACCCTGCTCACGCTGGGTGTAAAGACCCATCCAGCGGAAGCGACCACGCAGATCCGTTTTGTCGATGCTGTCGAAGCCATGCTTGGCATAGATGTTTTCGATGCGCGCTCGTACGTTGAGCGGCGCGTCATCCCGTTTGAGCCGCTCGGTGTCATTGAGCGGCTCGCGCTCACCGAGTGCCCATTGACCTTCGCTGCGGGTCTTGGTCGGACGTGGTGTGCTCATGGGTGGTCCTCCTCAACAACATCGACGACCTGCACGACGCACATCACCGGCGATTGCCTCCCGGCGGCACAGACCCGGCGGACATACACCAAGCTTTGGGTAGCCTTACGAAATCGAGTTGTTGGTCAGCCAGTGGTGCGCCGGTCGATGACGGCGCTCGATTTGGGTCGACGGGCATGACTCCGATAGTTCACTGCCCATGAGGCTGTCAGTAGAGGTCGCCATGTTGTGGCGTCACAACGTTTGGTTGTGTGCCGCGAAGCACCCGCCTTGCAACGCTGAAGCGCTCTTAACGGGTCGGAGTCTCCAATCTGTTGGCCGCAGCCACCGCCGCACGGGCCGATGCGGCACGGCTCACCGCCGGCTCGATGTGTTGCCCCGCTGACGTGGACGTGGTGGCGACGCCTGCTGGTTTGCGTAGGGGCGCAGGAAGTGTTCACCGACAACCGCGGCCACCGCGACCAACCCAATGGCAGCGATCGTTGGGATCAGTGTGGCTGGCATGTGACGGCGGTGCGCTCGCCGCTTTGACGGACTAAAAGCGACGTCAACCTGGAGTTCGTCCGCGCAGTGTGGCCAACGCCTTGTCGGCATGCGAGTTGAAATTGAACTCGCTGCCGATCACGTCGAGCACCGTGCGGTCGGTGTCGATGACGAAGGTGGTGCGCTTGACCGGCATCAGCTTCCCGAGCAGTCCGCGTTTGACCCCGAACTGGGAAGCCACCTTTCCGTCGGCGTCGGACAGCAGCGGGTAGTCGAAGCTGTGGTCGCCGGCGAATTTAGCTTGTTTGTCCACCGGGTCGGTGCTGATTCCGACCCGCAGCGCCCCGACGGCGGCGAACTCACTGCCCACGTCGCGGAAGTGGCAGGCCTCCCGCGTGCAACCCGGTGTTCCCGCGGCGGGGTAGAAGAACAGCACCACCGGCCCGTCGGCGAGCAGGGTGCTCAGCGAGCGGGGCTTGCCGTCCTGATCGGGCAGCTCGAAGTCTGGTGCGGTGTCACCGGTTTTCATGGCGGTCAACGCTACGCCGGCGCCACCCGATATGTCTGGGAAGATAGCTGCGTGCACGCCAACCTCGCCGCCGCCACCACCTCCCGGGAGGTTTTCCGGGCGCTGGCTGCCGAGCATCGGGTAGTTCCGGTGACGCGCAAGGTCCTCGCCGACACGGAGACCCCGCTATCGGCCTACCGCAAGCTGGCCGCCAACCGGCCCGGCACCTTTTTGCTGGAGTCCGCGGAATACGGGCGCTCGTGGTCACGGTGGTCGTTCGTCGGTGCCGGGGCGCCGTCGGCGTTGACCGTGCGTGACGGCGAAGCGGTCTGGCTGGGCGCGGTGCCGCAGGACGCGCCAACTGGTGGCGACCCGCTGCAGGCGTTGCGCGCCACGCTGGATCTGTTAGCTACCGCGGCACTGCCAGGGCTGCCGCCGCTGTCGGGCGGCATGGTCGGCTTCTTCGCCTACGACCTGGTGCGCCGCCTGGAACGGCTGCCCGAACTGGCGGTCGACGACCTCAAATTGCCCGACTTGATGCTGCTGCTGGCCACCGATATCGCGGCCGTCGACCACCACGAGGGCACCATCACGCTGATCGCCAACGCGGTGAACTGGAACGGCACTGACGAGCGGGTCGATGAAGCCTACGACGACGCCGTCGCGCGACTGGACGTGATGACCGCCGCGCTGGGCCAGCCGTTGCCGTCGACGGTGGCCACCTTCAGCAGGCCCGAGCCCAAGCAGCGCGCGCAGCGAACCGTCGAGGAATACTGCGCGATCGTCGAACGACTGGTCCACGAGATCGAAGCCGGCGAAGCGTTCCAGGTGGTGCCGTCGCAGCGTTTCGAGATGGACACCGATGTCGCGCCCATCGATGTGTACCGGATACTTCGGGCATCCAACCCCAGCCCCTACATGTATCTGCTGCATGTGCCGAACGGTGTTGGGGGAACGGACTTTTCGATAGTCGGCTCCAGCCCCGAAGCGCTGGTTACTGTGCACGATCAGTGGGCGACGACACATCCGATTGCCGGAACCCGTTGGCGCGGGCAGACCGAGGAGGAGGACCTGCTCCTGGAAAAGGAGTTGCTCTCCGACGACAAAGAACGCGCCGAACACTTGATGCTCGTGGACCTGGGACGCAACGACCTCGGCCGCGTCTGCGTCCCGGGGACGGTCCGCGTCGAGGACTACAGCCACATCGAGCGCTACAGCCACGTCATGCACCTGGTGTCGACGGTGACCGGCATGCTGGCAGAAGGCTGTACCGCGCTGGACGCGGTGCTCGCCTGTTTTCCGGCCGGCACGCTGTCCGGCGCACCGAAGGTGCGAGCGATGGAGCTGATCGAAGAGGTGGAAAAGACCCGCCGCGGCCTCTACGGCGGCGTCGTCGGCTACCTGGACTTCGCAGGCAACGCCGATTTCGCGATCGCCATCCGCACCGCTCTGATGCGCAACGGCACCGCTTACGTGCAGGCCGGAGGCGGCGTGGTGGCCGACTCCAACGGTGCCTACGAGCACACCGAAGCGACTAACAAGGCGCGGGCGGTTCTCAACGCCATCGCCGCCGCCCAGACCCTCACCGAACCTGACACCGGCGGCAATGGCTAAGCCTGAGCGGCGCGGCCGGCCGATGCTTTTGACCGCTCAGCTGTTGCTGGTGCTCGCGGCCGGGGGTCTGTGGGCGGCATCGCGACTGCCGTGGGTCGTCGTGCGCTCGTTCGACGAACTGGGACCGCCGAAGACCGCTACCGTTTCCGGCGCGACGTGGTCAGCAGCGCTGGTGCCATTGGCGTTGTTGTTGCTGGCCACCGCCGTCGCCGCGCTGGCGGTGCGGGGATGGCCGTTGCGGCTGCTGGCGCTGATGGTGGCGGTCGCAAGCCTGGCCAGCGGATATCTCGCCATTGGTCTGTGGGCACTTCCCGACGTGGCCGTGCGGGGGGCCGACCTCGCGCATGTACCGGTGCTCACGCTGGTGGGCAGTGAGCGGCGCTACTGGGGCGCCGCGATCACGCTGGCGGCCGCGGCATGCATGTTGGCCGGTGCGGCGCTGTTGATGCGATCAGCGACGTCGGCGGGGACGACGAAATACACCACACCCGCGGCCCGCCGGTCGATGGCCGACCGCGACGACGCCGCGGTGTCGGAACGCACGATGTGGGATGCCCTCGACGAAGGCAACGACCCGACTGATCGCCCCCACGAGCAGGACCCCTCGCCGGATGAACATGCGCGACACGAACCTGACACCGAGGGTCGGTGACGGATGGCGCGCCATCGCTCGCTACCCTTCGATGGACGTCGTCAATAATCTGGCGGGCCTCGGCGAAAGGAACCGACAGCCATGAGTTCGGCAACCGTGCTCGACTCCATCCTCGAGGGAGTCCGCGCCGATGTTGCCGCTCGTGAAGCCATCGTTAGCCTGTCGGAGATCAAAGAAGCCGCTGCAGCAGCACCACCGCCGCTTGATGTCATGGCGGCATTGCGCGCGCCGGGGATCGCCGTCATCGCCGAGGTGAAACGCGCCAGCCCATCAGCGGGTCAACTCGCGACCATCTCCGATCCGGCGAAACTTGCCCGCGCCTACGAAGATGGTGGTGCGCGGATCATCAGTGTGGTGACCGAGGAACGCCGCTTTCATGGCACGCTGGCAGACCTCGATGCGGTGCGCACGGCGGTGTCGGTTCCGGTGTTGCGCAAGGACTTTGTGATCCGCCCCTATCAGATTCACGAGGCCCGCGCACACGGCGCCGACATGCTGCTGCTGATTGTTGCGGCGCTCCAACAGCCCGCGCTGGTGTCGATGCTGGACCGTACCGAGTCGTTGGGCATGACCGCTTTAGTGGAAGTGCACACCGAAGAAGAAGCCGACCGAGCGTTGAAGGCCGGGGCACGGGTCATCGGGGTCAACGCCCGCGATTTGACAACGCTGGAAGTGGACCGGGATTGCTTCGCGCGTATCGCCCCCGGTCTGCCCACCGACGTGATCAGGATTGCGGAGTCGGGAGTGCGCGGGACTGCTGACCTGCTGGCGTATGCGGGTGCCGGCGCTGACGCGGTGCTGGTCGGCGAAGGTTTGGTCACCAGCGGTGACCCGCGGGCAGCGGTCGCCGATCTGGTTACTGCAGGCACTCACCCGTCCTGCCCGAAGCCGGCTCGCTAGCCGTCCATGGGCCATGGTCAGAAGCGTTGAACCCGATGAACAAGTTGCGCGTTGAGCCTTGGTGATGGCAGATTTCTCCGGCCCGGAGCTGCCTCGCTCCAGTGCGGCCATCGCCGAACCGACCCGCCACGACCCCGATGCTCGTGGTCATTTCGGCGCGTACGGTGGACGCTACGTTGCCGAGGCACTGATGGCGGTCATCGAGGAAGTCACCGCCGCCTACGAGAAGTCGCGTACTGACCAGGATTTCCTCGACACCCTGGACAAGTTGCAGGCGCACTACGCGGGCAGGCCGTCGCCGTTGTACGAGGCACGCCGGCTCAGCGAGCACGCTCATGGGTCACGCATCTTCCTCAAGCGAGAAGACTTGAACCACACCGGATCTCACAAGATCAACAATGTGCTGGGCCAGGCGTTGCTGGCGCAGCGGATGGGCAAGACCAGAGTGATCGCCGAGACCGGCGCCGGGCAGCACGGGGTGGCTACCGCCACCGCTTGTGCGTTACTCGGCCTGGACTGCGTCATCTACATGGGCGCCGTCGACACTGCGCGCCAGGCGCTCAACGTGGCGCGGATGCGGCTGCTGGGCGCCGAGGTGGTGTCGGTCGAGTCGGGCTCCAAGACCCTCAAAGATGCCATCAACGAGGCGTTTCGGGATTGGGTCACCAACGCGGACAACACGTACTACTGCTTCGGCACTGCCGCCGGCCCGCATCCCTTTCCGACCATGGTGCGCGACTTTCAGCGGATCATCGGACTGGAGACACGCGTGCAGATCCGCGAGCAGGCGGGTCGGCTGCCCGACGCCGTGACGGCGTGCGTCGGTGGCGGATCGAACGCGATCGGGATTTTTCACGTGTTCATCGACGATCCGGGCGTCCGGTTGGTCGGATTCGAGGCCGCCGGTGACGGCGTCGATACGGGCCGGCACGCCGCCACCTTCGCTGGCGGCTCACCGGGAGCCTTTCAGGGCTCATACTCGTATCTGCTGCAGGACGACGACGGCCAGACCATCGAATCGCATTCGATCTCGGCCGGTCTGGACTATCCGGGCGTGGGCCCAGAACATGCGTGGCTGCGAGAAACTGGACGCGCAGAGTATCGCGCCATCACTGATGCCGAGGCGATGGACGCGTTCGGGCTGCTGTGTCGCACCGAGGGAATCATTCCGGCGATCGAATCCGCGCACGCGGTAGCCGGTGCGCTCAAGCTCGGCGCTGAAATGGGCAGCGGCGCGCTCATTGTGGTGAACCTGTCGGGTCGCGGTGACAAAGATGTCGAGACCGCTGCGAAGTGGTTCGGTCTGCTCGATGCGCGAGGCGACGTCCATTCATGACTGTGAAACAAAGCGAAACAAGCCGGTTGGCGCCGCTTTTCAACACATGTCAGGAGAGCAATCGGGCAGCGTTGATCGGTTATCTGCCGACCGGGTATCCCGATGTGCGCATCTCGATCGAGGCGATGACAGCACTCGTCGAATGTGGTTGTGACCTCATCGAAGTCGGGGTGCCGTATTCGGATCCGGGCATGGACGGCCCGACAATCGCGACGGCTTCCGAGGCTGCACTGCGCGGCGGGGTGCGGGTCCGCGACACGCTGGCCGCTGTCGAGGCGATCAGTGCAGCCGGTGGCCGGGCAGTAGTGATGACCTACTGGAACCCGGTGCTGCGCTATGGGGTTGACGCGTTCGCGCGTGACTTGGCCGCAGCCGGTGGGCACGGGCTGATCACGCCGGACCTCATTCCCGATGAGGCGGAGCAGTGGCTGGCGGCATCGGACGAGCACGGATTGGATCGCATCTTTTTGGTGGCGCCGTCGTCGACGCCGCAGCGGTTGTCGGCCACAATTGAGGCGTCCCGCGGATTCGTCTACGCGGCGTCGACGATGGGTGTGACCGGAGCACGTGATGTGGTGTCGCGGGCCGCACCCGAACTGGTGAGCAGAGTGAGGGCGGTGTCTGAAATTCCGGTCGGGGTGGGCCTGGGTGTGCGGTCGCGACAACAGGCGGCCGAGATAGCCAGCTACGCCGACGGCGTCATCGTCGGTTCAGCGCTCGTGTCCGCGTTAACTGATGGCATGTCAACGTTGCGCGCACTGACTGAGGAGTTGGTTGCCGGTGTGCGCCAAATGAATTCCGCATCATGACCACTATTCTCGCGTATTTCCCCAGCCCTCCCCGCGGGGTGTGGCACCTGGGCCCGATCCCGATCCGCGCTTACGCATTGTTCATCATCGTCGGCATCGTCGTTGCGCTGCTGATCGGCGACCGGCGCTGGGAGGAGCGAGGCGGCGAGCGTGGCGTTATCTATGACATCGCGCTGTGGGCCGTGCCTTTCGGGTTAGTCGGCGGCCGGCTCTATCACCTGATAACCGACTGGCGGACGTACTTCGGTGGTGGTGGAGCGGGATGGGCCGCGGCGCTGCGCATCTGGGACGGTGGCCTGGGAATCTGGGGTGCGGTGGCGCTCGGCGGTGTGGGCGCGTGGATTGCGTGTCGCCGCCGCGGCATTCCGCTGCCGGCCTTCGCTGACGCGGTGGCTCCAGGCATCGTGCTGGCGCAGGCGATCGGCCGGCTCGGGAACTACTTCAACCAGGAACTCTTCGGTCGCGAGACCACATTGCCGTGGGGCATGGAGGTGTTCTACCGGCGCGATCCGGCCGGATTCGTCGACGTGCATTCGCTCGACGGCGTGTCGACGGGCCAGCTGGCGATGGTGGTGCAGCCGACGTTCCTGTACGAAATGCTCTGGAACATCCTCATCTTCGCTGCACTGATCTATCTGGATCGGCGGTTCACGATCGGTCACGGCAGGCTGTTTGCGCTCTATGTCGCCGGCTATTGCATCGGCCGTTTCTGCGTCGAGCTGTTGCGCGACGACCCGGCAACCCATATCGCCGGGATCCGGGTCAACTTGTTCACATCGACTTTCGTATTCGTCGCTGCAGTGGTCTACGTCATGGTGGCGCCCAAGGGTCGTGAGGATCCCGCGACGCTCGGGGGCACCGCTGGTCGCGCCGAAGAAGCACCGGCGCCCGAGCCGGCCACCGAACTTGCCGCTGTCGCTTCGGCGACCGGTGCGGGCGACGCGGCAACGCTCAGCGGCCAAGGCGGCGACGGGCTCGTCGAGTCCGCGGAAACCGAAGAGGCCGCCGACACCGCTGAGGGCGGGGACGCCGCAGAGGCCGCGGCAGCCGAAGAAGCTGAACCGGAAGAAGCCCTGACCGAAGCCCACGAGGCTGAAGAGGTAGAGCCGGAAATTGTCGCGTCTGAAGTCCCGGAAGCGGAGGCGGCGGAAGTTGAGGAACCCGAGCCGACAGCCGAGGCGGAAGAGCCCGAGACGGAGGAGCCAGATACCGAGATAGCCGGCGAAGCGCCCGGTGAACAGCTGACTGCTGCTCCGGAAGAGGAAGTCGCCGAACAAGCCGCGCCCGCCGCTAGTGACGAGATAGCTGAGTCCGCTCGGAAGCGGTGGAGTTCCCGGCTGAGGACGATGAGGCTGCGGCGGGGAAGACCCACGGCCGCGCAATCCGAGGTTGACGCCGACACACACGTCGCCAAGGCGCCCGGAGCTAGGGAACCCGAACCTCAGGAGGAACTCAAACCTGAAGAAGCTGGCGATGCGCAGCCTGAACCAGTGGCTGCAGCTCCAGCGGACGAGGTAGCGGAGGAAGCCTCGCTGGAGGAGCCGGCAATCGTGGAGGGCGCATCCGAGGAACCCGAAGCCGAAGAGGCGGAGCCCGAAGAGGCTGCGGCTGAGGTGGAGGAAGTCGAGCCTGAGGCTGAGGAGGCCGAGCCTGGGGTGGAGGAGCCAGAGGAGCCAGAGGAGCGTGAGGCTGCAACGGCGGAGACAACCGGGTCAGAAGAAACCGAAGCGGAGGAGCCCGAGCGCGAGGCCGAGCCGGTATCCGAGCCGACCGCCGAACCGGAGTCGAAGCCGGAAGTCACGACCAGCACCCCGCAACCCGTGACCGCCGACTCCCGCATCACGCGATGGAGCTCTCGGCTAAGGAACCTGAGACGGCAGCGGTGGGGCGGCGCAAACGGGCGCTGATCAGGCAGCTCTGCCACGCGGGCCGATCTGGCATGCTTGAGGCGTGACGGATTCGCCGCACCAAGGCGCCTCAAATCCTTATTGGCAACCAAGTGAGGTGCCCCAACCACAGGGCCGCGCGCCGCGAGATGGCACGTAACCTGCCGTCGACCACTCGGCGCCGTCTGTACGGCGCGGTTGGCTCCAGCGCACTGCTCGCGGCCTTCACCACCTACGTGGGCCTGGCTGATCCGCACAACCCGCATTCGCTGTTCCCGCTGTGTCCGTTCAAATTGCTCACTGGCTGGAACTGTCCGGCGTGCGGCGGGCTTCGCATGGTGCATGACGTTCTGCACGGCGATCTGTTAGCTGCTGTCAGCGACAACATTTTCCTGATTGTTGGCCTGCCGATGCTGACGGTATGGATCCTGTTGCGCCGCCGTCACCAAAATGCCGTGCTTCCGATAGCTGCTGTCGCGACCATTGCCGCCGCGGCGATCGCCTGGACCGTGCTTCGCAACCTGCCCGGCTTCCCGCTGATACCGACGGTTACCGGCGGGTAACCGTATGGTGTTGGATTCGACTCGCGCACAACAAGAATCGCCAAGTCGAGTCAAGCACCGCTGCTGCCCTATGGGATATTTCCCATACCCGAGCTTGCGCCACAGCAGGATGAGGCCACGCTGCGGGACTATGCTGAATCGTCGTGACGAGACGCGGGAAGATCGTCTGTACCCTCGGCCCGGCCTCCAACTCCGACGAGATGGTCAGAGCGTTGGTCGAGGCCGGAATGGACGTCGCCCGAATGAACTTCAGTCACGGCGACTACAGCGATCACAAAGCCGCCTACGAGCGGGTGCGCGCGGCCTCGGATGCCACCGGCCGCGCGGTCGGCCTGCTGGCGGACTTACAAGGCCCGAAGATAAGGCTGGGCCGCTTCTCCAGTGGTTCGACCTATTGGGCCACCGGTGAGACGGTGCGAATCACCGTCGACGACTGCGAGGGCACCCATGACCGGGTATCGACCACGTACAAGCAGTTAGCCAACGACGCGGCGGTCGGTGATCGCGTCCTCGTCGATGACGGCAAAGTCGGCCTGCTGGTCGAAGAAGTCCACGGCGACGACGTGGTCTGCACCGTCACCGAAGGCGGTCCGGTCAGCAACAACAAGGGAATGTCGCTGCCCGGCATGAACGTGACCGCTCCGGCCTTGTCCGACAAAGACATTGAAGACTTACAGTTCGCGCTGGACCTTGGTGTCGACATGGTGGCACTGTCGTTCGTGCGTTCGCCGTCGGATGTCGAACTGGTGCACGACGTGATGGATCGCCTGGGCCGCCGGGTGCCCGTGATCGCCAAACTGGAAAAGCCCGAAGCGATCGACAATCTGGAAGCCGTGGTATTGGCGTTCGACGCCATCATGGTGGCCCGCGGCGACCTGGGTGTCGAGCTGCCGCTGGAAGAGGTCCCGCTGGTGCAGAAGCGCGCCATCCAGATGGCCAGGGAAAACGCCAAGCCGGTCATCGTGGCGACGCAAATGCTGGACTCGATGATCGAAAATCCGCGACCGACCCGGGCCGAGGCTTCCGACGTCGCCAACGCCGTGCTCGACGGCGCGGATGCGCTGATGCTCTCCGGCGAGACCGCGGTCGGCAAGTACCCGCTGGCGGCGGTCAAGACGATGTCGCGGATCATCTGCGCGGTTGAAGAGAATTCGGTGGCCGCCCCGCCGCTGACCCACATACCTCGCACCAAACGCGGCGTGATCTCCTACGCCGCCCGCGACATCGGCGAGCGGCTCGACGCCAAGGCTTTGGTCGCGTTCACCCAATCCGGCGACACGGTGCGTCGGCTGGCCCGCTTGCATACCCCGCTGCCGCTGCTGGCTTTCACGCCGCTGCCGGAGGTGCGCAGTCAACTGGCCATGACGTGGGGCACCGAGACGTTCATCGTTCCCACAATGCAATCCACCGACGGCATGATCCGCCAGGTCGACAAGTCGCTGCTGGAGCTGGGCCGCTACAAGCGGGGCGACCTCGTAGTCATCGTCGCCGGCGCACCGCCGGGCACAGTTGGCACGACCAACCTGATTCACGTGCACCGGATCGGCGAAGACGACGTTTAACCAATGTCAGACTTCGACGAACTACTTGCGGTACTGGACCTGAACCCCGTCGGCGACGACATTTACATCGGCTCCCACCCGAGCAAAAATCCCATGCGCACGTTCGGCGGTCAGTTGATGGCGCAGTCGTTCGTGGCGGCCAGCCGCTCCCGCACCCACGACTTGCCGCCCAACGCGCTTTCGGTGCACTTCATCAACGGCGGTGATCCCACCAAGGACATCGAGTTCCGCGTAGTGCGTCTGCGCGACGAACGACGCTTCGCCAACCGCCGGGTCGATGCCATGCAGGACGGCATCCTGTTGTCGTCGGCGATGATCTCGTATCTGTCCGGCGGCCGCGGACTCGAGCACGGCATCGATCCGCCGCAGGTACCCGAACCGCGCACCCTGCCGAAAATCGGTGAACTGTTGCGCGGTTACGAAAAGACCGTCCCGCACTTCGTCAACGCGCTCCAACCGATCGAATGGCGCTACACCAACGACCCGGCCTGGATCATGCGCGACAAAGGCGAACGGCTCCCGCACAACCGGGTGTGGGTCAAAGCCGACGGCGTGATACCTGACGACCCTGTCCTGCACACCGCAGCACTGGTCTATTCGTCGGACACGACGGTGCTGGACTCCATCATCACCACCCACGGGCTGTCCTGGGGCTACGACCGCATCTTCGCTGCGACCGTCAACCATTCGGTGTGGTTTCACCGGCAGGTCAGCTTCAACGACTGGGTGTTGTACGCGACGTCGTCTCCGGTGGCCGCCGACTCGCGTGGCCTGGGCACCGGGCATTTCTTCGATCCCACCGGTCAACTGCTCGCGACCGTCGTTCAGGAAGGCGTCGTCAAATATTTCCCTGGACGTTAAAGCCGGTGGTAACCGCTCTACAACGATCCGGTTCCGACGCCAGCTAAGCCGCCACGCCAGCAGGCATCCCGGCGTAGCGTTTCCGGATATTGGGTAGGCAGAATGTAGGCCGAAACCGACGATGTGCCACTCAAGTGAACAACCAGCCCGGTGCGCCGCTTGAGTGTCAGCAGAGCGACCGGAGGTATGGGTGAGTAGTTCGTCGGTCGACGTCGCGCCGAAGGTGCGTCCAAGCGAGCGGGTGGTTGTCCACGTCGACTCGCTGGCCGCGCGCTGGATCGGTGCGTTAGCCCTGCTCAGCGCGGCATGCTGGCTGGTTGCCGTCATCGCGCACGATCACCGCCACCCCGATTGGCAGGCCACCGGCCGGCTGGCGTGGTCGCTGACGATCCTCGCCGCCGTGGCGCTGATCGCCCGCGGCATCTTCCTGGGCCGACCGGTCACGGCCTTGCACGCGAGTATCGCTGTCCTGGTTCTGTTTGCGGGCCTGGGCGCGCACGTGCTGTCCTTCGATTTACTCGGCGACGTGATGATTGCCGCGTCGGGGCTGGCACTGATGTGGCCCACCTCGGTGCGGCCGAGAGCCGACGACCTGCCGCGGGTATGGGCGCTGATCAACGCGACCAGCGGCGACCCGCTGGCACCGTTTGCCATGCAGACCGGCAAGTGCTACCACTTCAGCGCGGACGGCACGGCAGCGCTGGCATATCGCACCAAGATCGGGTACGCGGTGGTCAGCGGTGATCCCATCGGCGACGAGGCGCAGTTTCCTCAGTTGGTGGCCGACTTCGCGGCGATGTGTCACACCCGGGGATGGCGGATTGTGGTGCTGGCGTGCGGCGAGCGATGCCTTCAGTTGTGGACTGATCCGGCGGTGCTCGGGCAGTCGCTGCGGGCCATACCGATTGGTCGAGACGTGGTCATCGACGTCGCCGAGTTCGAAATGGTGGGGCGCAAGTTCCGCAACCTGCGTCAGGCCGTCAAGCGCACCCACAACTGTGGTGTCACCACCGAAATCGTCGCCGAGCAAGAACTCGACGACGAGCGGTTGGCCGAGTTGACCGACGTGGTGCGGACCTCACCGAGCGGTGCGCACGCCGATCGCGGGTTCTGCATGAACCTCGACGGCGTGCTGGAGGGACGCTATCCCGGAATACAGCTGATCGTCGCCCGCGATTCCTCGGGAACGGTACAGGGTTTTCACCGCTATGCCACCGCCGGAGGCGGCAGCGACATCACTCTGGACGTGCCGTGGCGACGCCGCGGAGCGCCCAACGGACTCGACGAACGGCTGTCGGTCGACATGGTTATGGCTGCGAAAGAGGCTGGCGCGCAACGATTGTCGCTAGCGTTTGCGGCGTTCCCGGAGATCTTCGACGAAAAGCACCGCGGCAGAATGCAAAGCCTCTTCTACCGGCTGATCCACCTGCTGGATCCGTTGATCGCGCTGGAGTCGTTGTACCGGTATCTGCGTAAGTTCCACTCCGCCGGCGAACGGCGCTACGCGCTGGTTCAGTTGAGGCAAGTGTTGCCGCTGCTGTACGTGCTGTTGTCGCTGGAGTTCATGCCCCGCCGACGCCGCCTGTAGAAACCTATGGCGACGGCCGCGGTGTGAGCGTGACGCTGAACTTGTTCTCGACGTGCTCACGGAATCGCTCCACGCATTGCTGCCGCAGGGCCGGATCGGAGCCGGCCCGCTGCAAGCAGTCGACGTAGTCACCACCGCCGACGTCCTGCCACAGCACGGACCATATCGCGATGAAAATCAGGCCCACCACAATCGCTATCCCGCCCAGCACCATGCCGGCGATCGCGACGCCGCCGTTGTTGGCTTCGCCGCGCCGGACCCGCCGATAGCCGACGATTCCCAGCACCGTGGCCACTGCGCCGAGGATCACACCGCCGAAGACCGACCACACGCACAGCAGAGCGATGACGGCGAGCACCAATGCTGCGGTGCCCAACCCGTTCCGGGGGCCGCGCGGCGGCCCGTAAGGCGGGTACGGCTGCGGCGGGGGATAGCCGCTGGGGTAGGGACCGGGCGGATAAGGGTATGGCGGCGGGGTGTGCTGACCCGCGCCCGGCCACGGCGACCCGTGTTCCGGTCTGCCTGGCTGGGTTTCGGGCCTATCCGACGGCGTGTCGGAGGATCTGTCCGAGAAATCTGTCATGGCAAGCGCTCCACATCGGCCGGCGTGGACAACCGGCAGTCAGCGTACTCGTCGTGACCGAGGCGTAGTTGCGGACAGCGAATGTCGTTGGGCAGCTGGTGGGTTGCCACCACGACGGTGCGCCCGGCGGTCATTAGCCCACCGGCCGGGGAGAGCAGCTCGCGCAAAAGGTCTTCGGCGTCAACGGCGTCGAGGTGTTCGGTCGGCTCGTCGAGCAGCAGGATACGGGCTGGTGAGATCACCGCGCGGGCCAACAGCAACCGCCTGCGTTGGCCCGCTGATACTGCTTGTGCGCCTCCGGTCAACACGGTCGCGAGACCGTCAGGCAGGCCGGCCAGCCAGTGCCCGAGGCCCACACGGTGTAAAGCTTCGATCAGCTCGTCGTCGCCGCAGTCTCCGCGGGCCACTAGCAAGTTGTCCCGCACTGTGGTGGCGAAGATATGAGCGTCTTCTGCGAAAAAGCAGACGGTCCTGCGTAATTCACTTTCACTCAGCAGCTCTATCGGGGTCCCGTTCACCTTAACTTGACTGTGCAAGGTTGGCAGCAATCCGGCGAGCGTCATCAACAGCGTGGTCTTGCCACATCCGCTGGGACCGGTGAGCGCCAGCCTGGCGCCGGGTGACAAGTCCACGCTCACCTGAACTGAATTGGTCCCATCGGCGTACCCGGTGCGAATATCGGCGGCCAACAGCCGCGGTGTTTCTCTGGCCGTGGGCGATGCAGCGTGGGTGACGGCCTGGGCATCGCCGGGCTGAGTCAGCTCGCGCAGCCGACGGGCAGCGATCCGCGAGCGGGTCAGCTGGATCGCGGCGCCCGGAAGCGCTGTCGTCGCCTCGAACGCCGACAGCGGAAGCAACATCAGGATTGCCAGGGTGGTGGGCGCGACGGAAGATGCCATCCCGATACCGGCGACCACGGCTGCTAGCACGCTGAGGCCGATCGCTGCTGTGGGCACGGCCTCGGCGACGGCGGCCGGCTTCGCCGCGGCATCGAGCGCATCTGCCCAATGACGGTGTTGTCGCGTAGATTCGGCGATGACATCGGGCAAAATGCCACCGACGCGGAGCTCGGGTGCATGTTCCAACGCGATCATGGCTGAGGCGTTGCGGTCGGAAAGATGTTGGCAGGCAACGTTCTCCTGCGCCGTTGTGGCTCGAGCGGAAAGGTAGGGCGCCAAAACGCCTGCTGCCAGCAGGCACACGGCCAGCACCAATGCCGCCGGTGGCGAGATGACGGCGACGACCGCCGTAGCGGCCACTCCCAGTACTGCGGCCACGGTGATCGGCAACACCGCCCGCACCAGCACATCGGCGAGCTCGTCAACGTCTGCGCCGACCCGGGTCACCAGCTGGCCGCTGTGCAGCCGCGCCACGACGCGCACCGGTCCACGGGCCAAGCGTTGATAGATTCGGGCGCGCGCATTTCCGGCTGCCCGCAGTGCGGTGTCGTGGGTGGCCAACCGCTCGCAGTAGTGCAGCACGCCGCGGGAAATCGCCAGCGCCCGAACCGCGACCACCGCCACCGACAGGTCCAGCACCGGCGGCATCTGCCAGGCCCGGGTGATCAGCCAGGCCGAGACCGCGGCCAGTGCCAGCGCGCTGCTCAGCGACAGCGCGCCGAGAGTGACGGCCAACAGCAGACGGGGAAGTCGAGGCCCAAGGAGCCTGTACGCGGATAGCAGCGGGTCAGACGTACGCATAGCGCTCCGCACCCACGTGGATGACCTGATCACCGGTCGCGACAACCGGTTCGCGATGAGCGACGACCACCACGGTGGCTCCCGCTCGCGCACGTTCGAGGACCGAATGCAGCACGATGGTCTCGGTGTCGCTGTCGAGGTGGGCGGTCGGCTCGTCTAACAGCAGCAGCGGTGCCGATGAGCCCAGCGCACGAGCCAGGCCGAGGCGCTGACGTTGTCCCAGTGACAATCCGACCCCGTCACGTCCCAGCATGGTCTGCAACCCGTCCGGTAGCTCGGTCAAGACAGCGTCGAATCCCGCGGCGCCGCAGGCTGATTCAATGTCGAGCAGCTCACCGAACAGATTCAGGTTGGCGGCAACAGTTCCCGGGATCAGCACCGGGCGTTGCGGCAGCCACGACAGCTGTCGCCACCACCGGTTGGCCTCGAGTTCACAGATGTCGATTCCGGCCACGGTGACCCGGCCCTCGTCCGGCGCCATGAGACCGGCGATGACCTGCAGCGCGGTGCTTTTGCCCGCGCCGTTCGGCCCGGTCAGCACCGTGACTTGACCCGGCTGGATCGCGGCGCTGAGATTCGCTGGTGCATTGCCGTCGCGGCCACTGACACAGAGGTTTTCGAGACGGATCACCGCACCGCGCGCGGATACGGTCCGGCGTCCAGGCGGGACGGCGGCTGGGTGGTCGAGCAGCGCGAAAGCTTTGTCGGCTGCGGCCTTGCCGTCTTGGGCGGCATGGAATTCGGCGCCGACGCGGCGCAGCGGCCAGTACACGTCGGGAGCCAGCAGCAAGGCGGTCAGACCTGCGGCCAGACTCATTTGCCCGAACACCAGGCGCAGACCGATACTGACAGCGACCAAAGCGACGCCTAGCGTGGCCAGCAGCTCGAGCACCAAAGCCGACAGGAACGCGATCCGCAGTGTCGCCATCGCCGAACGACGGTGGGCGGCAGAAAGTTCCGCGATGCGCTGCTCTGGCCCGGCGGCGCGGCCCAATGCCCGCAGCGTGGGAAGCCCGGCGATCAGATCCAATAATTTGGCATGCAACGTCGTCATAGCGGCCAGCGCCGCAGCAGATCGCTGCGTCGTCGCCAGGCCGATCAGCACCATGAAAATCGGAATGAGCGGCAAGGTGATCAGCGCGACCACAGCCGATTTGAGATCGTAGGCAGCCATCACCACGACGGTGGCCGGCGTCAGGATGGCGGCAAGCATCAATGCGGGCAGGTATCCGGTGAAGTATGGCCGCAGTCCGTCCAAAGCGCGGGTCACGACCGTCGCGGCAGCGTCGCGCTGTGCCGCCAGTTGTCTGGGCGTCCGTGCCGTCACTGCGGCCAATACCTGGCCGCACAGGTCGGCGATCACCGAGCTCGCACTCTGTTGACCCAGCCGGGCCTGAAGCCAGCGCGCGAGTGTCCGAACCGTCCAGACCACCAACAGGACGGAGAACCCCGGCGCCCAGCGCGGCAGGCTACGAGCGGACGGATCCGTGATGACCCCGGCCGCCATATGGGCGAGCACGGTAGCGGATGCGATCGAGCAGCCGGAGATCACCGTGCCGCAGGCCAGTGTGCCCGCCAGGAAGCGGCGCAAGGGTGCTGATCTCCGCCACAGTCGCGGATCCAGGGGCGCACGGCTGGCGTTCAGGATGCCCGCCTCGCCAATCCGGTCGACGGCGGTATCCGGTCGGCCGAGATACGCTGCCGGAACACCCAATACGTCCAGCCCTGATACACCATCGCCAATGGTGCGAACACCGCCGCTGCCCACGTCATGACCTTCAGCGTGTAGGGCGTGGACGATCCGTTCTCGATGGTGACGCTCCACGCCGGGTTCAGGGTGGAGGGCACCAGGTTCGGGTACAGCGCACCGAACAACAACACCACCACGGCCGCGACCACCACGGCCGAACAAGCGAACGCCCAGCCCTCAGAGCTTCGACGCCACACCAACGCCACTGCCGCCAACTGCGCCACCACCGCGACTGCAAGGACCGTCCAGGTCCAGTTCTTGCCGTGTGCCAGCTGCGTCCAACCCCCGAAGCCGGCGACCAAGGCCGTCACCGGCGCCGACAACCACCGGGCGAATCGCTGCGCATCGTCGCGAATCGCCCCAGATGTCTTGAGCGCGAGGAATATTGCGCCGTAGAGCAAGAACAGCCCGCAGGTAGCCAGGCCGCCCAGCACGGTGTAGGTATTGAGCACGTCGCTGATCGACAGGTGAACCCGGTGATCGGCAGTCACCGGCAGCCCGCGGACTAGTGCGGCGAACGCCACCCCCCACAGCAGCGCCGGAAGCCATGAGCCGGCGGCGATCCCGGAGTCAGCCCAGCCCCGCCATTTGGTGGCGTCGACCTTGCCCCGCCACTCGATGGCGACCGCCCGCACGATCATCCCGAACAGGATTGCCAGCAGCGGCAGGTACAACGCGGAGAACACCGTGGCGTACCAGGCAGGAAACGACGCGAACATCGCCGCGCCGGCAGTGATCAGCCAGACCTCGTTACCGTCCCAAACCGGACCGATGGTGTTGAGCGCGGCGCGGCGATGCGTCTCGCGGTCACCCGTGCCGACACGGGCAAGCGGCTCCATCAGCATGCCTACGCCGAAGTCGAAGCCTTCCAAGAGGAAAAAGCCTAGGAACAGCGCGGCCAGGACACCGAACCACAATTGGTTGAATGCCATGGCGATCAGCTCCTTCTCAGTACGCGAATGACAGTGGTGCCACCTCATCCCCACCGGGCGCTGCGGGAGCAGCCGGTTCGGCGTCGTGCTCCTGCGGACCCTCGATGACGTAGCGCTTGAGCAACCAGAACCAGATGACGGCCAGTACGGCGTATACCGCGGTGAAGGTGACCAGCGAGGTGACAACCATAGCGATGGCGTGGTCGGACACACCCTGCGCGACGGTGAGCCGGACCTGCTGGTCGCCGGTCGGGTTGGGGACGACAACCCAAGGCTGGCGGCCCATTTCGGTGAAGATCCAGCCAGCGCTGTTAGCCAGGAACGGTGCGGGAATGGTCAAGAGTGCGAGCCAGGAAAACCACCGCTGGCCGGGGATGCGCCCGCGGCGGGTGAGCCACAAGGCGACCAGCGCGAACAACACCGGAATCGCGAGCAACCCGATCATGGCCCGAAACGACCAATAGGTGACGAACAGATTGGGCCGGTAATCGCCTGGGCCGAACCGGTGTTGGTAGTCGCGCTGAAGGTCGCGCACTCCTTGCAGCCGCACGTCGCTGATCCGGCCTTCGGCCAACACCGGCAGGACGTATGGCACTTCGATCACCCGGGTGAGGCTGTCGCAGTTGTTCTGCCGTCCGACGGTCAGGATGGAGAAGTGAGGATCGGTCTGGGTATCGCACAAAGATTCGGCCGACGCCATTTTCATCGGCTGCTGATGAAACATCAGCTTGCCCTGTGCATCGCCGGTGAAAAACAGCACCACCGATGCAACTAGCGCAACCCAGCAGCCCAGCATGGTGGCCGGCCGGTACATCGTGCGCGCGTCGGTTTCTGCTTCCTGCGGATCCATGCCCGATCCCGCGGCAGTACCCGCGCGCGACCGGACCATCCACCACGCGCACACCGCGGCGACGAAAGTTCCCGCGGTCAAAATGGACCCGGTGACGACATGTGAAAACGCCTGCTGCGCCGTGTTATTGGTGAGCAAGGCGAAGATGCTGTGCAACTCCGCGCGGCGCGTCGAGGGATTGTAGTGTGCCCCGACCGGGTGCTGCATGAACGAGTTTGCGGCGATGATGAAGAACGCCGACACGTTGACCGCTATCGCCACAACCCAGATGCAGGCCAGGTGCACCAGCCGCGGCAGCCGACTCCAGCCGAAGATCCACAAGCCGATAAACGTGGACTCGAAGAAGAACGCGGCCAAGCCCTCCATGGCCAGCGGTGCGCCGAACACGTCGCCGACAAACCGGGAATATTCGCTCCAGTTCATGCCGAACTGGAATTCCTGGACGATCCCGGTGGCCACCCCGAGCGCGAAATTGATCAGGAAGAGTTTGCCGAAGAACTTCGTGAGCCGATACCACGCGACGTTGTCGGTGAGCACCCACACCGTCTGCATGACAGCCACCAGCGGCGCCAGGCCAATGGTGAGTGGCACGAAGATGAAGTGGTAGACGGTGGTGATACCGAACTGCCACCGGGAAATGTCGACGACGTCCATGTTGCCAACTCCCGGACCTGCCTACGATTGACTACGACACAGTGTAGTAGATAGGCGCGCCGCCACTACGGAAACGTCGCGCAGATCACGGACCAGCCGTCGGCTCGCTGGTCCCCGTTCTGCCCGACCAGGCTTTGCCCAGCGCTTTGGATGCACTGCGAATGCCGAACGACGACGCGATCTCGAACACGCCGATGACCACGAGCCAGATGCCCACGACGAGCGTCAGTATCCAGATCGATTCGAACGGCGAAGCAATAACGACGATGCCCGCCAGCAAGCTGACGACGCCGAGGAAGATCGCCCAGCCGCGGCCGGGAAGGCTGGGATCGCTGATGGCCGAGGTCGCCGTTGCCACACCGCGGAAGATAAAGCCGACGCCAATCCAGATCGCCAACAACAGGATTGCGACCAAGGGGTCGTTGCCGAAGTGTCGGAAGGCCAGAACAGCCAGCACCAGCGACGCGGCACCGCTGATGAACAACAGCACTCGGCCCCCGGCGGACACATGCAGACTGAAGGCGAAGATCACCTGCGCGATGCCGGTGATCAATAGATAGGCGCCAAAGACAATGGCGGCGACCAGGATGGTTTTGCCGGGCCAGACCAATACCAGGACGCCAAGGGCCAGCGCCAGGATCCCGGATACCAGCGTCGATTTCCAAAGATGCGGCAATAGGCTTGGGGCAACAGTCGGTTCCATCAGCGAAGTGTCCCACAGACCGCAATGCCGGCGCGCGGTTTGCCGGGCGGTCAGACGCTGGCGGTCTGCGTTACGTCGCTGCGCAGGCTACTGGAGCGTGCACCCGGCTTGCGGCCGACGAGATACCAGGTGTGCATGACTCCTTTGCCCTTGACTTCGATGTCACCTCGTTCCTCGAGCACGAAGTCGTCTTTCAGGCGTTCGTAGACGTCTTGAGGCACCTGAATTCGGCCCTCGGGATCGGTTGACTCCATCCGCGACGCGACATTGACGGCGTCACCCCACACGTCGTAGAAGAAGCGGCGCGACCCGACCACTCCCGCGACGACCGGCCCGGTGGCCAACCCGATGCGCAGCGGTAGCGCACGGCCGTGCGGGTCTTTGAGGTCGGCTGCAGCGTCGGCCATGCCCAGCGCGAGGTCCGCCAAAGCGTGCACGTGATCATGCCGGGGCCAGGGCACTCCGCTGACCACCATGTACGAGTCGCCGCTGACTTTGATTTTCTCCAGCCCATGCTTGTCGACCAGCGCGTCGAATTCGGTGTAGAGCCGGTCCAAGAACTCGATCAGTTCGGTTGGGGCGGTGGCGCTGGCCCGTTCGGTGAACCCGGCGATGTCGGCAAACAGAACCGAGGCCTCGTCGTATTTGTCGGCAATGACGTTGCGCTCCGGATCTTTGAGCCGAGCCGCGACGCTGGCCGGCATGATGTTGGCCAAAAGCGCTTCGGATCGGTCGTATTCGACTTCCATGACCGCTTCGGCGCGGGCGATTTCCCGCAGCGCGTACCACATCGTCACCACCACCATCAGGCATGCCGAGACAGCGGCGATCACGAAGCCCAGCGACTGTGCCCAGTCCGGCTGTAGCCCGGTGTTGCGTGGGACGAGAAACTCCAACGCGATCACCAAGCCAGCGGCGACGGTGGCCAGGGTTGCCGCCAGTGCGATGTGTTCGATGCCGAGTTGCAACACCACCAGGCAAGCCGTGACTAGGAAGAAGAACTGCAGTCCCGAGCCGGTGCCGACGTTCCAGCAGATGACGAAGATCGAAACATATGCGGTGCAGATAAAGGTAAGCGGCGCAACAAGTTCCCCGAAGCGGTGCAGTAACGGAACCGTGGCGAAAACCGCAGCGGCGAGGAGGTTGACCAGTTGGGTCCGCCAAACTGGGTGCCCCACTGCAAGGCCGAGAACGGCATAGCTTGCGCACACCAGTACCGCCATCGTGGCGTTGATGTTGAGCACCCGGCGCCGCCGCGAGGCGCTGTCGGCATAGTGCTGGTTGCGCGCGCGTGTCTGCTCCCGCACTGCTTCGACGCAGCACGGTGTTCGCGACGAGTCGGCCGTCCCAGGCTGTGCGGCACGTTTCCTCTTAGCCGCCACGTCGAAAGCCTACCGTTGAGCTGGCCATTTCCGGAATGCGGTATCACGAAGTGGCCGGCTGCTCGCCGGCGAGCCATTCGGATATGCGGTGCTCTGACAGTGATCCATTGGGCATGATGTGCTGCACCGTGTGTCCGTCGCGGGTAGCCAAGTCGGCGATCATGCGCCGGTGGCAACGCCACCACACCGGTTCGCCGCACATGATCGCGACGTTGCAGGATTCCGCTTCGTGCAGCAACCGTTCGTACGCCGTGCGAAATTCCGTTGTGCGGGTGTGAGCGGCGTAGTTGGCGAACGCCTGGTTCTCCCACCATTGGTCGCTTGGCAGGGGATGGGCTGGCGGCTTGCGCCGTCCACCGAGCCCGGGTTCGTGCCGGTAGCCGATGCCGGCATCTTTTAGCCACCTCGGCATGGTTTGTTTCGACACGTCGGGGTTGCGCCGCGAGCCGGGGAAGCTTCGGACGTCGACCAGCAGGTCGATGTCATGTTGGCGAAGCGCGGTGGTGAGTTGCTCGGCGGTTTTCGCGCCGTGGCCGATGGTGAACAGCATTGGTGCCCTCGGTGGGATTCCCATCCATACGTTACTGAACTGTGCTTGGGCGAAGCGCCGACTCATCGGCGGTGCGGACCTACGATCACAGGCATGACGCGCGATCGGGAGACGATCGACGCCGAGCTGCGGCGGCTCGCCGCGCTGCGCCGTTCGGCTCGCGAGCAGGGTGGCGAGCCGTGGAGTCGTAAGCTCGACGAACTCCTTGATGAGCGCCTCGGGCACCGGCCAGAGGCGTCCGAAACCGAGACTGACAACCGTGCGAGACGCAGGTTTTCGCCAGCACCTCGGTCGGAACGACACGACGTCGACGACGTCACACGTTCGCAGCGTCGAAGCATCCTGCGCCGCGTAGGCCCCCTCATGGTCTTGCCGCTATCCCTGATAGCCCTCGCCGCGTTGGTGATGCTGATGTTCACGGCGTCCCACAGCGCGCCTCCGGCGGCGCAGCCGACAGTAGTGCCACCGCCGCCTGCGCCGGCTGTGATCCCGCCGTCGGCGGCACCATCAAACCCGGTTGCACCAAGTTCGCCGGCTCCGCCACCGCTTGACATCGTCGACAGCGCCTTCATCGACGCGCTGAAACACGATGGCCTGCCAGTTCCCAGCCACGATTACGTGACGAATCAGGGGCACGCCGTCTGCGACTTCCTCGCACACCAACCCAACCTCGCAGATGCCGTCAACTTCGTGCAGCGGACGTCGATATGGAACGCCGATCAAAGCGCCGACTTCGCTGCGGGCGCCATCGTCTCGTACTGCCCCCAGTACGAACCGACAAGCCCCGGCGAGATGCCGCCGGCATTCCAAAATACTTTTGATGTTCTGCAAGCCATACAAGGTAAGTTGCAAGCCATTCGTGGTGACTTGCAGGATATATCAGGCCAGCACTAATCCCGTCATCGCCGCGCTGTCAGTATGCAGGTTCCGACCGTTGCGCTGCAGTGCATTTCGCGCTTTCTTAACCGCACCAGTCGCGCACATCGGGCGGGTATTGGTCGAGCGGTCCAGTACACCGCTGGCCTGGCGGGTAGTTGACACGGGCATTCATCAGGTCGCAGGGAATGTAGACCTGCTTGCCTTCGGGAGTGTTGCTCAAACATTGCGTTGGCGGCTGGGCATGGGCCTGGGTGGGGGCGATGAGTGCCACCGCTAAAGCACCGAGCACGCACACGACAGGTCGACGGATCATCGGAACTCCTTTTGAGTGGTGGGGTTTGGGTGGTTCCTAATGTGACTCCGGTTAAGCGCGGCCCGTCTGGCGTAACGACCGCGAAGGAATGGCTAATTATTGACCGGCGTAAACAAGGGGATATGGGAAATTGTCGAATTTCGCACCGCCGGCGGACTCGGCACGATCGCGCTGGTATTCGGCGATTGCGGAACGCGGCAGCACTGGCGGGCGGGCATTGAGGCGATAACCAAGAACCACAGGAATGCCTGATGGCATGCAACCTCTGGTGCCCTCGGTGGGATTCGAACCCACACTGTCTGGGTTTTGAGTCCAGTTCCTCTGCCAGTTGGGATACGAGGGCTTACCCGTATACGGCCTCCCACCATAGAGGATGCGTGCGAGGCTGCGGCGTCACAACCCCGAGGTCGCTGGGGACTGCGGTTCGCGACACAATGTCGTCATGACCGGCTCTACGACCGAAGTCGATGCTGTCAGCGCCCGCCGCGTTCTGATCGCCGAGGATGAGGCGCTCATCCGCATGGACTTAGCCGAAATGCTCCGCGAAGAGGGCTACGACATCGTCGGTGAGGCCGGTGACGGGCAGGAAGCGGTCGAGCTGGCCGAGCAGCTCAAACCCGACCTGGTGATCATGGACGTGAAGATGCCGCGCCGCGACGGCATCGACGCCGCATCGGAGATTGCCAGCAAACGGATCGCGCCGATCGTCGTGCTGACCGCGTTCAGCCAGCGCGACCTGGTCGAGCGAGCCCGCGACGCCGGTGCCATGGCGTATCTGGTGAAGCCGTTTTCGGTGACCGACCTCATTCCGGCGATCGAACTGGCCGTCAGCCGGTTCAGCGAGATCACCGCATTAGAGCGCGAAGTGGCGACGCTGTCCGACCGGTTGGAGACCCGCAAGCTGGTCGAACGGGCTAAAGGTCTTCTGCAGACCAAGCAGGGCATGACCGAGCCGGAAGCGTTCAAATGGATCCAGCGTGCGGCCATGGACCGGCGCACCACGATGAAACACGTTGCCGAAGTGGTGCTGGAAACGCTGGACACCCCGCGCGAGCAGACGTAAAAGCCACCAAAACACCGGCGTGTCGGGGGCCTTTACGTCTGCTCGGCCTTACTTGGCGACGATTACCGATGAGCCGTGGCCGAAGAGGCCCTGGTTGGCGGTGATCCCGACCGTGGCGCCCTCGACCTGCCGTCCGGTGGCCTGGCCGCGCAGCTGCCAGCTGAGCTCGCAGACCTGCGCGATGGCCTGCGCCGGAATTGCCTCACCGAAGCACGCCAGCCCACCCGACGGGTTGACCGGGATCTTGCCGCCGATCGTCGTCGCGCCGCTGCGCAGCAGCGCCTCGGCTTCGCCCTTGGCGCACAAGCCCAGATGCTCGTACCAATCGAGTTCCAAAGCGGTGGACAGGTCGTAGACCTCGGCCAGGCTCAGATCTTCGGGCCCGATACCGGCTTCTTCGTATGCGGCATCGAGGATTTGATCCTTGAACACCCGCTCCGGCGCCGCTACTACTGCAGTGGAATCCGTTGCGATATCAGGTAATTCGGGCAGATGTTGGGGATAACGCGGGGTCACCGTGCTGACCGCGCGCACCGACGGCACACCGTCAAGCGAGCCGAGGTGCTCGCGGGCGAACGTCGCGCTGGCCACCACCAGCGCCGCCGCCCCGTCGGAGGTGGCGCAGATGTCCAGCAGCCGCAACGGGTCGGCCACCACGGGGCTGGCCAGAATGTCCTCAAGAGCTACCTCTTTGCGGTAACGGGCGTTCGGGTTCTGCAGCCCATGGCGCGCGTTCTTGACCTTCACCTGCGCGAAATCCTCGACGGTGGCGCCGTAGAGGTCCATCCGCCGACGGGCCAGCAGCGCGAAGTACACCGGGTTCGTCGCCCCGATGAGGTGGAAGCGCTGCCAGTCGGGATCGTTTTTGCGCTCGCCGCCGACTGGCGCGAAGAAGCCTTTGGGCGTGGTGTCCGCGCCGATGACCAGCGCCACGTCGCAGAAACCGGCCAGGATCTGGGCGCGGGCGCTCTGCAGCGCCTGTGAGCCGCTTGCGCATGCCGCATAGCTGGAGCTGACTGGGACGCCGTTCCAGCCCAGCTTCTGCGCGAACGTCGCACCGGCAACGAAGCCGGGGTAACCGTTGCGGATGGTGTCCGCGCCGGCCACCAGCTGAATCTGACGCCAGTCCAGGCCTGCCTCGCCCAGCGCGGCTCGGGCGGCTACCACGCCGTATTCGGTGAAGTCGTGACCCCACTTGCCCCACGGGTGCATGCCCGCGCCAAGGATGTAGACAGGTTCGGGGGTACTCATGAAGCGATTCTCCAGCCGTACACGATTCGCTCCACACCGTCGTCGGTGAACAGCGGCATGGTGGTCAGTTCCATCTCCATGCCGATCCTCAGGTCGGTGGCCAGTGTGCCGTCGACCACCTTGCCCAGGACGATCAAGCCTTCGTCAGCCAATTGCACCGCGGCGACGGCGAACGGCTCGAACGGGTCCGTAGCCGGATACGGCGGGGGCGGCGCGTAGCGGTTTTCGGTGTAGCTCCACAGCGTTCCGCGCCGCGACAGCGGCACCGACTCGAGGTGGTCGCCGTCGCAGGCGGGGTTGGGGCAGTTGTTCGCCCGCGGCGGAAACACATAGGTGCCGCACCGTGGACACTTGCTGCCGATCAGATGGGCGGCGCTGGCCTCGTCGGTGGCGAACCATCCCTCGATCGCCGGCTCTTGGCGGGTAGCTGCTGGCACGCGGCCAGCCTACCGACAACAGGGGCAAAACTGAAACGTGTTCCAGTTTGACTCTGTTGTCCGACCGGGTGCATAGAGTAGGGCCGTGAGCCCAGCCAAAGCCGCGGCCACCGCGACTGCGGGATCGTCGACCACCGATGGCGACAAGCCGACTCTGCTGCTGTTGGACGGCAATTCGCTGGCGTTCCGTGCGTTCTACGCACTGCCCGCGGAAAATTTCAAGACCGCCGGCGGTCTGACCACCAATGCGGTCTACGGCTTCACCGCCATGCTGATCAACCTGCTGCGCGACGAACAGCCGACGCACATCGCGGCGGCATTCGACGTGTCCCGTCAGACGTTTCGCTCCGACCGCTACCCTGAGTACAAGGCCAACCGGACCTCCGCCCCGGACGAGTTCCACGGTCAGATCGACGTCACCAAGGAAGTCCTTGCGGCACTAGGCATCACGGTGCTCGCCGAACCGGGTTTCGAAGCCGACGACATCATCGCGACGCTGGCCACCCAGGCCGAAAAAGAGGGCTACCGGGTGCTGGTGGTCACCGGCGACCGCGACGCCCTGCAGCTGGTCAGCGACGACGTGACCGTGCTCTACCCCCGCAAAGGCGTCAGCGATCTGACCCGCTTCACCCCGGAGGCAGTCGTCGAGAAATACGGGCTGACTTCCAAGCAGTATCCGGACTTCGCGGCGCTGCGCGGCGACCCCAGCGACAACTTGCCCGGTATCCCGGGCGTGGGGGAGAAAACCGCCGCCAAGTGGGTCGCCGAATACGGCTCACTGGAGGGGCTGGTCGACAACGTCGACACCGTGAAAGGCAAGGTCGGCGACGCGCTGCGGGCCCACCTGGCCGGCGTGGTGCGCAACCGGGAACTGACCGAGCTTGTCCGTGACGTGCCGCTGGCCCAGACCCCTGACACCTTGCGGTTGCAGCCGTGGGACCGCGATCAGATTCACCAGCTCTTCGACCAGTTGGAGTTTCGGGTGCTGCGTGACCGGCTGTTCGAGACGCTGGCAGCTGTCGAACCCGAGGTCGACGAGGGATTCGACGTCCGCGGCGGGGCGCTGGAGCCCGGCACCGTCGGGCAGTGGCTGGCCGGACACGCCGGCGACGGCCGGCGATCCGGCTTGGCGGTGGTCGGCACACACCAGGCCTACGACGGCGACGCCACCGCGCTCGCCATCGCCGCAGCCGACGGCGACGGCGCCTACATCGACACCGCCACGTTGACCCCCGACGACGACGCGGCGCTGGCGACATGGCTCGCCGACCCCGACCAACCCAAGGCGCTGCACGAAGCCAAACTGGCCATCCACGACCTGGCCGGGCGCGGATGGACGCTGGGCGGTGTCACCTCCGACACCGCGCTGGCCGCCTACCTGGTGCGGCCCGGGCAGCGCAGCTTCGCCCTCGACGACCTGTCACTGCGTTACCTGCGCCGTGAGCTGCGCGCCGAAACTCCTGAGCAGCAACAACTTTCGCTTCTGGATGATACCGACGGCGTCGACGACCAGGCGGTGCAGACGACCATCCTGCGGGCCCGCGCGGTGGCCGACCTCGCCGATGCGCTGGACGCCGAGCTGGCCCGCATCGACTCACAGTCGTTGCTGGCCGAAATGGAATTGCCCGTGCAAGGGGTGCTGGCCGGCATGGAAGCCGCCGGTATTGCCGTCGACCTCGAGCTGCTGGGCGCGCTGCAAAGCCAGTTCGGCGACCAGGTCCGCGACGCCGCGGAGGCCGCATACGCGGTGATCGGCAAGCAGATCAACCTCGGCTCACCCAAACAGCTACAGGTCGTGCTGTTCGACGAGCTCGGCATGCCGAAGACCAAGCGCACCAAAACCGGATACACCACCGACGCCGACGCGCTGCAGTCGCTGTTCGACAAGACCGGGCATCCCTTCCTGGAGCATCTGCTCGCCCACCGGGACGCCACCCGGCTGAAAGTCACCGTCGACGGGCTGCTGAATTCGGTGGCCGCCGACGGGCGCATCCACACCACGTTCAACCAGACCATCGCCGCGACCGGGCGGTTGTCGTCGACCGAGCCGAACCTGCAGAACATCCCGATCCGCACCGAGGCGGGCCGCCAGATCCGCGACGCGTTCGTGGTGGGCAAGGGTTACGCCGAGCTGATGACCGCCGACTACAGCCAGATCGAGATGCGGATCATGGCCCACCTGTCGCGGGACGACGGCCTGATCGAAGCGTTCAACACCGGCGAGGACCTGCACTCGTTCGTGGCCTCCCGGGCCTTCGGGGTGCCGATCGACGAGGTCACATCCGAGTTGCGGCGGCGGGTCAAGGCCATGTCGTACGGGCTGGCCTACGGGCTGAGCGCCTACGGCCTGTCGCAGCAGCTGAAGATCTCCACCGAGGAAGCCAAGGAGCAGATGGACGCCTACTTCGCTCGCTTCGGCGGAGTGCGCGACTACCTGCATGCCGTCGTCGAACAGGCCCGCAAGGACGGCTACACCTCCACCGTGCTGGGCCGGCGGCGCTACCTGCCCGAACTGGATAGCAGTAATCGCCAGGTCCGCGAAGCCGCCGAGCGGGCCGCGCTCAACGCCCCGATCCAGGGCAGCGCGGCCGACATCATCAAGGTCGCGATGATCGAGGTCGACAAGGCGCTCAAAGCGGCCGGCCTGAAGTCCCGCATGCTGCTGCAGGTTCACGACGAACTGCTGTTCGAAGTCGCTCCCGGTGAGCGGGAGCAACTCGAGGCGCTGGTGCGCGACGAGATGTGCGGCGCCTACCCGCTCGACGTGCCGCTGGAGGTGTCGATGGGCTACGGGCGCAGCTGGGACGCCGCCGCGCACTGAGCTCACAAGCGCATCGAGTCTGCACCTATGGCGAAATTTTGGCGTCAGGCTCAAGTGATCGCTGCAACACCTTATCGGGAGGTGTTGGGGCCGAATGGGTTATCAGACGGGGTTTCGGGGTCATGGTGTTCATCTGAGCGTCGAGTCGGCGGCTTTGGTGCGGGAGGAGTTTTGGAGGGCTGTTGGATCGGGGTTGTCGCCGACGGCGGCCGCCACGGTGGCGGGGGTGGCGGGTACCACAGGCCGAAAATGGGCCAAGGCCGCGGGATATCAGACCAATAGCAAGCACCACGGCATCCGGTATTCGCAGCAGGTCAGGGACGTATTTTGGGAGGCGCTGCGGTCGGGGTTGACCCCGGCGCAGGCGGCGGTGGGTGCCTGCGTGTCGGAGCACACCGCGCGACGCTGGGTCGATCAGGCTGGCTACGTGCCCAGAACACCAGTTGTTGCTGATCTAGAGCCGGCCGCGGCGTCGCGGTTGTTGTCGTTTACCGAGCGGTGCCGACTCGAAGAGTTGCTGGAGGCGGGTTTCCCCAGGCCGACATCGCGCGGCTGTTACAGCGTGACGCCTCGACGATCAGCCGGGAAAAAGCTCGAGGAGCAACCAGCTGTGGCTACCGGGCCCGGGTCGGCCAAGACGTCGTCGATGCGGCCCGGCTCGCCCAAGCCGCGCAAGCTGGAGTCCAACCCGGCCTTGTTGGGCGAGGTTGTGCAACGCTTGGAACAGCGGCACAGCCCCGAGCAGATCGCGGGCCGGCTGCGCGAAGATTTCCCCGACGATCCGGAGATGTGGGTGTCTCACGAGACGATCTATCAGGCCATGTATGTGCAGCCCCGGGGGGAACTGGCCCGCCAGGTCAAGGCCGCGCTGCGCACCGGCCGGACCCAACGGAAACCTCAGGGCCGCAGCACAATCGACACTCGGGGCCGGATCAAGGACATGATCAACATCAGTGAACGCCCGGCTGAGGCCGACGATCGTGCGATCCCGGGGCATTGGGAGGGCGACTTGATTATCGGCCAAAACCAGGCCTCCCAAATCGGCACCCTGGTCGAACGCACCACCGGGTTCGTGATGCTGCTGCACCTATCCGAGGACCGCAGCGCCGCCACCGTCGCTGAGGCGATGAGCGCGGCGATCCCGAAGATTCCCGAGGTTTTGCGTCGCTCGCTGACCTGGGACCAAGGCAAAGAGATGGCCTTGCACACCAAGATCACCGAGGCCACCGGGTTGCCGATCTACTTCTGCGACCCGCACAGCCCTTGGCAGCGCGGCACCAATGAGAACACCAATGGTTTGCTGCGCCAGTACTTCCCCAAAGGCACCGACCTGTCCTTTCACGGACCCGGGATCCTCGACAACGTCGCCGCCGAGCTCAACGCCCGCCCCCGCAAACGCTTCAACTGGCGCACCCCTGCCGAGGAACTCGATCGGCTACTCTCAGACCCGTCCGCATCTGTTGCAGCGACCGCGTGAATCCAAGGGCTATTTTTTCGCCGTGAGCGGACGCTCGGCATAGATTGGCACGGTTTGGCCAGCATGTGCACAGTCGAGTAGCCTCGACGGGTAACTCAATTTGTCCCTACGACCACACCTGTCCGGAGCAACCCAACAATATGCCGAGTCCCACCGTCTCCTCGCCCCAAGTAGCCGTCAACGACATCGGCTCGAGCGAGGACTTTCTCGCCGCCATCGACAAGACCATCAAATACTTCAACGATGGCGACATCGTGGAAGGGACCATCGTCAAGGTTGACCGTGATGAGGTCCTGCTCGATATCGGCTACAAGACCGAAGGCGTCATTCCGTCCCGCGAGCTGTCCATCAAGCACGACGTCGACCCACATGAGGTCGTCAAGGTCGGCGACAAGGTCGAGGCCCTGGTTCTCACCAAGGAGGACAAAGAAGGCCGGCTGATCCTGTCGAAGAAGCGCGCGCAGTACGAGCGCGCCTGGGGCACCATCGAAGCGCTCAAGGAGAAGGACGAGGCGGTCAAGGGCACCGTCATCGAGGTCGTCAAGGGCGGGCTGATCCTCGACATCGGGCTGCGCGGCTTCCTGCCGGCGTCGCTGGTCGAGATGCGCCGGGTGCGTGACCTGCAGCCCTACATCGGCAAGGAGCTCGAAGCCAAGATCATCGAGCTGGACAAGAACCGCAACAACGTGGTGCTCTCCCGCCGGGCCTGGCTGGAGCAGACCCAGTCCGAGGTGCGCAGCGAGTTCCTCAACCAGCTCCAGAAAGGCGCCATCCGCAAGGGCGTGGTGTCGTCGATCGTCAACTTCGGCGCGTTCGTCGACCTCGGCGGTGTCGACGGTCTGGTGCACGTCTCCGAGCTGAGCTGGAAGCACATCGACCATCCGTCCGAGGTGGTGCAGGTCGGCGACGAGGTCACCGTCGAGGTGCTCGATGTCGACATGGACCGCGAGCGGGTTTCGTTGTCCCTCAAGGCGACTCAGGAAGACCCGTGGCGCCACTTCGCCCGCACCCACGCAATCGGGCAGATCGTGCCCGGCAAGGTCACCAAGCTGGTCCCGTTCGGTGCGTTCGTGCGCGTCGAGGAGGGCATCGAGGGCTTGGTGCACATCTCCGAGCTCTCCGAGCGTCACATCGAGGTGGCCGACCAGGTGGTCGGTGTGGGTGACGAGGTGATGGTCAAGGTCATCGACATCGATCTGGAGCGCCGCCGAATTTCGTTGTCGCTCAAGCAGGCCAACGAGGACTACACCGAGGAGTTCGACCCCGCCAAGTACGGCATGGCCGACAGCTACGACGAGCAGGGCAACTACATCTTCCCAGAGGGCTTCGACGCCGAAACCAACGAGTGGCTCGAGGGATACGAGAAGCAGCGCGCCGAGTGGGAGGCCCGCTACGCCGAGGCCGAGCGCCGGCACAAGATGCACACCGCGCAGATGGAGAAGTTCGCCGCGGCCGAAGCTGCCGCGGGTGCCGAGCAGCCGCAGGCCAACGGGGGTGCGCCGGCCGAAGAACAGCAGGGCGGCTCGCTGGCCAGCGACGCGCAACTGGCCGCGCTCCGGGAGAAACTCGCCGGCAGCGCCTAACCGGCGATGCTTCGTATCGGGCTGACCGGTGGCATCGGCGCCGGGAAGTCGGCGGTAACCGCCACGTTCGAGCAATGCGGCGCGGTGGTCGTCGATGCCGACGTGATCGCCCGCGAGGTGGTCGAGCCCGGTACCGAAGGGCTCGCGGCGCTAGTCGACGCGTTCGGTGACGACATCCTGCTGCCCGACGGGGCGCTGGATCGTCCTGCATTGGCGGCGAAGGCTTTCCAGAACGATGACGCGCGCAAGACCCTGAACGGGATCGTTCATCCGCTGGTGGGCAAGCGTCGCGCCGAGATCATCGCGGCGGTACGCGAGGACGCGGTCATCGTGGAAGACATTCCGTTGCTGGTGGAATCCGGGATGGCGCCGCTTTTCCCGCTGGTGGTTGTCGTGCACGCCGACACCGAACTGCGGGTGCGGCGGCTCGTCGAACAACGCGGCATGTCCGAAGACGACGCCCGCGCCCGGATCGCCGCGCAAGCCGGCGACGAGCAGCGCCGCGCCGTCGCCGACATCTGGCTGGACAACTCCGGCAGCCTGGAGGCGTTGGCGCAGCGGGCCTGTGACGTGTGGAATCACCGGATCGCGCCGTTCGCACGTAATCTGACCGCCCGGCAGGCCGTACGGCAATCCGTGCGGCTGACGCCGGCAGATCCCACCTGGCCGGAGCAGGCGCGCCGCATCGTCGCCCGGCTCACGACTGCATGCGGGGGCAAGGCGCTGCGCGTCGACCACATCGGGTCCACGGCGATTCAGGGGTTGGATGCCAAGGACGCCATCGACATTCAGGTCACGGTCGAGTCGCTGGCGGTGGCCGACGAACTCGCCGACGCGTTGCTGTCCGCCGGATATCCCCGCATCGACGACATCACCACCGACGTCGCCAAACCCGACGCCCGAAGCACTGTCGAACGTCATGACCACAGCACCGATCCGGCGTTGTGGCACAAGCGGATTCACGGCTCAGCCGACCCGGGTCGCCCGACATACGTTCATCTGCGGGTCGATGGCTGTCCTAATCAACAGTTCGCGCTGTTGTTCGTCGACTGGATGAAGGCCGACGCCGATGCGCGCGCGGAGTACTTGAGTGTCAAGCAGAAAGCCGCGAGCGCGGTGCCCGTCGATGGCGGCCTCGCGCAGTACAACGAGGCGAAGGAGCCCTGGTTTCGGGCAGCGTACCGGCGTGCCTGGGAGTGGGCCGACACTGTGGGCTGGCGGCCGTAAATCGTTAGCTGGCGGGCAGCGGTGCGCCGCAGGGCAGCACGCCGTTCATCGGGTCAGTGCTGCCCGGCGCCGGCCTGACGAATTGGTCGACCTGCGCGGCGACATTGTCGTCGACGTCGATCTCGCAGTGCACGTTGGCCGAATAGGGCCAGCGGATCGCAACTTTCATCCCGGCTTTGGCCGGATCGGCTAGCACCGTGTTGACTTGTAATGCGTTGCCGGGCAGCGAGCTCAGTGGGGCGGTGTTGGTCTGGGTGTCGTTGATCAGGAAGGTGGCCTGACTGCCGGGGGCCACCCCGTCGATCCGCGCAATGTAGGTGACGTTGTGCAGTTCGGCCGTCGCCGCGGCAGGAATTAACTGGCCGCAACCGATGAGCATCGCCACTTCTGTCGTGACCAAACCCATTCGCGTGGTCGCGTTCATGACTTCTGAGATTACCGCCCCGCGCCTGATGAAGAACAGGCGATTGCGGGCTACCGTTGGTCGGGTTGGCAACGCGGACACCACAACGACGTTCTGCCGCCGGCCCGACCGCGGGACAGCCGCGCGCCGCAGCGAGGACAGCTCGGATCGGGCTCGTCGCGCACACCGGTGAGCCACCGCGGCAGGCCGGGTACACAGCCGTGGCGCACCGAGGTGCGCAGCACACGCTTCATGGTGGTGTGCAACTGCTTCACCTCGTCGGCGTCCAAGCCGGCGATCGGCCGGAATGGATGCAGGCCGGCCTGCCAGCAGATCTCGTCGGTGAGCAGGTTGCCCAGGCCGGCGATTACGGACTGGTCCAACAGCGTCGCCTTGAGCCCGCCACGGCGGCCCGACAGCACCTCACGAAATTTAGGCAGATCGACATCCAGCGCGTCGGGACCCTGTGGTCCTGTGATCGCGGCAATTTCGTCGTCGCCGCTGACCAGCCATACGCCGCGCAGCTTACGTAAGTCGGCGTAGCGCAACTCGCCACGGTCGAGGGTGAGCACAAGCCGTTCGTAGCCCCGGGTCTCTGCGCCACGGCACGTGTAGTACGGGTGGCCGGTCATGCCGCTGTGCACGAGAAGCACCGGCCCGTCGGTCGGCAGGATCAGCCACTTGCCGTGCCGGCGCGGCGCGGTGAACCGATGGCCAATAAGGTTGCGCGACAATGTTCGCGCGGTGGTGTTACGCAATACGCCCGGGTCGCGCACGTCGACGTCTCGCACTCGACGGCCGGGCAGCGTGTCGGCCAGTGCCCGGCGGAACCCCTCGACGTCAGGAAGTTCCGGCATGCAGTTTCGCCAGGCGCCCTGCCGGGCCGGTCAGTGAGCGGGCGTGCCGGTTCATATCAGTCCATGGATCGGGTTGGCCTGCAAGTCTTTTCGGGATATCGCGCAGCGTAAACCGGTCGGGGCGCATGCCTCGGTTGTCGAGTTCGTCCCATTCCAGTGGGGTGGCAACCGGGGCGCCCGGGCGGGCCCTCACCGAGTAGGGCGCGACCGCTGTCTGCGCGTACGCGTTTCGCATCACATCGATATACACCCGTCCCTCGCGCTTGTCCTTGCGGGCTTCCGCCGTACGGTGTGCCGGGTCGTCGGCCACCACCACGGCGGCGACGTCGCGCGCGAATTGGCGGACCGTGTCGAAGTCGGCGTCGCCGCGCAACGGCACCACCACATGCACCCCGCGCGAACCCGTCGTCTTCACGTAGCGTGCCAGGCCGATGTCGTCCAGCACGTCGGCGACCGCGTGCGCAGTTGCCCGCACCACCGGGAAGTCGTCGCCGGACGGGTCGAGGTCGAACACCAGTCGATCTGGCGTGTTCAGCCGGCGTCGCCGAGACAGCCAGGCATGCAGCGTGATGCAGTTCTGGTTGGCCAACCACACCAGCGCCTCCGGGCGCTGGGCCAGCGGGTGCACGACCGTGCCGCCTTCCTTGGCGACTTCGGCCGACTCCATCCAGTCAGGCATTGCTTCGCCGAAATCCTGCTGGATGAACCCCGACTCGTCGATGCCGCGCGGGAACCGCTGCAAGGTCAGCGGCCGGCCGTAGAGGTGCGGCAACATCGCGTCGGCCACCGCAGCGTAGTAATCCACCACCTCGCCCTTGGTGATGCCTTTTCGCGAGGAGCGGCCGGGAAACACGACCCGATCCGGATGGGTGACCGCCACCTTGATTCGAGGTATCAGCGTGTCTCACGCACGACGTCGCGGGGGTTCTTGTCGGTCCGCAGCCCGGTGTAGCGCGGATGGCGCAGTTTGCCGTCGCGGGTCCATTCCGTGAAACCGATCTGGGCGACCAATTCCGGCCGCACCCATCGAGTTCCGGACTCTCGGACCCGTCCGCGGCTAAACGGGCACGCATCTTGTTCCATGCCCGATAGTCGCGCGTGTAGGCCGCGCAGAGTGGCCTCGTCGAACCCAGTCCCCACTTTGCCGGCGTAGACCAGGTCGCGGCCGTCGTAGTAGCCCACCAGCAGTGCACCGAGGCCCACCCGGCTACCTTTCGGGGCGGTGTAGCCGCCGATGACGAACTCTTGGTCGCGGACGCATTTGAACTTCAGCCAGTTCCCCGATCGGCGGCCTTCGTACGGCGCGTCGGCCAGTTTGGCGATCACGCCCTCGTCACCGCGGGCGCAGGCGGCGCGATACGCCGCCTCGCCCTGCTCGACCCGGTGCGGCGTGTAGCGCAGTGGACCGCCGAATTGAAACGACCTGCGCAGCAGGCGTTTGCGCCAGAGCAGTGGCAGCCCGGTGGTGCATTGCCCGTCCAGGTGCAGCAGGTCGAAGACGTAGTAGAAGACCGGGATGCCCGTTGCTCTCGCCTGTTTGGGGTTGGTGATGCCCAGCCGGCCTTGCAGACGGGCGAAGCTGGTGCGCCGCCCATCGAACGCCACCACCTCGCCGTCCACGACGAACCGCGAAACCGGCTGTGCGGCAAGCGCGTCGACCAACTCTGGGTAGGTTCCGTCGAGTGGCTGACGGTTGCGCGACCACAGGCGCACCGGCTCACCGGTGCGATACGCCAGACACCGCTCGCCGTCGAACTTGCGCTCGAATATCCACCGCGGATCGGAAAACCGCCGCTCGGTCAGCGTGGCCAGCATGGGAGCTCGCCAGTCGGGTACGGGCTCCTCGTGCAGAGCGGCGCGCAGCCGGCCGGGCAGCTCGATGTTCGACACCATGACCATCTGTTACCCGTCTTTTCGTGTACTACGTACCGCGCCAAGTGAGCTCGATCCCCTTGCCGGCCAGCCAGCGCTGCAGGTCGTACCCGTGCCGGGACAGCCCGTCGACGGTGTCCACGGCGCGGTGCACTGCCCGCTCGGCGGTTTTCGGAGTCAGCAGTCCGTAGCGAACCGCGTCCAGCAGCTCACCGACATCAGCCAGGTTTACGTCGCGGCCCGTGCAGAGTTCGAGATCCAGGTAATGGTCTTCAGAACGCCACACCGTTGGGCCGGGTAGGTATTCACCGATGTCGAGGTAGTAGTCGTGGTCGCGTTCATGGCCGGGGTTGAAGTGAAAGATGTTGGCGCGCAAGCCCAGCGATGGCAAGAGCCATGACTCAAGGTAATGGAATTGGGCTCGGCCCGGGGTGGGGCGCGCCATGTAGAGTCCCCAGGGCCGCAGCGTGTACTCATCGACGGCCCGCACGATGCCCTTGGGGTCGGTGTTGGTGTGGGCGACTAGATCGAACGTTTCGTGCTTGGGGTGATGGATGGCGTCAGCTTACCTGCACCTAGCGGTGCAACCGGATCTTCCAGCGGACAAAGCCGGCGTAGAAGGCGGACAGCCCTGCCAGCATGGCCACATCGAACAACCATGTCTTCGAGGTGTGCAGCCAGAACCGGTCCTTGGGGATGAGCGAACCGGGGACCAGATGCCGCAAGTCGATGGTCGACGCCGCCGCGGCGTAACCCCACCGCGAGGGCATCGCGAAGGACAGCTGGTCGAGCAGCAGCCGGCCGGTGACGGGCACCAGCCCCCCGGAGAGCACCAGCTGCGCCATGATCGATACCACCAGCAGCGGCATGATCTGCTCACTGGAGCGCACCAGCGCCGAGAGTGCCAGGCCCAGGATGGCCGAGGCCACACAGGTCGCCGCGACGGTCACGAACAGCTCGAGCGTGGCATTGCCCAGTAGCACGGCACCCCGGGTGGGCGCGCCCTTGCCGGCGATGACGATCGCGGTGGCGATGACCGACTGCACGATTGCGAAGGCGCAATACACCCCGGTCTTTGCCAGCAAGTAGGCAGTGGTCGACAGACCGACCGCTTGCTCGCGCTGGAAGATGGCGCGTTCACCGATCAGGTCACGAATCGTCAACGCGGTGCCCATGAATACCGCAGCGATATTCAGCAGGACCAAGATCTGCGCGGCCTCGTCGGGTGCGTCGCTTCGCGGATCGGCGACGTGGAATCCGTTCGAGCCGGGAACGGTCAATGACAGCGCGCCGAGGATGAACGGCAACAGGGCCAGGAATATGAAGTAGGCGCGATCGGCGACGACCAGGCGAACCTGGCGTCGCATGATCGTGGAGAGCTGGCGCCACACGCTGGTGTGGACCGGTTCACCGAGATCGGCCGGCTTGTCGGTCTGCGGAGGTAGTGGCTCGCGGTGGTGCTCGAGGAAGCGGCGGTTGGCTGCCTCCGGATCGGCGCCCACTTTGGTGAAGATCTCGGCCCAGTTGGTGGTTCCCATCGCCTCGCCGATCTGGGCGGGCGGACCGCAGAATGCGGTCTTGCCGCCGGGCGCCACCAGCAGCACCTGGTCGCAGATATCCAGGTAGCTCAGCATGTGCGTGACCACCACGACGACGCGGCCCGCGTCGGCGAGCTGGCGCAGCATCGTCATCACTTGGCAGTCGAGCGCCGGGTCAAGACCGGAGGTCGGCTCGTCGAGCAGCAGTAGTGACGGTCCGGTGAGCAGTTCCAGCGCGACCGAGGCGCGTTTGCGTTGGCCGCCGGACAACTTGTCCACGCGGGTGTCGGCGTGCTTGGTCAAATCGAGTTCTTCGAGCACCTGGGCGACGACCTTTTGCCGGTCGGCTTTGCTGGTGTCGGGCGGCAACCGCAGCTCGGCGGCGTAGCCCAGCGCCTGGTTCACGGTGAGCTGGCGGTGCACGACGTCGTCTTGGGGCACCATCCCGATCCTGCTGCGCAGCGACGCGTATTCGGCGTGGATGTCGTGGCCCTCGAAGGTGACCGAGCCGGAGCTGGGCCGCGCGTAGCCGGCGATCAGCCTGGCCAAGGTGGTCTTGCCCGCACCCGACCCGCCGATGATGGCGGTGAGCGTCCCGGGCCGCGCGATCAGCGAGATGTCGTCGAGCAGTTGCTTGCCGCCGTCGACGGTGAACTTGACGTTGCGCACCTCGAGACCGCCGGTGCTGGTTGCGGCTTCGGTTTCGCTGCGCCGCACCAGTACGCCACCGCGAAACACCAGGTCGACGTTGCCGATGGTGACCACGTCGTCTTCGGCCAAGATCGCCGACCCGACCCGGGTGCCGTTCACGAACGTCCCGTTGACGCTGCGGTCTTGGATCTCGGCGCCGAGCGGTGTGAGGACCAGCGTCGCGTGATGCCGTGAGGCCAGCACGTCGGGGATCACGATGTCGTTGTCGTTGGCGCGGCCGATCGTCACCGTGCCGGCCCGCTTGGCCGGGACCGATCGCTGCGACAGGAATTTGACGAACCTCGTCGCGAGATTGGTCACGTCGGCCGATCCGGCGTCGACGACGGTCATCTCCGTGGGCGCCGGCGAGTCGGGGTACGGCGCCCAGGCGGCGTCGACGACGGTCAGCTCGTCGGGTGGCGGGGAGTCCGGCGATGGACGCTGGAGGCTGCCCGGGTAGCCGGGTGTCCGGGCCGGCGGCGGTGAGTCGTTACGCGGATACGCCGGGGGATGCCGTCGTAGGGGCGGGCCGGGCCTGGAACTGCCCTGCACGGGCGGACGCCGCGGTTGGGCAGGCTGGGCGGGCTCTCGATGCGTCGACCACGAGATGGTGGGCGCCTGATTGTCCCGCGGCGACGCCGTTCCCGGCGGTCGGCCGACCTGCTGCGGCTGGTGTTCGAGCTGAAAAGTCAACTGCGGGCCACCGGCATTACCGATGTTGATGCTCTGGCCGTCACGGATGTCGATCACCGGGGTCCGGTAGCCGTTGACGTAAGTGCCGTTCACCGATCCGTTGTCGATGGCCAACCACCTGTCCTGGTCGAAGCGCAGGATCAGATGTGCACGGGAGATCCGCGGGTCGGCGATGCGAATGTCGGCACGCAGGTCTCGTCCGATGACGACGTCGTGGCCGGGTGCGAAAGTCCGTTGCGTCCCGTCGTGGCGAATTGTCAGCACAGGCGGGACTTGTCGACTCACGACGTCCAGTATCGGTTGCCACACAAGGAAATCAAGCGAGGCAGCTGTGAATTACCTATGTCTTCACTATGTTTCGCGGAAGCCGGCGTGTCGGTTGCCCCGATCCGTGATTCATAGCTGTTTCATAACCACCACCGGCCCACGGCCGCGGCATCTGCAGGCATCATGCCAAGAGGTGGCCGAAAATGCCCGAAAAGCATGCGCCGCGGGGCTCGCGGTATGAATGCACCGCCGGAATAACTGCTCGCGAAAGGAACCACACCTTCATGCCGTCGACGGAGCGACCGGCCTCGCGCCGCTGCGGACGCCTGGCGGCAGTTATCTGCGTCACATCTCAACCACAGGTCTTGCGGAGCAATAAGGGAGCAACGGCAGATGGATGAGGCGACGGGCGCTACTCGGCGCTGGGAGGTCAGCCGCCGACTCCTCACCGACCCGCAGCAGGCCAGGGAGGCGCTGCGGCGCGGCTATCAGTCGCTTCCGCACATGGCGGTCACCCAGCTGCTCCACCGCGTGCCGCTGATCCGATCCGGCGCGAGCGGGGACGCGGATGGGCCACACGGCAAGGGCAAGCCGCGCCGGTCAATGGTTTCGAGCCCTACGGCTTTTGCCGGCTACACCGTGCTACGACCACTGGGTTCTGGTGGGATGGCCGACGTCTACCTGGCCAAGCATCCCCGGTTGCCGCGTCGCGACGCGCTCAAAGTCCTCGCCAAGGAAATGACGGCCGATAGTGAATTTCGGGAGAGATTCAACCGGGAAGCCGACCTGGCGGCCACGCTTTGGCACCCGCATATTGTGGCGGTCCATGACCGCGGGGAGTTCGATGGCCAGCTGTGGATCGCGATGGACTACGTCGAGGGCACCGACGCTGCGCGGCTGATCAAAGAGCGCTACCGCAAAGGCATGTCAGAGCAGGACGTGTGCGAAATCGTCACCGCTGTCGCCGGCGCACTCGACTACGCTCATCAGCGCGGGCTGCTGCACCGCGATGTCAAACCGGCGAACATCCTACTCACCCACGCTGAAGCAGGGGACCGACGAATCCTGCTGGCGGACTTCGGAGTAGCCCGTCAGCTCGCCGACATCAGTGGGATCACCGCCACCAATGTGGCGGTGGGGACGGTCGCCTATGCCGCGCCGGAACAGTTGCTGGGTCGCAAAATGGATGGGCGGGCCGACCAGTACGCGTTGGCCGCCACGGCATTTCACCTGCTGACCGGTGTGCCGCCGTATCAGCATGCCAACCCCGTTGAGGCCATCAGCATGCACCTCAACGCCCCACCGCCGCGGCTGAGCGACCGCCGTCCGGATTTGGCGCACCTGGACGACGTGTTGGTGAAGGCTCTGGCGAAGGATCCCGAGTCGCGCTTCGACAGCTGCCGTGATTTCGCCGCCGTATTCAGCGAACAGGTAGCGCGCACCTCGAACGGTGGCCGTCGCCCCGGTGAATTTTCGCTGAAGGGCAAGATTGCCATAGCCGCCGTTCTCCTGGCGCTTATCGCGTTGGCGATCACCTGGATCACCTCGTATCTCTTCTGGGAGGACAAACCGTCAGCGAACGCGGCGCCCCCGCCGCGGTTGCACGCGACATCGTCCAACCACTCGGCCGGAACCGCAGGCGCGGCTATCGCCAAACCGGTGCTTGACGGCACCTATCGGCTGGACTACGACCGGGCAAAGCAGACGTCCAGCGGCGTGATCGCCAACGACGGAGCCCAAACAAGCTGGTGGGCCTTTCGGTCGTCATGCACTGCGAGTGGATGCGCCGCCACCGGCACCAAGCTGGACAACGGCAATCACCAAGTGGCCAAGACCACCGGAACCGGCAATGCCGGGGTTCTGCATTTCGTCGACGGACACTGGCAGGGCGAGCCCAGACAAGTTGAGGTGCAGTGCCGACAAGCACACCAAACGCTGACATCCAGGCAGGACGAGACGGTGGTCTGGTCTTTGACACCGCAGGCTGACGGCACACTGCGCGGAGTGCAGATCCAGACCGTGCAGAGCGCCGACTGCGGTGCACAGGGGGCTACCCTGCGGATTCCGGTGACCGCGACCCGGATCGCCGATGTGCCGCCCGACGTCCCCGTGGCCGACCCTGCCGAAGTCACCGCCACCACCGTGCCGTCGGCCGCGGCGTCCCCGGCACCCGTGCTGGGCGGATCATGCAACGACGTCGACAAAATCGCCTACGACGCCGCCGCCAACGAGCAAGTTGTCTGTGAAGGCAACACATGGGACAAGGCGCCAGTGACGACGGGGGTGCATCCCATCGGAACCTCCTGCGACGAGCCCGACGTACCGGTGTTCGCGATGTCGATGTCCGACGACGGTCACCTGATCCAGTGCGACCCGACTACCCGGGTGTGGAGCCGCCAGCACGGATAACACCCGCGACGGTTTGTCGGTGCCTCCGCCTACCCTGGTGAGCATGGCTTTCGCTACCGAACACCCCGTGGTCGCGCACTCGGAGTACCGCCCGGCCGGAGAGGCCGTCGAAGGGTTGGTGCGCGCCGGCGGCCGCTTCGAGGTGGTCAGCCCCTACGCGCCGGCCGGTGACCAGCCGGCCGCCATCGACGAGCTGGAGCGCCGCATCAAGGCGGGGGAGAAGGATGTGGTGCTGCTGGGCGCCACCGGCACCGGCAAGTCGGCCACCACCGCCTGGCTCATCGAACGTCTGCAGCGGCCCACGCTGGTGATGGAGCCGAACAAGACGTTGGCCGCGCAGATGGCCAACGAGCTGCGGGAGATGTTGCCGCACAACGCTGTTGAGTACTTCGTGTCGTACTACGACTATTACCAGCCCGAGGCGTACATCGCCCAGACCGACACCTACATCGAAAAGGACAGCTCGATCAACGACGACGTGGAGCGGCTGCGGCACTCGGCGACCTCGGCGCTGCTGTCGCGGCGCGACGTCGTGGTGGTGGCCTCGGTGTCGTGCATCTACGGCCTGGGCACGCCGCAGTCGTATCTGGACCGTTCGGTCGAGTTGAAGGTGGGCGAAGAAGTGCCCCGGGATGCGCTGCTGCGGCTGCTGGTGGACGTGCAGTACACCCGCAACGATCTGTCGTTCACCCGCGGCTCGTTCCGGGTGCGCGGCGACACGGTCGAGATCATCCCCTCATACGAGGAGTTGGCCGTCCGCATCGAGTACTTCGGTGACGAGATCGAAGCGCTGTACTACCTGCACCCGTTGACGGGCGAGGTGATTCGCAAGGTCGACTCGCTGCGGATCTTCCCCGCCACCCATTACGTGGCCGGGCCGGAGCGGATGGCGCACGCGATCGCGACCATCGAGGAGGAGCTGGCCGAGCGGCTGGCCGAACTCGAGAGCCAGGGCAAACTGCTCGAGGCACAGCGGCTGCGGATGCGCACCACCTACGACATCGAGATGATGCGCCAGGTCGGGTTCTGCTCCGGGATCGAGAACTACTCGCGGCACATCGACGGTCGCGGCCCCGGCTCGCCGCCGGCCACGCTGCTGGACTACTTTCCGGAGGACTTCCTGCTCGTCATCGACGAGTCGCATGTCACCGTGCCGCAGATCGGCGGCATGTACGAGGGCGACATGTCCCGCAAGCGCAACCTGGTGGAGTATGGGTTCCGGTTGCCCTCGGCGTGCGACAACCGACCGTTGACCTGGGAGGAGTTCGCCTCGCGGATCGGGCAGACGGTGTACCTGTCGGCGACCCCGGGCCCCTATGAGCTCAGCCAGACCGGCGGCGAGTTCGTCGAGCAGGTGATCCGGCCCACCGGGCTCGTGGACCCGAAGGTGGTCGTCAAGCCGACCAAGGGCCAAATCGACGACCTGATCGGAGAGATCCGCAAACGCGCCGACGCCGACGAGCGGGTACTGGTGACCACGCTGACCAAGAAGATGGCCGAGGACCTCACCGACTACCTGCTCGAGATGGGCATCCGGGTGCGCTACCTGCACTCTGAGGTCGACACGCTGCGCCGGGTGGAGCTGCTGCGCCAGCTGCGGCTCGGCGAGTTCGACGTGCTGGTCGGCATCAACCTGCTGCGGGAAGGCCTTGACCTGCCGGAGGTGTCGCTGGTGTCGATCCTCGACGCCGACAAGGAAGGCTTCCTGCGCTCGACGCGCAGCCTGATCCAGACCATCGGCCGCGCCGCCCGCAACGTGTCCGGTGAAGTGCACCTGTACGCCGACACGGTCACCGATTCGATGAAAGAAGCCATCGACGAAACCGAGCGGCGCCGCGCCAAGCAGATCGCCTACAACGAGGCCAACGGCATCGACCCCAAGCCGCTGCGCAAGAAGATCGCCGACATCCTCGACCGGGTGTACACCGAAGCCGACGACAGCGAGACCGTCGAGCTGGGATCCGGGCGCAGCGTGTCGCGCGGCCGGCGGGCGCAGGGCGAACCGGGCCGGACCGTCAGCGCGGGCATCGTCGAAGGCCGCGACACCGCCAATATGCCGCGGGCTGAAATGGCCGACCTGATCAAGGATCTGACCGACCAGATGATGGCCGCGGCGCGGGATCTGCAGTTCGAGCTGGCCGCGCGGTTCCGCGACGAGATCGCCGACCTGAAGAAGGAACTGCGCGCCATGGATGCCGCCGGCATCAAGTGAGCTCACCAAGCACAACCGCCACCACTGGCAGTTGGCGTGCGCTGCTGGGCCGCCGCTATCTGGGCACCTCGACCTTGCTGGCCGGCGGGGTGGCGCTGTATGCCATCAACGAATTCCTGACCATCAGCTTGCTACCGAGCACGGTCGCCGACATCGGCGGCGAGCGGCTGTACGCCTGGGTGACAACGCTGTATCTGGTCGGTTCAGTGGTTGCGGCCACCACGGTCAACGCGGTGCTGCTTCGCATTGGGGCGCGGTCGTCGTACTTGCTCGGGCTGGCGGTTTTCGGTCTCGGCAGCCTGGTGTGTGCGGCGGCACCGAGCATGGAGGTCCTGCTGGCAGGCCGCACGTTGCAGGGCGCGGCCGGTGGCCTGCTCGCGGGTCTTGGGTACGCGGTCATCAATTCCTCGTTGCCGCAAGCATTGTGGACCAGAGCCTCGGCGCTGGTGTCGGTGATGTGGGGGGTCGCCACGGTGGTCGGGCCCGCGATGGGCGGTGTGTTCGCGCAATTCGGGTTGTGGCGATGGGCATTCGGCGCGGTGGCGCTGCTGACCGCCGCGATTGGTGTGCTGGTACCGGTGGTGCTGGCCGCGGGCCGTGTGGACCACACCGGGGTATCGGCGACGAAGGTTCCGGTGTTGCCGTTGCTGCTGTTGGGCACTGCGGCGTTGGCGGTCAGTGTCGCTGAGTTGCCGCATAAGCTCGCGGCAACGGCAGTGCTGCTGGCGGCCGGCGTGCTCCTGGTGGTGGTCTTTGTGCTCGTCGACCGGCCGCTGTCATCATCAGCCTTGCCGCCCAGCGCTTTTGGTTCCGGGCCGTTGAAATGGATCTACCTGACTCAGGCGTTACTGCTGGCTACCGCGATGGTCGACACCTATGTGCCGCTGTTCGGCCAGCGGCTGGCCCATTTGTCACCGGTGGTGGCCGGCTTCCTGGGAGCGGCGCTGGCCGTCGGCTGGACGGTCAGCGAACTGGTCAGCGCGTCGCTGAGCAATCCGCGCGTTATCGCGCGGGTGGTGGCGGCGGCTCCGGGGATCATGGCGGTCGGCTTGGCGCTGGGTGCGCTCACCCAGTCCGATGACGCACCTGCCGGTGTCGTCGCGGTGTGGGCAGTGGGATTACTGATCGCTGGAACCGGGATCGGCGTGGCCTGGCCGCACCTGTCGGCGTGGGCGATGGGCTGCGTCGACGACCCGGCTGAAAGCGGTGCTGCAGCAGCCGGAATCAACATCGTGCAGCTGATCTCCGCCGCGGTCGGCGCAGGGCTGGCCGGTGTTCTGGTGAACGAGGCCAACGGCGGTGCGGTGATGTCCGCTCGTTGGCTGTTCACCGTATTCACGGTGCTGGCCGCGGTTGGGGTCGCGGCGTCCTACCGGGCCACCCGCGGGCAGCCCTGCGAGACCGTTGCGGCCCAAGGGTCTTGACCCATCCGGCATGCAGCTGAGCGCTAGAAACGTTGGCACTGCAAGGTAACTCAGTGCGTCGACTTGAGCACCTGGGTCCGGTGGAGTTGCCAGCGCTCGACAATGCGGAAGCCGAGCTTGCGGGGAAACTGATACGCAGGCGCGCGCCCGAAAACCGGTCCCGGCGGCAGCGATCGCCCGATCTGATGGTCGGGCAGTGTCGTGTCGTGGTTGGTGATCGTCCATACCGTGGTGCACTTCTTGAGCTTGTCCGTGACGAGCCACACCGCGACGTGGCCGTCCCACAGCGTGCCGCGGTCGGCTTTGGGGGCGCCGCGTTCCACGTCGATCAGCGGTTTGAACGCGGCCGGCCGGGTGGCCAGCAGTGCGCGGATCGGCCCGGGTGCCCAAAACACCGTGTTGTCGACCAGCAGACAGTCGCCCGGGGTTGCATGCGCGCTGACGACATCGGCCACCTGGCTGTAGTCCCAGCCCTCTTTGGCATACGGGCTCCGTTGCGACAGCAGGTAATTCGGGAAAGCGGTGGCCGCGAACACGATCAGCACACCGGTGACGGCCCACGGCTTGGTGGTAATCGTGACAACGCACACCGCCAAGACGACGGCCATCGCGGGCGCGGTGAAGAACAGATAGCGCGCGTAATACATCGGTTCGCTGATCGCCGAATAGATCAGGCTGACAGCGGTGGGGATCGCCATCCACGCCGCACACAACAGCAACAACGTCCGCGTCTGTCCGGCCGGGCGCCGCTTCTGGGTCACCCGAAGCGCGATCGCGGCGACGATCACCGCGGCCGAGAGCACCGCGAAAGGGACGCTGTTGTCGAAGTATTGGTGCTGGGTGACGTCGATGACGTTGTGCCAGTTGATGGGAAAGATCCAGGACACCTGATACCGCTGGCCGTGGGCGAACAGCATGAACGGTGTCAAGGCACCCACCACGACGGCCGACGAGACCGCCCACCAGACGACGGCAGACCTCCTGCGGGCGATCAGCGGCATCACCGCCGCGTAAGCCAGCACCAGAAGTACGTGGTAGACGTTGAGCAGCACCGACAGTGCCAGCGCCAGCGCGTACAGGAGCCACAGCCGCGGCCGGTGCCGCCGCACGCAAGCGACCAGCAGCACGGTCAGCCAGACCGCGGCGGCAGCGGAAAACGCATACGAGCGGGCCTCGATTCCGGCCCAAGTCGCGCGGGGGAGTATCGCGAAGACCGCACCTGCGCACACCGCAGTCGTGCGCGGACAGAACTGCTTGGTAAACACGACGACACCTGCCGCCGCGGCGCCGATGGCCAGGCAACTGGGTACGCGCGACCAGAACTCGGTCGGGGGAAACACGGTGAACCAGCCGTGCATCACCAGGTAGTAGAGGCCATGCACGGCGTCGATGTGGCCCAGCAGCCGCCACAGTTCCGATAGTGAACGGCTCGCCGACGCCGAGATGGTGGCTCCCTCGTCGAACCACAGCGACGGCCGACTTGCGCCCGCAGCGCTGATGACAGCAGCCAGTGCCGCGATCAGCAAGGGGTCGAGCAGCCTGCCGCCACGGCGTGAAGGCACGGGCGGCTCGGCGACCGCTGTCTGTGCGGGCTGCTCGGCTGTCGACACGGACATGATGGTTGTCACTGTAGGGCTCATGTGGTGAACCTGATTACCACCGCCGATGCGGCTCAATCACCCCATATCGTCCAATATCGAGTGCACGATCCGGTTGCCCCTGCCGTTAGGACGTTAAGAGCCTGCCGCACAACGCTTTCCGTGATGGCCGGAATCGATCGACGGCAGCGCCGGCGAGCCGGGCGCCCTGAGTTGGGGATCAGCGGAGCGGCTGGCAGTGCTGACGGTGTCGCAAATCCGACCCACCCGTAACCGGCAACGCGTTACTGTCTTGGGTTGGCGTAGCAACCGACACCTGGGAGGGTAAATGAGCGCCTATCGGACCGTGGTGGTAGGAACCGACGGCTCGGACTCGTCGCTGCGCGCGGTGGACCGGGCAGGCCACATCGCGGGGGCGAACGCGAAGTTGATCGTCGCGTCGGCGTACTTGCCCCAACCAGACGATCCTCGAGCCGCGGACGCGTTGAAGGACGAGAGCTACAAGGTGTCGGGAACCGGCCCGATCTACTCGATCTTGCGCGAAGCGCGGGACCGCGCCAAGGCCGCCGGCGCGAAGAACGTCGAAGAACGGGCGGTCGTCGGCGCACCTGTGGACGCGCTGGTCGGACTCGCCGAGGAGGTCGACGCCGATCTCCTGGTCGTCGGCAACGTCGGCTTGAACACCATCGCCGGCCGCCTGCTGGGCTCAGTGCCGGCCAACGTTTCACGCCGAGCCAAGACCGACGTATTGATCGTTCACACCACCCCGTAATTCGAGCGCAGACGCGACCGCACGACCCAGATAGCAGCGGCACCGAGAGTCGAGAACGCCAACATGAGCACCCATTCACCCAGCCGCTGGTACACCGTGACCTGCGCGCCCAACGGGACATCCACGATGCGCACGCCACGGTAATTCGAGGCACACCAGGCAAGTTTGCGGCCGCGGGCATCGAATGCCGCGCTGTCCCCCGATAATCCGGCATGCGCCGCCGGGTGGCCGACCTCGGCCGCGCGCACGGCGATCGCGCCGGCCAGCTGCGGCTGGGCCCAACTTCCCTGAAAAGTCGACGTCGACGTCTGATAGGCCAGCAACTGAGCGCCGCGTTGCACCGCCCGGCGGGGAAGATCGGGAAAAACCGCCTCGAAACTGATCAACGGCCCAATGGCCAGCGAGCCGGCGTGCAGCACCGCTGGTCCGCTCCCACGGCCCCGGTCCTGCCCGGCGGCCTTGGTGTGGCGGGTCAGCCAGCCGAGCAGCGGTCGCAGCGGCACATATTCCCCGAACGGCACCAGCCGGGTCTTGCGGTATGTGCCTCGGGGGCCATCGGGTCCGATCAGCACCGACGACTTGTAGATCTCCCCGTCCGCCGCGGGCGCATCGACGTTGACCAGCAAGTCCGCGCCGACTTTTTTCGAAAGGTTCGCCAACTGCCGCACGTCGTCGGGGTGGCTGGTCGGATCCAACCCGACGCTGCTCTCGCCCCAAAGGACCAGGTCTGTCCGTTGTCCCGCCAATGTGGCGGTGAGCGCTTTCCCGGCGGCCTCGCGCGCCGCGGCGTAGTCGATGACTCCTGGCTGGACCAGCGCCACCCGCACGGTCGATCCCGCTGCGGGCGCCGGCCCCCAGCCGAACCACGCGGGTCCGAGTCCTGCGCAGGCCAGAGCGATCACCACGCAGCTCACCCGCGCGGCCGCCTCGCGGGAAAGCATCGCGCCGACGATTGCCGTGTTCACCGCGACAATCAGGAAACTGGTCAGCCAGACCCCGCCGAGCGCGGCCGAGGCAAGTGTGACGGGCTGGTTCCACTGCGAGGCGCCCACAGCGGCCCACGGGCCACCCAAACCGGGCCAGGACCGCACCGCCTCAGCCGAGACCCATGCACTGGGCAACACGATGACGGCCGCCAGCAGCCGACGCGTCGTCACCGCACCCGAGAGCAGTCGGTGCGCGAACCACCCCCACGGCAGCCATAGGGCGCCTATTACCGCGGCCATGACCAGCAGCAGGGGACCGGCACTGAGCAGCAGCCAGTACTGCGTGGCCAGCACGAAGCCGGCGAGACCGCACCAGGCCCGCACCGCAGCATCGGACGCCGTCGACGCTGCGCGCACCACCAGCAGCAGCGGGACCAGGCCGACCCAGGCCAGCCACCACCAAGACGGCGCCGGAAACGCCAACGCGGGCAACGCGCCGGCAATCAGCGCCGCCGCACGACCGGGCAGGCGCCGCGCGGTCACGCACTCGCGAGGTCGTGGCGAGTCAACCGGAAGGTGCGGGTCAGGCGGTCCGGTCGCGTCGTCAGCGTCACCTCCACCGCGCCGCCCGGTGTGACGACGTAGCGCTCTTCGACATCGGGCCCGTCGTCGCGGCGGTCGACCGGTCGGCCCCCCAGATCCGCCGCATCCTGCAGGTCGGGGTCGAACGGGAAGAACACCGGCTCATAGGGCGTCAGGTCGCCGTCGGGGTGGCCGTCGCGCAGGCGGCTGCACTCCACGAACCGGAAATGGCCGATGTTGTGCGCCGCCCGGTACCTGCGCGTCACGACCAGCGGCGCCTGGCCTTCGGCAGGAAGCTGCATGCCCTTCGACACGATCGGGTCGAAGCTGACATCTTCTCCCGCGTGCGCTTCGCGGAATACCCCGAAATGCCGGGAAAGCCGGTCGGACAGCACGAATCCGGCCTCCTTGTCGAGGAAGACGGCCAGCCCAATCGCCGTCGCCGCAAACGGATGCGGTGAGCGTTTGACGCGCTTCTCGCCGAACTTCTCGTCGAGCACGGTGCGCAGCTTGCGGGCAACCAGCGGAAAGCTTCCGGCCCCGCCCACCACGTAGATGCCGGCGACCTCCGACCAGTCCACCTCGTCGCCGGCTGCGTCCGCCAGGACGCGCGAGAGGACCGCGAGCGTCTTGTCGACGAGCGGCGCGCATACGGCATACACGTCGTCGATCGGGCAGGAGAACGGTGGTTTGCCGACCGCGTCGAGGTCGACCAGAAAGCGACGCGTGTTGGGGCCCACGGCTTCCTTGCGGGCGGCGCACTCCTCGAGCAGCAGTTCGCGGGCGGCGGCATCGAGTCGGCGAAGCTTGGCGCGGTTGCGGACCAGCTGCAGGATCGCCTCGTCGAAGTCGTCGCCGCCCAGGCGCTGGATGCCCTCGCTGGTGACCACCTCGTTGAGCCGCCCGGTCATCTTGAGCAGCGACGCGTCGAACGTGCCGCCGCCGAGGTCGTAGATCAGCACGTATTCGCGTTTCGCGGTGATCGTCGAGCGGTAGCGGTGGGCGTACTCGAAGCCCGCCGCCGACGGCTCATTGAGCAGCGCGACGACGTCGAAGCCGGCCTGTGTGAAGGCGTCCAGCGTCAAAAACCGTTGGGCGCTCGACGCGTTGGCTGGCACGCTGATCGCGGCCTGGATCCGCTCGCCTAGCGACAGGTCGACGTTCGACCGCTCCTGCAAGTCGCTCTTGAGCTGGGCGAGGAAGCGCACGAAAAGGTCGGCCAACCGGTAAGAGCGCCCGGACAGCTCGACCGTCGTGCGCGGACCGGCGTCGCCGAGCAGCCGCTTGAACGACCGCAGCACCGCCCAGCCCGGCTCGCGACGCAGCGCGGCGGCGTCCAAGCCGAACCGCAGCTCGCCGGCGTCATTCGCGGCGATCACCGACGGCCAGGCGTCGATCCCTTCGAACGACGCGACGGGGTAGTTGCCCCTGTCGACGGCGGCGACGACGGTGTGCGTGGTGCCGAAGTCGATGCCGACCCTCACCCCGCAAAGCTTAGGCGCTGCAGGGCGTTTCGCGTGCCATTTACCAGCCGCGCTCGCGCCGCTGGGTTTTTTTGGAGGTCGCTCCCGCGGCCTACCAGCCGCGCTGGCGCCACTCGCCGAGCTTGGGCCGCTCGGCACCTAACGTGGTGTCGTCGCCGTGCCCGGGGTAGACCACCGTGGAGTCGTCGAAGCGGTCGAACACCCGGGTGATGACGTCGTCGAGCAGCTGGGTGAAATCACCGGGCTTCCACGTCTTGCCGACACCGCCGGGGAACAGGCAGTCGCCGGTGAACAACTGGGTGACGCCGCCGGTGGCCGGTCCGTCGAGGGCGAGCGCGATCGACCCGGGGGTGTGGCCGCGCAAGTGGATGACGTCGAAGGTCAGCTTGCCGATCTGCACGGTGTCGCCGTCGGCCAGCAGCCGATCCGGCTTGACCGGGAGCGGGCCGGCGTCGATTTCGTTGGCTGCCGTCGGCGCGCCGGTGGCCTCAGCGACGGCCTCCAGCGCCTGCCAGTGATCCCAGTGCTGGTGACTGGTCACGATCAGCGACAGCTTCGGGGCGTAGCGCCGTACCAGATCGATGAGCACCTCGGCGTCGTTCGCGGCGTCGATCAAAAGCGTTTCGCCGGTCTCGGAACATGTCACCAGGTAGGCATTGTTGTCCATAGGCCCTACCGACGCCTTCACGATCGTCACGGCGGGCAGCGTGCGGCGTGCCGCGGTCCCCGGGTCGACGTGGCCGGTGTAGTTGTCGTTCAGGACAGGCATACGGTCACGGTACTGCTCGGGCGTGCATGTCGGTACGGGCACATAGCATGGGGAACGTGGTGACTGGAAAGGGACCCGTTGGCTGAGCGCCTGATCGTCAAGGGTGCGCGCGAGCACAACCTGCGCAGCGTTGATCTTGATTTGCCGCGCGACGCGTTGATCGTCTTCACTGGGCTGTCCGGCTCGGGAAAGTCTTCGCTGGCCTTCGACACGATCTTCGCCGAGGGGCAGCGGCGCTACGTCGAATCGCTGTCGGCGTACGCCCGCCAATTCCTGGGGCAGATGGACAAGCCCGACGTCGACTTCATCGAGGGCCTGTCCCCGGCGGTGTCCATCGACCAGAAGTCGACCAACCGCAACCCGCGGTCGACGGTCGGGACCATCACCGAGGTGTACGACTATCTGCGGCTGCTGTACGCCCGCGCCGGCACGCCGCACTGCCCGGTGTGCGGCGAGCGGATCGCCCGGCAAACACCGCAGCAAATCGTCGACCAGGTTTTGGCGATGCCTGAGGGCACCCGCTTCCAAGTGCTGGCTCCGGTGGTGCGCACCCGCAAGGGCGAGTTCGTCGACCTGTTCGAGAAGCTCAACAGCCAGGGCTACAGCCGGGTGCGGGTCGACGGTGTGGTGCATCCGCTGACCGATCCGCCGAAGCTGAAGAAGCAGGAGAAGCACGACATCGAGGTGGTTGTTGACCGCCTCACTGTTAAGCCCAGCGCCAAGCAGCGGCTCACCGAGTCGGTGGAGACCGCGCTGAGTTTGGCCGACGGGATAGTCGTACTGGAGTTTGTCGACCACGCCCACGACGCCCACAACCGTGAGCAGCGGTTCTCCGAGAAGCTGGCGTGCCCCAACGGGCATTCGCTGGCCGTGGACGACCTTGAGCCGCGGTCCTTTTCGTTCAACTCGCCTTACGGGGCCTGCCCGGAATGCAGCGGCCTGGGCATCCGCAAAGAGGTCGATCCTGACCTGGTGGTGCCCGACCCGGAGCTGACGCTGGCGCAGGGCGCGGTGGCGCCCTGGTCGATGGGCCACACCGCCGACTACTTCACCCGGATGATGGCCGGCCTCGGTGAGGCGATGGGCTTCGACGTGAACACCCCGTGGCGCAAGCTTCCGGCCAAGGCGCGCAAGGCGATTCTGGAAGGCTGCGACGAGCAGGTGCACGTCCGCTACCGCAACCGCTACGGCCGCACCCGGTCGTATTACGCCGACTTCGAAGGCGTGATGGCGTTCCTGCAGCGCAAGATGGCTCAGACCGAGTCCGACATGATGAAGGAGCGCTACGAGGGCTTCATGCGTGATGTGCCATGCCCGGAGTGTCAGGGCACGCGGCTCAAGCCCGAGATCTTGGCGGTGACGCTGGCCGCGGGGGAGCGGGGCAAGATGTCCATCGCCGGGGTATGCGACCTGTCGATAGCAGACTGCTCAGATTTCCTCAACGCGCTCACTTTGGGTCCGCGCGAACAGGCCATCGCCGGGCAGGTGCTCAAGGAAATCCAGTCGCGGCTGGGCTTTCTGCTCGACGTCGGGCTGGACTACCTGTGCCTGTCGCGCGCCGCCGCAACGCTGTCCGGAGGAGAGGCGCAACGCATCCGGCTGGCCACCCAGATCGGCTCCGGCCTGGTCGGCGTGCTCTACGTGCTCGACGAGCCCTCGATCGGTCTGCACCAGCGTGACAACCGTCGGCTCATCGAAACCCTCACTCGGCTACGGGATTTGGGCAACACCCTGATCGTCGTCGAGCACGATCTGGACACCATTGCGCACGCGGACTGGATCGTCGACATCGGACCGGGTGCCGGAGAGCACGGCGGCCAAATCGTGCACAGCGGAACGTATGACGAGCTGCTGCGGAACAAGAACTCGATCACCGGCGCCTATCTATCAGGCGCGGAAAGCATTGAGGTTCCGGCTATCCGGCGCCCCGTCGACAAAAGGCGCCGGCTCACGGTCGTCGGGGCGCGAGAACACAACTTGCGCGAGATCGACGCGTCGTTTCCGCTCGGCGTGCTCACCTCGGTCACCGGGGTGTCCGGCTCCGGGAAGTCGACGCTGGTCAACGACATCCTGGCCGCGGTGCTCGCCAACAAGCTCAACGGCGCCCGCCAGGTGCCGGGCCGGCACACCAGGGTCACCGGACTGGACCACGTCGACAAGCTGGTGCGGGTCGACCAGTCGCCGATCGGACGCACCCCGCGGTCCAACCCCGCCACCTACACCGGAGTGTTCGACAAGATCCGCACCCTGTTCGCCGCCACCACCGAAGCGAAAGTCCGTGGCTACCAACCGGGCCGGTTCTCGTTCAACGTCAAAGGCGGCCGCTGCGAAGCATGTTCGGGCGACGGCACCATCAAGATCGAGATGAACTTCCTGCCGGACGTGTATGTGCCCTGCGAGGTATGCCATGGGGCGCGCTACAACAGAGAAACCCTCGAGGTGCACTACAAGGGCAAGACCATCTCCGAGGTGCTCGACATGTCGATCGAGGAAGCCGAGGACTTCTTCGCGCCGATCACCGGCATCCACCGCTACCTGCGCACGCTTGTCGACGTCGGCCTCGGCTATGTGCGGCTCGGTCAGCCGGCGCCGACACTGTCCGGCGGTGAGGCACAACGGGTGAAGCTGGCCTCCGAGCTGCAGAAGCGCTCCACCGGGCGTACGGTCTACATCCTCGACGAGCCCACCACCGGGCTGCACTTCGACGACATCCGCAAGCTGCTCAACGTCCTGAACGGCCTTGTCGACAAAGGCAATACCGTGATCGTGATCGAGCACAACCTCGACGTGATCAAGACATCGGACTGGATCATCGACATGGGACCCGAGGGCGGCGCCGAAGGCGGAACCATCGTGGCGGAAGGCACGCCAGAGGACATCGCGGCGGTACCCGAAAGCTACACCGGCAAGTTTCTGGCCGAGACGCTCGGTGTGCCGGTCAATGCGACGCCACGGTCGAACCGGCGTCGACGGGTCAGCGCGTAGCGGGTCTTGTCGCGCCGAGTATGTAGGTTGTGCTCGGCGAATCGGCGAAATCGCGCGTACAAGTTGCGCACTCGGTGGCGCACCGCTTAGCGGGTGTCCTCACGCATCGATTCGCGGATGGCAGCCAGCCGTTCTGCTGCCGCTTTTTGCCGGGCCTGGTACTGCTCCTCGATGCTGCGTCCCTCTGGGCTTTCGGCGTCCAACTCGGCTGCGCCGATTGATGTTTCGAATCGCGTCTCGATCTTCTCACGGACCGAATCGAATGTCGGTACGCCCGAGGTGTCGTAGCCGGGTTCGGTGTCCCCAGCTCCGGAGTTGGACCCGGCGCCAGGCTCAGTAGGAGGAGGCTTCGCAGCGTCAGGCATCTGGACATGCTATCGCCCAGGGACCTGCTGTCACCTCGGCTAGTTGCGAAACAGACGCTTGGCTGCGGATCGGCCCACAGTGACATAGCGTGCTAAGGGTGGTGGACTTCGCGCTGCGATCGTGTGGATTGCGCGGGCATGCGACATTTGCCCCCGACGAGCCGGCGCTACGGGAACGCCTGAAAGTCGACACTCCGGCCGGCGAGGCGTGGCGCTGCTTGCGGTGCGAAACCTTCGTAGTCGGCCCTCCCCGGCAGAGCGGTCCGGCGGACACGGCACCGGAGATCCCGCGGGGGCGGATGTTGCGGGACCGGACGTTGATGCGGGCGCTCGCGGTTGAACGCGCGATTCGGGGCGTTGTCTTTCTATTGCTGGCGGCCGGCGTGCTCAAGGTCCGTGGCTCACGGGAACGGTTGCAGCAGGCGTTCGAGCAAGATCTTCCGTTGATCCGGCCGTTGGCCAACCAGATCGGATGGAATCCCGACAACTCCAAAATCGTCCGTCACATCGCGCACCTGTTCGCGCTTTCGTCGTCGACGTTTTTGTGGATCGCCCTCGCGTTCGCGGCCTACGCGGTGATCGAGTTCATCGAGGCTGTTGGGCTGTGGCTGGTACAGCGGTGGGGCGAATATTTCGCGGTGGTTGCAACCAGCGTCTTCCTGCCGCTGGAAGTCTATGAGCTCACCGAAAGAATCACGGCTGTGCGGATTACCGCATTTCTGATCAACGTCGTCGCGGTGGTGTGGCTGCTATGGAGCAAACACCTCTTCGGCCTCAACGGCGGCGCGGACGCCTACCGGAACGAGCACCGCGCACAAAGCCTGTTGACCGTGGAACGCGCCGGTCTGCGCGAAACCGCCGGCAAATCAAGCAGTTAGCCCTCAGTGAGCCGCTGGGGATCGAGGTAGTGCACCATCTGTTGCCAGTACACCAATGTCAGCGCCATCTGCGCGGTTGCCGCTGCCGCGATGCCGAGTCGACGCCGACGCGCCGCGGCGATCGCAGTGACGGCCGCGACGGACGTCGCGGCGCTGATGGCCAGTGCGGCGTCTTTGGGCCTGCGGGTGATCCACAGCTCTTCGCCCAGCATCGCCCGAGTGGACCAGCCCCGCTCGTGGCCCGGCTTGCCGAACAGGACCGGATTGACCGTGAACCACAAGCCGACCAACGCCGCCTGATCCCACCGTCGCGTCCAGACCGGCACCAGGACCACGGGTGTGCTGGCCCAGCGTGTCCAGGCACTCCACGGATTGCAGTGACGAGCGAATATCGCGCGGTGAGCCCGTGCGACCGATGTCAGGGGCTACTTGGCCGCGGCGTGGCCGTGCGGCGCCGGGCCCGGGGCCGGCGGCGGGGGTGGATTCGCCGGGGTGGGCAGTGGCACCCGGGCCACGCCGGGAGTATCGAGTTGGCCGGCCAGCCATGGCAAGGCTGCCGTGAACATCCGGTCCGCGAACGGCCAGTCATGCTTGCCCTGCTGCGTGATCACCGCGCAGTCGATGCCATTGGCCCGGCCCAGCGTGCACAGCGACTGGGCGGCCAACGCCTGCTCATTGGGGTGACCGGTGAGCAACCGGCCGGCGACCGTGCCGGCGTCAGCGACCGCCACGCTGCGATGCTGCGCCGGCACGCCGTCGGAGTTGACCCCGAACCAGCCGGCAACTCCGGTGTAGGGCCCGTGTCGCTTGATGACGGTGGTCGGGTCGAATGCAGCCCATGCGGCGCCGTTGCCGCCGAACAGCCGGGCAATGGTCTGCGCCTTGGTCCCGGTGTTGGGGCCCAGATCACCGGCGATGTCAACGAAAGCGCTGAACAGCTCGGGGTGCATGACGGTCAGATCGACGGCGCACGTCCCGCCCATCGAAAAGCCCACGATGCCCCAGTTCGACCGATCCGGGCTGACCCCGAAGGTCGACACCATGAACGGCAGCACGTCCTTGGTGAGGTGGTCGGCGGCATTGCCGCGGGCGCCGTTCACACATTCGGTGTCGTTGTTGAACGAGCCCCCCGAGTCCGCGAACACGAACACCGGCGCGTTGCCCCCGTGCGCGGCAGCGAACTCGTCGATCGTCGCCACCGCATTGCCGGCGCGCAGCCAGTCGGCGGGCGTGTTGAACTCGCCGCCGATCATCATCACGGTAGGCAGCCGTGGCGGCGGAGTGCTGGCAAACCATGCCGGCGGCAGGTACACCAGCTCGCCACGGTGCTTGAAGTGTGACGCGTCGGCGGGAATCGTGACCGGCACCACGCTGCCGCGAGGGGGAAGCGCGCGCTTGCCGGCCATCGCGTTCACGGTCGTCTTGTCGGTCTGGTCAGGCAACGGGCCGGAGGTCACCTGGTTCCACGCCGTCTGCACCGTGGGGAAATAGCCCACCCACCCGTTGAGCGCCAGCCCTGCGCTAGCCAAGCACAAGGGCACAGCCAGGATCGACGTCGCACGCCGCCACCAGCGGGCGCTGCGCCACCCCAGCAACAGGACCGCGGCGGCGGCGCCGGTCAACGCAATCCACAGCCACAGCGTGAGCGGCGCCGGCTCGTCGGCCAGCCCGTCGGTGTCGATGAACCAGCGTGTCCCGGCTGCGACCACGATGCCGACGGCCGCCGCCACCGGCAGCCCCAGCACCCGCCAGCGGCGTGATCGCCATCCAATCGCTAGCACCAGCACAACCGCCGTCAGCGCCTGGACCGTGATCGGCACCCACCCGTGCATGAGCGAGGTGTGGTGACCGACCAGCAGCGGCGCAGCGACAGTTACAGAGGATGCCCCCACGTCATTCATTGTCATCCATTGTGATGCATCGGTGAACGCATTCACGAGCGGTTCACGAACTGCTACCCACCCGTCACGTTGCTGGCGGGCATTTCGTGTGCTACCGCGGTTTGGCCAGCGGGAAGGGCAGGGTCTCGCGGATGCCGCGGCCGGTGATGAGCATGACAACGCGGTCGACACCCATTCCGAGACCGCCTGTGGGTGGCATCGCGTATTCCATCGCCTGCAGGAAGTCCTCGTCGAGCTCCATGGCCTCGGGGTCACCGCCAGCGGCGAGCAACGATTGCTCCTGCAGGCGGCGGCGCTGCTCGACCGGGTCGGTGAGTTCGGTGTAGGCAGTGCCGAGCTCGACGCCCCAAGCGACCAGATCCCAGCGTTCGGCCACACCGCATATACTGCGATGCGGCCGGGTCAGCGGCGACACCGACGTCGGAAAGTCGATGTAGAACGTCGGCTGTTCGGTGCGGGACTCGACCAGATGCTCATAGAGCTCGAGCACCACCGCGCCGGCATCCCAGCGTCGCAGATAAGGGACGTTGGCGGTGTCGGCCAGCTTGCGCAGCGTCGCCACGTCGGTGTCGGCGTCGACGTATTCACCGAGTGCCTCGGACACCGCGTCGTGCACCGTCTTCACCGGCCAAACACCGGAGATGTCGACCGGTTTGAGGCCCTTGCCCGCCGGCTCATCTGAGGGTCGCAGCACGATCTGCTCGCCGTGCGCCGCCTCGGCGGCGTTCTGGATCAACTCCCGACAGCCGTCCATCCAGGTCCGATAGTCGGCGTGCGCCTGGTAGGCCTCCAGCAGCGTGAACTCCGGGTTATGACTGGAGTCGACGCCTTCATTCCGAAACGCCCGGCCCAGCTCGAACACCCGCTCCACGCCGCCGACGCAGAGCCGCTTCAGGTACAGCTCCGGCGCGATGCGCAGGTACAGGTCCATGTCGTAGCTGTTGATGTGGGTGATGAACGGGCGAGCACTGGCGCCGCCGTGGATCTGCTGCAGGACCGGCGTCTCAACTTCCACGAAGCCCTTGGCGAACAGCGTCTCCCGCAGCGAACGCAACACCTTGCTGCGCACCGCGATCAGTTCACGCGACTCAGTGTTGACCGCCAGGTCGAGGTAGCGGGTCCGCACCCGAGCCTCGGCGTCGGTGAGCCCGTTCCACTTGTTGGGAAGCGGACGCAGGCACTTGCCGATCAGCCGCCATCGGCGAACCAGCAACGAGCGCGTCCCGTTTTTGCTGAATCCCATGTGCCCGGTCACTTCCACCAGATCGCCCAGATCGATGGCGTGGGTGAAATCGGCGGTGCAACCCTCTTCGAGCTGCGAATTGTCCAGCAGCACCTGCATTTCCGCCGACCAGTCGCGTAACTGGGCGAACAGCACGCCGCCGAAGTCGCGGATGCGCAGCACGCGGCCGGACACCGAAACGCTCGCCTGGTCGTCGGCCGCCAAAGCGCTGGCGACGCTGTGACTGGGCGGGTGACCTACCGGGTAGGCGTCAACTCCGTTGGCTTGCAACGCCTTCAGCTTCGCCAGCCGTACCCGTACCTGTTCGGGCAGCCGCCGCTGCGACTCGTCCCACTCAGAAGGCTCGGCGCGCTGGAGATCACTCAGATCGGGGGCGGTTCCGTCGTGGTGCAAGAGCCCGGTCGCCACCAGCGTCGGCGGCACCGACGGATGGTGACCGGTGTGCTGCTTGGTGCGGCGACTGAAGGGGAACACCAGAAAGCCCTCGGCGAGGGCGGAAGCGACGCCGACCCGCGGAATCATCCGCGCGTCCTCGTAGCAGGCGTAGCGCGGCACCCATTCCGGTTGATATTTCGCGTTCGAGCGGTACAGCGTCTCCAGCTGCCACCAGCGTGAGAAGAACACCAGCAGTCCCCGCCACAGCCGGGCGATCGGCCCGGCGCCGAGCTGCGCGCCCTGAGCGAACGCAGAGCGGAACATCGCGAAGTTCAGCGAAATGCGGCCAATGCCAAGGCGTTCGCCATGCAGGGCCAGTTCACTGACCATGAGCTCGATGGTGCCGTTAGGGGATTGGGGGGAGCGGCGCATCAGGTCCAGCGACACGCCGTTGTGCCCCCACGGCACCAGCGAGAGCATCGCCACCACCTCGTGGTCGTGGCGCAGCGCCTCCACCAGGAGGCAGTCGCCGTCGGCCGGGTCACCGAGCCGGCCGAGGGCCATGGAGAACCCGCGCTCGGTCTCGGTGTCCCGCCAGGCATCGGCACGTTCGATCACGTGTGCCATCTCGTCGGCGGCAATTTCCAGATGCCGGCGGATCCGCACGGTCAACCCGGCGCGGCGTGCCCGGGTGACCGCCTGGCGCACCCCGCGCATGTCCGGGCCGGACAGTTTGAAATCGGCGGTGTGCAAAACGGCTTCGTCGCCGAGTTCCAGGGCGTTCAAGCCTGCCCGACGAAACGCTTGTGCGCCTTGCAAACTAGCGCCCATGACACCGGGCGTCCAACCGTAAGTTTGGGACAGCTGCAGCCACACGTCGATGGCTTTCGGCCAAGCCGCGGGGTCACCGATCGGGTCGCCGCTGGCAAGGCACACGCCGACCTCGACCCGGTAGGTGATGGCGGCGCGGCCGTTAGGCGCGAACACCACCGACTTGTCGCGGCGCGTGGCGAAGTAGCCGAGAGAGTCGTTTTTCCCGTACAACTCGAGCAGACCGCGGATGGCGGATTCGTCCTCTCCGGTCAGCGCGTTCTCGGCGCGCTGAGATTGGAACAGCACGATCGCGGCGACCATCAGCGCCAGTGCGCCGAGCAGGCCGAAGAGGTCGTTGAGAATGACGTGCGGGCGGCCCTGGAACAGATCGGGGTCGGCCAGCGCGAACCCGACGACTCGGTTCACCACGTAGGGCAACCGATCCTGGCGCGCCAGCGAGCCGGGGAACAGTTCGACCAGTCCCCAAGACAGCAGAATCCCGACCGCCCACCCGGCAAGCAGCACGCCGGCCGACTTGTAGAGCGCGCCATGGCGAACCTTGGCCCAGAACTCTCGGTAGGCCAAAACAAGCAGGACGACCGCGGCAACGTGCAGCGTGAAGCCGAAGCTTTCCCCGAACGTCTCCAGCGGCGTGTTTCCGCCCGCTGCCAGATCCGCGACGTTCAACCCGGCGGCAATGATCAGGTTGCCGAGCAACACCCACCAGGCGATGCGCTTGCGCGCCGTGAGCGCGCCGGCCAGCAAGGCCAGAATGAACGACCACGCGAAGCTGGTGTCGGGAAAGTTGAAGACGTAGTCGTTGATGAACTCCCGCGGGACCTTGATGACCCACCTGACGAGCGGCGACACGCTCGCCACCAGTGACAGGGTGGCGATGACGCCGACGGTCCAACCGGCGGCCGCCGGAACCCAGCGGTACCGGGACGTCGGCCGGCTCGTGGTTAGGGTCACAGACCGCGAGGATATTCGCTTCAGCTGGGACGCGCGTAAGACGACATCGCGACCACCGCATCTAGCTGCCGGTCAGCACGTCATGACTGCTAAACTGGCCGGTGCGACCGTCCCGGCGAAGGCTGGGAACAGCAAGTGGAGTCCCACTCCCACCGCTGGCCGAGAGAAATTCTCCTCCCAGGCTCAGCGGTCCGGTCACAGGCATCGCGCCTGTTCTGCGCACACCGCAGGCGGCTCAGTCCGCGACCGGTCGGCACTAGGGCCCTGCTGCAGCAGGGCCTTTTTGCTGATGGCAGGGCATCCACCTGCTGCATCCACGGAACCGAGCGCCGGTCGCGACAAAGAAGACAACCAAGGGAGGCCACATCAGCACTGAGACCCGCGTCAACGAACGCATCCGCGTACCTGAAGTCCGACTGATCGGACCGGGAGGTGAGCAGGTAGGCATCGTGCGGATCGAAGACGCACTCCGCGTCGCCGCGGACGCCGATCTCGACCTTGTCGAAGTCGCCCCGAACGCCAGACCACCGGTCTGCAAGATCATGGACTACGGCAAGTTCAAATATGAGGCGGCGCAGAAGGCGCGCGAGTCTCGCAGAAACCAGCAGCAGACCGTCGTCAAGGAACAGAAGCTGCGACCCAAGATCGACGACCACGACTACGAGACCAAGAAGGGTCACGTCATCCGCTTCCTGGAGGCGGGGTCGAAGGTCAAGGTGACCATCATGTTCCGCGGACGCGAGCAGTCCCGGCCCGAACTGGGCTATCGACTGTTGCAGCGCCTGGGCGCCGACGTGGCCGACTACGGCTTCGTCGAGACGGCCGCCAAACAGGACGGACGCAATATGACGATGGTGCTGGCGCCGCACCGCGGCGCGAAGACTCGGGCCAGGGCGGCGCGACAAGCCGTCGCACCCATACCCGAGCCCGCACCCAACGGCGATACCGAACCATCGAACTGACCAGACAGCAGAACTGAGGACACATGCCCAAAGCCAAGACCCACAGTGGGGCTTCAAAACGATTCCGCCGCACCGGAACCGGCAAAATCGTGCGTCAGCACGCCAACCGGCGGCACCTGTTCGAGCACAAGCCCACCACGCGGACCCGACGGCTGGAGGGCCGCACCGCGGTGTCAGCGAATGACACCAAGCGGGTTAAGTCGATGCTGAACGGCTGACCAGGTCAGTACGTCCGACCGAGGATAGGAATACCCAATGGCACGCGTGAAGCGGGCAGTCAACGCCCACAAGAAGCGTCGCACCATCCTGAAGGCCTCAAAAGGCTATCGCGGCCAGCGGTCTCGCCTCTACCGCAAAGCCAAAGAGCAGCAGCTACATTCGCTGAACTACGCGTTCCGCGATCGTCGGGCACGCAAGGGCGAGTTCCGCAAGCTGTGGATCTCCCGGATTAACGCGGCAGCGCGCGCTAACGACATCACCTACAACCGGCTCATCCAAGGCCTCAAGGCCGCCGGCGTCGAAGTGGACCGCAAGAACCTCGCAGACATCGCAGTGAGTGATCCGGCGGCGTTCACCGCACTGGTCGACGTGGCTCGGGCGGCACTGCCCGACAACGTCAACGCGCCTTCGGGAGAAGCTGCCTGACACCGCCCGGCGACGATGCAGAGCGCGGAGCGCGATGAGGAGGAGCCGGGCAATCGGACCTGGCCCGGCGACGGCCCGGTGCTGACCGAACGCTCGGCCCGGGTGGTCGCGGCGGTCAAACTTCACCGTCATGTCCGGCGACGCAGCGCGAAGCGGTTTCTCGCCGAAGGCCCGAATCTGGTCGAGGCGGCATCCAGGCGCGGTCTGGTCCGCGAAATCTTTGTCACTGAGTCCGCGGCGTACCGGCACGTCGAGCTATTGCACGCCCAAGACGTCCCGGTCCACCTGGTGAATGAGCGTGCCGCCAAAGCGCTTTCGGATACGGTGACTCCGGCGGGCATGGTCGCGGTGTGCGAAATGCCCGCCACCGCCCTGGAAGACGTCCTGGCCGGCAATCCGGCGCTGGTCGCAGCTGCCGTCGAGATCAGCGAGCCCGGCAACGCTGGCACGTTGATCCGCATCGCGGACGCCATGGGCGCCGCGGCGGTGATCCTCCTGGGGCACAGCGTCGATCCGTACAACGGCAAGTGCCTGCGCGCCTCGGCCGGCAGCATCTTCGCGATCCCGGTCGTGGTCGCCCCGGATGCGCGGGCGGCTGTCGAGGCGATGCATAACGCGGGGCTGCAGGTGCTGGCCACCACGCTGGACGGCCAGACCAGCCTCGACGAGGCCGGACCGCTGCTGGATCAGCCGACGGCGTGGCTGTTCGGTCCCGAATCACATGGCCTGCCCGATGAGCTCGCACGGTTGGCCGACTACCGGGTGCGCATCCCGATGTCGGGCAGCGCGGAGAGCCTCAATGTTGCTGCGGCAGCGGCGATTTGCCTATACCAGAGCTCGCGGGCACTGCGGTGATTGCGCGCGCTCTCCCGCCGCCGTGCCACGGCCCCAGACAGGGCGGCGACCGGCCAGCGAAAACGTGGTATGCACCAGAGACCCGGCGCGCTCGAATATTGTTTTGCGCGGCGGGAAGTAATGCATGGGCAGTCCTCGGCGATCTCGCGGTGGCGCCATGAATCTCGGCGCCTCGACCAGCGGCGCATCGGCCGGGATTCGTCCTTGGGCGCGCCGATAGGCGGCCAGCGCCCGCGGGTGCAGCCGGATCTCGTCGGGCACTGCCACGAAAGCCAGCTCCACGAATTTTCCGAACAGCCGCAGCAGCACCTCGTCACCCGGTGTCCAGCGCATGCCCGCTTTCTCTCGGACCGGGGGATCGAACAGCCCGGCAGCGATCCAACGCTGGCTAGCCATCCACGGCTTGAACAGCTGGTCCCACAGCGGGGTAGGCATCAGCACGAACTTCGGCTTGGGGATCCGCATCCGAAAAATGTCCAGGGTGGCCTGGTTGAGCTCCAACCGTTCTCGGCACACCCGCTCCCAGTACTGCTGGAACTCGTCCCAGGACTTGGGCACCGGCCGCATGCTCATCCCATACATCCGGTACCACTGCACGTGCTCGTCGAACAGCTGATGCTTCTCGGCCTCGGTCAGGCCACCGCAGAAATACTCGGCAACTTTGATCACCAGCATGAAGAACGTGGCGTGCGCCCAGTAGAACGTCTCGGGGTCCAGGGCGTGGTACCGCCGACCGGCGGTGTCGAGCCCTTTGATGGTGCGGTGGAAGTTCTTGATCTGCTCGCCGGTTCGTGCCGCCCGGTCACCGTCGTAGACCACACCCATGATCGGGTACACCGAGCGGGCGACCCGTTGCAGCGGCTCCCGCAGCAGGATCGAATGCTCCTCGACCCCAGCACCGAGCTCGGGATACATCGTTTGGATCGCGCCGATCCACACACCCATCATCCCGGTACGCAGGTCGCCGAAATACTTCCAAGTCAGCGAGTCCGGGCCGAGCGGCGCCGGCGCACCATCGCCTCGGGGAGCACCCCCGCGAGCGCGAGGCAGGGGTTTGGCGGATGTCGTCGATGTCGCGGTCATCACGGCCTCCTAGCCCCATGCGGACCGTGTAGCGGCCCCAGGAGGAGCCGAGCAATCCTTCGGGTCGATACGACACACGATAATGTTGACAACGCATGTTGTCTACGATTTCCCCGGCGTGCCGCCAGGCCGTGTCATCGCGTGGACGGACCGCTACGCGAGCGCCTCTGACCAGGCGCTTTGGCGAACCTGGTGGTAAGGATCATGATGCGGCTCGTTGCCGGTCGTGCGGGACTCCACCTATCCTCGACCAAGTGGAACTCGGGCCCAATCCGGCGTCCGGCGAGCCCGAGCAAGCGGTGACCCCGCCGGCTCCGTCTGACTCAAAACGCCGTTCTCCGGCGCAGTGGTTGCGTCGCACCAACGAAAGCCCGGGAATTGTCGAAATGATCCGCCGCGCGCGACGGGCGTTGCCCGGCGATCCCGACTTCGGTGACCCGCTGTCCACGGCGGGTGAGGGCGCTCCCCGCGCGGCGGCGCGCGCAGCGGGCCGGGTACTCGCGGACCGCGGTGCGGCGTCCCGCGAGGTTGGCCTGGGCGCACTGCAGCTCTGGCAGGCGTTGACCGAGGCCGTCTCCCGGCGCCCGGCCAATCCCGAGGTGACGCTGGTTTTCACCGACCTGGTCGGATTCTCGGAATGGTCGCTGAAAGCCGGCGACGACGCGGCGCTGAAACTGTTGCGACACGCGGCGAGGGCCGTCGAACCGCCGCTGCTGGATGCCGGCGGGCGCATCGTCAAACGGCTGGGCGACGGAATCATGGCGGTGTTCGACAACCCGGTGGCGGCGGTGCGGGCATCCTCCCAGGCAGAGAAAGCCCTCAGCTCCGTTGAAGTGGACGGCTATACACCGCGGATGCGGGTCGGGGTCCACACGGGTCATCCGCGGCGGGTGGCCGCCGACTGGCTCGGCGTCGACGTCAACATTGCCGCCCGGGTGATGGAGCGTGCCACCCGCGGTGGCATCATGGTGTCCGGCCCCGCGCTGGATAAAATTCCACAAGCCGATTTGGACGAGCTGGGCGTGGTCGCCAAACGTGCCCATCGACCGCTGTTCGGCGGCAAGCCCAGTGGGGTTCCCGCCGACATGGCCATCTACCGCCTCGAAACTCGCAGGGAAATTACAGGTGCCGATGCAGACGGAGACGCCGATCCGCAGGCATAGTGGATGCCGATGATCTTTCCGATGTTGTCTAGGTTGGCGCGGGTCCGGCTCACACTGAGTTACGCCGCCGTACTGGTAGCAATCAGCACCGCGCTTGTCGTCCTCGGCCCGCGAGTGCAGCAGCAAGTGATCCTGCACGTCAGCACGAACCTGCATAACTTGGCCCGCGGGAAGATCGGAACGCTTTTCGGCAGCGCGTTCGTGATCGACGCCGGGCCCATGTACATCTGGCTGCCGGGCCTGGTGTGTCTGCTCGCGCTCGCGGAACTGCATTGGCGCAGTGGCCGGCTGACGCTCGCCTTCCTGCTCGGCCACGTCGGTGCGACTCTCGTGGTGGCGGTCGGCCTGATCGCCGCGGTCGAGTTCGGCTGGCTGCCCCTGTCGATCACCAAGGCCAGCGACGTCGGCATGAGCTACGGGGCCGTCGCGGTGCTGGGGGCGTTGACCGCCGCGATCCCGTGGCGCTGGCGTCCGGCCTGGATCGGCTGGTGGCTCGCGGTCGGCCTGGCAGGTGCGGCTCTCGGCGCCGAATTCACCGACGCCGGGCACGGGGTCGCGTTAGTGATCGGCATGCTGCTGGCCACTCGGTTCGGCCACCCGGGGCACTGGACGCCGGTGCGGTACGCGTTGCTCTCGGTGGGCGGGGCCTTCGGTTTCCTGCTGCTGGCTCATACTGCGGTGACCGCAACGACCGGGCTCGTCTTCGGTGTGCTGAGCGCGCTGGCCGCCGACCGGATCGCACGGTGGCGGCTGACGCGCAGGTCCCTGGAAATGGCCTCGATGGCCGCCCGGGAGCCGCTCACGCAGAGCTGACCGGTTGGGGATCGCGAGCGCAGCGAAGCTGGGCGCGGCGGGTCACCTGCCAAGAGCTCGCAGTTCCACCAGCTCACCCGGCCGAAACGGCCGCAAGGCGGCCAATGCCGATCACCTATGATCAGCACTTGCGTCCCGCAAGCAGGAGCGCCTGCTCGTCGCGCCGCGCAGCGCCGGGACGCACCAGCCAGCAAGGAGTCTCGCCGCGTGGGTGATCAACCCGTCGATCCGTCCATCGTGTCGTCGGAGGCACTGACCAAAGCGGTCAACGCCGCCCGCCAAGCCTTCACGCTGGCGGCCGATCTGGACGCCCTGGCGCGCGCCAAGACCGAGCACCTCGGCGATCGCTCACCGCTGGCGCTGGCGCGCCAGGCATTGGCCGCGCTGCCGAAGGACGACCGTGCCGACGCCGGCCGCCGCGTCAACGCCGCCCGCGCCGACGCCCAGCACAGCTACGCCGAGCGACTGGCCACGCTGCGCGCCGAGCGCGACGCGGCGGTCTTGGTCGCCGAGCGCATCGACGTGACCTTGCCGTCGACTCGCCAACCACCCGGCGCGCGGCACCCGGTGACGATTCTGGGTGAACACATCGCCGACACGTTCGTCGCGATGGGCTGGGAACTGGTCGAAGGACCGGAGGTCGAGAGCGAGCAGTTCAACTTCGACGCCTTGAACTTCCCACCCGACCACCCGGCGCGCAGCGAGCAGGACACCTTCTACATCGCGCCGGAAGGGTCTCGCCAGGTGCTGCGGACGCACACGTCGCCGGTGCAGGTGCGCACGCTGCTCGAGCGCGAGCTGCCGGTGTACGTGATCTCGATCGGCCGCACCTTCCGCACTGACGAGCTCGACGCCACCCACACCCCGGTGTTCCACCAAATCGAGGGCCTGGCGGTGGACCGCGGGCTGTCGATGGCGCATCTGAGGGGAACGTTGGACGCGTTGGCCCGCGCGGAGTTCGGGCCGGAGGCGCGTACCCGGATGCGCCCGCACTTCTTCCCGTTCACCGAACCGTCCGGCGAGGTGGACGTGTGGTTCGCGAACAAGAAGGGCGGCGCCGACTGGGTGGAGTGGGGCGGCTGCGGGATGGTCAACCCGAACGTCTTGCGCGCCGTCGGCATCGATCCCGACGTGTATACGGGCTTCGCGTTCGGCATCGGGCTGGAACGCACGCTGCAGTTCCGCAACGGCATCCCCGATATGCGCGACATGGTCGAGGGCGACGTGCGGTTCTCATTACCGTTCGGCGTGGGGGCCTGATGCGCGTCCCCTACAGCTGGCTGCGTGAAGTCGTCGCGGTCGGTGCGCCCGGCTGGGACGTGCCCGCCGATGAGCTCGAGCAGACGTTGCTGCGCATCGGTCACGAGGTCGAAGAAGTGCTCGCGCTCGGACCGGTCACCGGGCCGCTGACGGTTGGGCGGGTCACCGCCATCGAAGAGCTGACCGAGTTCAAGAAACCGATCCGCGCTTGCCTGGTCGACGTCGGCGAGCCTCAGTCGCGCGAAATAATCTGTGGTGCAACGAATTTCACAGTCGGTGATCTGGTAGTGGTGGCGCTGCCCGGCACCACGTTGCCGGGCGACTTCACCATCACCGCCCGCAAGGCCTATGGGCGCAACTCCGACGGCATGATCTGCTCGATGGCCGAATTAGGTTTGGGCACAGATCATTCCGGTATTCTCGTGCTACCGGCGGGCACCGCCGAACCCGGGGCCGACGCCACAGAGGCGCTCGGTTTCGACGATGTGGTGTTCCACCTGGCGATTACCCCCGACCGCGGCTACTGCATGTCGGTGCGCGGGCTGGCCCGGGAGATCGCCTGCGCTTACGACCTCGACTTCGCCGACCCGGCCGATGTCGCGCCGCTGCCGGTCGAGGGGGAGGCGTGGCCGCTGACCGTGCAACCCGGGACCGGGGTGCGCCGGTTTGCGCTGCGCCCGGTCACCAGCATTGACCCCAGCGCAGTGTCGCCGTGGTGGCTGCAGCGTCGGTTGCTGCTGTCGGGCATCCGGGCCATTTCGCCGGCCGTCGACGCCACCAACTACGTGATGCTGGAGTTGGGCCACCCCATGCACGCCCACGACCGCAACCGGATCACCGGCGGCTTGGCCGTGCGGTTCGCCCGGGCCGGTGAAACGATGACCACCCTCGACGACGTCGAGCGCCGACTCGAGCCCGCCGACGTGCTGATCGTCGATGACGTCGCCACCGCCGCAATCGGCGGCGTGATGGGGTCGAGCAGCACCGAGACCCGCCAGGGCTCCACCGACGTGCTCCTGGAGGCGGCGGTGTGGGATCCGCCCGCGGTATCGCGCACCCAGCGGCGGCTGCACCTGGGCAGTGAGGCCGCCCGCCGCTACGAGCGGGGCGTCGACCCGGCGATCTCGGTGGCAGCGCTGGATCGCTGCGCCGCGCTGTTGGCTGAGATCACCGGTGGCACAGCGGCTCCCGTGCTGACCGACTGGCGGGGCGACCCGCCGCGCGACGACTGGTCGCTGCCACCCATCCGAATGACCACCGACCTACCCGACCGCACCGCTGGCGTCGAGTATCCACCGGGCACAACCGTGCGGCGGCTGACCCAAATCGGCGCCGCGGTGACCGCCGACGGCGATGTGCTGACCGTGACGCCGCCGAGTTGGCGGCCCGATCTCGTGCAGCCCGCCGATCTGGTCGAGGAAGTGCTGCGACTGGAAGGCTTCGCCGTCATCCCTTCGGTGTTACCCGCGGCGCCCGCCGGCCGGGGTTTGACCCGCAAGCAAAAGCGCCACCGCGCGATCAGCAAGTCGCTCGCGTTGTCCGGCTATGTCGAAGTCCTGCCGACACCGTTTTTGCCCGCGGGCATCTTCGACCGGTGGGGGTTGCCCGCCGACGATCCTCGGCGCACCACCACACAGGTGCTCAACCCGCTGGAGGCCGATCGGCCGCATCTGGCCACCACGCTGCTTCCCGGGCTACTGGAAGCCCTGGCGCGCAACGTTTCTCGGGGCATCGCCGACGTCGAGCTGTTCGCCATCGCGCAGGTGGTCCATCCGACTTCCCAGACCCGCAGCGTCGGCGTCATCCCCGTCGACCGGCGGCCCACCGACGACGAGATCGCCATGCTCGACGCGTCACTGCCGCGCCAGCCGCAGCACGTCGCGGTGGTGCTGACCGGCCTGCGGGAACCGCGCGGGCCCTGGGGCGCCGGTCGGCGGGCCGAAGCCGCCGACGCCTTCGAGGCGGTTCGGACCATCGCCCGCTCCTGCGGCGTCGACGTGACACTGCGGGCCGCCGACTATCTGCCGTGGCATCCGGGCCGGTGCGCCGAAGTGCTCATCGGCGACGCCGTGATCGGCCATGCCGGCCAGCTGCACCCGGCGGTCATCGAACGCTGCGAGCTGCCGCCCGGCACCTGCGCGGCCGAACTCAACCTGGATGCCGTTCCGCTCGTAAAAGCCCTGCCCGCACCTCAGGTGTCGCCGTTTCCGGCGGTGTTTCAAGACGTCAGCCTGGTGGTCGGCGCCGACGTCGCCGCCCAGGCGGTGGAAGACGCGGTGCGCGAGGGCGCGGGCGAGCTGCTGGAGGATATCCGGCTTTTCGACGTCTACACCGGCCCCCAGATCGGCGAGGACCGCAAGTCGCTGACGTTCGCGTTGCGGTTCCGTGCACCAGATCGCACGTTGACCGAAGACGACGCCAGCGCGGCCCGGGATGCCGCCGTGCGCCGCGCCGCCGAACGGGTAGGCGCCGTCCTGCGCACCTGAGTGTTTTGCGGCGAGCAGACGCTAACGTCCCCGTTCATCGGCGTGTCGGGAGGCTTTTACGTCTGCTGGCGTTGGAATGAGTTTGCATAGTTTTGCATAACCATGCAGAATGGCGGCCATGACCCTGCGAGTGGCGGTGGCTGGCGCCAGCGGCTACGCGGGAGGCGAAATCCTTCGGCTGCTGCTCGGTCACCCCGCCTACGCCGACGGCCGGTTGACGATCGGCGCGCTCACCGCGGCGGGCAACGCCGGAAGCACCCTGGGCGAGCAGCACCCCCACTTGCTGCCGCTCGCTCAGCGGATCCTGGAACCGACCGAGGTCGACGTGCTGCGCGGCCATGACGTGGTCTTCTTGGCGCTCCCGCATGGGTATTCGGCGGCGTTGGCCGAGCAACTGGATCCCCAGACGCTGATCGTGGACTGCGGCGCTGATTTCCGGCTCACCGAACCCGCAGCCTGGCAGCGCTTCTACGGTTCACCGCACGCCGGCAGCTGGCCGTACGGGTTACCCGAACTGCCCGGCGCCCGCGATCAGCTGCGCGGCGCGCGCCGCATCGCGGTTCCGGGCTGCTATCCGACTGCCGCACTGCTGGCACTGCTGCCGGCCGTCGCCGAGGACCTCGTCGAACCCGCGGTCACGGTGGTCGCCGTCAGCGGCGCATCGGGGGCTGGTCGTGCCGCGAAGACAGACTTGCTCGGCGCAGAAGTCATCGGATCGGCGCGTGCCTACAACGTCGGTGGGGCCCACCGGCACACCCCGGAGATCGTGCAGGAGTTGCAAAAGGTCAGCGACCGAAAAGTCACCGTGTCGTTCACTCCGGTGCTCATCCCCACGTCGCGCGGCATCCTGGCCACCTGCACCGCGCCGACCCGCGCGCCGCTCTCGCAGCTGCGCGCCGCCTACGAAAAGGCATACGGCAGTGAACCTTTCGTGCACTTACTGCCGGAAGGGCAGCTCCCGCGCACCGGTGCGGTGATCGGCAGCAACGCCGCGCATATCGCCGTTGCGGTCGACGAGGACGCTGGCATGCTCGTCGCGATCGCCGCCATCGACAACCTGGTCAAGGGCACCGGCGGCGCCGCCGTCCAGTCGATGAACCTGGCGCTGGGCTGGCCGGAAACCGAAGGGCTCCCGATAGTCGGGGTGGCGCCGTGACCGACCTGGCCGCCACTGCCCGGCTGGTGCGCTCTCAGGGCGTCACCGCGCCGGAGGGTTTCCGGGCTGCGGGCATCGCTGCCGGGATCAAGCCTTCCGGTGCGCTGGATCTCGCGTTGGTCTTCAACGAGGGCCCGGACTCCGCCGCCGCCGGCGTCTTCACCCGCAACAAAGTCAAGGCCGCGCCGGTGCTGTGGAGCCGGCAGGTCCTCACCACGGGCCGGCTGCGCGCGGTGATCCTCAACTCCGGCGGCGCCAACGCCTGCACCGGCCCCGCCGGGTTCCAAGACACCCACGCCGCGGCGGAGGCCGTCGCCGCCGCGCTATCCGACTGGGGCACCGAGACCGGCGCCATCGAGATTGCCGTCTGCTCAACGGGCCTGATCGGCGACCGGCTGCCGATGGACAAGGTGCTGGCCGGCGTTCAGGAAGTCGTTCACGAGATGGCAGGCGGACTCACCGGCGGCGAGGACGCGGCCCGGGCCATCATGACCACCGACACCGTGCCGAAACAGGTTGCGCTGCACCATCCGGGTAACTGGACCATCGGCGGAATGGCCAAGGGCGCCGGGATGCTGGCACCGTCGCTGGCCACCATGCTGTGCGTGCTGACCACCGACGCCGTCGCCGATGCCGCAGCGCTCGACCACGCCCTGCGGCGTGCCACCGCCGTCACCTTCGACCGCTTGGACATCGACGGAACCTGCTCCACCAACGACACTGTGCTGCTTTTGGCGTCTGGGGCAAGCGAAATCGCCCCCAGCCAAGCCGAACTCGATGAGGCGGTGCTTCGGGTCTGCGACGACCTGTGCGCGCAGTTGCAGGCCAACGCCGAAGGCGTCACCAAGCGCATCACCGTCACCGTGACCGGTGCGGCCAGCGATGACGACGCCGTCACCGCGGCCCGGGTCATCGCGCGCGACACCCTGGTCAAGACCGCGTTGTTCGGCTCGGACCCGAACTGGGGCCGGGTGCTCGCAGCAGTGGGCATGGCGCCGGTGCAGCTCGATCCCGACCGGATCACCGTGTCGTTCAATGGTTTTGCGGTTTGCGTCGACGGCGTCGGAACGCCGAAAGCCCGAGACGTAGACCTGTCGGGAACCGACATCGACGTCGCCGTCAACCTCGGGCTAGGCAGTGGTCACGGCGCCATCCGCACCACCGACCTGTCGCACGGTTACGTCGAAGAGAACTCCGCGTATAGCTCATGATCCGCCTCCTCCTCATCGCTTCGCTCTGCATCGTCGGCGGTGGCCAGCTCATGGTGAGCAGCGAGTTGTCATGACCACTAGCGAATTGCCCACCCAGGTCAAAGCGCAGGTGCTCGCCGAGGCCCTGCCCTGGCTCAAGCAACTGCACGGCAAGATCGTCGTCGTCAAATACGGCGGCAACGCGATGACGGACGACACGCTCAAGCATGCGTTCGCCGCCGACATGGCGTTTTTGCGCAACTGTGGCATCCATCCCGTCGTCGTCCACGGCGGTGGACCGCAGATCACGGCGATGCTGCAGCGGCTCGGCATCGCCGGCGACTTCAAGGGCGGATTCCGGGTCACCACACCGGAAGTGCTCGACGTCGCACGCATGGTGCTGTTCGGGCAAGTGGGCCGGGAACTGGTCAACCTGATCAACGCGCACGGACCCTACGCCGTCGGTATCACCGGTGAAGACGCGCAGCTGTTCACCGCGGTGCGCCGCCGCGTCACGGTCGACGGTGTCGCCACCGACATCGGGCTGGTGGGCGACGTCGCACACGTCAATGCCGCCGCCGTGTTGGATCTGATTGCGGCACGGCGCATTCCGGTGGTGTCCACGCTTGCACCGGATACCGACGGAGTGGTGTACAACATCAACGCCGACACCGCGGCGGCGGCGCTGGCCGAAGCGTTGGGCGCCGAGAAGCTGTTGATGCTCACCGATGTGGAAGGGGTGTACACCCGCTGGCCGGACCGCGATTCGTTGGTCAGCGAAGTCGATACCGCGACACTCACCCAACTGCTGCCGACGCTGGAGGAGGGCATGATTCCGAAGGTCGAAGCGTGTCTGCGCGCCGTTTCCGGCGGTGTGCCGAGCGCGCACGTCATTGACGGTCGGGTGGAGCATTGCGTGTTGGTCGAGCTGTTCACCGACGCGGGCACCGGCACCAAGGTGGTGGCGGCATGACTGAATCACATGGTGGCGACCCGCTGCGCTCGGCCTCGCCGAGCTTGCGATCGCCACGAACCGCAGTGATGCAGCAGCGTTGGTCAGCCGTGATGATGAACAACTACGGCACCCCGCCGGTGGCGCTGGCCAGCGGTGACGGCGCGGTGGTCACCGACGTCGACGGCAAGTCTTACCTCGATTTGCTCGGCGGCATCGCGGTCAACATCCTCGGCCACCGCCATCCCGCGGTGATCGAGGCGGTCACCGAGCAACTGTCGACCCTGTGCCACACCTCCAACCTGTATGCCACCGAGCCCGGTATCGCGCTGGCTGAGGCACTGGTCGCCTTGCTCGGGGCCGAGGCGCGGGTGTTCCTGTGCAATTCCGGCACCGAGGCCGTCGAGCTGGCGTTCAAGCTGTCCCGGCTGACCGGCCGTACGAAACTTGTTGCGGCACAAGACGCATTCCACGGCCGCACGATGGGGTCGCTGGCCCTGACCGGCCAGCCGGCCAAGCAGGCGCCGTTCGCACCGCTGCCCGGCGACGTCACGCACGTGCCGTACGGCGACGTCGATGTGCTGGCGGCCGCGGTGTCCGACGACACCGCTGCGGTGTTCCTGGAGCCGATCATGGGGGAGTGCGGTGTCGTCGTGCCGCCCGACGGCTACCTTGTTGCGGCCCGCGACATTACGGCGCGGCACGGCGCGCTGCTGGTGCTCGACGAAGTGCAGACCGGGATGGGACGCACCGGCACCTTTTTCGCCCACCAGCACGACGGCATCACCCCGGATGTGGTGACCTTGGCCAAGGGTCTCGGTGGTGGGCTGCCGATCGGGGCGTGCCTGGCGGTCGGGCCGGCGGCGGAGCTGCTGACGCCCGGCCTGCACGGCAGCACCTTCGGCGGCAACCCGGTGTGCGCGGCCGCGGCCTTGGCGGTGCTGCGTGTGCTGGCCGCCGACGATCTGGTGCGCCGCTCCGAGGTGCTGGGAAAGTCGTTGCGGCACGGCATCGAATCGCTCGGCCACCCTCTGGTCGACCACGTCCGGGGCCGCGGCTTGTTGTGCGGTGTCGTGCTCACCGCGCCCAAAGCTAAAGACGTCGAGACCGCTGCGCGCAGCGGCGGTTTCCTGATCAACGCCGCCGCACCCGATGTCATCCGGTTGGCGCCGCCGCTGATCATCACCGAGCACCAGATCGACACCTTCATCACCGCGCTGCCAGCCATCCTCGACACCGCTTCGGAGACGGCATGAGCACGCCACGGCATTTCCTACGCGATGACGACCTGTCCCCGCAAGAACAGGCCGATGTGCTGAAGTTGGCGGCTCGACTGAAGAAGGATCCGCTCAGCTGCCGCCCGCTGGAGGGGCCGCGGGGCGTTGCGGTGATTTTCGACAAGAACTCCACCCGTACCCGGTTTTCGTTCGAGACGGGCATCGCTCAGCTGGGCGGCCACGCCGTGGTCGTCGACGCCCGCAGCACCCAACTGGGCCGCGACGAGACGTTCGGCGACACCGCAAAAGTCTTGTCCCGCTATGTCGATGCGATCGTGTGGCGAACGTTTGGCCAGGACCGGCTGATCGCCATGGCCGAGAGCGCCACTGTCCCGGTCGTCAACGCGCTGTCCGACCAGTTCCATCCGTGCCAGGTGCTGGCCGACCTGCAGACGATCGCCGAACGCAAGGGATCGCTGCCCGGGCTGAAGCTGTCCTACTTCGGTGACGGCGCCAACAACATGGCGCACTCGCTGCTGCTCGGCGGCGTCACCGCGGGCATGCATGTGACCATCGCCGCTCCCGACGAGTTCGCGCCCGACAAAGCGGTTCTCGTTGCCGCCGAGCAGCGCGCCGCGACCACCGGAGCGTCGGTCAGCGTGACCGCCGACCCGCAGGCCGCAGCCGAAGGCGCCGACGTGCTGGTGACCGATACCTGGACGTCAATGGGTCAGGAGAACGACGGGCTGGACCGGTTACAGCCGTTCCGGGCGTTCCAGGTCAACTCCGAGCTGCTGGCGCTGGCTGACCCGGAGTGCATTGTGCTGCACTGTCTTCCGGCCCACCGCGGTCAGGAAATCACCGACGAGGTGATGGACGGCCCGCACAGCGCGGTGTGGGACGAGGCGGAGAACCGGTTGCACGCGCAGAAGGCACTGCTCGTCTGGTTGCTGGAGAGGTCCCGATGACTCGTTCGAAGACCACCCCGGACGTCACCCGCGCCGGCAGGCAGGCCCGCATCGTGGCGATCCTGTCGTCGGCGTCGGTGCGCAGCCAAAGCGAGCTCGCCGCCTTGTTGGCCGCGGAGGGCATCGACGTCACACAGGCCACGCTCTCGCGCGACCTCGAAGAACTCGGCGCGGTCAAGCTGCGTGGCGCCGACGGCGGTGTTGGGGTCTACGTCGTTCCCGAAGACGGCAGCCCGGTACGCGGAATCTCCGGCGGCACAGGCCGGCTGTCACGGCTGCTGGGTGAGCTGCTGGTGTCCACCGACGCCACCGGCAATCTCGCCGTGCTGCGCACCCCGCCCGGTGCCGCTCACTACCTGGCGAGCGCAATCGACCGCGCGGCGCTGCCGTACGTCGTCGGCACGATCGCCGGAGACGACACCATCTTTGTGGCGGCTCGCGAGCCGATGACCGGCGCCGAACTCGAAGCCGCTTTGCGGCAGTTGAACAAAGCTGAAGTATAAGGAGATTGGTTTATGTCCGAGCGCGTCATCCTGGCGTATTCCGGCGGTCTGGACACCTCGGTTGCGATCAGCTGGATTGGCAAGGAGACCGGCCGGGAAGTCGTCGCGGTAGCCATCGACCTCGGCCAGGGCGGCGAGGACATGGGGGTGGTGCGCCAGCGGGCGCTGGACTGCGGCGCGGTCGAGGCGGTCGTCGTCGATGCCCGCGACGAGTTCGCCGAGGGCTACTGCCTGCCCACGATCATGTCGAACGGCCTCTACATGGACCGCTACCCGCTCGTGTCGGCGATCAGCCGGCCCCTGATCGTCAAACATCTGGTCGCGGCTGCACGTCAATACGGCGGCAGCATCGTCGCGCACGGGTGTACCGGCAAGGGCAACGACCAGGTGCGCTTCGAGGTCGGATTCGCCTCGCTCGCACCGGATCTGGAGGTGCTGGCCCCGGTTCGAGATTACGCGTGGACCCGCGAGAAGGCCATTGCGTTCGCTGAGGAGAACGCCATCCCGATCAACGTCACCAAACGTTCGCCGTTCTCGATCGACCAGAACGTCTGGGGCCGCGCGGTGGAAACCGGCTTCCTGGAACACCTGTGGAACGCGCCGACCAAAGACGTGTACTCCTACACCGAAGATCCCACCGTCAACTGGAATACCCCTGACGAGGTGATCGTCGGCTTCGAGTGCGGGGTGCCGGTGTCGATCGACGGCAGACCTGTCACGGTCCTGCAGGCCATCGAGGAGCTCAACCGCCGCGGCGGCGCGCAAGGTGTCGGGCGGCTCGACGTCGTGGAGGACCGGCTGGTCGGCATCAAGAGCCGCGAAATCTACGAGGCTCCCGGGGCGATGGTGCTGATCACCGCGCACACCGAGCTCGAACACGTCACGCTGGAGCGCGAACTCGGCCGGTTCAAGCGGCTGACCGATCAGCGCTGGGCCGAGCTCGTCTACGACGGCCTGTGGTATTCGCCGCTGAAGGCGGCGTTGGAGGCTTTCGTCGCCAAAACACAAGAGCATGTGACCGGCGAGATCCGAATGGTGTTGCATGGTGGGCACATCGCCGTCAACGGGCGGCGCAGCCCGGAGTCGCTGTACGACTTCAACTTGGCCACCTACGACGAGGGCGACAGCTTCGATCAGTCCAAGGCGAAGGGCTTCGTGTACGTGCACGGGCTGTCGTCGAAACTAGCGGCCCGCAGGGACTTGCGGTGACTGGCGCGAGCAGACGCAAAAGCCCCTCACGCACGGTGTGTCGGGGAGCTTTTGCGTCTGCTCGCGCACGAAGGGCTGCCCCATGAGCACCAACGAGGGATCGCTGTGGGGCGGGCGGTTCGCCGACGGCCCCTCTGATGCGCTGGTTGCGCTGAGCCGGTCCACCCACTTCGACTGGGTGCTGGCGCCCTACGACATCGCCGCATCCAAGGCGCACGCCCGGGTGTTGTTCCGGGCCGGGCTGCTCAGCGAAGAGCAGCGTGACGGGCTGCTGGTCGGGCTGGACCGCCTCGCCGACGACGTGGCCGACGGCAGCTTTGGGCCCGTTGACACCGACGAGGATGTGCACGCAGCGCTGGAGCGCGGCCTGATCGAGCGGGTGGGTCCGGACCTGGGTGGCCGGCTGCGAGCCGGGCGATCGCGAAACGACCAGGTGGCCACGTTGATTCGGATGTGGCTGCGCGACGCGGTGCGCCGCGTCGCCGCCGGGGTGCTCGACGTCGTCGGCGCGCTCACCGACCAGGCCGCCACCTATCCCACTGCGATCATGCCGGGCAAGACACATCTGCAATCGGCACAGCCCATTCTGTTGGCCCACCATCTGCTCGCGCACGCTCATCCGCTGCTGCGCGACGTCGATCGGATCGTCGACTTCGACGAGCGCACCGCGATATCACCGTATGGCTCCGGAGCGCTGGCCGGCTCGTCGTTGGGCCTCGATCCCGATGTTGTCGCCGAAGAGCTGGGATTCTCGGCAGCCGCGGACAATTCGGTCGATGCGACCGCGGCTCGGGATTTCGCCGCGGAGGCGGCGTTCGTGCTTGCGATGATCGGCGTCGACCTGTCGCGGCTCGCCGAAGACATCATCATCTGGAGCTCAACGGAATTCGGGTACGTCACCCTGCATGACTCATGGTCGACGGGCAGCTCGATCATGCCGCAGAAGAAAAACCCCGACATCGCCGAGCTGGCCCGCGGCAAATCCGGCCGGTTGATCGGCAACCTGGCCGGGCTGCTGGCCACGCTGAAGGCCCAGCCGCTGGCTTACAACCGGGATCTGCAAGAGGACAAAGAGCCGGTATTCGACTCGGTGGCCCAGCTGGAACTACTGCTGCCGGCCATGGCCGGACTGGTTTCTAGCCTGACATTCAACGTGCAGCGGATGGCGACACTGGCGCCGGCCGGCTATACCCTGGCCACCGATATGGCAGAATGGCTTGTGCGGCAAGGAATTCCATTCCGCGCAGCGCACGAGGCCGCCGGCGCGGCGGTGCGAACAGCGGAGCAACGCGGCGTCGGGCTGGAACAACTGACCGACGACGAGCTGGCCGCCATCCATCCCGCCCTGACCGCGGAGGTCCGCAACGTACTGACGGTCGAGGGCTCGGTATCGTCGCGCGACGCCCGCGGGGGCACAGCGCCGATCCAGGTCGGCAAACAGCTGGATAGCGTGCGCGACACCGCCGATCGGCTGCGACACCAGCTGTGGCGTTAGCGTCACTCGATCTGCTCGGAAAGCTCAAGCCAGCGGTCCTCCAGCGCGGCGGCGTCGTCTTCCAGCGCCCGCAACTCCTGCGTCAGTCGCGTCAACCCGACGTGGTCGGAGGGCTCGTGCTCAGCGAGTTCGGTGCGTTTATCCGCGATTTGGTCGGCCAGCCGCGCCAACCGGCGCTCGAGGGCTGCGGTCTCCTTCTGCACGGCGCGCAGTTCAGCGCCGGACGTGGACTTCGCGGCAGTGTCGGGACGCCGCTCACTGGCAGCCGCTGCCAGCCGCAGGTATTCGTCGATGCCGCCGGGTAAATGGCGCAGTCGCCCATCCCGAACCGCGTACTGCTGGTCGGTGATCCGTTCCAACAGATAGCGGTCGTGGGAAACCACAATCAACGTTCCCGGCCAGGAGTCCAGCAAGTCCTCGGTGGCCGCGAGCATGTCGGTGTCCACGTCGTTGGTCGGCTCGTCGAGCAACAGCACATTCGGTTCGGCCAGCAGCGTCAGCATCAACTGCAGCCGCCGACGGAAACCGCCGGACAAGTCGCCCACCCGCGCCGACAACTGCGCTCGGGAAAACCCGAGCCGCTCCAACAGCTGCGTTGGGCTGACTTCCCGGTCCGCGACCCGGTAGCCGCTGCGCAGCCTACCTACCACGTCGGCGACGCGGTCGCCGGCCATCGGCGCCAGCTCGTCGCACTGCTGGTCGAGCATCGCCAGCCGAACCGTCTTGCCGCGCTTGACCCGGCCGGTGTCCGGCTGCACGCTCCCGGCGATCAGCCCCAGCAGCGTGGACTTGCCGGCACCGTTGGCACCGACGATCCCGGCCCGTTCGCCGGGAGCGATCCGCCATTCGACATCGCGCAGCACCGGCTGACCACCGAAGGAGACCGACACGTCGAGCAGGTCGATCACGTCCTTGCCCAGCCGCGCCGTCGCCAGCTTCGCCAGCTCTACCGTGTTGCGCAGCGGCGGCACGTCGGCGATCAGCTGGTTGGCCGCCTCGATCCGAAACTTCGGTTTGGACGTCCGCGCCGGCGGCCCTCGGCGCAGCCAGGCCAACTCCTTGCGCATCAGGTTCTGCCGTTTCGCCTCCGCCACGGCCGCCAGCCGGTCCCGCTCGACGCGCTGCAGCACATAAGCCGCGTAACCGCCGTCGAACGGCTCAACCGTCCCGTCATGTACTTCCCATGTCGTGGTCGCCACCTCGTCGAGAAACCACCGGTCATGGGTCACGAGCAAAAGACCCCCGGTGTTACGCGCCCACCGCTGGCGCAGGTGGGCGGCCAACCAGGTGATTCCTTCGATGTCCAGATGGTTAGTGGGCTCGTCGAGGGCGATCACGTCCCAGTCGCCGAGCAGCAGTGCGGCCAGCTGCACACGACGCCGCTGCCCGCCGGACAGAGCGGATAGCTCAGCGTCCCAAGGAAAGTCGGACGCCAGCCCATTGACCACCTCGCGGATACGCGGGTTAGCCGCCCACTCGTGCTCCGCCCGGTCGCCGACCAGCGTCCGCCGGACAGTGCCGACGCCGCCCAGTGTGTCGGCCTGGCTCAACGCACCCACCCGCAGCCCGCTGCGGCGAGTGACCCGGCCGGAATTCGGACGCAACTGACCGGTCAGCAAACCCAGCAGACTGGATTTGCCGTCTCCGTTTCGTCCGACGATGCCGATGCGATCGCCGTCACTGACGCCCAAACTCACCGATTCGAACACGACCCGAGTCGGGTACTCGAGGTGGACGTTCTCGGCCCCCAGCAGGTGCGCCACCGGCCCGACCCTAACCGGCTACCGGCGGGGGCCAAAGCCGCGGGTCCACGCCCGCAGATGTGCCATGATTGCCACGCTGTCAGGCCCGCCTGCAGCAGCGATACTTGATAGCGGAGGCAGCAAGTGGATCTGAATCTGTCGGCGGTCACACGGCCCGTCGAGCGTCTGATGGCCACGGCGCAGAACGGCCTGGAGGTCTTGCGGCTGGGCGGGCTGGAGACTGGTACCACACCGTCGCCGTTCCAGATCGTCGAGAGTGTGCCCATGTACAAGCTGCGGCGGTATTTTCCGCCGGACAGCCGCCCTGGCCAACCGCCGGCCGGTCCGCCGGTGCTGCTGGTGCACCCGATGATGATGTCGGCCAACATGTGGGACGTCACCCGCCAAGAAGGCGCGGTCGGGATCTTGCATTCGGCCGGCCTGGACCCGTGGGTCATCGACTTCGGCGAACCGGACAAAGTCGAAGGCGGCATGCGCCGCACCCTGGCCGACCACATCGTCGCGCTCAGCCAGGCCATCGACACCACGACCGATGTCACCGGCCGCGACGTGCACCTGGCGGGCTATTCCCAAGGCGGCATGTTCTGCTATCAAGCTGCCGCATACCGCCACTCGAAAAACATCGCCAGCATTGTGGCGTTCGGGTCGCCGGTCGACACGTTGGCCGCGCTGCCGATGGGCGTTCCGCCCAACTTGGCCGCCGCGGCCGCGAACTTCATGGCCGACCATGTTTTCACCCGGCTGGCGATCCCAAGCTGGTTGGCGCGCACCGGTTTCCAGTTGATGGATCCGCTCAAGACTGCGAAAGCCCGCATCGATTTCCTGCGTCAACTGCACGACCGGGAAGCTTTGCTGCCGCGCGAAGCGCAGCGCAGATTCCTGGAATCCGAAGGCTGGATCGCCTGGTCGGGTCCCGCAGTCTCCGAACTGCTCAAGCAGTTCATCGCGCACAACCGGATGATGACCGGCGGTTTCTCGATCAACGGGCAACTGGTGACCCTGACGGACATCACCTGCCCCGTGCTGGCCTTCGTCGGCGAAGTCGACGACATCGGCCAGCCCCCGGCGGTGCGGGGCATCCGGCGTGCGGCCCCGAACGCCGAAGTGTACGAATACTGCTTGCGGGCAGGCCACTTCGGGTTGGTCGTCGGATCCAAAGCGGCACAGCAGACCTGGCCGACCGTCGCGGCCTGGGTGCTGTGGATCTCTGGATCCGGTGACAAGCCGGACGACATCGTCCCGATGGTCGAGCAGCCGGTCGAACGCGCCCAGTCCGGTGTGGCGCTGAGCGCTCGGCTGGCGCACGGCGTCGGGGAAGCGTCCGAGGTGGCGCTGACCCTCGCCCGCGGCGCGGCCGAGGCCGTCGTCGCCGCCAACAAATCGGTGCGGACCATGGCGGTGGAAACCGTGCGCACGCTGCCCAGGCTGGCCCGGCTGGGCCAGATCAACGACCACACCCGCATCTCGCTTGGCCGGATCATCGACGAACAGGCCCACGACGCGCCGCAAGGCGAGTTCCTGTTGTTCGACGGGCGGGTCCACACCTACGAAGCGGTTAACCGGCGCATCAACAACGTGGTGCGCGGCCTGATCGACGTCGGTGTGCGGCAGGGCGACCACGTCGGTGTCCTGATGGAAACCCGGCCCAGCGCGCTGGTCGCCATCGCGGCGTTGTCGCGGCTCGGCGCGGTCGCTGTGCTGATGCGGCCCGACAGCGATCTGGTTGCGGCAGCACGCATCGGCGGTGTCAGCGAAATCATTACCGACCCAACCAATCTCGACTCCGCGCGCCAATTGCCCGGCCATGTCCTGGTGTTGGGCGGTGGTGAGTCACGCGATCTGCAGCTGCCGGAGGACGCCGACGTCATTGACATGGAAAAGATCGATCCCGACGCGGTCGAGCTCCCCGCGTGGTACCGGCAGAACCCCGGACTGGCACGGGATCTGGCGTTCATCGGGTTCAGCACCACCGCCAGCGGCGAGCTGGTTGCCAAGCAGATCACCAACTACCGCTGGGCGCTTTCGGCGTTCGGGACCGCCTCCACTGCCGCGTTGGGCCGCGGAGATACCGTGTACTGCCTCACCCCGCTGCACCACGAATCCGGGTTGCTGGTGAGCCTCGGCGGCGCGGTCGTCGGCGGTACCCGCATCGCGCTGTCGCGCGGCCTGCAGCCGGACCGGTTTGTCGCCGAAGTCCGCCAGTACGGGGTCACCGTCGTGTCCTATACCTGGACCATGCTGCGCGAGGTCATCGACCACCCGGGATCCGCGTTGCAGGGCTACCACCCGGTGCGCCTCTTCATCGGCTCGGGAATGCCGACGGGGTTGTGGCAGCGGGTGATTGACACCTTCGCGCCCGCCCACGTCGTCGAATTCTTCGCGACCACCGACGGGCAGGCGGTGCTGGCCAACGTGTCCGGCGCCAAGATCGGCAGCAAGGGCCGCCCGCTGCCCGGCGCCAGCCGCGTGGAACTCGGTGCGTACGACGCCGATCGCGACCTGATCCTGGAAGACGAGCGGGGCTTCGTACAGGTCGCCGACGCCGACCAAGTGGGAGTATTGCTGGCCCAGCCCCGCGGGCCGATCGACCCGACAGCATCGGTCAAACGCGGCGTGTTCGCGCCCGCCGACACGTGGATCTCGACGGAGTATCTGTTCCGCCGCGACCCCGACGGGGACTACTGGCTGGTGGGACGCCGCGGTTCGGTGATCCGCACTGCGCGCGGAATCGTCTACTGCGAACCGATCACCGATGCGCTGGGCTTTATCACCGCCATCGACCTCGCAGTCACCTACGGGGTGTCGGTGCGTGGCCGGCATGTGGCGGTGGCCGCCGTGACGCTGCGGCCAGGCGCCAGCATCACCGCCGCCGACCTGACCGAGGCCATCGCGAAGATGGCGCCGATCGGTGTGGGACCCGACATCGTCCATGTCGTGCCCGAGATTTCGCTGAGCGCCACCTACCGGCCCACGGTCAGCGCGCTGCGGGCGGCGGGGCTTCCCAAGCCGGGCCGCCAGGTGTGGTATTTCGACCCGGCGGGCAACCAATTTCGCCGGTTCACCGCAGCGGTGCGCACCGAGCTGTTCGGCGCGCACTAAGGGAGCGCTGCCGTGATCGACGAAACGCTGTTGAGCATCCTGGTCTGCCCCGCCGACCGCGGCCCGCTGCTGCTGGTCGAAAAACCCGACGGTGCGCTGCTGTACAACCCGCGGCTGCGCCGCGCTTACCGCATCGAGGACGGGATCCCGGTGCTGTTGGTCGACGAAGGCACCGCGGTCAGCGACGACGAGCACGTCCGGCTCATGGCGCGGGCCAATCCGGCAGCTCCCCAGTGAGGTAGTGCTGCAGGTTCGGCGCGATCGTGCGCGCGATCTGTTCGGGCGGCAGCGACTTGAACGGATCCAATTCCAGGATGTAACGCGCCATCACCACGCCCACCAATTGCGACGCGACGAACTGGATTCGAATGCGTCCAGATCCCGGCGGATCGTCCACGCGCGACCCCACTTCGGCGTTGATCACCTCTTGCAGGAACGAGCGGACGAGGCTTACGTCGTCACCGGCCAGCAGTGACCGCAGTTCGGCAACGAATCCCTTGCCGGCTTCGGAATCCCACAGTGGCAGCAGCAGCGACGGCAGCTTGTAACCGATGTCTTCAACGGGAGTTTCGCGCAGTGGTCCGATGACTTCCATGGGGTCGACCGGGATCCGCACGGCAGCGGCGAACAGCTGCTCCTTGGTGCCGAAGTAATGGTGCACCAGCGCAGAGTCCACGCCTGCCGCTGCGGCCACCGCCCGAATCGGGGTCTTGTGGATTCCGTTGCGCGAGAACAGCTCCCGTGCACTCGCCAGAATCCGCTCCCGGGTGTCCGAACTTCCCGCTGGTCTCCCCGGGCGTCGGCGTTCAACGCTAGCCAAGGCTCTACGGGGTCCGCCGCCGCAACGTCCCCGCGGCCAGGCACAACGCCGCGAGCGCAAAACCCAGCACGACGACCATGTCGCGCACCGCGATACCGGTCAGCTCCGTATGTGCGCCGACCTGTTGAAGCGCCTCCAGTGCGTAGCTGGCGGGCAAGACGTTGCTGATCCATTGCAGCCAGGTCGCCATCAATCCTCGCGGGACGATGATGCCGGCCAGCAACAGCTGCGGCACCATCACCAAGGGTATGAACTGCACGGCCTGAAACTCGGTGCGCGCGAACGCACTACACAACAAGCCCAGCCCGACGCCCAACACAGCGTTGATGATCGCGATCACAAATACCCACATGGGGCTGCCCGCGGTGTCGAAGCCGAGGAACCAAAACGACACCACACAGGCCAAAGTTGCTTGCACCGCCGCGGCGATCGAGAACGCGGTCCCGTAGGCGATGAGCAGATCTAGTCGGCGCAGGGGAGTGGTCAGAATGCGCTCCAGCGTGCCCGACGCCCGTTCGCGCTGCATGGTGATCGAGGTGATGACGAACATCAAGAACAGCGGGAAAAGGCCCAGCAGAATCAGGCAGGCGTTGTTGAACGGCGACGGCGTGCCGGGCCGGTGCGGGGCATTTTCGAACATGAAGTACATCAGCGTGATAACCAGCACGGGCACCAGCAAGATCATCGCGATACTGCGGCGATCGGCCACCAGTTGGCGGAGTATTCGCGCGGTGGTTGCGCTGTAAGCCTGCAGGCCTATCCGGCTTTGGGTTGCTGCGCGGTGCTGCGTTTGATGATGGACAGAAACGCTTCCTCGAGTGCCGTGCATCCGGTGTCCTCTCGTAGTCGGGTCGGGGTGGTGTGGGCGACCAGATGACCTTCACGCATCAACAACAGGTCACTGCAGTGGTCGGCTTCGTCCATCACATGACTGGAGACCAGCAGTGTGGTGCCCCCGCGCGCGAGCTGATGAAACTGCTCCCACAGATCGGCGCGCAGCACCGGGTCCAGACCCACCGTGGGTTCGTCCAGCACCAGCAGCGCAGGCTGGCACACCAGCGCGCATGCCAACGACGCCCTGGTGCGCTGGCCCCCGGAAAGATTGCCGCAATACGCGGTGCGGTGATCGGACAGGCCCACCCCTTCGATGGCGGCGTCGGCGGCATGCGCGTCGAAGCCGTACAGCGACGCGAAGTAGCGCACGTTGTCGACGATTCGCAGGTCGTTGTAGATGGTTGGGTCCTGGGGCATGTATCCGACCCGACGGCGCAGAACGGCCGATCCCGCGGGCCGTCCCAGCACTGTGACCGTCCCCGCGGTCACGACCTGGGTGCCGACGATGCAGCGCATCAGCGTGGTCTTGCCGCAGCCGGACGGGCCCAACAGCCCGGTGATGGTACCTCGGGCAATCTGCACCGAAAAGTCATGCAGCGCAGGCCTTTTACCGCGAATCACCCGCAGGTGCTTGATATCGACGGCCGCTTCTGCGTCGTTCGACAACAATTCATCACTCGATGAACTCATCATGTGATGAATATGCGCTCCCGACGCGGTGTTGTCAAGAGCTGGGCTTGGTCGTGCTGACCCGCTACGCCCAGCGCCGCTGAGCTTGCGATCACCACGGGGCAAAATCTGTCCGGTGAGCGCTGAGGAACTGATGGTCGACCCGGTCACCGCCGCGCGCCGACTACTCGGCGCCACCGTGCATGGGCGAGGTGTCAGCGCCACGATCGTCGAGGTGGAGGCGTATGGCGGGGTACCCGACGGCCCCTGGCCGGACGCCGCGGCGCACTCGTACCGCGGGCTCAACGGTCGCAATGCGGTGATGTTCGGGCCGCCCGGACACCTCTACACATATCGAAGCCACGGCATCCACGTCTGCGCCAACGTCGCCTGTGGCCCGGACGGAACGGCGGCCGCCGTCCTGCTGCGGGCCGCGGCGATAGAAAACGGTGTCGACGTTGCCCGGTCCCGGCGTGGCGATCTGGCTCGAACCGCCGCACTCGCGCGCGGACCCGGAAATCTCTGCTCCGCATTGGGAATCACCATGGCAGACAACGGGGTTGACCTCTTCGATGCCGAAAGCCCGATCACCTTGAAACTGAACGACACGCTCGACGCCGTGAGCGGCCCGCGGGTGGGCATCAGCCATGCGGCCGACCGGCCGTGGCGGTTGTGGCTGCAGGGTCGACCGGAGGTGTCGGCCTACCGGCGTAGCCCACGCGCGCCCGCGCCAGGGGCCAGCGATTAACGGCCAGAGGTGACGATCCTGGAAGATCTATGACTGTGGGCGCACCGATCCTCGACGAGCTGGGCTGGCGCGGGCTGATCGCGCAGTCCACCGACCTCGATGCGCTGGCAGCTGAAGCGGCGCGCGGCCCGCTCACGTTGTACGCCGGCTTCGACCCCACCGCGCCCAGCCTGCACGCCGGCCACCTGGTGCCGCTGCTGGCGTTGCGGCGTTTCCAACGCGCCGGCCACCGGCCCATCGTGCTGGCCGGGGGTGCCACCGGCCTGATCGGCGATCCCCGCGACACCGGCGAACGCACACTGAACGCCGCCGACACAGTGCTGGAGTGGACCGAGCGGATCCGCGGGCAGCTAGAACGCTTTGTTGACTTCGACGACTCACCGACCGGCGCGATCGTCGAGAACAACCTCGAATGGACCAGCGGCATGTCGGCCATCGAGTTCCTACGCGACGTGGGCAAGCACTTCTCGGTCAACGTGATGCTGGATCGCGACACTATCCGGCGCCGGCTGGAGGGTGAGGGGATCTCCTACACCGAATTCAGCTACATGCTGCTGCAGGCCAACGACTACGTGGAGCTGTATCGCCGCCACCAGTGCGTGCTACAGATCGGTGGTTCCGACCAGTGGGGCAACATCATCGCCGGGGTGCGCCTGGCGCGCCAAAAGCTGGGGGTCACCGTGCATGCGCTGACCGTGCCGCTGGTGACGGCCGCCGACGGCACCAAGTTCGGCAAGTCCACCGGCGGCGGCAGCCTGTGGCTGGACCCGCAGATGACGACTCCCTACGCCTGGTACCAGTACTTCATCAACACCGCCGACGCCGACGTCATCCGCTACCTGCGCTGGTTCACGTTTTTGTCTGCCGAGGAACTGGCCGAGTTCGAAGAGGCGACGGCCTCGCGGCCGCAGGAACGCGTCGCGCAGCGCCGGCTTGCCCGAGAACTCACCACGCTGGTGCACGGCGAGGCGGCCACCGAAGCCGTCGAACATGCCAGCCGGGCGTTATTCGGTCGTGGTGACCTCGCGCAGTTGGATGAGGCCACGCTTACAGCGGCACTGCGGGAAACCCCGGTGGCCGAATTGAAGCCAGGTGCCCCCGACGGGATCGTCGACCTCTTGGTGGCCAGCGGTCTATCGGCAAGCAAGGGCGCCGCGCGTCGCACCATCGCCGAGGGCGGCGTCTCGGTCAACAACATGAAGGTCGACAGCGAGGAGTGGACGCCGCGGCCCTCTGACTTTCTCCACGGGCGCTGGCTGGTGTTGCGGCGCGGCAAGCGGAATATCGCCGGCATCGAACGTGTTGGATGAGCTTGCCGGAGCCCAAAGACGCCGTCTAGCAGCTTGTTTGACTCGGCGTGGCCCCGAGCGTAACTTATTGAGGTCGTCGCCGCCCGGCCAGTTCGCCGGACGCGACGGCCTCCAAGAGGGAAAGGTCCACTTCGGTGGGTCCCTCGCCGTCCGCACCACTTGCCCGCGGCCATACGGCCGCGGCTGGTTGCGCGGCTGGTGGGTGTTGTTTGAGAACTCAATAGTGTGTTTGGTGGTTTTGTTTGTTGTTTTTTTGCCGCGCCTTTTGATGCCCCGTGTCATTGGGTGTGGTGTGTTTGTTTGTCAGGTTGTTTCTCTGAATGGTTTTTGTTTGGAGAGTTTGATCCTGGCTCAGGACGAACGCTGGCGGCGTGCTTAACACATGCAAGTCGAACGGAAAGGCCCCTTTCGGGGGGTGCTCGAGTGGCGAACGGGTGAGTAACACGTGGGTGATCTGCCCTGCACTTTGGGATAAGCCTGGGAAACTGGGTCTAATACCGGATAGGACCATTCCATGCATGTGGGGTGGTGGAAAGCGTTTTGTAGCGGTGTGGGATGGGCCCGCGGCCTATCAGCTTGTTGGTGGGGTGATGGCCTACCAAGGCGACGACGGGTAGCCGGCCTGAGAGGGTGTCCGGCCACACTGGGACTGAGATACGGCCCAGACTCCTACGGGAGGCAGCAGTGGGGAATATTGCACAATGGGCGCAAGCCTGATGCAGCGACGCCGCGTGGGGGATGACGGCCTTCGGGTTGTAAACCTCTTTCACCATCGACGAAGCCGCACGTTTTCGTGTTGGTGACGGTAGGTGGAGAAGAAGCACCGGCCAACTACGTGCCAGCAGCCGCGGTAATACGTAGGGTGCGAGCGTTGTCCGGAATTACTGGGCGTAAAGAGCTCGTAGGTGGTTTGTCGCGTTGTTCGTGGAAGTCCACAGCTTAACTGTGGGGGTGCGGGCGATACGGGCAGACTGGAGTACTGCAGGGGAGACTGGAATTCCTGGTGTAGCGGTGGAATGCGCAGATATCAGGAGGAACACCGGTGGCGAAGGCGGGTCTCTGGGCAGTAACTGACGCTGAGGAGCGAAAGCGTGGGGAGCGAACAGGATTAGATACCCTGGTAGTCCACGCCGTAAACGGTGGGTACTAGGTGTGGGTTTCCTTCCTTGGGATCCGTGCCGTAGCTAACGCATTAAGTACCCCGCCTGGGGAGTACGGCCGCAAGGCTAAAACTCAAAGGAATTGACGGGGGCCCGCACAAGCGGCGGAGCATGTGGATTAATTCGATGCAACGCGAAGAACCTTACCTGGGTTTGACATGCACAGGACGCGTCTAGAGATAGGCGTTCCCTTGTGGCCTGTGTGCAGGTGGTGCATGGCTGTCGTCAGCTCGTGTCGTGAGATGTTGGGTTAAGTCCCGCAACGAGCGCAACCCTTGTCCCATGTTGCCAGCACGTGATGGTGGGGACTCATGGGAGACTGCCGGGGTCAACTCGGAGGAAGGTGGGGATGACGTCAAGTCATCATGCCCCTTATGTCCAGGGCTTCACACATGCTACAATGGCCGGTACAAAGGGCTGCGATGCCGTGAGGTTAAGCGAATCCTCGCTAAAGCCGGTCTCAGTTCGGATCGGGGTCTGCAACTCGACCCCGTGAAGTCGGAGTCGCTAGTAATCGCAGATCAGCAATGCTGCGGTGAATACGTTCCCGGGCCTTGTACACACCGCCCGTCACGTCATGAAAGTCGGTAACACCCGAAGCCGCTGGCCTAACCCGTATGGGAGGGAGGCGTCGAAGGTGGGATCGGCGATTGGGACGAAGTCGTAACAAGGTAGCCGTACCGGAAGGTGCGGCTGGATCACCTCCTTTCTAAGGAGCACCACGAAAAAGGGGTGTGCGCATCGGGCGCGCACCGAGCCGATGTGGAGTTCGGCGCTGTAGTGGCGTCGGGCTGGGTGCATGGCAAGCAAGCCGCCAACACACTGTTGGGTCCTGAGACAACACCTGTGGTGTTGTTGCCTCGCTTGGTGGTGGGGTGTGGTGTTTGAGTTTTGGATAGTGGTTGCGAGCATCTAGCAAGCAAGAAGCTGGTTTTTTGTTTTTCTTGTTTGCCGAGTGTTTTTTGGTGTTTGTAAGTGTGTTAGGGCGCATGGTGGATGCCTTGGCATCAGGGGCCGATGAAGGACGTGGGAGGCTGCGATATGCCTCGGGGAGTTGTCAACCGAGCGTGGATCCGAGGATGTCCGAATGGGGTAACCCGGCACGAGTGATGTCGTGTCACCCGCATCTGAATGTATAGGGTGCGGGGGGGAACGCGGGGAAGTGAAACATCTCAGTACCCGTAGGAGAAGAAAACAATTGTGATTCCGTTAGTAGTGGCGAGCGAACGCGGATCAGGCTAAACCGCATGCATGTGATACCCGGCGGGGGTTGTGTGTGTGGTGTTGTGGGGCGTTTTTGGTTCGGGTCCGCCGGCCTGGACGGGAGTGAGAAACCGTGGTGTTAGTCGAAGTGGCCTGGGATGGTCTGCCGTAGACGGTGAGAGCCCGGTAGGTGAAAACATCATGGCTCCCGAGAAAGCGTTCCCGAGTAGCAGCGGGCCCGTGGAATCTGCTGTGAATCGGCCGGGACCACCCGGTAAGCCTGAATACTTCCTGGTGACCGATAGCGGATCAGTACCGTGAGGGAATGGTGAAAAGTACCCCGGGAGGGGAGTGAAAGAGTACCTGAAACCGTGTGCCTACAATCCGTCAAAGCCCCCGGTTGGTGGGGTGATGGCGTGCCTTTTGAAGAATGAGCCTGCGAGTCAGGGACATGTCGCGAGGTTAACCCGGGTGGGGTAGCCGCAGCGAAAGCGAGTCTGAATAGGGCGTATCCCCGGTATGGGGTGTAGTGGTGTGTTCTGGACCCGAAGCGGAGTGATCTACCCATGGCCAGGGTGAAGCGCGGGTAAGACCGCGTGGAGGCCCGAACCCACTTAGGTTGAAGACTGAGGGGATGAGTTGTGGGTAGGGGTGAAAGGCCAATCAAACTCCGTGATAGCTGGTTCTCCCCGAAATGCATTTAGGTGCAGCGTTGTGTGGTTCACCGCGGAGGTAGAGCTACTGGATGGCCGATGGGCCCGACTAGGTTACTGACGTCAGCCAAACTCCGAATGCCGCGGTGGGAAAGCATGGCAGTGAGACGGCGGGGGATAAGCTTCGCGCGTCGAAAGGGAAACAGCCCAGATCGCCGGCTAAGGCCCCTAAGGGTGTGCTAAGTGGGAAAGGATGTGCAGTCGCACAGACAACCAGGAGGTTGGCTTAGAAGCAGCCATCCTTGAAAGAGTGCGTAATAGCTCACTGGTCAAGTGATTGTGCGCCGATAATGTAGCGGGGCTCAAGCACACCGCCGAAGCCGCGGCAACAAAGCAATTTGTTGGGTAGGGGAGCGTCCCTCCACCGGGGAAGCATGAGAGTGATCTTGTGTGGAGGTGGGGGGGAGTGAGAATGCAGGCATGAGTAGCGATAAGGCAAGTGAGAACCTTGCCCGCCGGAAGACCAAGGGTTCCTGGGCCAGGCCAGTCCGCCCAGGGTGAGTCGGGACCTAAGGCGAGGCCGACAGGCGTAGTCGATGGACAACGGGTTGATATTCCCGTACCCGTGTGTGCGCGCCCATACCGAATCGGATCTGCTAACCACCCAAAACCCCGCTGACCGTGCCCTTTTTGGGGTGTGGGGGTGGGGGGCTGCGTGGGACCCGGTCTGCTAGTAGGTAAGCGATGGGGTGACGCAGGAAGGTAGCCGTACCAGTCAGTGGTTGTACTGGGGCAAGCCGGTAGGGAGAGCGATAGGCAAATCCGTCGCTCATGAAATCCTGAGAGGTGATGCATAGCCGGTTGAGGTGAATTCGGTGATCCTGTGCTGCCGAGAAAAGCCTCTAGCGAGCTCACACACGGCCCGTACCCCAAACCGACACAGGTGGTCAGGTAGAGAATACCGAGGCGTACGAGACAACTATGGTTAAGGAACTCGGCAAAATGCCCCCGTAACTTCGGGAGAAGGGGGACCCCCACACCGTCATGGCCTTCGCGGCCGGCAGCGGCAGGGGGTGGCACAAACCAGGGAGAAGCGACTGTTTACTAAAAACACAGGTCCGTGCGAAGTCGCAAGACGAGGTATACGGACTGACGCCTGCCCGGTGCTGGAAGGTTAAGAGGACCCGTCAACCCTTCGGGGTGAAGCGGAGAATTTAAGCCCCAGTAAACGGCGGTGGTAACTATAACCATCCTAAGGTAGCGAAATTCCTTGTCGGGTAAGTTCCGACCTGCACGAATGGCGTAACGACTTCTCCACTGTCTCAACCATAGACTCGGCGAAATTGCACTACGAGTAAAGATGCTCGTTACGCGCGGCAGGACGAAAAGACCCCGGGACCTTTACTACAACTTGGTATTGGAGTTCGATGCGGCTTGTGTAGGATAGGTGGGAGACTGTGAAACATGAACGCCAGTTTGTGTGGAGTCGTTGTTGAAATACCACTCTGGCCGTATTGGACCTCTAACCTCGAACCCTGAACCGGGTTCAGGGACAGTGCCTGGCGGGTAGTTTAACTGGGGCGGTTGCCTCCCAAAGGTAACGGAGGCGCCCAAAGGTTCCCTCAACCTGGACGGCAATCAGGTGGCGAGTGCAAGTGCACAAGGGAGCTTGACTGCAAGACCCACACGTCAAGCAGGGACGAAAGTCGGGACTAGTGATCCGGCACCCCCGAGTGGAAGGGGTGTCGCTCAACGGATAAAAGGTACCCCGGGGATAACAGGCTGATCTTCCCCAAGAGTCCATATCGACGGGATGGTTTGGCACCTCGATGTCGGCTCGTCGCATCCTGGGGCTGGAGCAGGTCCCAAGGGTTGGGCTGTTCGCCCATTAAAGCGGCACGCGAGCTGGGTTTAGAACGTCGTGAGACAGTTCGGTCTCTATCCGCCGCGCGCGTCAGAAGCTTGAGGAAACCTGTCCCTAGTACGAGAGGACCGGGACGGACGAACCTCTGGTCCACCAGTTGTCCCACCAGGGGCACCGCTGGATAGCCACGTTCGGCCAGGATAACCGCTGAAAGCATCTAAGCGGGAAACCTTCTCCAAGACCAGGCTTCTCACCCATATCAGTGGGATAAGGCCCCCCGCAGAACACGGGATCAATAGACCAGACCTAGACACCCCGCAAGGGGCGAAGGCCACTGGCACTAACCGGCCGAAAACTTACAACACCGTCCGGCGACCGATGCAGGCCGCACCGACCTGAAAACGAGCCGGACAACTAAACCACCGCAACCACACCACCCACACCCCACCACCAAAAACACAAATTCAAATAGAGTTACGGCGGTCCATAGCGGCAGGGAAACGCCCGGACCCATCCCGAACCCGGAAGCTAAGCCTGCCAGCGCCGATGATACTACCCACCCCGGGTGGAAAAGTAGGACACCGCCGAACACACAAAAAGCACCCCCCACAAGGGGGTGCTTTTATTTACGCGAAATTTGAAATGCAATTACAGGCTCTTAATTGCCGGCCCTTCAATTGTCGGCGCGTCGACGGTTTCCGTATCCTTTGACAGGGCAGTGGGATACAGCGCGGCAGAGCGATTCGAGGTGGATGCACGAGTGGTCGATGACACGCATGGCGGCGAGCGACGACCGCGACCGCCGGCCGGTGGCGCACCGCGGCGAGGGCCATACGCCGGACGCGACGTTGCCCGCTCCGGCCCCGGCCGCGCACGGCGCGTCCAACCCCAGCACGCACCGCAGGAGCTCGACGACGGGCCGGTGATCCCGCCCGACGTCGAAGCCAAGCAGTTGGCGCCCGAAATCCGCCGTGAATTAAGCACCTTGGACCGTGCCACCGCCGAGGCGGTGGCACGCCACCTCGTCGCGGCCGGTGGGCTGATCGACGACGACCCGCAAGCCGCGCTCAGCCACGCACGTGCGGCCCGGGCCCGGTCCGGCCGCATCGCCGCGGTCCGCGAAGCCGTTGGCATCGCGGCCTACCACTGCGGCGACTGGGCGCAAGCGCTCGCCGAACTGCGCGCCGCGCGCAGAATGGGCAGCAAATCCCCGCTCCTTCCACTGATTGCCGACTGCGAACGCGGCCTCGGCCGTCCCGAGCGGGCGATCGAACTGGCTCGGGGACCCGAGGCGGCCGAGCTCAGTGGTGACGACGCCGATGAGTTGCGCATCGTGGCCGCCGGGGCCCGCGCGGATCTCGGTCAGCTCGAGCAGGCCCTGATCGTGTTGTCCACGCCGCAGCTGGATCCCAGCCGTACCGGCTCGACCGCCGCGCGGTTGTTCTACGCCTACGCTGAAACGCTGCTGGCGCTGGGCCGCAGCGACGAAGCGCTGCAATGGTTTTTGCGCTCGGCGACCGCGGATGTCGAAGGCGTCACCGACGCCGAAGAGCGGGTTAGCGAGTTGGCCTGACGTGACAACGCTTGCAGAGCAATACGATTGCTTGCTTATCGATCTGGATGGGACCGTCTTTCGGGGCCGCCAGCCCACCGACGGCGCGGTGGAGTCGCTGGACAAGGTGCGTAGCCGAAAGCTGTTCATCACCAACAACGCGTCCCGCGCGGCAGACGAAGTCGCCGAGCACCTGCGCGATTTAGGCTTCACGGCAACCGGCGACGACGTGGTCACCAGCGGCCAGACCGCCGCGCATGTGCTCGCCGATCAGCTTCCGCCCGGCTCACGGGTACTGGTCGTGGGCACCGATTCACTGGCCAACGAGATCGCCGCAGTCGGATTGCGTCCTGTTCGGCTGTGGCAAGACGAGCCGGTGGCGGTGGTCCAGGGCCACTCGCCCACGACAGGATGGCCCGACCTTGCCGAGGCAGCGCTGGCCATCCGCGCGGGCGCGCTGTGGGTGGCGGCCAATGTCGACCGCACCTTGCCGTCCGAGCGCGGGCTGTTGCCCGGTAACGGGTCGATGGTTGCCGCACTGCGAGCTGCAACCGATGCCGAACCGCAAGTGGCCGGTAAGCCTGCGCCGACACTGATGACCGACGCGGTGGCACGCGGCGACTTTCGCGCACCGCTGGTGGTCGGTGATCGCTTGGACACCGACATCGCCGGCGCCAACGCGGCAAAGCTGCCCAGCCTGATGGTCCTCACGGGCGTGAATTCGGCCCGCGATGCCGTTTATGCCGTGCCGTCGCAACGGCCCACCTACATCGCGCACGACCTGCGCTCGCTGCACCGCGACGCCGACGAGCTCGCGGTTGCGCCGCGAGCGGCATGGCGAGTCGAAAACCGTGACGGCACGGTGACGGTCAGCGCGAACGACGAGGACGCCGGGGACGGGCTGTCGGTGGTTCGCGCCGTCGCCAAGGCTGTTTGGGACGCAGACTGCGACGACGGCCATATCACGGTCAAGGCCGGCGACGAGCAGGCCCGCGACGCCCTGAGCCGCTGGTCCCTGTTCACCGACGAAGATCGGCTAGCGTAAAGGGCGCAATGACCCGCGCCGGCGACGATGCTTCAGCGATGCGATGAGGAGGAGCGGCGCAGTGACATACGACCCTGACCAGATCCGCGCCCAGATCAACGCGCTGCTCGCCGGGCTGCCCGATCTCGCGGACGATGAGAACAGCCTCGCCGAGGCCGACCTCGACGAGATCGCGCGCCGGCTTTCCGAAGCGCACGACGTGCTGGTGCGCGCGCTGGAGTCGGCGGAGAAGGGCTGAGCGCCCGTGGCACGACGTGCCCGCATCGACGCCGAACTGGTCCGGCGCGGGCTGGCGCGATCCCGTCAGCAAGCCGCCGAGTTGATCGGGGCGGGCAAGGTGAGCATCGACGGGATGCCGGCGGCCAAGCCGAGCACCAACGTGCCCGTCACCGCCGCCGTCACCGTCGCGCACGGTGACGAGCGCAGCTGGGTGTCGCGCGGTGCTTGCAAACTCATTGGGGCCCTTGACGCTTTCGGCATCACCGTCGATGGACGGCGCTGCCTGGATGCGGGCGCGTCGACCGGTGGGTTCACCGAAGTGCTACTGGATCGGGGCGCGCGGGAAGTCGTCGCCGCCGACGTCGGCTACGGACAGCTGGCGTGGGCGCTGCGGTCCGATCCGCGGGTGGTTGTCGTCGAACGCACCAACGTCCGCGATCTCTCGCCTGCTGCGATCGGCGGCCCGGTCGACATGGTCGTGGCCGACCTGTCGTTCATCTCGCTGACCACGGTCTTGCCCGCCTTGACTGCATGCGCGTCACCGGACGCCGATATCGTTCCCATGGTGAAGCCGCAGTTCGAGGTCGGAAAGGGTCAAGTCGGGGCCGGCGGGGTCGTGCATGACCCGAAGCTGCGCTGCGAGTCGGTGCTTACCGTGGCCCGACGCGCCGAGGAGCTGGGCTGGCACACCGTCGGCGTCACCGCCAGCCCGCTACCGGGGCCGTCCGGCAATGTCGAATACTTCCTGTGGCTCCGCGCCCAGCCGGAGCAGCCGCTATCCGGCGAGGCGTTGGTGGACGCGGTACGGCACGCCGTCGACGAGGGGCCGCAATGACCCACGACCGCACCGTGCTGTTGGTGGTGCACACCGGACGCGAGGAAGTGACCGATACCGCACGCCGGGTCGAGAAAACACTGGCGGACAACGGGATTGGACTGCGTGCGCTGTCGGCTGAGGCGGTCGACAGGGGTTCGGTGCACCTGTCGCCCGACGACATGCGGGCGTTGGGCGTCGACATCGAGGTGGTTGACGCCGACCCTCGCGCCGCCGAAGGATGCGAGCTGGTGCTCGTGCTCGGCGGTGACGGTACCTTTCTACGCGCAGCCGAGCTGGCCCGGAGCGCGAACATCCCGGTACTCGGGGTGAACTTGGGCCGGATCGGATTCCTTGCCGAGGCTGAGGCCGAAGCCATCGACGCCGTGCTCGAACGGGTGGTCGCCCGGAATTACCGGATCGAAGATCGCCTGACGCTCGACATCGTGGTGCGCGACGAGACCGGGATCGTCGACCGCGGATGGGCGATGAACGAGGCGAGCTTGGAAAAAGGCCCGCGGCTGGGCGTTCTCGGGGTTGTTCTCGAGGTCGACGGGCGGCCGGTGTCGACGTTCGGCTGCGACGGGGTGTTGGTGTCGACGCCGACGGGATCGACCGCCTACGCGTTCTCCGCCGGGGGCCCGGTGTTGTGGCCCGACCTGGAGGCGATCCTGGTGGTGCCCAACAATGCTCATGCGCTGTTCGCCCGGCCCATGGTCACCAGCCCCGAGGCGACAATCGCGATCGAAGTCGAGTCGGGCGGCCACAACGCCCTGGTGTTCTGCGACGGCCGCCGCGAAATGCTGGTACCGGCCGGCGGGCGGCTCGAGGTGACGCGCTGCGACACACCGGTGAAGTGGGCACGGCTGGATAGCGCACCGTTCACCGACCGTCTGGTACGCAAGTTCCGGCTGCCGGTTACCGGATGGCGCGGGCAATAAGCGGTGCCGGCGGATGCTGACTGAAATACGCATCGAGTCGCTGGGCGCGATCAGCGCCGCGACCGCGGAGTTCGGCCAGGGCCTGACCGTGCTCACCGGCGAGACTGGCACCGGCAAGACGATGGTGGTCACCGGGCTGCAGCTGCTCGGTGGGGCGCGCGCCGACGCCACCCGCGTGCGGTCGGGTGCCGACCGCGCGGTGGTCGAAGGTCGTTTCACCACAGTCGATCTCGACGAAGCCGCCGCCGCCCAGATCGACGACATCCTGGACTCGTCGGGAGCCGAACGCGACGAGGACGGCAGCGTAATCGCGTCGCGCTCGGTCAGCCGGGACGGGCCATCGCGCGCGTACCTGGGCGGACGCAGCGTGCCCGCCAAGTCGCTGAGCAGTTTCACCACCGAGTTGCTCACGTTGCACGGCCAAAACGACCAGCTGCGCTTGATGCGGCCCGAACAGCAGCGCAACGCATTGGACCGGTTCGCCGACGTCGGCTCGCGGCTGGAGCGCTACCGCAAATTGCGCGACGCCTGGCAGTCGGCGCGGCGCGACCTCGTCGAGCGCCGCAACCACGCCCGCGAACTGGCGCAGGAGGCCGACCGGTTGAAGTTCGCGCTCAACGAGATCGACGCCGTCGACCCCGAACCGGGTGAGGACGACGCGCTGCTCGCCGACATCCGGCGGCTCTCCGAACTCGACGCGCTGCGCGAGGCCGCGGCCAGTGCGCGCGGGGCGTTATCCGGCGCGTTGGACGACAGCGGTGCCGCCGCCGAGTTTCCGGGCGAGCCGCGATCGGCCGCCGATCTGCTCGGGCAGGCGAAGGCGGCGTTGGCGGCGACCGACGACGCCACACTGCGCGCCCTGGCCGACCAACTCGACGAGGCGCTGGCGGTGGTGAGCGATGCCGCCCGCGAGCTCGGCGACTACCTCTTCCAGCTGCCCGCCGACGCCAGCGCACTGGACACCAAGCTCGCCCGTCAAGCCGACCTGCGCACGCTCACCCGCAAATACGCTGCCGACATCGACGGCGTGCTGCAGTGGGCGCGCCAGGCGCGGACCAGGCTGGCTCAGATCGACGTTTCCGAGGAGGCGCTGACCAGCCTGCAGCGCCGGGTCGACGAACTGGCAGTCCAATTGGCCGAAGCGGCAACCGATCTCAGTAAGTTGCGCAGGCAAGCAGCCAAGCGGCTGGCCAAGGCCGTCAGCGCGGAGCTGTCCGGGCTGGCGATGGCCAATGCCGAGCTCGCCGTCAGCGTGACCACCGCGGCCGCCAACGACGACAATCCGGCCGCGCTGCGACTCCCGTCGGGCGAGCTGGTTCATGCCGGCGCAGACGGCATCGACCAGGTCGAGTTCGGTTTCGCCGCCCATCGCGGGACGACGGTGTTGCCGCTGTCGAAAAGCGCCTCCGGCGGTGAGCTGTCGCGGGTGATGCTGGCTTTAGAGGTCGTGCTGGCCACCTCGGCCCGACGTTCGGCGGGCACCACCATGGTGTTCGACGAGGTCGACGCCGGCGTGGGCGGGCGAGCCGCGGTGCAGATCGGTCGACGGCTGGCGAGGCTGGCTCACACCCACCAGGTCATCGTGGTGACCCACCTGCCCCAGGTGGCCGCTTATGCCGATGTACATCTGGTTGTGGACACCATCGGAGCAGACGGCGCCAGCGCGGTACGCCGCGTGGAGGGCGCGGACCGCGTCGCCGAGCTGGCCCGGATGCTGGCCGGTCTGGGTGACTCCGACAGCGGCCGTGCACACGCCAGCGAGCTGCTGGAGGCTGCCCGAGCCGAGATCAGCTCGAGTCCATAGTGCTGTGGCAGATGTGACAATTTATAACTACTGAGGCTGTTGTTACGGCGCGCCTACTCGCAACCGGGTGGTTCCGCCGACAGAATCGCCGCATGAAGATGTCAGCGCTTCTGTCTCGTAATGCTGAGCGGCCCGGGGTTGTCGGCACCGCCCGGGTCGACCGCGACATCGACCGCCTGCTGCGCCGGGTGGGTCCCGGTGACATCGTGGTCCTCGACGTGCTCGATCTCGATCGCGTCACCGCCGATGCGCTCGTCGAAGCCGACATCGCCGGCGTCGTCAACGCGTCTCCCTCAGTGTCCGGCCGCTACCCCAACCTGGGCCCGGAGGTGTTGGTCGCCAACGGGGTCACCCTGATCGACGAGGCGGGCCCGGAGGTCTTCAAGAAAATCAAGGACGGCGCCAAAGTTCGGCTCTACAACGGCGGGGTGTATTCCGGCGACCGTCGGCTGATTCACGGCACCGAGCGCACCGACCATGACATCGCCGACCTGATGCACGAAGCGAAAAGCGGGCTGGTCGCTCATTTAGAGGCGTTCGCGGGCAACACCATTGAGTTCATCCGCAGCGAAAGCCCGTTGTTGATCGACGGCATCGGTATTCCGGATGTCGACGTGGACATGCGCCGCCGCCATGTGGTGGTGGTGTCCGATGAGCCCAGTGCCGCCGATGATTTGAAGGCGCTCAAGCCATTCATCAAGGAATACCAGCCGGTGCTGATCGGTGTCGGCGCCGGAGCCGACGTTCTGCGCAAGGCGGGATATCGGCCCCAGCTCATCGTCGGCGACCCCGAGCAGATGAGCGCGGAAGTCCTCAAATGCGGTGCGCAGGTGGTGTTACCGGCTGACGCCGACGGCCATGCGCCGGGCCTGGAACGGATCCAGGACCTCGGCGTAGGAGCGATGACGTTCCCGGCTGCCGGCTCTGCGACCGACCTGGCCCTGCTGCTGGCCGATCACCACGGCGCCGCGCTGTTGGTCACCGCCGGGCACACCGCCAACATCGAGACGTTCTTCGACCGCACACGCGTGGCCAGCAACCCGTCGACCTTCCTGACCAGGCTGCGGGTGGGGGAAAAGCTGGTGGACGCCAAGGCTGTCGCCACGTTGTATCGCAGCCACATGTCGGCTGGCGCTGTTGCGCTTTTGGTGTTGACGATGCTGATCGCCGTCATCGCCGTGCTGTGGGTGTCGCGGGCCGACGCCGTGGTGGTGCATTGGGTCGTCGAGTACTGGAACCGCTTCTCCCTGTGGGTGCAGGGCCGGATCACCTAGGCGGCGCTGACGGTGATATCCCTACGCCACCATGCTATTTCGCTGGCTGCGGTGTTTGTGGCGCTGGCGCTCGGCGTCGTCTTGGGGTCAGGCCTGCTGTCTGATACGGTGCTGTCCGGCTTGCGGGCCGAAAAGCGGGATCTGCACGCTCAGATCGACAGGCTCAACGACCAGAAGAACGCGCTGAACGAAAAGCTCAGCGCAGCAAATGATTTTACTTCTCAAATGGCGGCACACATCGTCCACGACGCACTCGCGGGCAAGTCGGTCATTGTGTTCCGCACCCCGGACGCCAAAGACGACGATGTCCAAGCAGTGTCGAAATTGATGGGCCAGGCTGGAGCGACGCTGCGCGGAATGGTGTCGCTGACCCAGGAGTTCATCGACGCCAACTCGGCGGAAAAGCTGCGCTCGGTTGTGAACTCCTCGATCGTGCCAGCCGGTGCGCAATTGAGCACCAAGCTCGTCGACCAAGGTTCGCAGGCCGGTGATCTGCTCGGAATTGCGTTGCTGATCAACCGTGATCCCGCGGTTCCCACCGTCGATGACGCCCAGCGCGACGTCGTGCTGGCGGCACTTCGCGATACCGGTTTCATCTCCTATCCCTCCGACGCGCATATCGGTGCAGCGAACGCAGCCGTGGTCATCACCGGTGGTGGGCTTGGCGACGACGCCGGAAACCAAGGTGTGAGTGTGGCGCGGTTCGCCGCCGCACTGGCACCTCACGGCACCGGCACGGTGTTGGCCGGTCGCGACGGATCCGCCAGCGGAACGGCGGCCGTCGCCGTCACTCGTGCCGATCCCGGGATGGCGTCGGCGATTACCACCGTCGATGACGTCGACGCCGAGTCTGGGCGGATCACGGTGGTCCTGGGTTTACATGACCTGATCAACGGCGCTCGTACTGGCCAGTACGGAATAGGTCACGGCGCCACGTCGCTCACTGTCGCCCAGTAGCCCGCGCGATCGGAGCCTGAGCCGGGGCGTGTCAACGACGGCGCGACGCTGTCGGTGTTAGGGTGGATTTCCGTGGGTCGGCAGGCCCAAGTGCATGACAGCACAAAGAACGTAGTCCTGCCCGTCTTCACGGAGGTGGCAATTTTGCGCAGGCACCCGCAGACCGCCACCAAGCACCTCTTCGTCAGCGGCGGCGTGGCCTCATCGCTGGGCAAAGGGCTGACGGCCAGCAGTCTCGGACAATTACTGACCGCCCGCGGCTTGCAGGTGACCATGCAAAAACTCGACCCGTATCTCAACGTCGACCCGGGAACCATGAACCCGTTCCAGCACGGAGAGGTTTTCGTCACCGAGGACGGCGCCGAAACAGACCTCGATGTCGGCCACTACGAGCGCTTTTTGGACCGCGATCTGTCCGGATCAGCGAATGTCACTACCGGCCAAGTCTATTCGTCGGTCATCGCCAAAGAACGGCGCGGCGAGTATCTCGGCGACACCGTCCAGGTCATCCCGCACATCACCGACGAAATCAAAAGCCGCATCCTGGCCATGGCCGAGCCCGACGCCGAAGGCAATCGCCCCGACGTCGTCATCACCGAAATCGGCGGCACCGTCGGCGATATCGAATCGCAGCCGTTTCTGGAGGCGGCCCGGCAGGTTCGCCACGACCTCGGCCGGGAGAATGTCTTCTTCCTGCATGTGTCGCTGGTGCCATATCTGGCACCCTCGGGCGAGCTGAAGACCAAGCCCACCCAGCACTCCGTGGCGGCCTTGCGCAGCATCGGTATTACCCCGGACGCGCTGATCCTGCGTTGCGACCGCGACGTTCCCGAACCGCTGAAGAACAAGATCGCGCTGATGTGTGACGTGGACATCGACGGTGTGATCTCGACTCCGGATGCGCCGTCGATCTACGACATTCCCAAGGTGTTGCACCGAGAGGAGCTCGACGCCTTCGTGGTGCGCCGTCTCAACCTGCCGTTTCGCGACGTCGACTGGACGGAATGGGACGACTTGCTGCGCAAAGTGCACGAGCCGCAGGAGACGGTGCGAATCGCGTTGGTGGGCAAATACGTTGACCTCTCCGATGCGTATCTGTCGGTCACTGAGGCGCTGCGGGCAGGCGGATTCAAGCACCGCGCGAAGGTGGAGATGCGGTGGGTAGCATCCGATGACTGCCAAGATCCCAGTGCCGCGGCGGCCGCGTTGAGCGATGTGCACGGCGTGCTGATCCCCGGCGGGTTCGGGATCCGCGGCATCGAGGGCAAGATCGGCGCGATCCACTATGCGCGAACCCGAGGCCTACCGGTGCTGGGACTGTGTCTGGGATTGCAGTGCATCGTGATCGAAGCTGCGCGTTCCGTTGGGCTGACACAAGCCAATTCAGCCGAGTTCGACCCAGGCACCCCGGATCCCGTCATCTCCACCATGGCCGACCAGGAAGATATCGTGGCCGGCGAGGCAGATCTGGGCGGCACAATGCGGCTGGGCGCGTATCCGGCTGTGCTGGAACCGGATTCGATCGTCGCGCAGGCATACCAGACAACGCAGGTCTCGGAGCGACACCGGCATCGCTACGAGGTCAACAACGCCTACCGCGACAAGATCGCCGAAAGCGGGCTTCGGTTTTCCGGAACCTCGCCTGACGGCCATCTGGTGGAGTTTGTCGAATATCCGCGTGAGGTCCATCCGTTCGTCGTCGGTACCCAGGCACACCCGGAGCTGAAGAGCCGTCCCACCCGGCCGCATCCGCTGTTTGTCGCGTTCGTCGGCGCCGCTATCGACTACAAGGCGGCCGAGCGGCTGCCGGTGGAGATCCCCGAGCAGCGGCCCAACGGCAACGAACCCCGCGGCAGCGTCGGGCAGCCGCTGCACGAACCCGAACCCGTCGCCCGTGGCTGAACACGTCTTCGAGACGATATCGTCCGAAATCCTGCATACCGGAAAGATTTTCGCGCTCCGCAAGGACCGGGTGGTGATGCCCGACGGCAAGATCGTCAACCGCGAAGTGGTCGAGCACTACGGCGCAGTGGGCGTCGTCGCCCTGGACGACGACGACAACATCCCCTTGGTTTATCAGTACCGCCACCCCTTCGGTCGTCGCCTCTGGGAGCTGCCGGCCGGGCTGCTCGACGTGCACGGCGAGGCACCGCACCTCACGGCTGCCCGGGAACTGCAGGAAGAAGCCGGGCTGAAGGCGGAGACGTGGCAGGTGCTGGCCGATTTGGATTCCACGCCGGGTTTCAGCGACGAGTCGGTGCGGGTGTATCTGGCCACCGGATTGACCGACGTCGGAAGACCGCAAGGCCATGACGAAGAAGCCGATATGACGTTGCAGTGGTATCCGCTGGCCGAGGCGGTGCGTCGAGTATTCAGCGGAGAGATCGTCAATTCGCTTGCCGTTTCCGGCATTTTGGCGGCGTTCGCGGTGCGCAAGGGCCTTGCGCAGCCGCGGCCGGTGGACGCGCCGTGGCTCGACAAGCCGACGGCCTTCGCCGAGCGGCAGGCGGCGCGATGACTACGTTGGCGCCGCCGCTCGAGACCCAAGTGCAGAGCTATCTCGACCATCTGACGATCGAGCGGGGCGTGGCCGCCAACACGCTGAGTTCCTACCGCCGCGACCTGCGCCGCTACCTCGAGCACCTAACGGTGCGCGGCATCGACGATCTGGCCAAGGTCACCGAGGACGACGTCAGCGACTTCCTCGTGGCGCTGCGCCGTGGTGATCCCGATGCGGGCGCGGTGCCGCTGTCGGCGGTGTCGGCCGCGCGCGCCCTGATCGCGGTGCGCGGCTTGCACCGGTTCGCAGCGGCTGAAGGCCTCACCGATGTCGATGTGGCGCGGGAGGTCAAACCACCGACCTCAGGCCGCCGGCTGCCCAAGAGTCTGACCGTCGACGAGGTGCTGGCTCTGCTGGCGGCAGCGGGCGGCGACAGTCCGTCGGACGGACCGCTGACGCTGCGCAACCGGGCGCTCCTGGAGTTCTTGTACTCCACCGGAGCGCGGATTTCCGAAGCTGTGGGGCTCGATGTCGACGACATCGACGTACAGGCCAGGTCAGTGCTGCTGCGCGGCAAGGGCGGCAAGCAGCGGCTGGTGCCGGTCGGGCGTCCCGCTGTGGAGGCGCTGCAGGCCTATCTGGTGCGGGGACGCCCAGAGCTGGCTCGGCGCGGCCGGGGAACGCCCAGCATGTTCCTCAACGCCCGTGGTGGGCGGTTGTCGCGGCAAAGCGCCTGGCAGGTATTGCAGGATGCCGCCGAACGTGCCGGCATCACCTCGAAAGTGTCGCCACACATGCTGCGGCACTCGTTTGCCACCCACCTGCTCGACGGCGGCGCCGACGTTCGAGTGGTACAGGAGCTGCTCGGCCACGCGTCTGTGACGACGACTCAGATCTACACGCTGGTGACCGTGCACGCGCTGCGGGAAGTCTGGGCCGGCGCGCATCCGCGAGCGCGTTAGCCACCCAGGTACTCCGACTCCAACACCAGGTCAGCGACCAGCGTCTGGTACTCCACGTGTGCCTTGTGCTCGGTGGTGTTCCACAGCTTGCCCTGCTGCTCACGCATGTAGGACCGGTACTTGGGCGCGCCGGGCACCTTGACGTTGTCGGCGACGACAATTGATCCCTCGTGCAGCCAGCCCCGGTCGAGGATGCTTTGCAGATCGGGAAGGTAAGCATCCTTGTCGTGGTCGAGGAACACGAAATCTATTGCGCCAGCGGTAAATCCGTGCTCATTGGCCAGCGTGTCCATAGTGCGCCCGCCGTCGCCGATGGTGCCGACTACACACGTCACCCGGTCGCCGACCCCGGCATGCGCCCAGATTTGTCGAGCGTTGACGGCGTTGGCTTCGGCCAGCTCGACCGAGTACACCTTGGCGGCGGGTGCGGCACGCGCAATCCGCAGCGCCCCGTAACCGCAGTAGGTGCCCAACTCCAGCGCGAGTTTGGGGGCGGCGCGGCGGACCGCGGCGTCGAGCAGCGCCCCTTTCTCCGGGCCGACGTTGATCAACAGCGACTTCTCGTAGGCGAATCGGTCGATGGTGGCCAGCACATCGTCGATGTCACCGGCGCGGGCATTTTCCAGCACGTATCGGACGGCTGCAGCCTCCCGCCCGTCACCGATCTGGCCGGTGGTGGTGATGTTGTGGCTGCCTATAGCCATCCTCAAGACCGACCACCGCAAGAAGGGGATGCGCTGCTTGAGATTCATACAGGAGACGATAGCCCCGCGGCCCTGTGCCGGAAATTCGCTGGTTAGGTTGCTTGCGGGTTTCCCAGCGCAGGCGCGCTAAGCCGTTAGACTTTCCTGCGATGTCCGCCACTAGCCTGTGCGTCACCCACCGAACCCCCATGCGTTGGGCGACGACACGCGGCCGGGCATGACCGACGACCCCGACAGCGGCGCGGGTGTCGGCCTGACCGGAAGGCCGCCGCGGGCGATTCCCGAGCCCAAACCGCTTATGTCGCATGGCCCGGCCAAGGTCATCGCGATGTGCAACCAGAAGGGCGGCGTCGGCAAGACCACGTCGACGATCAACCTGGGCGCCGCGCTGGCCGAGTACGGGCGCCGGGTCCTGCTGGTCGACATGGATCCGCAGGGCGCACTGTCCGCCGGCCTGGGTGTGCCGCACTACGAACTCGAGCGCACGATTCACAACCTGCTGGTCGAGCCGCGGGTGTCCATCGACGACGTGCTCATCCACACCCGCGTCAAGCACATGGACCTGGTACCCAGCAACATCGACCTGTCGGCCGCCGAAATTCAGCTCGTCAATGAGGTGGGCCGCGAGCAGACCTTGGCCCGGGCGCTGCATCCGGTGCTCGACCGATACGACTACGTGCTGATCGACTGCCAGCCGTCGCTGGGCTTGCTCACGGTCAACGGCCTGGCGTGCGCCGACGGTGTGGTGATCCCCACCGAGTGCGAATACTTCGCGCTGCGCGGGCTGGCGTTGCTCACCGACACCGTCGACAAGGTGCACGATCGGCTTAACCCCAAGCTGCAGATCAGCGGCATCCTGGTCACCCGCTACGACCCGCGTACCGTCAACGCGCGTGAGGTCATGGCCCGTGTCGTGGAACGGTTCGGTGACCTGGTGTTCGACACGGTCATCAGCCGCACGGTGCGCTTCCCGGAGACCAGCGTCGCCGGCGAGCCCATCACCTCGTGGGCGCCGAAGTCGAGCGGTGCGGAGGCCTACCGCTCATTGGCCCGCGAGGTCATCCACCGATTCGGCGCGTGAACGACCGCGTGGAGTTCGAGGGCTCATCCCAGAACGGTTTCCAGGTCCGGCTCGCCAACTTCGAGGGGCCGTTCGACCTGCTGCTGCAGCTGATCTTCGCGCACCGGCTTGACGTCACCGAGGTGGCGCTTCACCGGGTGACCGACGAGTTCATCGCCTATACGCGGGCCATCGGACCCGACCTGGAGCTCGAAGAGACCACGGCGTTCCTGGTGGTCGCCGCGACGCTGCTCGACCTCAAGGCGGCCCGGCTGCTGCCTGCGGGCCAGGTCGACGACGAGGAGGATCTGGCCCTGCTGGAGGTCCGTGACCTGCTGTTCGCCCGGCTGCTGCAATACCGGGCGTTCAAGCATGTCGCCGAGATGTTCGCCGAGCTGGAGGCCGCGGCGTTGCGCAGCTATCCACGCGCGGTGTCCCTGGAGGATCGGTTCGCGAACCTGCTGCCAGAGGTCATGCTGGGCGTCGACGCCGACAGCTTCGCGCAGATCGCGGCGATCGCGCTGACGCCGCGGCCGGCGCCGACGGTGGCCACCGAGCACCTGCACGAGCTGATGGTCTCGGTGCCGCAGCAGGCCGAACAGCTGCTGGACCTGTTGGAGGCGCGAGGCATCGGCCACTGGGCGTCGTTTTCGGAGCTGGTCGCCGACTGTGCGGCGCCGATCGAGATCGTCGGCCGCTTCCTGGCGCTACTCGAACTGTATCGGGCCCGGGCGGTAGCATTCGACCAGTCAGAACCGCTTGGTGTGCTCCAGGTTTCGTGGACCGGGGAACGGCCGACCAGCGAAGACTTGGTGAAAGCGGAGCCACCAGAAGTGCGAGATCAACCATGACCGACCACCTGCCCGAGCCCGATTTGGGTCTCGACGTCCCGGGGCTGGAGTCAGAGCTCGATGACGACGAGCTCGGCCGGGTGCTCGAGGCTTTGTTGCTGGTGGTGGACACCCCGGTGAGCGTGGAAACGCTCGCCGCGGTCACCGAGCAACCCGTGTACCGGGTCGCTGCCAAACTGCGGCTGATGGCCGAGGAACTGGCCGACCGTGACAGCGGCATCGACCTGCGGGAGGCGGGCGGGGGATGGCGGATGTACACCCGCGGCCGCTTCGCCCCGTATGTCGAGCGGCTGCTGCTCGACGGTTCACGAAGCAAGCTGACCCGCGCGGCGTTGGAGACGCTTGCCGTGGTCGCCTACCGCCAGCCGGTGACCCGCGCGCGGGTCAGCGCGGTCCGTGGCGTCAACGTCGACGCCGTCATGCGCACGCTGCTGGCGCGCGGCCTGATCACCGAGGCGGGCACCGACCCGGATACCGGCGCGACGACGTTCGCCACAACCGAGCTGTTTTTGGAGCGGTTGGGATTGTCGTCGCTGGCCGATCTTCCCGACATCGCGCCGCTGCTTCCCGATGTCGACACCATCGACGACATCAGCGAATCCCTTGACACCGAACGGCGTTTCGCCAAACTCGGTGGCGCTGCCGAGCCGGAGCAGCCGACGTCGTTCGACGTGGACGAGGAGTGATGGCTGACGGAGTGCGGCTGCAAAAACTGTTGTCGCAGGCCGGGATTGCGTCACGGCGAGTAGCCGAGCAGATGATCGCCGACGGCCGCGTCGAAGTGGATGGGCAGCTGGTGACGGAGCTGGGCAGCCGGGTGGACCCGGATGCGTCGGTGATACGTGTCGACGGGGCGCGGGTAGTTCTCGACGACTCGCTGGTGTATCTGGCATTGAACAAGCCGCGCGGCATGCACTCGACCATGTCCGACGATCGCGGCCGACCGTGTATCGGCGACTTGGTCGAACATCGGGTGCGGGGCAACAAGAACCTCTTCCACGTCGGGCGTCTCGACGCCGACACCGAAGGCCTCCTTCTGTTGACCAACGACGGCGAGTTGGCGCACCGGTTGATGCATCCGTCCTATGAGGTGCCCAAGACGTATCTGGCAACAGTGGCCGGGACGGTGCCGCGCGGGCTGGGCAAGAAGCTGCGCGCCGGGATCGAACTCGACGATGGTCGTGCCTCGGTGGACGACTTCGCGGTGGTGGACGCCGTTTCGGGCAAGACACTGGTGCGGGTGACGCTGCACGAAGGCCGGAAGCGCATTGTGCGCCGGTTGCTGGCGGCTGCGGGTTTTCCGGTGCAGGCGCTTGTGCGAACCGACATCGGCCCCGTATCGCTGGGCAACCAGCGGCCGGGAAGCATCCGGGCATTGGGCCGCAACGAGATTGGCGAACTCTATAAAGCGGTGGGCCTGTGAGTGGGCTGGTCGTCGCCGTTGACGGTCCGGCAGGAACCGGGAAGTCTTCCGTTTCACGGGAACTGGCGCGCGCTCTTGGGGCGCGGTACTTGGATACCGGTGCCATGTATCGGATTGTGACGCTGGCGGTGCTGCGAGCCGGCATCGACCCCTCTGATGATGCGGCTGTCGGGGCGCTCGCGGAGACCGTGCCGCTGTCGGTGGGATATGACCCGGACGGGGACCGCTGTTGCCTTGGCGGCGAAAATGTTTCGGATGAGATCCGCGGCGACGAGGTTACCCGAGCCGTCTCGGCAGTATCATCGGTTCCGGCTGTGCGTCGGCGGCTTGTCGGTTTGCAGCGCGAGCTGGCTGAGGGCCAGTCGAGCGTCGTGGTGGAGGGCCGCGACATCGGGACCGTGGTGCTGCCCGACGCGGATGTGAAGATCTTTCTGACCGCGTCAGCGGAGACACGGGCGCAGCGGCGCAACGACCAGAACGTCGCCGCCGGATTGGCGGACGACTATGCCGGTGTGCTCGCGGACGTGCGCCGCCGGGACCATCTCGATTCGACCCGTGCGGTGTCGCCGTTGCGGGCAGCTGATGACGCTGTGGTCGTTGACACCAGCGACATGACCGAGGCCGAGGTGATCGCTCACCTACTGGAGTTGGTCAAGCAGCGTAGCGAGGCCATGCAATGAGCCGCGCCGGCGACGATGCAGAGCGCAGCGATGAGGAGGAGCGGCGCACATGAGCCGCGACGGCACCTGGAACGACGAAAGCGATTGGGAGCTTGACGAAGTCGCTTCCGAGGCGGCGTACGGGCCACCGCCGGTGGTGGCAGTGGTGGGCCGACCGAACGTCGGCAAATCCACGTTGGTCAACCGGATTCTCGGTCGCCGTGAAGCGGTGGTGCAAGATGTCCCCGGCGTGACTCGCGACCGCGTTTCCTACGACGCGCTGTGGACCGGGCGGCGGTTCGTCGTGCAGGACACCGGCGGGTGGGAGCCAGATGCAAAGGGCCTGCAACAGTTGGTCGCCGAGCAGGCGGCGGTGGCGATGCGCACGGCCGACGCGGTGATCCTGGTTGTCGACGCCGTGGTCGGTGCCACAGCGGGCGACGAGGCGGCCGCTCGGATCCTGCGCCGCTCGGGAAAGCCAGTCTTCTTGGCGGCCAACAAGGTTGACAGCGACAAGGGCGAGGCCGACGCGGCGGCGCTGTGGTCACTGGGGCTGGGTCAACCGTATGCGATCAGCGCCATGCACGGTCGCGGCGTGGCCGATCTGCTTGACGAGGTGGTGACCGCCCTGCCCGAGGTGGCCGAGACGGCGTCGGTCGGTGGCGGCCCGCGGCGGGTGGCGCTGGTGGGCAAACCGAACGTCGGCAAGAGCTCGCTGTTGAATCGGCTGGCGGGTGATCAGCTGGCCGTTGTGCACGAGGTCGCAGGCACAACGGTTGATCCGGTGGATTCCCTGATCGAATTGGGCGGCAAGACATGGCGGTTCATCGACACCGCCGGTTTGCGCCGAAAAGTGGGTCAGGCCAGCGGGCACGAGTACTACGCGTCGGTGCGTACCCACGGCGCAATCGATGCCGCCGAAGTGGTGATCGCGCTGATCGACGCCTCGGTGCCACTGACCGAGCAAGACCAGCGCATCTTGACGATGGTCATCGAAGCCGGGCGGGCATTGGTACTCGCCTTCAACAAGTGGGATCTGGTCGACGAAGACCGGCGCTACCTGTTGGAGCGCGAAATCGATCGCGAGCTGGTGCAAGTGCGCTGGGCGCAGCGGGTCAACGTCTCCGCCAAGACGGGTCGGGCGCTACAGAAGCTGGTGCCGGCGCTAGAGACAGCACTGGCGTCGTGGGACACCCGCATTTCCACCGGCCAGCTGAACGCGTGGCTCAAGGAAGTGATCGCAGCCACGCCGCCGCCGGTACGCGGCGGTCGCCAGCCGCGCGTCCTATTCGCGACGCAGGCCGCCGTCCGCCCGCCCACGTTCGTGTTGTTCACCACGGGGTTTCTGGAGGCCGGGTATCGACGGTTCCTGGAGCGCCGGCTGCGCGAGACGTTCGGGTTCGAGGGCAGCCCGATCCGCATCAACGTGCGCGTGCGCGAAAAGCGAGGCGCACGGTCACGCTGACTGCCAGTTGTCGTCCAGCTTGCGCCCAATAGGGTTCCCCAGTGCCCATTTCTCATGTGGCGCTGATCGCGCTGGCCGGTGCGACGGCCGGCGCGATCAACGCACTGGTGGGCTCGGGCACCTTGGTGACGTTCCCGACGCTGGTTGCGCTCGGCTACCCCGCGGTGACGTCGACCATGTCCAACGCGGTGGGCCTGGTGGCTGGAAGTGTCTCGGGAACCTGGGGATACCGTCGCGAGCTGCGCGGCCAGTGGCGGCGGCTGCGGTGCCAGATCCCGGCGTCGCTAGCTGGCGCGGCAGTGGGCGCGTGGCTGCTGCTGCATCTGCCGGAGAAGGTGTTCATCCGGGTGGTCCCAGGGCTGCTTGTCGTTGCGCTCGTCATGGTGCTGGCCGGCCCGCGCATCCAAGCGTGGGCGCGCCGGCGCGCCGAGCAGAGCGGCCGGGCGGTCGACCACCTGTCGTTTCGCCGGATGGCCGGGCTCCTTGTTGGTACCTTCGCGATCGGCGTGTACGGCGGCTACTTCACCGCGGCGCAGGGCATCTTGCTGGTCGGGCTGATGGGGGCGCTGCTGCCCGAGTCGATTCAGCGGATAAACGCGGCGAAGAATCTGCTGGCGCTACTGGTGAATGTGGTTGCGGCCCTGGCATATACCGTCGTTGCGTTTCACCGGATCAGCTGGCCTGCGGCGGCGGTGATCGCGGTGAGCTCGCTGATCGGCGGCTTCTTGGGCGCCCACTACGGGCGCCGGCTCTCGCCCAGCACGCTTCGCGCGGCGATTGTCGTGGTCGGCCTCATCGGGTTATATCGGCTACTGGCCACGTTGTAGGCGCTAACCGCTTGCTTTGCGTTACAGCAATGGGCCACGGCTGCGGTAGGCTTTCGACCTGCTGCCGAGGATGTAGGCGGCGACCGGGCTGTGGCGCAGTTTGGTAGCGCACTTGACTGGGGGTCAAGTGGTCGCAGGTTCAAATCCTGTCAGCCCGACCAAAGGTTTGCGCAGCTTAAACGCATTTCGAGACCCTGGCCAGACCACGGATTGCGTACCCTGCGGGTGTACATACCCCGAGGTATACGCCAACCAGTTCTGCGAGCGCTGGCGCTACAACGATCGACGCAGCGCCGCTCGGCGCTACCGATGGTCACTGGCTGTTCTTTTCTCGCTCCTCGCATTTTCATGCGCTGGTGGCCTCTGTCTGGTTTCACGACATAGTTGACGGATGTCTCGCGACATAGTTGACACCCTCACCGTGTGGGAGGTCGGCCATGTCGAAGGCACAGCTTGTGATCACCGCCGTCGTGCTAGAAGGGCGCAGCAAAAGCGAGGTTGCCCGAGACTACGACCTGTCCCGGCAATGGGTACACCAGCTGGTCACCCGCTACCAGTCCGACGGGGCCGCGGCCTTCCAACCGCAGTCACGGCGCCCGCATACCAACGCCCGCGCCATTGGCCCCGCGCTGGAAGACACGATCGTGCGGTTGCGCAAAACCTTGGACAAAGCCGGCTATGACGCCGGCGCGGCCACCATCGCCGAGCACCTCGCCCGCGACCCCGACGTCACGAAAGTCCCTGCCCTATCCACGATCTGGCGCATCCTGGCCCGACGCGGCTTCATCACACCCCAACCCCATAAACGCCCCCGATCAGCCTGGAAACGCTTCACCGCCGCCCAACCCAACGAACTCGGGCAAGCCGACGTCACCCACTGGCACCTCGCCGATGACACCGAGGTCGAGATCCTCAACCTGCTCGACGACCACTCCCGTCTGGCCCTAACCAGCCTCGCTCGACCCACCATGACCGGCCCGGACGTGATGGACACGTTCCTGGCCGCCTTCGCCCGCTGGGGCCCCCCAGCCACAGTGCTCACCGACAACGGCGCCATCTTCACCGCCACACCACGGCGCGGCGGACGCACCGCCCTGCAAATCACCCTCGGCGAACTCGGCATCAACTACATCAACTCCCGCCCCTATCACCCACAGACCTGCGGAAAAGTCGAACGCTTCCACCAAACCCTCAAAAAACACCTGCGCGCCCTACCACCGGCTCGATCCATCACCGAACTGCAAACCCAGCTCGACGAATTCACCACCTACTACAACACCATCCGCCCACACCGAGCAGTCAACCGGCGAACACCCCGACAGGCCTTTGAGGCTCGCCCCAAAGCCTTCCCCACCGGCTACCAGATCCCGCCGCACTACCGGGTCCGCCGCGACCGCATCGACGCCGCCGGCGTCATCACCATCCGCTACAACAGCCGCCTACACCACATCGGACTGTCCAAACACCGCCGCGGCACCCACGTCACCGTGCTCATCGACAATCGTGACATCCGCGTGCTCGACCCACAACACCGGAACACTGATCCGCAAACTCACACTCGACCCCACCCGCGACTACCAACCCCGCGGCATCAAATGCGGAAACTCACCCGAAAACAGGTTGAAGGTGTAAACCATGTCTCGGGACACCTGTCAACGATGTCCCGAGACATGACAATGCGCTGGTGGCCTCCACTCGAGCCTGCGCCTCAACATGGACGCCGCCGATTTCATTACCTACCGGCCTGGGTAATGCAAAGTGTATATAGTAATGAGCATGGACCTTACTCTTACCATCACGCGCAAGGGGCAGACCACGCTGCCGGTCGCCGTTCGCCGGCGGCTTGGGCTAGCAGACTCAGGGGGCGTGCTGCGTGCGCGACTGAACGAAGAAACCGGGGAACTCATCATCACGAAACCGCCAAGTGTTAGCGAGTTGAGCGAACGTATAAGTCGCCATATCAAGCCGGGCACCCGCCCACTGTTGGATGTCAACGACTTCTACCAGTCCCAGCGCGAGTCGCGGCTGTGATGCCCGTATTTGCCGGTTCACTCGATGCGAACGTTGTACTTCGACTGTTGCTCAATGATGTTCCAGACCAGCATGCGGCGGCAGTCGCTTTAGTTGAAGGCGCTGATGCGCCCTTCGCGGTTTCGGACGTGGCGGTCATCGAGGTCGTCTTTGCCCTATGCCGCCACTACGATTTCGGTCGCGCGGCGGTAGCCGAGGCGCTCGATGGTCTGTTGTCGTTAACCCAAATTGATTGCAACCGTGTCATGTTCACACGTGCACTTGTGCTTTTTAGCCAACACTCCAAGCTCTCGTTCGAAGATTGCTGCCTCGCCGCATACGCTGAATTGTCGAACGCCGAACCACTGTGGACCTTCGACAGGAAACTGGCCCGCCAGGCAAGTTCGGCCCAACTGGTGCCGACGTAAAGACATGCCTTGCGAAGGCTCTCGGCGACCATCTGCGGCTCGAACGCTGTGTCTGGTCGCGACCCTCCCCGGCGTACACAACATCTTCGGCAGCGTCTACACAATTACGAGATCGAGGCAAACCACAAACCCCTATGACGCCCTTGTCACAAAAGTGCGACACTGGCTTGGGTAACGGCACAGCCGCTACCCACCCGCGCCACTCTTGGTGATCGCAACTCCCAACCAATGCGGTTGCCGAAAGGTCATGAAATGAAGGCACTCGGGATCGCGGCTGCAGCCGCCCTGGCTTTCGCACCGTTCTCGGTGGTAGCCAGCATCCCCGGTGTGGCGCAGTCGGCTCCGTGTGTCGGGGCCGGGTCAAACCCAAATTTCTGCGACGAATGCCTTTCGTGGGTGTCGATGTACCACCTTCCGTCGACAAGGTCGTGCTTCGAAGAAGCGCCGCCTCGGCCCGCCCAGTCGTCTCCCAGCATGGCGCCGCTGCCGCCTCTGGAGCTTCCGCCGGAGCCGGTGCCGCCGGCGCAAACCCCCGAGGTGATTCCGCCAAGCCCACCGCCCACGAGCACGGTCCCTGTGCGGGCCCCGAAGATCAGTCCGCGGCCCTCCGGTGCGCCGACGAACGCTGCGCTGGTTGCACCGCCGAAGAGCGTCGATGCGCCGCCCCAGGCGGTTGCGGCCGCGAAAAACGCACCGGCGACGCGCATCGATTTCCGCACGACGCACCAGATGCTGCAGGTGGTCGACTTCAACCACCAGGTGCAAGATGTGGTCAACGCCCATAACGCCAACGTCGACATCGTCAAAGCCGACAACAAGTCGTTGGCGCGCCCGCGACATTGGGACTACGTCGACTACGACGTCTATCACCGTCCCGCTCTGTACAACCCGCTCAACCAGGCGATGACCTTTCGCTATTTCTACAACGGCGCGTATCGGGAGGCGTACGTGCCGGCCGGAGGCCGGGTGGTGCTCGATGTCGCTAGCGCAGGCGTGTTCCCGTTCACCGCGGTCGGCGGCAGCTATCTGGCCTCGGGCAGCTTCAACGGCGGGGCCTGGATACCGCCGGACGGCTGGAATGGCCCACCGCCGCCGGAGTACACCCCGCCGGCCCCGCCGGACGTCTTCCAGGACGTCTTGGCCGATGTCCCCGCCCGCAACCAGATCGTCAAAGTGGGCCAAGTGGTCGTGGTGGGCCGCGACGAGAGCCAACCCGCCGGCAGCCAGGACACCTTCCTTCTCGACGACTCCACCTTTGCGTGGGGTCAGACGAACGATCCGAGCGGCAACGCCCAGATCAGGATCACCAAGACCCAGTCGCTGCCGGGTGTCGGGCCGACCGACAATGGCAGCTTCTTGGTGGCACTGGCCGGTTACGAGGAGCCCAGCCAACCCAGCGAACCGTGGTGGCCCTCGGTGCTGGGCTACGGTGGGTTGGCGATAGCAGTGGTCTTTGTCGCCTGGATGATCAGTCGAGGAACGGCGCGAGAATCTGAAGGTTAGTGGCCCGAGCGGTCGGCACGGCGCTGTACGCAGTACGACGCTGACGTCTTGCCCGCGAGGCCGCATGCCTCGCTACCCTCGGCGTGAGCGGTCCTGTCGGCGCAAGCGTAGGACCGTGACACAGTCTCGACGCCCAGAGGGCGGTTTCAGCGAGTCTGCCAGGCGTTTTCAGAAGGGAAGTGGCAGTGAACACCGAATCCGCAAAGACGTTTTCTCGCGCCTTTATGGGCTACGCTCCGGCGGCGGTTGACGCCCACATCGAGGCGTTGACCATCAAGCAGGAGTTGCTGTTCAAGGACGTTGAAAGCCTTCGGGCCCGGCTAAGGGAATGCGACGACGAAACAGCCGCGCTGCGCAGGGAGATCGCCGTCCTCAGGGACACCTCGCCCTCACCGCACGCGGTCCAACATCGGATGGGCGAGATGCTGCGACGTGCGGTCGACGAGGTTTCCGAGATGCAGGCCGAGGCGCGCGCCGAGGCAGACGCGCTGATCGCCGCCGCCAAGGCCGAAGCCGAGGCGGAGCAGCAAAAGCAGGAAAAACTACTGGCGGACCTGGTCGCAAAGCAAAACGCTTTAGAAGCTGAGTACGAGCAAACCAAGAAAAAGCTCGACGCCGAACTTGTCAGGATGCGCGCCGAAACCAAGTCAGAGATCGATGCGGCGTGGCAGGACGCCCAGCAGGAGCGTGAGCAACTCCTCGCCGATGCTAAGCAGGAGGCCGATCATTACCGTGAACAGGCCCGGCGCGCGGCGATCGAGGCGAGGCAGCAACGAATCAGGGTGCTCGAGCAACTGATGGACGTATACCGCGACCTAGAAGCGGTTCCGGCGGCTCTTGAGGCTGCGTATCAGGATGCGAGGAATTCGCCGGAGCTCAGCCCGGAGACGAACGGCGTGATGCCATTAGACGAGAAAGTAAGCACCGGATGAGCCCGCGGTAACTAGGCGCCCAAATGTCTGCAGGACAACAATTCTGATTACGGCTTCGACTGTTTCAGCTTTCGGACCGACATGACTTAAGCCATAGGTCTACGGCCGCACTTCCAATCAAACAATTAGGTTGTAGCTATGGACAACGACCCGGGTGAATCGGCGTTCACCTGGCAAGACCGGCGCGAGCGGGTAAGCCGAATGCGCGAAGAGCGTGACGAGCACGCGGCAGCCCGCGATCAGATGGAACAGCTGGTCCGGGTCATCGTCGAGATCAGTTCCAATCTGGACTTCGACGTGACGTTGCACCGAATCGTCAATGCGGCGATGGAGCTGGCAGGCGCCCGCTATGGAGCGCTGGGTATCCGCGGCGGCGACGGAACCCTCGTCTCTTTCGTCCGGACAGGAATCGGTGACGACATTGCGCGTCGGCTCGCCGATTTGCCGGTAGGTGAGGGTCTGCGTGTCGACGATCTGAGCGCTGATCCGCAGGCTGCCGCGCTGCACGCACATGACCCGCCGATGCGGGCACTCCTCGCAATACCGATCACGGTGCGCGACGCAGACTTCGGCACCCTCTACCTCGCCGACGACCAGCCCGGCCGGGTGTTTTCCGACGCTGAAGAACGTGCCGTGCGTGCGTTAGCCACCGCAGCGGCCGCCGCCATCGACAACGCGCGACTGTTCGAGCGAGAACGTGAATCGGCGAAATGGACCAAGGCCAGTCGCGAGATCACCACCGCGCTGCTGTCCGGTAACCCACAGACAGGGCCCTTGCAGCTCATCGTGAACCGGGCGCTGGAGTTGGCTGATGCCGAACAGGCGATATTGCTGGTTCCCAGAGAGCCCAATCTGCCCGCCGATGAAGTCGACACCCTGGTCGTAGCCGCCACGGCGGGCCGCTACACGTCGCAGGTGATCGGTCAGCAGGTTCCGATGGAAGGCTCCACGACGGGCGGTGTCGCGCGTCGCGGGCAACCGCTGATTACCGATTCCTTCCAGTATCCGATCCAGGGGTTCACCGACGTCGGTGAACGCTCGGCGATCGTCATGCCGCTGATTGCGGACGACAGGGTGCTTGGTGTGATCGCTGTCGCCCGCCGCCCGCAGCAGCCGTCGTTCGACAACGACTACCTCGAGCTCGTCAGTGACTTCGCCCGGCACGCTGCCATTGCCCTGGCGCTGGCGGCAGGTCGCGAACATGCCCTCAACCAGGAACTGACCCAAGCGAACACGGTCGATGACGCGGTGCGCGCTGCAGCCGAGGAGCTGCGTCGGCTATGGCGGGCACGCCGCGTTCTGGCCGTCACCTTCCCGGCACACGGTGCTTCCGTCGACACCGCCCGAGGGGCACCCCAGGTGGTGTCGGTCGGCGAGCCCGCCCAGTGGGCCGACTTGCCATCCGACACAAAACAGATGCTGAGCGCCTTGCGCGACGGCGACCTGCTTACCCCCAACGCAACAGTGCCGGGGACGGCGGGCATCGCACTGCAGCACCCCGAGGGCGTGCTCGTCGTCCGAATCGATCTGGCCGAGCAACGGCCGTTCACTCTCGAGGACCAGACGTTGCTCACCGTGCTCGCCGGCCGGCTTGGCCAGGGCCTGCAGCGGGTGCATCAAGTGGATCAGCAGCGCGAAACCGCCCTGGCGCTGCAGCACGCAATCCTCGGCCCTGCTCAGCTGCCGAGGGGGTTCGCGGTGCGCTATCAGGCTGCCAGCCCCCCATTACAGGTGGGCGGTGACTGGTACGACGTCGTCGACCTCGACGACGGACGCATCGCGCTGATCGTCGGCGACTGTGTCGGCCACGGCCTCGCCGCCGCCACTGTGATGGGGCAGGTGCGCAGCGCCTGCCGCGCGCTGCTGTTCGAAAATCTCAGCCCCAGTGCCGCTCTTGGGGGGCTGGACCGCTTCGCGGCGCGACTGCCCGGTGCTCAGTGCACCACGGCCGTCTGCGCGGTGCTCAATACCGACACCGGTGAGCTGGTGTACTCCAGTGCGGGGCATCCGCCGCCCATCCTGGTCTACGCCGACGGCACGACCCGGATCCTGGAGGACGGCCACACCATTGCTTTGGGCGTACGAACCGACTGGCCCCGCCCAGAAGCTCGTGTGACCGTGCCAGCGCGGGCGACCCTGCTGTTCTACACCGACGGCCTGGTCGAGCGTCGCCGCATCGCGCTGGGGCAGGGTATCTCGCGCGCCGCCGCCCTGGTTCAGGAAGGCCGCGTCTCCACGCTGGACGATCTGGCAAACCAGATCATGACGCGGCTGGCGCCCGAGGGCGGCTATCAGGACGATGTTGTGCTTCTGCTCTACCGCCACCCCGCCCCGCTGGAGTTGAAGTTTCCGGCCCACGTCAGCCACCTGGCCCCGACCCGCAGCGCCTTGCGCAGCTGGTTGAGCCGAGCCCGGGTGAACCCGGATCAGACGATGGACGTGCTTGTCGCCGCCGGAGAAGCCGTCGCCAACGCCATCGAGCACGGTCACCGCGACAGCTCCGAAGGCACAATTCGATTGGATGCGATCGTATCGGTTAACCAGGTGAACGTGATTATCACTGACATGGGCTCGTGGAAGCCTCCCAAAGCGGCTAGCGACCCCTACCGCGGCCGGGGTATCGCCCTCATGCGAGGGCTGATGCATGACGTCGCAATCAACTCCGATACCGCCGGGACCATAGTTCAGCTCTCCGCGAGGATCACCTGATGTCCGCACCGCTCACTTTGGACACCACACGCGGCAACGACGGAAAACTCGTGCTGGTCGCAGCGGGGGAAATCGATCTCAGCAATATCGACAGATTCGATCGAGCCCTCACCACCGCCAGCACGGAGGCCGCTAAAAGCGGCGGAAAACTTACCGTCGACCTCAGTGCTGTGGAGTACCTCGACAGCGCGGCCATCAACGCCTTGTTCACCCACGCCGAGCACATCCACCTGATCGCCCGCCCTCTTTTGATGCCGGTCTTCAGGATCAGCGGCCTCACCGAACTGACCACCATCGAAACTTCGCCCCCGACAGCAGAACACTGACGGACCCGCGAATCAGGTCGGAATTTCTGAGCGTCTTGGCGTTGTCGAGGAGGCACCGCACGGTGACAGGGACTCGGTCCCTCGACAGGGATAGTGCGTCAGGGTCCTGCTGCCATGCTTACCCTCCTTCGGTGCAGGTAAAGAAAACTGCTGTAGCGGCAGTGGTGATGCTGCTGGTCGGTTGCTCGCCGCCAGGGCAGCCGGTGGCCACGGTGACATCCACAGTGCAACCCGTCATCACCAAAACCGTGACGGTGACCGGCTCACCGCCGGCGACGCCCCTGCCCAAGACGATCATGGAAACCGATGGAACCTATCGAGTCGGTACCGACATCGTGTTGGGTACCTACCGCTCCGGCGGAAAAAGCAGTGAGGGAGAATCTGATTGCTATTGGGCCCGGCTGAACAGTCTTAATCCGACCGACATCATCGACAACAACATCAGTACCGGACCTCAGGTAGTCGCACTACAGCCGAGTGACAAGGCGTTTTTGACGCATAGCTGCCAGCCCTGGCAGAAAGCCGACTGACCAGCCAACGGACGCGGTGCTGTTCGAGGCCGGCATGATCTTCGAATCCATTAAATAGCAATAACTTTCAGTGGTCAGCCCTGATTCACGGTGACGCCGATCCCGGACTCGGTGATTTTTGGTGTGCCCCAGTGGTAGACGGTCACGGTGTAGGTGCCGCCGGCGTCGATGGTGTCAGCACTGTCGACGGTGACATGGGTGTAGTTGCCCGAGACTTCTACCTTGAGACAGTGACCGGCGACTGTGAACGTATTGCTGTTGCCGGACAACCGAAGCGTGCCGCCATTGCAGGCGAATGTTTGGGATTGCCTGTTACCGCTGGCGCTGACCACTGCGCCGGGGCCGACGGTCAGGGCGTCCGGCAAGGGTTGCGTTGGGAACGCGGCGACGGTGGGGCTGACGGTTGTCGGGTGCATGCCGGTGGAGGAGTGATGCGTCAGATGCGTGACAATCCGAGCCACCCCGTGGCTTACCGGAATCAGCAACCAGAACACCGCGATTATCGACACCAAACGCCAACGACGCCGGGGATGACTGCGTTGCCACCGTGGGGAATCGGCGCCGCCCATGCCGTACAGCTCCCCGGTAGCTGCACCGTACGGTGTGGACGATCCTGCAGCGGGTGATGGTGGCGGGGCGCCTGGCGTCTCCGGAGCAGTGGTTACCGTCGCACTCGGGTGTCTCAGTTCCACGATGGGCGCCCGCTCCGCCAGCTGGCGTTCGAGCTCGGCGATGCGTTTCTCGGGGTCGTCCTGGTCGTCCATCAGCAAATGCTCCCACCGGCATGTCGCTACCGCACGAAATCACCCCAAGGCCGCGGCATCCGCGCAGGACCGGTGAAAGAGGATCACACGGCGTCATCGATATGTCGGCTCTTCGGCTCCGCCGCGTCCTCATCCGGTATGGCTGCGGCGATACTGCGGTCGCCGCAGCCATTGAGGGCACTGTGCCTGCGGCCCCAACCCAGATAAAAGATCAGCGCGACCGTGAGCCACACAGTGAAGCCGACCCACGTGTACCAGTGCAGGCTGGACAAAATGTAGACGCATGCCGCCACTGAAAGGATCGGTGTGACCGGGTAGCCGGGAACCCTGAAACCGCGAGGCAAGTCGGGTTCTCGGACCCGCAGCACCATCACACCCACCGACACGACGATGAACGCAATGAGCGTGCCGATGGAGACGATTTCGGCAAGATTCTCCAGCGGGACTAGCCCGGCCAACATCGCCAGAACCACGGCGACGATGACGGTGTTGCTGACGGGTGTCATCATGCGCGGGTTGACCTTGGCGAACGTGGTCGGCAGCAGCCCATCACGTCCGATCGAGAACAAGATGCGTGTCTGGCCGTACATCGTCACCAAAGTGACGGAGAAGATCGATATCACCGCTCCGGCCGCCAAAATGGTGCTGCCGACGACGTTTCCGGTGGTGTGCTCCAAGATCGCCGCGAGGTCAGCCTCTTGACCTTTGAACTCCTGCCACGGCTGGCTTCCCATCGCGGCCACCGCCACGAGTATGTAAAAACCGGTAACGATGAGCATGGCCGCGATGATCGCCCGCGGCATCGTGTGTTGCGGTTCCTTGACCTCGTCGCCGGCGGTGGACACCGCGTCAAGGCCGATGTAGGTGAAAAAGATCGTGCCGGCAGCCAAACTGATGCCCGAGACACCGAACGGCGCGAAGTCGGCGAAACGGTCTGCCCTGAACGCGGTGAACGCGATAGCGGCGAACATCAGCAGCACGGCGAGCTTGATCACCACCATCACGGCATTGACCTTCGCCGATTCGCTGACACCCCGGATCAACAGGACCGCGCACATCGCGATCAAGACGATGGCCGGCAGGTTGACGACGCCAGGTTTGGTGTCCCACGGCGCAGCCGAGATTATTTGCGGCAGTTGGAACCCAAAGACGTTGTCGAACAACTTGTTTAGGTACTGACTCCATCCAACGGCAACTGCGGCGGTTGACACACCGTATTCAAGCAGTAGGCATGCCGCGACGCCCACTGCTGCGAGTTCACCCAGGATGGCATAGGAGTACGAGTAGGCCGACCCGGAAACCGGTACCGCCGAAGCCAGTTCGGCATAGCAGATCGCGGTGAGTCCGGCCGCGATGCCGGCGAGCAGAAACGAGATGACGACTGCCGGACCGGCTTGGGGTACCGACACCGACAGGATGACAAAGATGCCCGTGCCGATTGTCGAGCCGACACCGAACATGGTGAGCTGAAAAGTTCCCAAGCTGCGTCGCAGATGATCTGAGGCGCCGTGGGCGACTGGCGCGCCGCTCACCGGCCGGCGCCGCAGCATCTGCTGTGCCAAACTGTGCGCCGGCATGGTGCCTCCTAGGCGGGATGGTCCGAGTATGACTGCGGCCCACCCGGAACGCCCGTAATTTCGCGCGCTGCCGCGCCGTGCGCCCGTGGTTGTGCCCGACGACGTCAGCGGCGATGACGGGGAATATGCCGGACTAATCGGTCCCGACCGGCGCCCAATACGGTCAGCATGCCCGCTGCCGCCCGTTGCCAGGGAAACATTTCGGCGCGGCGCCTGGCATCGCGCCGACGGTCGTTTTCCGGCCGCGCCACCACAGCGCAGACCGCTTCAGCGATGGCCGCCGGGTCGTTATCGGCGGTCGCGCCGCTGTCTGTGGTGATGATTTCGGTCAGCGCCGAGGTGCGCGACACCACAGCCGGTGTGCCGCAGGCCAGCGATTCCAGTGCGGCGAGGCCGAACGTCTCGTGCGGTCCCGGTGCCAGCGCGACGTCGGCCGAGGCCAGCACCCCGGCGACCGCGCGCCGATTGGCGATGAAACCGGTGAAGTCGACCGGGAGCCCCGCGGCTTGCCGTTGCAACCTGGGCCGCAGCGGGCCCTCGCCGACCACAAGCAGGCGGGCATCGACACCGGCATCGCACAACGCGGCGAGTGCGTCGATGCTGCGGTCGGCGCGCTTTTCCACCGACAACCGGCCGCAGTGGACGAGTAGCAGCTGCGACGGCGCGGCCCAGCGCTCACGCACCTGCGCCGAACGCCGACACGGGTGAAAGGTCTCCAGGTCCACGCCTAGGGCCACGGTCACGGTGTTGGTCGCGCCGATGCGGTCGAACTCTTCCCGCGCGAACCCCGTCGTGCATACCACCGTGTCGTAGTTGGCGGCGGTGCGCGCGTTGGCGAAGTCGGCGAACCTTCGCGCCGTGGCGCGCGGAAGAAATTGGCCGACAAAGCGGTCAAGGCGCTCATGGGAGATCATCACCGTCGTGGCGCCGTGGTCGCGACCCCATTGGCCCAGCGATCGGAGCGTAAGCCGGTCGGATACCTCCAAGGCGTCCGGTTGTAGTGCTTGCAGCAGTGCACGCACGGCTGCGGGCATCACGGCGCGGTAGCCACCGGTGAACGGAATCAGCTTGGCGGGCACGCTAATTCGAACGACACCGCTGTTCAGCTGACTTCGTCCGGCGTATGGGCCCGGTACGATGAGGAACACTTCATGGCCCATCGCGCAGTATTCCGCGCCCAGCCGATCTACAGCTGTTCGGAGGCCGCCGGAGCGAGGCCCATAGAAGTTGGCGACCTGGACGACACGCATACGTCTGAGATCAACCGGCGTTGATGTGCGGTCAACAATGTGACAGCGACGGCTGACTGAACACCACGTGAACTCCCTGGCATCTCTACGGGTGCTAAAACAGCGCATACTTGGAGCCGTGACGACGCCCGACCACTCTTTACCGGGCCATGCGCCGATGCACGTGGAGAGCCTGTGGCGCTATCCGGTGAAGTCGATGCTCGGCGAAATCGTCACCGAGATGTTCGTCGACGAGCGTGGGGCCGACGGAGACCGCCGGCTGGCGCTGGTGGACGCGGTTACCGGCCGGGTGGCCAGCGCCAAGCATCCCCGGCTGTGGCGGCAGCTTCTGCAGTTCACCGCCAAGGGATCGGGCGGGCGGGTCCGCATCCAGCTGCCCGACAAAACCTGCGTGGCCGCCGACGACCCTGGCATCGACGAGCTGCTCTCCCGGTTATTGGGACGGTCGGTCCGCCTGGTCAGCAAGCGCTCGCCGGGAGCTACGTTGGAACGGCCCGACCCGGAAAAGGTACTCGAGTTGGGCGTGGATGCCGAGGTGGAAGCCCGCATCGTCGAAATCGCCGGCGCGACGCCGGGCGATTCGTTCACCGACCTTGCCCCGCTGCACGCAATCACCACCGCCACACTGGAGCGGATCGGGGTGGAGGCGTTGCGTTACCGGCCGAACCTAGTGATCGTGACACCGCCCGGTTACCCCCCGTACGCTGAAAACGACTGGGCGGGAAAGGAACTCGTGGTCGGTGAGACGCGGTTGCGGGTTCTCAAGCCGACATCACGATGCGCGGTACCCACGCTCGGCCACGGTTCGCTGCCGCCGGCTCCGCAAGCGCTGCGCACCTTGGTCGCCGAAAACCGGGTAGCGCAAGCAGGATCGGCTGCCTTGCCCTGCGCCGGTGCATACCTGGAGGTGCTGGATGAAGGCGTCATCCGCGCCGGCGACCCGGTCACCCTGCAGTAGCGTCACCTGCGCTTGCCTGCTGCACTATCGGACAGCTAGCGCTTTAGATACCCACGTCAGGGCCGTCGCCCGGCGGCGGTGGATCCGCCTGTGGGCCAAGGGCGTCTGGAACCACGGCGTCGGCCGGCGCTGAATCAAGCGCTGGCGCTGCGGGTTCCACAGCACCGACCAGAATGGGCGCTTCCTCAGGCGGGGGAGCGTCTTGTAGTGCCTCAGGCTCGACGGGCAAAAACATGTGGTGGGTGAACTGCGGTTGATAGGCGCCTGCGCCACCGATTTTCACGCCACCGCCTTCGCCGCTGGACACCGAAGTCCCATCCGGCAACGTCACCGCCGTGTGGCCGCCGTTCCACCCGATCACCAAAGCGCCGGGAGCAGTTCCGTATTGGAAGCCGCGGGCCAGCAAGGCGGACTCCTCGTTTCCGGTGTTGAACCGGTTTCCGAAGACCGGCCTGTCCGTGGCGATATTCGACACCCACGAAGCCAGGCCGGAGCAGTCGGTACCGGCAGGAGAGTCTCCACCCGTGACATACGGGGTACCCGACACCTGCTGAATAAGGGACATTACCGTAGCTAAAACAAACATGCGCCGGGACACTAACAACACCATTGCTTGGCCACCAAAATATGTGGTGCACTCACGATTCGGTAGATTTAGTGGTTTCAGTTACAGATCGAAGAATATCCGGGCTGTTGCACAGAATTCGGTATTGCGGTGCAAAGGCGCATCACAGCTTGCTATTTCGTCGTCAAGCACTACGCATTCGAAGTGCGCTCAGGGGCGAACAGGCGCGGTGAAGACAAAACACCCAGTATGCCAACGGCTTTCGGTCAATCCTTGTCGACTCGTTTGATGACGCGAGCGGTGGCCCTTTCGATCAGGTGCTGACGTTCGACCGGATTGCGTTGGCGTGCAACCCGTTGCAGCACTGGGCGGATCGTGATGCCTTGCTCGTAAGCCAGCACCACTCGCGGATCCACATAGGAACTGCGCGCGACCGCGGGTGTGTTGCCCAGTTCCTCGGACACTGCCCGCATCACCGCCGCTTCTTCGCGGCGGCGAGCCGTTTTCGACGTGGGCTCCCGCGCTGTCGCGAACCCCTCCGCCGCCAGCACGGTGCCGTGCCAGGTGCGAAGGTCTTTGACGCTGAATTCCTCGCCGACGAGTTCACGGAACCGGGCGTTGAGGTCGTCGGCGCGTACCTCGCACCACCCCTCCGACGTCCGGTAAACGAGCAGCCGGGGGATGGGCGTCTCCGCGCGCAGTAGCGACTTCACCGCCCGAATCACCAGCGAGTCGTCGAGCGACACCGTCCGGCGCACCCCGCTTTTGGCGGGGTAGTCGAACTCCACACTGTCGCGGCGCACCCGTACATGGTCACGAAGCAAGGTGGCCAACCCGAAGCTGCCGTTCTCTTGCGCGTACTCCTCGCCGCCGGCGCGGAAATACCCGCGGTCGATCAGGTGCTGTGCGACGGCCAGGATACGGTCGCGCTCCAAGCCCCGGCTGCGCATATCGGCCAACACGTGCGCGCGCCAGTCAGGCAGCCGCTTGGCCAGTCTCAGCACCCGGTCGTACTTCTCCTCGGCCCGCTCCAACTGCCACTGCTGGTGGTAGAGGTATTGGCGCCGGCCCGCGGCATCGGTGCCCACGGCCTGAATGTGGCCGTTCGGGTACGGACAGATCCACACGTTCTTCCACGCCGGGGGAATGACCAGCGACTCGATGCGCGCGAGGACTTCGGGGTCGTCGACTGGCTCGCGCTGACCGTTGACGTAGCAAAAGCCGCGCCCACGGCGAATGCGGCGATAGCCAGGGCCCCCGACGGTGCTCCTGCGCAGCCTCATCTCGGTGCCTTACTCCATACCGGGAAACGTCGGGGGATTACCCGCCCCGGCCGCCCGCGACACCCAGCATGAGGCTATTGCCCGGGCGGCAGCTGGCGCGGGCCCTCCGGTGCGCCCAATTCTGGCGGCCCGCCGCCCGCCTCCACTTCCCGCGGCCCCTGCGATGCGGTCAGCTGGTCGCGGCCAGCTGACCCCACCGAAAAGTCCACGTGGCCCGGGAAACGCACGCCGAGCCGGCTCTGCTCCTCGTCGTCGGGCGCCGGCAGCGATGACTCGGTCGTGTGCTCGGCCGCCGCGGACGCCTCCGGCGGCGATTGCCCGACCCGCTCCTCGGCGCTGACGGTCACCCTGCGGGTGCGTTTGAGCGAGAAGCTGATCTCCTCGACCTCTTCGAACACCTGGCGGGCGGCCCGCAGCGGTTGGGTCGTGGTGTCGATCGCGCGGGCCACGAAGCCAGGCACCAGCGGACGAACCCACCGGGCGGCGGCCTTGGTGACATCGGGGATGAGCGGCGACCCACGCTGCTGCTGCGGCTCGACGGCGCCGGTCTCAACCGGCGCGGGCAGGTTCTCGACAGCGGGTTCTTTGCCGGCGGGCAATTGCACGGCCTGCATGGCCGCTTTACTGGCGGCCTCGGCTTCCGCCGCGATCGGCAGGTACATATCGTCGTCGTCCGCCTCAGACACCCGCTCAGACGCCGCCCGCACCGGGCCCTCGATCGCCTCGGCGACCCGGCGGCGGTGCTGCGCGCGGTCGATTTCGGTCTGCGCCTCCACGGCCAGCCGAGCACTGGCCAGCTGCTGCTCGGCCCACATCGTCTCGGCCGCCTCGCGTACCTCGGCGCGCTTGACCGCGATCGCGGTGTCGGCCTGCAGCTCCGCGCGGTCCCGCTCGTCGCGGGCGGCCGCGTGGCGCTCATACGTTGTCTCGCCGCGCCACAACCGCAGGACCAGCGGCAACAGGTACAGCAGCGCGCAGAACGCGACCGTCAGCAGACGCAGCACCAACACCCCGGCACTGGCGAAGGTGAGGCCGTACATCGCGACCCACCGTGCCCCGAGGCCGCGGTCCGCGTCCGCGACCGCGGCTCGGCGCGCCTGGTCGAGCGCCTGTTCGTCGGCGGCGACGGTGGCGTCCAGCTCGGGTGCGCGACGCTCACGTGCGGCCAGTGCGGTGTCGAGCTCGCGCTGGGCATCGGCCAACAGCTCGTTCGAGGCGCGGGTTTCCGGCCCGGTTCCAGGGACACCGGTGATGCGCGTCTGCGGGCACGCCGGCGTCGGGTGGTACTCGCAGCGCGCGATGACCAGCACCTCGTCGCGCTGAGCGCGGGCCTGCTCGACCGCCTGGTCGAGGGCGGCCCGCGCCGCACGCGCCCGGTCGAGTTGCCCGGATGCCTGCGCCACCGCAGGCGTCGAGTCGGCCCGCTGCGCCGCCTGCTCCTGCAGACGCCGATCGATCGAACCGGAGAACATCACCAGCCCCGCCAGCTCGGCCACCAGCACGCCGACGCCGACCGCCACCGCGCCGCGTGCCAGCACGCCGGCCCGACTGCGGATCGGGCCGTTCGCGGTGGCGCGCGTCACCGCGCCCACCAGCAGCCCGACGACCAGGGTCAACGGCAGGACGGCCGCAACCGGCCAGCGCACCGATTGGCCGACGACAACCGTCGCGGCTATCCAGGCCAGTACCGCGCCGAGCAGCACAACGACGCCGGCGATCGCGTGGGTGGAGCGCTCGTGACGCTCACCGAGCTCGTCCACGTGGCCGCCACCCAGCCAGGTGAGCGCCACTTCGAGTCGCGATCCGGTGGAGCGGGGTTCAGGAACTGTGTGGGCGGACATGGAACTGACAAACACCTCCAGGTTCTCGCAGCGTGACAGACGCCGGCCGAAGTGGGCGAATCAAGGGATTGGTGTGGTGCGGTGGACAACCAGACGGGAAATCGGACCAGGGCGCCGATGCGCCGTCGCGCCGGTGCAATGCCCGATCTTCTCACAGGGACAGCCGACTCCGCAGCAGCCGCCCGGCGGGCATCGAGAAATTCTCGGACGTCAGAGGGTCAGCGGTCGACAACACCGCTGACGTGAGACGGTATGAACTTATGCTGCCCCAAAACTACGTGACCTACGAAGAGTTCGGTCGACGGTTCTTCGAGATCGCTGTCACCGAGGAGCGCGTCGCGGCGGCATTCAGCCAGATCGCCGGCGAGCAGTTCCAGACGGGCCCGATGCGTCAGGGGCCAGGGGGCCTTGCCCGGGTCAGCGCCAACGTCAACATCCAGCAACCGCAGGTCACCCGGAACCTGGGACAGATGATCACGTTCGATATCCGGATTCCGCTGGCCATCGAGATGATCGTCGATCTGCGGTTGGACAAACAGCGGTTCATGGTCGACGGCGAAATCGCTTTGCGCGCCTCGGCGCATGCCGCCGAGCCGCTGCTGTTGGTCATCGAAGTCAGCAAGCCGAAGCCGTCCGACATCATGGTCCACGTCGCCGCCACGTCGATCCGCGGCGAACTGTTACGGATCGTCGCGGGCGTCGACGGAGAAATCCGGCGCTACATCGCCCAGTACGTCGCCGACGAAATCGACTCCCCGCAATCACAAGCGGCCCAGGTCATCGACGTCGCAAAGGAACTGGCCAGCGCCTGGGACGGTAACTGACGTCCGTCACGGCGGGTTGGTTTATCCCCTTACCGCGCGCGGGTATGAGTCGCCGGCATGGCACGAGTAGACGTTTCGACGACATCCGAGCTTGAGCCCGCGGCCGCCTGGAAGCTGGCGTCCGATCTGAACCGGTTCGGCGAATGGATGACGATCTTCGGCGGCTGGCGCAGCCCCGTTCCCTCGACCGTCGAAGAGGGCACGTGCGTGTCGGCGTGCATCAAGGTCAAGGGCTTCCGCAACGTCGTTCACTGGACGGTGACCCGGTTCGACGAGCCGGAAGTGATTGAACTGCAAGGCCGCGGCCGCGGCGGAATTCGGCTCGCGGTCGAGATGACGCTCAGCGACAACCATCCCGGAACCGCGTTTCATCTCACCGCCGAGCTCAAGGGCGGCGTGCTCAACGGACCGATCGGGGGGCTGGTCGCCCGGGTGCTCAAGTCCGACGTGCATAAGTCGATCAACAACCTGGCCGCTCTGCGCTGACGGCATCGCTGGATCGCGGCCGGAAGCGCGCGGCTCGCGCAGTATCGTCTGGCCATGGACCACAGCCGGGCGCCGTTGTTGGAGGCTTTGGCCGACTACCACCGCAAAGGCCGGTACGGGTTCACCCCGCCCGGGCATCGGCAGGCCCGAGGGGTCGATGAACGGGTACTGGCGGTGCTGGGCCGCCAGCCGTTTCACGCCGACGTGTTGGCCAGCGGCGGCTTGGACGACGCACGCTCGACCGGCCAGTACCTCGAGCAGGCCGAGGAACTGATGGCTGATGCCGTCGGCGCGTCGTCGGCGTTCTTCTCCACATGCGGCAGTTCTTTGTCGGTGAGGGCAGCGATGATGGCGGTTGCCGGCGGCGCGGACACGGGTCTGCTTGTCCCGCGCGACAGCCACAAGTCGATCGTCGGCGGCCTGATTTTCTCCGGCATCCAGCCGCGCTGGATCACGCCACGTTGGGATGTCGAGCGCCACTTCTGCCACCCGCCGTCACCCGAGCGGGTCGCCGCAGCGTGGGAGAAGTACCCGGATGCGGCGGGGGCACTGATTGTCAGTCCGTCGCCGTATGGCACGTGCGCCGACCTGGTCCGCATTGCGGAGATCTGTCACGAACGCGGCAAACCGCTGATCGTCGACGAGGCGTGGGGCGCTCACCTGCCGTTTCACGACGACTTGCCGACCTGGGCCATGGACGCGGGGGCCGACATCTGCGTGGTGAGCGTGCACAAGATGGGCGCCGGCTTCGAGCAGGGCTCGGTCTACCACGTGCAGGGCGACTTGGTCGACTACGACCGGCTGTCCGCCTGCGCGGACCAGCTGATGACGACCAGCCCGAACGTGATGATCTACGCCGCGCTCGACGGCTGGCGTCGGCAGATGGTGCAGCAGGGTCGCGAATTGCTCGGCACCGCACTAGAACTGGCTAGGCAGGCCCGGGAACGCATCGGCCGAATTCCCGACGTCGACGTCATGGAAGACGAGCTGCTCGGCACCGAGGCCTCGCACGACCTGGATCGGCTACAGGTGTTGGTCGACGTGTCGGCCACCGGCACATCGGGATATCAGGCGCGTGACTGGCTGCGTGAGCATCGCCATATCGATCTCGGTCTGGCCGATCACCGCCGCGTTTTGGCGACGTTGTCATTCGCCGACGATCAGCTCACCATCGACCGGCTGGTGGACGCTTTGGTGGCCTGGCGCAAAGCGGCCGAGTCGTTCGACCCTCCACCACAGCTCCGATTGCCGTCGCCGGACGAATTGCAACTCGAGACGGTGATGCTGCCGCGAGATGCCTTCTTCGGTCCCGTCGAGGTGGTGCCCGCAGCCAAGGCGGCTGGCCGCATCGCCGCCGAACAGATCACGCCGTACCCGCCCGGGATTCCGGCGGTGGTGCCGGGCGAGCGGCTCAACGAGGTCGTCATCGAGTATTTACGGTCTGGCGTACGAGCCGGGATGGCGTTGCCCGACCCCGCCGACCAACAGCTGGAACATATTCGCGTCGTTGCCTGACTGCCGCCGTTCAGCGTCCAGCGCCGGGCGGGTGGGGGAGCCGTTGGCGTTGAAGTTCGCGTACCCGCCTGCCTTCCATGGTCAGCCAACCGAGCCCGGCTCCGACGGAAAGCAGCGCGACGACGACGGCTGCGACACCGACGCCGACTTGTCCCATCGCGAACGCGGCGAGGCAGACCACGAACGCCACCACACCGGCTCCGAGCAAGACGAGCCCGGGCACCTTCGCCGTGTCTTTGATCGATTCGCCCGCGCGCGGCCGTGTAGTTCGGTGGTGGTCGACCGGGTCGTGGAAGTTGTCCCCCATAAGCCTCTCCTCTGCTGTCGCTCCGCTGCCGCGTCGGGCATATCTTGACCACCTACCCGAATTGCCGCGAGGAAAAACGGCTCGCCACTGCAGTTGTCAGGCCGGGCGGAAACCGTTGAGCAGGGCCCGCATCGACCGCGCGACGGCGTCGCGGGTTTCGGAAGGATGCGGGGAGTTGGCGATCAGCATCGCCCCGCGACTCAGCGCTCCCAGCAGCAACCGGGTGACGGTCTCGGGGTCGTCGACGCGCAGCGTGCCGGCCGCTGCGGCTGCTCGCAGGGCCTCGACGATCACCGCAAACGCGTAGCGCTCGTCGAGCTCGGTGTAGCGGGCCACTCCCAGCACCGCAGGGCCGTCGATGATCAAGATGCGTTGCAGGTCGGGTTGCAGCACGGCCCCCAGGAACGCGTCGAAGCCGCGAGCGAGCTCGTCGAGATCGTCGGCTGCGCCCTGCGCCGCTTCCATGGCTGCGCTCATCAACTCGGTGTGCGCATGCTCGAAAACCGCCTCGAAAAGCGCGGTTTTGGTGGGGAAGTGGTGGTAGAGGGCACCGGTGGTGACCCGGGCCGCTCGTGCCAGGTCGTCGACCGACGTGGCGCGAAAGCCGTTCTGGCCGAACAGTTCTCGACCGGCACGAACCAGAGCGTCACGGGTCTGGGCGACTTGCTGGGCGCGCAGCGATGAGCGTGGCGTCGGATCAGGCATGGCCTCCACTTCCGTGTGCTGAACCGCGAAACAGCCTATTGACATAGCACCGCTATGTGAGATAGTTGCACTATCTCAACCGCTATGCCAACAAAGGACTTGCTGATGAAGACCGCACCCGTGATGCCCGCCGGGCCCACCGACGATGTCAGCCGCGCCGACGGCGCCACCAGGGCCGCCTTTGCCGAGGCCATCGGCCGCAGCGCCGAGCTGTGGCGCCGCATCGACAATCCCAGCGCGCCGGTGCCGGGACTGGCGTGGAACGTCGGCCAGACCGCAGCACATGTGGTCGGCGATCTGAGCGAATACACCGAGGCACTGAGTAGCCACGTCAACGGTCGCGACGTTTCCAGCGAGTTGCCTGATGAGCGACCCTGGCGGCTGCGCACCGCGGTCAACGCGCACCATCTGACGGTTGTGCCCGAACGAGATCCGCGCCGGCTCGCCGACATGCTGGAGCAGACCGCGGTTCGCTACCTCGCTGCCGCGGCAACGGTCGACGCGTCAGATCCTCCCGCGATCGCCACCGCCGACGGGTTGGTTCTCGAGCCGGCGCTCATGACGTGCCTGCTGCTCGGTGAGCAACTGGTCCACGGCCTCGACATCGCCCGAGCCGCCCATCAACCGTGGAGCATCCGCCGCGAGGACGCGTTGCTGGTGCTGCCCGCTGTGCTGGCGCTGGCACCGAAGTATCTGCGGCCGGACCGAAGCCGCGGCGTGCAGGTCAGCTTCGAGCTGCGCCTGCGGGGCGGGCCCCGCTACCGGATGACGGTCGACGACGGCACCGGCGTGGTCGGCCCGGCCGGTGAGCGCGCCGACTGTGTCATCACCGCCGATCCGGCAACGTTCTTGCTCGTCGGCTACGGGCGCGTCCCGCAGTGGGCGCAGATCCTTCGGAGCAAGCTGCGTGCCAGCGGCCGTAAGCCCTGGCTGGCAGCGAAATTCGGCACACTGCTCGCCAGCCCGTAGACCGGTCGGCCGCGGGCCCACGACTACAGTGGTCCCAATGGCATCGGTCGTGATCGTGGGCAGCGGATTCACCGGTTTCGAGTGCGCACGCCGACTCGCGCGTCGATTGCGGCGCAAAAGGGCATCAGACGTCGACGTCACAATCATTTCGCCGTGCGACTACATGCTCTACACGCCGCTGCTGCCCGACGTGGCCGGCGGAGTGGTCGACGCGCGGTTCGTGACCATCCCGCTGGCCGGCACACTCGACGGGGTGGGCAAGGTGCGCGGCCGCGTCGACAGCGTCGACCTCGACCGGCACACGCTCACGTTCACCGACCTCGAGCGGCGCTCGTCCGAAATGTCCTGGGACCGACTGGTGCTGACGCCGGGATCGGTCACCCGCTTGTTCGACATACCCGGATTAGCTACCCACGCAAGAGGGTTGAAGTCGATCGCGGAAGCGCTCTACTTGCGTGACCATGTGCTCGAGCAACTCGAGCTGTCGTGTGTGGATTCCGACGAGGAAAGCGCGCGGGCGCGGCGCACGATCGTCGTTGTGGGGGCGTCCTATTCGGGCACCGAACTCACCGCGCAGCTTCGCGCGTTGGCCGACGCCGCCGCCAAGCAGATGGAATTCGATCCTGCCGCAGTCAAGTTCCTGCTTCTCGACTTGGCCCAGCAGGTGATGCCCGAGGTCGGCGAGAAGCTCGGTGCCCGAGCGATGCGGGTGCTGCGGCGCCGGGGAATCGACGTCCGGTTGGGCATGACCCTCAACGAGGTGCACGCCGATCACGTTGTGCTCAGCGATGGTTCGCGGGTGAACACCCGCACTGTCGCGTGGGTTACCGGCGTTGCGGCGGCACCGCTCATTCAGACGCTTGGACTGCCGACGGAAAAGGGTCGGTTGAAAGTGCAGACCGATCTACAAGTGCCCGGCTATCCCGACGTGTTCGCCGCCGGTGACGCCGCAGCGGTGCCCGACGTGACTCAGCCCGGCAACATCACGCCGCCCACCGCCCAGCACGCCATTCGGCAGGGCAAGGTGCTAGCCGACAACGTCGCGGCGAGTCTGGGCTACGGGAAAAAGCGCGAATACAAACATCGCAACATGGGCTTGGTGGTGGACCTCGGGCCTCATCATGCCGTGGCGAACCCCTTGGGGGTCCACTTGACCGGATTCCCGGCGAAGTTCGTCACCCGCGGCTATCACCTGTACGCCATTCCGCGGCTGGTCAATCGGTGGGCCGTGTCGCTGGCCTATCTCACCGACCTGTTCTTCCCGCGCACGCTGGTGTCGATGGGATTGTCGACGCAAAGCGACGCGGAATTCTCGACGAGCGAAGGCATTCCGCTGCCGGAAACCGACTAGCGCCGAGCAGACGCAAAAGCCCCCAATTTCGTTGCAAAATAGGGGCCTTTTGCGTCTGCTCGCGCTGTTAGAGCGTCTGGTGGCGGCCGAAGTACTTGTGGTCTTCGCTGTAGCCGCCGTAGCCGCTGCCGATGTCGCGGTAGTCGGCGACGAACTCGATGCCTTTGATCCACTTCACCAGCTTGAAACCATGCTGCAATTCGTTGCGGAGCCGCAGCGGCTTGCCGTGCATGTAGGGCAGCGGCTGGTCGTTCATGTTGTAGGCCAGCATGGTCATGTGGTGGGTCATCTGGTCGATGGGATGCGCGTTGTAGTAGATCCCACCGGTCGCGCCGAGACCCATCGAGTAGAACACCACCCATTTGGCCTCGGGCAGCGGTTTGACGATGTCGAGGAGCGTCTTCATTTGCACGCCACCCCATTTGGCGACGCCCGACCAGGCCTGGATGCAGAAGTGCTGGCTGATCTGCTCGTGGTAGGGCAGTGCCTTCAGGTCGTCGAGCGAGAACTCCATCGGGTTCTCGACGAGGCCGTAAACCCGCAGGCGCCAATCGCGGAAGTCGTTCTGCTCCAACTCTTTGTACTCGACCGTCTCCGGCAGGCGCCCGTTACGCCAGTGATGCGGTGAGATGTCTTCTTCGGTGAACGCACCCGGCTTGGGGTCCAACTTCTCCAGCATGCGCTGGAAAGGCCCGACCAGCGCGTAGCCGACCCGCTGCACCACCCGCGGGTGACGAATGGTGAACGGAGTGGCCCAAACCCACGCCACCGCCGTCACCACCATTGCCGCAGCGAAAAACCAAAAACCGAGCCAGCTGTCGTCGTCGCGGGCGGCGAACATGTGGTTGAGGTTGCGCAGCGCCTCGGTGGTGAACACCAGCGTGACGTGCACCAGGATGAAGAACAAGAAGTACACCAGCACCACGAAGTGCAATGAGCGTGCGTGCTGAATGCTCAGCCGCTTGGACAGCCAGTGCACACGCTGCGATAACGCAGGTGACATCCCCAGCCCGGTGATCAGCGCAGCCGGCGCGGCGATGAAGACCGTGGTGAAGTACGCCAGCACCTGCAATCCGTTGTAGGCAACCCATCCGTTGTCGGTCGGCCAATGCAGCGACAGGTATTGAATCGCCACCGACGCAGAGTTGGGGAAGACATCCCAGCTGGTCGGCACGATGTGCCGCCACTGCCCGGTCGCGAACAGCAGAACGTAGAACACCGCGCCGTTGACCAACCACAAGACGTCGACGCCCAGGTGCCACCACCGAGCCAGGCCGATGGAGTGCCGGAATCCGGGAAGGCCGAAATGCCTTGGCAACGCAACGGTGTCGGCATTAGCCGTCCAGTACTCGTCGTCCGGAACGGGTGGACCGACCCGCAGCCATTCGTCCTTACCGGGTGTGGCGTTGCGGCTGAAGTAGAGCCGCGGATGGTCGCACAGGATCTGAATCCCGGTCCTGATGATGAACATCATCATGAACAGATTGAAGAAATGGGTCCAGCCGATCCACGCCGGAATGCCCGGCTTGACGCCCTTGGCGTCGGTGCCGGGGTAACGGTGGATGAATGCCTGCACCGCCGGCATGTGGTACAGGCCCTTACCGATTGCCACCGCGGCGACCAGCAGGGCGAAGCCGATCGGAATCAGCCACAGGAGGTTGAACCACTTGTCCCGGCCCACCCGCAGTTTGGGCGCGGTGGCCCGCCTGGTCAGGTCGAATCCGCCGCCGTAGGTCTCCACATCGATGGTGTCCTCGGCGGTATGCACCTCGCTGCGATAGTTCGGATCGAACGTCAGCGGCGTGCCGACCTGCAGTGACGTGGCGTTGCCGTTATGCGCTGCCGTAGCAGTAGCAGCCGAATCACCATGCCCTTGAGCACCATTAACGTCCGTCGTCGTCACGCGGCTGAAGATACACGAAGAGATCTGTGAGCCATGGTTAACCCCGTGGAAACAATTGCTGGGAGTTAGCTTTGAATCCTGAACTCGCTAAACATCGACTCTGAGCCCCTCGCTCCTTTGTGTGCGCGATATCAGCGGTTCGGCTGTCGTTCACTCCTGCGTCACGCAATAGCCATAGAGGTGCCGGCCCACGTGGGGTGTGGCTCAATGGCGGACCCGTCGCACTGGCCTGGTCTCGATGGCGTTGAGCGTCAACACGCGGCGAGAGATCCGCCACCCGCCATCGGTGCGCTGATATTCGTCGTCGTAGCGCACATGCCACACCACGTCGACGAGCTCGTCCCCGCGTCGGTCCCAATGGTGGGCGATGCAGGTGATGCGCCCGCGGGCGGCGTCCGGCCCGGGACCGGCGTCGTAAACCTCGCCGACGATCGCATGCTCGGTGCGCAGGGTCGTGGCAACCGCGCCGATCGCCGTGCCGATGGCCTCCTGCCCGGTGTGACGCACGACCGGCTCGAGGCGAGCCGGCGGGTCTGGCACAGTCAGCTCGGCGCCCTGCGTGAAAAGCAGTACCACCTCGTCGAATCGGCGATCGTCGATCCCGCTGGCGTAGCGGTGCACGAGATCCGAGAGTGCCGCTCGATCGGCTGCGGAGACCGTCACGTCGTCAGCGCTAACCGCTGCGCGCAGGCCGACAGAACATCCTTCGCCTCTTCGAGATCGGTGATCGCGGGCATACCCAGCACAATGCGGTCGGCGCCCAGATCAGCGAGCCTGCCCGCGCGTTCGGCGTCGATCTTGGTGACCAGATGGCCAAGAGAAATCTCCAAACCGGCCGGGTCGCGACCGGCTGCGACCGCTTCGTCACGCATCACCGTCAGCAGCGACGCCAACTGCGCGCCGCCGACACCGAGGGGCTGAAAACCGTCGCCGAAGCGGCCCGCCCGTCGCGCCGCCGCCCGGCTATGCCCGCCGATGTGCACCGGAAGACGCGGCCCTGCAAGAGGTTTCGGGTAACACATGACGTCATCGAAGTCGAAGAACTCACCGTGATGACTGACGCCTTGCGGGTGATCGGCCCACAGTGCCCGCAGCACCGCCAACTGCTCGTCGGCCCGCCGGCCGCGGCTGGCGAATGCGACCCCACACGCTTCAACCTCTTCGCGCAACCAGCCCACGCCGACGCACAGCCGAAGCCGACCACCCGAGAGCGCATCCACCGTCGCCGCGCGTTTGGCGAGCACGACGGGGTGGTGGTTGGGCAACACCAGAACTCCGGTAGCCAACCCCAGCCGTGTGGTCTGGCCGGCCAAAAAAGCAAGCAGCTCAAGGGGATCCGGTACGGGGCAATCGGCTGTCAAGTCGACGCGCCCAGAACTGTCGTAGGGGTAGACGCTGTCGTAGCGGGCCGCGAGCACGGTGTGCTCGGCAACCACGATCGATTCGAAACCGCAGGCTTCCAGGTGCGCCGCGAAGCTCACCATCCAGCCGGGGTCCGCGGTGACCCCGGCGGCGACCGGGGCGACCACGGCGACTTTCATGGGAACCGAAGCTAACAGGTGGGTTCCGGCGCGGTTTGAGCGCGCATTGCCTCGGCCAGCGCCGCCGCGCGACGGTCGGTGAACACGTCTTCAAGCAGCATCGGCCGACCGTCCGGCCCGGCCAGCGGTACCCGCCAATTGGGATATTCATCGGTGGTGCCGGGCTGGTTCTGGGTGCGCCGGTCGCCGACCGCGTCCGTCAGCGACAGGCCGAGCAGCCGCGACGGGGTACGGCCCAGATACCGGTGCAAGGCAAGCACGACCTGTTCTTGGTCCTGTTCGGGATCGGTGTGGTTATCCAGGAGCCCGACCCGGCGCAACTCCGCCAGCCACGCGTCCAACTCGCGCCGATTGGCCTCCAGTTCCTCCTCAACGGGCCGGGTCAGCAGGTCGAGCGCATTGCGCAGTCGCACATGCTCTCCGGTCAGATAGCCGGCTGTCGGGGGCAGATCGTGGGTGGTGACCGACGACAGGCAGTACTCCCGCCATCGCTCAGCGGGCAGTGGGGCGCCGTCGCCCTCTCGGTCGAGCTCGAACCACAGAATCGAGGTGCCGAGCACGCCGCGAGCCCGCAGATAGTCGCGCACCCACCGCTCGACGGTGCCCAGGTCCTCGCCTACCACCAGCGCACCGGCCCGGTGCGCCTCCAGAGCAACGATGCCGACCATTGCCTCGTGGTCGTAGCGCACATAAGTGCCCTCAGTGGGGGGTGCGCCGCGAGGGATCCACCACAGCCGAAACAGCCCGATGATGTGGTCGATGCGCACGCCGCCGGCATGCCGCAGCACCGTCCGGATCAGCGCGCGGAACGGCTCGTACTCGTGCTCTTCGAGGCGGTCCGGCCGCCACGGCGGCTGTGACCAGTCCTGGCCGAGTTGGTTGAACTCGTCCGGGGGTGCGCCCGCCGTCACACCGAGCGCCAGCACGTCTTGCAGCGCCCAGGCGTCGGCGCCGTCCGGGTGCACGCCGACAGCAAGGTCGTGCATTATGCCCAGGCCCATCCCGGCCCGAACCGCCTGGGACTGCGCAGCGGCGAGCTGCTCGTCGAGTTGCCATTGCAGCCACCGGTGATAGTCCGCGGCGCGGCGATGCTTCGCGACGAAATCGGCGACTCCCGGTGCGGCGGGGTGCTGTAGCGATCGCGGCCATTGATGCCAGTCGCCGCCGTAGCGCTCGGAAAGCGCACACCAGGTGGCGAAGTCGTCCAGCGCGCTGCCCTCGCGGGCGCAGAACGCCTCATATGCCAGCTCGCGTCCCGCTGACCGTGGTACCCGGTACACCTGCTTGAGTGCCCGGCGCTTGGCCGCCCAGGCGGTGTCGCGGTCGATCAGCTCGGATTTGTCGGCCCGCTGCTGGACCTCCGCGCGCTTGCGCCATACCCGGCCACGCTTGCGCAGGTAGGCGAATTCCGGGATTGCCTCGACGCGAAGGTAGAGCGGGTTGACGAAGCGTCGCGACGCCGGCAGATACGGCGAAGGTTCCATGGGCTTCGTCGGCGTGGCCGCATGCAGCGGGTTGACGAGCACATACCCGGCCCCATGCTTCGACGCCGACCAGACGGCGAGGTCGGTCAGGTCGCTGAGATCCCCTACGCCCCAGGATTGCCGGGACCGCACGCTATAGAGCTGGGTGGCTAGGCCCCAGGTGCGGCGGGCGCCGAGCCGCTCGGGGATCCCGAGCCAGTCCGGCGTCACGATCAGCGCGGCGTCAGCCTCGAGCCCGCCGGAACGCAGATGCAGCCGGTGGTAGCCCAGCGGCAGATCGGTGGGCAGCACAAAGCTGGCTTCGCCGATCGAGCGGCCGTCGATGTCGAACGGTGCGGTGAAGTTGTCGACCTGGCGCAGGCCGCGGCGCACGGTGCCGTCCTCCAGTTGCACCCACACCTCGGCAGGGTCGCCGTGGGTGACATGCGCCCAAAACCGGGTCTCGGCGCCGGCGCGCACGACGATCGTGGCCGGCAGCGGACGTGACCAATAGGAACGCTCATAAACATCCAGCGCCGCGCTGCGTTCCTGCTCGGTGGCGGCCGCAACGCCGAAAGCGGCGAGCACAGCCACCAAGGTGCTCTCCGGAATGGCGAGGTTGCGACCGGCCCAATCCTCGTACTCGGTGGCGATCCCAAACTTTTCGGCGAGGTCGGCCAACGAGGGCGCGGGCTCAGTCATGCAGCCATCTTGCTTGGCGACCGGCGGCCGCGCCGCCGCGGCCCGGACGTGCCGGCGCTAGCGCGTTTGCCTGGCGGACACGTGACGGTCACGTGAGCGTCACCGAACAACAGGGCTGGCGTGGTGTGTTAGCCGCTACTCTGTTCGCCGAGCCGACTTTGCTGTCCGCGGCTACGATGCCAGTGAAGACTCAACCATTTCAGCGGGGGACATGACGACTGACAGCACGGTGGTGCGCGCCGCTTGCAGCTCGGGGCGCGACGCTGTCGACCCGTCCCGCGGCGGACAACTCGTCGCGTGGCGAGGTCGGTGGTGGTGCCTTACGGTTATCGATGTAAATCACGCCGCGGCCGCTGCCGTGGCATTCCGTCGGATGGGGATTGCGACCCAAAGTGCCATCTAATTCAGAACGCGGGCAGCACAGGTCGGGCTACGGCCTGGGACTGTCGACCCGCACCCAGGTCACCGGTTATCAGTTCCTGGCCCGCCGTACCGCGATGGCGTTGACACGGTGGCGGGTCCGCATGGAGGTCGAGCCCGGCCGCCGGCAGGCGCTGGCCGTAGTCGCGTCGGTGTCGGCGGCCGCGGTGATCTGCCTCGGCGCGCTGCTGTGGTCCTTCATCAGCCCGTCCGGGCAGATGGGGGAGTCGCCGATCATCGCCGACCGCGACTCGGGGGCGCTCTATGTGCGGGTGGGCGACACCTTGTATCCGGCGTTGAACCTGGCGTCGGCGCGGCTGATTGCGGGGCGAGCCGAAAACCCGCACAAAGTGCGCTCGAGCCAGATCGCCGAACAGCCGCACGGGCCGATGGTCGGCATTCCGGGCGCGCCGTCGGACATTTCCCCGACCAGTCCGACGTCGTCGTCGTGGCTGGTGTGCGACTCGGTGACGGCGGCACAGGGTGTGGGCGCGCCGGCCTCGGTCACTGTGACGGTCATCAACGGCACCCCGGATCTGTCGGGCCGCCGGCACGTGGTCAGCGGCTCGGACGCGGTGGTGCTGCGCTACGGCAACGACACGTACGTGATCCGGCAGGGCCGCCGGTCACGCATCGATGCGGCCAACCGCGCGGTGTTGTTGCCGTTGGGATTGACTCCCGAGGAGGTCAAGCAGGCCAGCCCGATGAGCCGGGCGCTCTACGACGCGCTGCCCGTAGGCCCGGAACTGGTGGTGCCGAAGGTGCCGGAAAGCGGTAGCAAGGCAGACTTCCCCGGCGCCCCCGCGCCGGTGGGCGCTGTGCTCGTCACACCGCAAATCAGTGGGCCGCAACAATATTCGGTGGTTTTGCCGGACGGCGTGCAGACCATTTCACCGATCGTGGCCCAGATCCTGCAGAACGCCGGCACCCCGTCGGGCAGCACGCCGGTAGTAGTGGCGCCGGCGACATTGGCGAAAATGCCGGTGGTCCACGGGCTGGAGCTGTCGGCCTACCCCGACAGCCCGCTCAACGTGGTGAACATGAAGGAGAATCCGGCAACCTGCTGGTGGTGGGAAAAGACCACCGGCGAAGAACGCGCCCGCGAACAGGTGGTCTCCGGACCGACCGTGCCGGTCGCTACCGGCGACACCAACAAGGTGGTGTCGCTGGTGAAGTCCGACAACTCCGGCCGCGAAGCCGACCGCGTCTACTACGGCCCGAACTACGCCAACTTCGTCGTCGTCACCGGCAACGATCCGGCCGCTAAGACAGCGGAATCGCTATGGTTGTTGTCAAAATCCGGGGTGCGCTACGGCGTGGACAACTCGCGTGAGGCACGCACCGCACTCGGGTTGACCTCCAACCCGAGCCCCGCACCGTGGGTGGCGCTTCGGCTGCTGGCTCCCGGCCCTGAGCTTTCGCGCCAGGACGCACTGGTGCGCCACGACACTCTCCCAACAGACACGAACCCTGCTGAATTGGCGGTACCGAAGTGAAACGAGGATTCGCTCGCCCCACGCCCGAGCGGGCGCCGGTGGTGAAACCGGAGAACATCGTCCTGCCGACGCCGTTGAGCGTCCCGCCCCCGGAAGGCAAGCCGTGGTGGCTGGTGGTAGTTGGCGTTCTGGTGGTCGGCCTATTGGTCGGCATGGTCGGCATGACGGTGGCCAGCGGCTCACGGCTGTTCCTGGGGGCCGGCGCCATATTTCCGATCTTCATGATCGGTGGCGTCGCGATGATGATGTTCGGCGGTCGCTTCGGCGGCCAGCAGCAGATGAGCCGACCCAAGCTCGACGCGATGCGCGCCCAGTTCATGCTGATGCTCGACATGCTGCGCGAGACCGCCCAGGAGTCGGCCGACAGCATGGACGCCAACTACCGCTGGTTCCACCCGGCGCCGACGACGCTGGCGGCAGCGGTCGGCTCGTCCCGGATGTGGGAGCGCCAGCCCGACGGAAAGGACCTCAACTTCGGGGTCGTGCGGGTCGGGGTCGGTATGACGCGGCCCGAGGTGACCTGGGGTGAGCCCCAGAACATGCCGACCGACATCGAGCTGGAGCCGGTGACCGGTAAGGCGCTGCAGGAGTTCGGCCGCTACCAAAGCGTCGTCTACAACCTGCCCAAGATGGTGTCGCTGCTGGTCGAGCCCTGGTACTCGCTGGTCGGCGACCGCGAGCAGGTTCTGGGGCTGGCGCGGGCGATCATCTGCCAGCTGGCGTTCTCGCACGGACCCGACCACGTCCAGATGATCGTCGTCACCTCGGATCCCGACCGGTGGGACTGGGTGAAATGGATTCCGCACTTCGGCGACCCGCGGCGCCGTGACGCCGCCGGCAACGCCCGGATGGTGTACACGTCGGTGCGTGAGTTCGCCGCCGAGCAAGCCGAATTGTTCGCCGGCCGTGGGTCTTTCACTCCGCGGCACGCCAGCTCGTCGGCGGAGACGCCCACTCCGCACCACGTGATCATCGCGGACATCGAAGACCCGCAGTGGGAGTACGTGATCAGCTCTGATGGCATCGACGGTGTGACGTTCTTCGACCTCACCGGCTCGCCGGTGTGGACGACCGTGCCGCAGCGGGTGTTGCGGTTCACCGACAAGGCCGGCGTGATCGAGACGTTGCCCCGCGACCGCGACACCTGGATGGTGATCGACGACAACGCATGGTTCTTCGCGCTCGCCGACTGCATGACCGAACCCGACGCCGAACAGTTCGCCCAGCAGATGGCGCACTGGCGACTCGCGGAGGCCTACGAGGAGATCGGTCAGCGGGTTGTACAGCTGGGTGCCCGAGACATCTTGTCTTACTACGGAATCGACGATGCCGGCGAGATCGACTTCAACTCGCTGTGGAGCGGCCGTCACGACATGCTCAGCCGATCACGATTGCGGATACCGTTCGGCAATCGCGCCGACAACGGCGAGCTGCTGTTCCTTGACATGAAGTCGCTGGATGAGGGCGGCGACGGTCCGCACGGCGTGATGTCGGGAACCACCGGCTCGGGTAAGTCGTCGCTGGTGCGCACGGTGATCGAGTCGCTGATGCTCGCCCATCCGCCCGAAGAGTTGCAGTTCGTGCTGGCCGACCTCAAAGGTGGGTCCGCGGTCAAGCCGTTCGACGGGGTACCGCACGTCTCCCGGATCATCACCGACCTGGAAGACGACCAAGCGCTGATGGAGCGCTTCCTGGAGGCGATGTGGGGCGAGATCGCCCGCCGCAAGGAAATCTGCTTTTCCGCCGGTGTCGACGGCGCGAAGGAATACAACGAACTGCGGTCCCGGATGCTGGCCCGCGGCCAGGACATGCCGCCGCTGCCGATGCTGGTCGTGGTCATCGACGAGTTCTACGAATGGTTCCGCATCATGCCGACCGCGGTCGACGTTCTCGACTCGATCGGCCGCCAGGGCCGCGCCTACTGGGTCCACCTGATGATGGCGTCGCAGACCATCGAGAGCCGGGCCGAAAAGCTCATGGAGAACATGGGTTATCGGCTGGTGCTGAAAGCGCAGACCGCGGGCGCCGCACAGGCGGCCGGTGTGCCGAACGCGGTGAACCTGCCGGCGCAGGCCGGTCTGGGGTACTTCCGCAAGAGCGGCGACGAGATCATCCGGTTCCAGGCCGAATACCTCTGGCGTGATTACCGCCGCGGCTTGTCGCTCGACGGCGAGGAGCAAACGCCGCTGACGCACGCCATCGACTACATCCGCCCACAGCTCTTCACCACCGCATTCACTCCGATCGAGGTCAGTGTCGGCGGGCCGAACGGCCAAAGCGCGCTTCCCGAGGTCGTCGACGGCGAGGTGCTCAACGGCCACCGTGACGGCGAGGGTGAGGAAGAAGAGGCGCTGCGGACGCCCAAAGTCGGCACAGTGATCATCGACCAACTGCGCCAAATCGACTTCGAGCCGTACCGGCTGTGGCAACCGCCGCTGGATGTGCCGCTGCCGATCGACGAACTGGTGAACCGCTTCCTGGGCCGACCGTGGCAGCAGGACTACGGCACCGCCAAGAATTTGGTGTTCCCGATCGGCATCATCGACCGCCCCTACAAGCACGACCAGCCCCCGTGGACGGTCGACACCTCCGGGGCCGGCGCCAATGTGCTGATCCTTGGGGCCGGTGGTTCGGGTAAGACGACCGCGCTGCAGACCCTGATCTGCTCGGCCGCCATGACCCACACGCCCGAGCAGGTTCAGTTCTACTGCCTGGCCTACAGCGGCACGGCGTTGACCACGGTGGCCAGTCTGCCGCACGTCGGCGGGGTCGCCGGCCCGACCGATCCCTACGGTGTGCGCCGCACGGTCGCCGAGGTGCTGGGTCTGGTGCGGGAGCGCAAACGAAGCTTCCTCGAATACGACGTCCCCTCAATGGAGGTGTTCCGGCGTCGCAAGTTCGGCGGCGAACCCGGCAGCGTGCCCGACGACGGGTTCGGCGACGTGTATTTGGTGATCGACAACTACAGGGCACTGGCCGAAGAGAACGAGGTGCTCATCGAGCAGGTGAACCTGATCATCAACCAGGGACCGTCCTTCGGCGTGCACGTGGTGGTCACCGCCGACCGCGAATCGGACCTGCGGCCCGCGGTGCGCAGCGGCTTCGGTTCGCGGGTCGAGTTGCGCCTGGCCGCGGTGGAGGACGCCAAGCTGGTGCGCTCCCGCTTCGCCAAAGACGTTCCGCCCAAACCCGGTCGCGGCATGGTTGCGGTCAACTATGTGCGACTCGACAGCGACCCGCAGGCCGGGCTGCACACGTTGGTGGCGCGCCCGGCGCTGGGGAACACCCCGCAGGCGGTGTTCGAGTGCGACAGCGTGGCCGCCGCGGTCCGGCAGCTGGCTGTCGGCGAGGCGCCTCCGGTGCGCAGGCTGCCGGCCCGCTTCGGGCTGGAGCAGGTGCGGGCGTTGGCCGCCGCCGACCGGCGCCAGGGCGTCGGTGCGGGCGGAATCGCTTGGGCTATCTCCGAATTGGATCTGCAGCCGGTGTATCTGAACTTCGCCGACAATGCGCATCTGATGGTGACGGGCCGGCGCGAGTGCGGTCGAACCACGACGCTGGCCACCATCATGGCCGAGATCGGCCGGATCTACGCACCCGGGGCGAGCACGGCCCCGCCCACGTCGCGTCCGTCGGCGCAGGTGTGGCTGGTGGACCCGCGCCGTCAGCTGCTGACGGTGCTGGGCTCGGACTACGTGGAGAGGTTCGCCTACAACCTCGACGGCGTGGCGGTGATGATGGACGAGCTGGCGGCCACGCTGGCCCGCCGGGAGCCGCCGCCGGGACTGTCGGCCGAAGAGTTGTTGTCGCGCTCGTGGTGGAGCGGCCCGGAGATCTTCCTGATCATCGACGACATCCAGCAGCTGCCAGCCGGCTACGACTCCCCGCTGCACAAGGCCGCGCCCTGGGTGACCCGGGCCGCCGACGTCGGGTTGCACGTGTTCGTCACCCGCACGTTCGGCGGCTGGTCCTCGGCGGGCAGCGACCCCATGCTGCGGGCGTTGCATCAGGCCAACGCGCCGCTGCTGGTGATGGACGCCGACCCGGACGAGGGTTTCATCCGCGGCAAGATGAAGGGTGGCCCGCTGCCACGCGGTCGCGGGCTGTTGATGGCCGAAGACACCGGCGTGTTCGTTCAGGTGGCGGCTACCGACGTGCGCCGGTAAGCCACTCGTGGCCAGCCGCGTGCGGCGATGAAATTCGTGGTGGCCGGCTATGGAAGCCGCGGCGATATCGAGCCCTGCGCCGCCGTCGGCCGCGAACTGCTGCGGCGAGGCCACGAGGTTCGGATGGCCGTCCCGCCCAACATGTTTGGCTTCGTCGAGTCGGCCGGGCTGGCGCCGGTCGCCTATGGGCCCGACCCGCCGGCGTTGCTTCACGACGTGGATTCCGTGGGCACGGTTCAGAATCCGATCAACATGCTGCCCGACGTCATCGAGCACGTCACCCGGCTCTGGGTGGAGATGGGCACGACGCTGATGTCGCTGGCCGACGGGGCCGACTTGGTGTTGGCGGGCACCAACGAACAGGCGCTCGCCGCCAACATCGTGGACTATTACGGCATTCCGCTGGCCGCACTGCACTGTTTCCCGATGCGGGAGTTCGTTCCGGTGTTGCCGCCGCCGCTGGGGTGGTTGGATTTCCGGGTCACGGAGGAGGCAGCGAAGGCCCAGCGCCGCGCCCTGGGATTGCCGGAGCGAACCGGGCCCTCGGCGCGAGGGATGGACCGCGGATCGCTGGAGATCCAGGCCTATGACGAGGTCTGCTTTCCGGGGCTGGCAGCCCGATGGGCGGACGTGTCCGATCGGCGGCCATTCGTAGGCGCGCTGACGCTGGAGTTGGCGACGGATGCCGACGAGGAGGTCTTGTCGTGGATCGCGGCGGGAACACCGCCGATCTACTTCGGATTCGGCAGCATGCGGGTGCCCTCGCCGGCTGACACGGTTGCCATGATCGGCGCGGCCTGCATGCAGCTAGGTGAGCGGGCGCTGATCTGTTCGGGCGCAAACGATTTCAGCGGTGTCCCACGTTTCGACCATCTCAAGGTGGTGGCCGCGGTCAATCACTCGGCCATCTTTCCCGCCTGCCGCGCGGTCGTGCACCATGGGGGCGTCGGCACCACCATCGCGGGCCTGCGAGCCGGAGTCCCGACATTGATCCTCTGGATTGGACTCGATCACCCGATCTGGATTTGGGCGGCTGCCGTCGACCAGTTGAAAGTTGGCTTCGCGCGGCCCCTCTCGGCCACGACTGAGCAATCACTTGTCGCTGACCTGCGCTGCCTGCTCGCCCCGGAATACCTCACGCGAGCCCGTGAGGTCGCCGCCCTGATGACCAATCCGGCTGAAAGCGCCGCCATGGCAGCCGATCTCCTGGAAGATGCCGCCCGGGTGGGGCGCTGTGGCGAACAACCGTGAGTCGGGTCCGGCTCGATGAAATTTGTGCTGGCAAGTTATGGAACGCGTGGTGATGTCGAGCCCTGCGCCGCCGTCGGTCGCGAGCTGCTGCGCCGAGGGCACGAGGTGCGGATGGCCGTGCCGCCGCAGATGCTTGGCTTCATCGAGTCGGTGGGCCTGGCTGCAGTTGCCTGCGGGCCGGACTCGCTGCTACGGGATGAAGAGCGCGACCGCTTCTCGCGGCTTCAGGATCCGGTCATCGCGCTGTGCGAATTCGTTGAGTATGCGACGCAGCTCTGGTTAGAGATGAGCACGGTGTTGTCGACGCTGGCAGACGGAGCCGACCTGATATTGACCGGGATGAGCGACAAACAGGGGCTTGCCGCCAACGTTGCGGAGCATCACGGCATTCCGCTGGCCACGCTGCACTGCTACCCGATCGACGAGTTCCCGTCGATGCCGGCGACCCTGTCGTGGCTTGATCGACAGATCACGAAGGAGGCCGAAGACGCCCAACGGCGCGCACTAGGCTTGCCCCAGCCGACCGGTCCCTCGGCACCGGAGCATGATCTGCTGGAAATCCAGGCCTACGACGAGGTCTGCTTTCCGGGGTTGGCAGCCCGATGGGCGGACGTGTCCGATCGGCGGCCATTCGTAGGCGCGTTGACGCTGGAGTTGGCGACGGATGCCGACGAGGAGGTCTTGTCGTGGATCGCGGCGGGAACACCGCCGATCTACTTCGGATTCGGCAGCACCTCCGTTGAGTCTTTCGCCGACTCAGTCGCCATGATCAGCGCAGCGTGCACGGAGTTGGGGGAACGAGCGTTGATCTACACCGGGCTCCATGGTTTCGAAAACATCCCGCATTTCGACCATGTCAAAGTTGTGGGCACGTTGAACTACGCGACCGTCTTTCCCGCCTGCCGCGCCGTTGTTCACCACGGCGGCGCCGGCACGACCGCCGCAGGCCTGCGAGCCGGAATCCCGACGCTGGTCCTGTGGGTCGGTCACGACCAACCGATCTGGGCAGGTGTCGTTCAACGGCTGAAAGTCGGTGCAGCGCGCCACTTTCCGACGATCACCCGGCACTCGCTGGTGGCCGATCTGTGCTCCGTCCTCGCTGCCGACTGCGTGACGCGTGCCCGTGAGGTCGCCGCTGCGATGACAAAGCCAGCGCAAAGCGTTGCCGGCGCCGCCGACCTTTTGGAAGACGCCGCCCGTGCGCGTTTGGGCTGACTACGGCGAGCTAGGTTCGCATTGATGAAATGTGTGGTAGCTGGCTACGGAGGTCGCGGTGACGTCGAGCCCTGCACGGCCTTGGCTGTGGAGCTGCAGCGGCGAGGCCACGAGGTCCGGATGGCGGTCCCGCCTAACATGCATCGCCTCGTCGAGTCAGCCGGGCTCGCAGCGGTCGCTTACGGGCCCGACTCACAGGCGCTGCTGCACGACGCGGATTTCGTCCGCAAGGTTCAGAACCCGATCAGCGCGCTACCCGAAGTCATGGACCACGTCACCCGGGTCTGGGCGGAGAAGAGCACGACGCTCATGTCGCTGGCAAACGGAGCCGATCTGGTGGTGGCGGGCATGAATGAGCAGGCGCTCGCGGCCAACGTCGCAGAGTATTACAGCGTTCCGCTGGCTGCGTTGCACTTCTATCCGCAGGTATTGCCCGTGGGGTCGCTGCATTGGCACATTACGAAGGAAGCTCAAGAGGCCCATCGCCGTGAATTAGGCTTGCCGCAGACAGCGTCACGGGAAGCCGGAGCGCTGGAAATCCAGGCCTATGACAAGCTCTGCGTGCCCGGGCTTGCAGCCGAATGGGCGGAACATGGTGAGCGACGTCCCTTCGTCGGTGCGCTGACCCTCGAGTTGGCCACAGCTGCCGACGAGGAGGTCTTGTCGTGGATTGCGGCGGGACCACCGCCGATCTACTTCGGCTTCGGCAGCACGCCGATCGCGTTTCCAGCTGACACCGTGGCGATGATCAGCGCTGCCTGCGCGCAATTGGGTGAGCGCGCATTGATCTGTTCGGGGGCAAACAACTTCAGCCGAATCCCACTGCCCGGCCATGTGAGGGTGGTTGAGGCGGTGAACCACTCAGCCGTCTTCCCGGCCTGCCGTGCGGTGGTGCACCATGGCGGCGCCGGTACGACAGCCGCAGGCCTGCGAGCCGGCATTCCGACGTTGATTCTGTGGTTTTGGCTCGATCAGCCGATCTGGGCAGCGGCGGTCGGACGGCTGAAAGTTGGGAAATCCCGGCAGTTTTCAGCTACGAATCGGGAATCATTAGTCGCGGATCTGCGCTGCATCATCACGCCGCAATACATCACGCGAGCGCATCAGGTGGCGGCGCTAATGACGAACCCCGCCCAAAGCGCCGCCAGCGCCGCGGATCTGCTGGAAGACACCGCCCGATCAGGAGGCCGCTGATTTCGTGGTGGGCTTTCGGCGCGTCCGAGCTGGGCCGGCGCCGGTAGCTACCCAAGGCACGGTGCTTCAGCTCCGCTCGGAGATCCGCCTGAATCGTGGGAGCGCACCCGTGACCGGGTCAGCCCCAGCTCAACGGTAGGGACTTGAGCGCAAAACTTTTGGACGGGAAACTGATTTCGGGGGTGTAGCCCTGCGGCAGTTCGAAGTCGGGGGATCTGCTTGAGACATTCGTTGATGCCAAGCAGATCGCACGCGCCGGTGTCGCCGTGCGACAAGCCGACGTCCTGGGCGAGGACGATCGGCTGGTATCCGTACTGCACGAGCGGCTGGCCGCGCGGGAAGTCTGCGAGCTCGACGGTGAACTCGGCGTACTGGTCGCGGCGATCGGCTCGTCGCATGCCGCGGCGAATGCGCGTACCGCCCAGGTGGCGGCCAAGCTTGCGGCGGGCACCGGGTGGGCCGCAGTCACGACCGCCTTCGTCACCGGGCCCCAGCCGTCGGTGCCTGAGGCCGCCAATCAATTGCGGCGCCGCGGCGCCCGACGGCTCGTTATCGCGCCGTTCTTCCTGGCGCCGGGACGACTGACCGACAGGGTACTGGCCTACGCGCGAGCCGCCGATATTCCGATGGCGGAACCGCTGGGCGCGCACCGGCTGGTGGTCGAGACGGTGCTGGACCGCTACGATCAGGCAGTTGCCGCACAAGCCGCGGCCTAACCTAACGTCCGCCTAACCGGTTATGCGTCGTCGAAACTTGTTTAGCAAAGCCAATCGCCGGCCGGTTGCCCTTGAAAGCCCGGTAGTCGGCGAGGTCACCGATTCGGATACCGATCCGACTATTTGCGCGACCTCGGTGTGCGGGCACTGATGTGGCTGAGCAGATCTCGTATTGTGCCGACGGGTGGGGTGCGCCCGCCGACCCAGATAGCTCGAAGCGGGCGCCCCAATTGCAACTCGGGGACAGTGATGGCGCACAGACGACCGACCGCCAAGTCGTCGGCCACCGCGAGCCGGCTCATGACTGCCGGTCCCGCGCCGGCCAGGACCGCGGCCCGCACAGCTGCAGCAGACGGCAATTCGAGCACGGCGGGCGCTTGCTCGACGTTGTCGCCCAGCGCCCGACGCAGAGCCATTGTCAGGTTGTCACGTATACCTGCCCCCACTTCGCGTGTAACTAGGGGTGTTTGCGCTAGTTCGGCGGCGCTTACGACTCGTGACCGTCGAGTCCACTTGTGATCCGGCGGCACGACGATCACCAGTTCGTCGTGCGCCACGACACAGCTGCCTAATCCCCGAGGGGGGCCAGGCTTTTCGACGAATCCGAGATCGGCGCTGCCGTCGCGAACCGCAGCGATCGCCTTGACGCTGGTGGTGGCCGTCAGAACCACTTCGGGGGCGGTGCCGCCGCGCCGGGCGACCGCGGCTTGGAAGGACACCAGCCAGCGGGGCATGAGCTGTTCGGCAATCGTCTGGCTGGCGACCACCTTGACGTGCCGGCGGCTTTCCGTTCGAAGCGAGCCCAGACCGGCGTCGATCTCCTGGGCGACATCGAGCAAGCGAGCCGCCCACTCGGCGACGAGGACACCAGCAGACGTGAGTTGCGAGCCGCGTGTTGTTCGGACGGCCAACCGCACACCAATCTCTGCTTCCATAGACGCCAGCCGCGCCGACACAGCTTGTTGGGTCAACCCGAGTTCGCGGGCGGCACTGCCAAGGCTGCCTGTTTGGGCGACCTTCAAAAAGATTTCGAATGAGCCTAGTTCGGGCATGCGAGAACTGAGCACCATGCTCAATCACATCACAAATCGGCCTTGTGTGTCTGTAGGGGATCTTGTCCACGATTATAGGAGTGACCAGCGCAATGAGCCGGCCTTGTAGGCTGAAAGCAGGCAGCGCTTCCAGGCACCCGGTGGCTCGACAACCACCTCACGAAAGTTGCTGTCATGTCAGGTTTCTCAGATCAACCTGACCAGGGCAAAACTTATAGGTTCCTACCGACGGTGCGGCAGCCTGGCTTGAGGAGCTTTTACACGCTATCTTCACAGCCGACATGCCTCAAACTCTCACCAAATCCGACGCTACTGATAGTCGTTCGCTTGCGGAATATCGTCAGGCCCCGACGGGGCGGGACCACCTGCCGTAGGGAGACACAACGAAGGCTTGTGCCTCCACAACGTCGACAACTCTACTGGCGATCCACCGGGCCAGGAACCATTAGGGGCGCGAGCCGCGAAATCAACATGGCACATACGCGCAGACTGGACCGGTGTTGCGGCAGCGCGTATCAGGCAGGACACGGTGATGCGTATCGCCACGCGGGACCGTGAGTATGCGCCCCTACCACGTCGCGATCGTCGGTTCCGGCCCCTCAGGATTCTTCGCCGCGGCATCACTGCTGAAGGCCGCCGACTCGTCGGACCAGCTCGACGTCGCGGTACACATGCTCGAGATGCTGCCCACGCCATGGGGGCTGGTGCGCTCCGGCGTAGCGCCCGACCACCGCAAGATCAAATCGATCAGCAAGCAGTTCGAAAAGACGGCCGACGACTCCCGCTTCCGTTCTTCGGCAACATGGTGGTGGGCGAGCACGTCGAGGCGGTCGAGCTTGCCAGGCACTATGACGCGGTGATCTACCGCGTCGGCGCGCAATCCGATCGAGCCTTGAACATCCCCGGTGAACACTTGCCCGGCAGCATCTCCGCCGTCGACTTCGTCGGCTGGTACGACGCTCACCCGCACTTCTAGCGGATGATCCCTGATCTGTCCGGCGCCCGGGCCGTCGTGGTGGGCAACGGCAGCGTGGCACTCGATGTCGCCCGGATCCTGGTCACCGACCTCGATGCGCTGGCGCAGACCGACATCGCCGACCACGCGCTGGAATCGCTGCGCAACCGAGGGGTCGAGGAAGTGGTGATCATCGGTCGGCGCGGGCCGCTGAAGACCGCGTTCACCACCTTGGAGTTGCGTGAGCTGGTCGACCTCAAAGGGGTGGAAGTCGTGGTCGACCGGGCTGATCTGGAGGGCATCAGCGACGACGACGCGGCCACGGTGGGCAAGACGTGCAAGCAGAACATCAAGGTGCTGCGCGACTACGTCGGCCGCGAGCCGCGCCCGGGTCACCGCCGAATTATGTTCCGGTTCTTTACCTCTCCGATGGAGATCAAGGGCGACGGGGAAGTCGAGCGGATCGTGCTCGGGCGCAACGAGCTGGTCAGCGACGACAGCGGGCGCGTAGTGGCCAAGGACACCGGCGCACGTGAGGCGCTACCGTGCAGCTGGTCGTGCGCTCGGTGGGCTATCGCGGCGTGTCCACGCCGGGCCTGGCCGTTCGACGAGCGCATCGGAACCATCCCGAATACCAACGGCCGGGTGGAAGGCAGCCGCAACGAGTATGTCGTCGGCTGGATCAAGCGAGGCCCGACCAGGGTGATCGGCAGCAACAAGAAGGACTCGCAGGACACCGTCGACGTTGCTCGATGACCTGTCACGGGCCACCCTCGCCGATGTCGGCACCGACCACGCCGACAAGCTGGCCGAGTGGCTAGCCTCCCGGCAGCCCAAACTCGTCACTGATGCGCACTGGCAGCTGATCGACGAATACGAACGGTTCTGGGAACTCGTACAGGACCACGACCGCCAACAAGACACGGCCGCATGGCATGTCGGCTTCGCGCCGCCACCGGGTCGAGATTATTCTCACGGTGAGCCAAACCACGCGGGGGACCTGAGACGTCAAGCGAACGTCCTACGCACCCGTGAGGATGATTCGACGGCTGTGGCAAACAGCACGGGCACCCCTAAGGTAAGGACTGTATGCGGCGCTCACATCGCATCACGGAGTGGGATCCCGAGGATCCGCTGGCCTGGGAGGCCGGTAACCAAGTCATCGCCCGGCGCAATCTAATCTGGTCTATCGCGACCGTGCACCTCGGCTATTCGGTGTGGTCGCTGTGGTCGGTGATGGTGCTGTTTATGCCCAAGCACGTGTACGGGTTTTCAGCGGGCGATAAGTTCCTGCTCGGTACCACCGCCACCCTCGTCGGTGCATGCCTGCGCCTGCCCTACTCGATGGCCGCGCTGACCTTCGGTAGCCGCAATTGGACGATATTCTCGGCCTTCGTGCTGCTGATCCCGACCGGCGGCACGATGCTGTTATTGGCCCACCCGGGGCTGCCGCTGTGGCCGTACCTGGTGTGCGCGGCGTTGACCGGATTGGGCGGCGGCAATTTCGCGGCGTCGACAACGAATGCCAATGCCCTCTACCCGCACCGGCTCAAGGGCTCGGCGTTGGGACTTACCGGCGGGGCCGGCAATTTGGGGGTGCCGATAATCCAGGTGGTCGGGCTGGTGGTCATCGCCATAGCCGGCAACCGGCAACCGTACTGGGTGTGCGCGGTGTATCTGGTACTGGTAACTATTGTCGGCATCGGAGCCACAGTGTTCCTGGACCATCTCGAGCAACACCGCATAAACCCGACGTGCCTCCGGTCGATCCTGTCGTCGATCTTGTCTCACCGTGACACATGGTTGCTCGCGCTGCTCTACCTCGGCACTTTCGGCTCGTTTATCGGGTTTGCGTTCGCGTTCGGCCATGTGCTGCAGATCAGCTTCATCGCTGGGGGGCAAAGTCCCGCGCAGGCCTCGCTGCATGCCGCCCAAGTCGCGTTTGTCGGACCTTTGCTGGCGTCGTTGGCCCGGATTTATGGCGGCCGGCTGGCCGACCGACTCGGCGGCGGCCGCGTCACACTGGCGGTTTTCGCTGCCATGGTTGTAGCCGCCGGACTGCTGGCCGCCATCAGCACCCTGGATGACCATAACCCCGGCCCTGCCGCCGGCCCCGCGATGACCAGCTACATGGTTGCATTCATCGTCCTGTTCATCCTCTCCGGAATCGGGAACGCATCGGTGTACAAGATGATCCCGACCGTTTTCGAGGCGTGCAGCCACACCCTTGACGGTAGCGGCGCCGAACGGCGCCGCTCGCGAGCCAGGTCGGGGATGGTCAGCGGGTTCGTTGCGGCGTTCGGAGCGCTCGGCGGCTCCGGAATCAATTTGGCGATGCGACAGTCTTACCTCTGCACAGGTACCGGCACGCCCGCGTTCTGGATGTTCACCGCGTTTTATGTGGCCGCAGCGATACTGACCTGGATGGTATACGTTCGCCAGCCGGTCATAGCGCACCCGCTGTGACGCAGCGGATTTAACCAGGAAGGTTGACAAGTGCTCGCCACCGCGACTGTTGTCGCCTAGCAACTGCTTGCATAGGTTTGCCCCGTGATCCGCCGCCACCTGGAATTCGGCAGCGCGATCATAATCGTTGGGCTCGTGGCTGGTGCTGCGGGTGCAGCGACCACACTTTTCCTGCATGCCGTCGAGCACCTCACATACCACTATTCGTTCGGGTCGTTGTTGGTGGGTGTGACCGAGAGCAGTCCGGCGCGGCGAGCGTTGGGGCCGATGTTCGGCGGCGCGCTGGCCGGGTGCGGCTGGTGGTGGCTTCGCCGACGTACGAGGGTGCCACAGTTAATCGATGTCATGACGCGGCGCGAGCAAATGGGCCGTCTGCCCCTAATAACCGACGCCGCACTGCAGATTTTCGTGGTGGGCTCCGGTGCGTCCCTAGGCCGAGAGGGCGCGCCCCGTCAGTTCGCCGCCGCATTGGGCGACTTTGGCACCTCGCGTTGGTGCCTGACCGCGCAAGACCGCCAGATCCTGCTAGCCTGCGCGGCTGGGGCCGGGCTTGGCGCAGTCTACAGCGTCCCGGTAGGTGGCGCATTGTTTGCCGCCCGGGTATTGCTAGGTACATGGCAGCCGCGCGTGTTAGGAACGGCGCTGATCACTTCTGCTCTCGCCGTGGCGGTGGCTGCCCCGGTCACCCACGACGCCACGCAACTGGTTTGGCCCGACAGGAGATTGTCTTATCTGATGGCCGCGTCTGCGCTGGCGCTCTCGCCGGTTGCGCTTGGTGTCGGGCTGGCGTTTAACCGGCTGATGGCTCTGGCGCACCGAGCCGCAGTTACCACGTCGTGGCGGCTGATCCCCGAGATCGCCGCTGCAGGGCTGGTGACCGGCATGTGTTCGTTGTGGTGGCCGGGTTTACCCGGCAATGGCAAGAGTATCTTGACGGTGATCTTGAGCGGTGAGCCGACGCTGGCCGCCGCGGCTGTGATCCTGGTCCTTAAACCCTTACTCACCGCCGTGTTCCTGCGGGCCGGCGCGGTCGGAGGCATGTTGACACCCGCATTGGCGACTGGCGCGGCGATGGGATCCGTTGTAACGCTGACGATCAACGCTTGGACGGATATGACGCTCAGCGTGCCTGCCGTCGCACTGATGGGGGCGGCGGGCGTAGTGGCGATAACCCAGCGGGCGCCCTTGTGGGCGGCGGTCTTCGTGTGGGAACTCGCGCGCCCGCCGTGGTGGCTGTTTCTGACATTCCTGGTAGTGGCCGTGGTAGCACACCGTTTGAGCATCCTGATCACGCGTCGGCGCAACCAATTGGCCGCCGACGTAGCGTAGCGAGACGACCGCGACCAGACATTGTCAGAACAGGAAATAGCGTTGGGCCAGCGGCAGTTCGGCCGCCGGTTGCTCCTGCCACACCTCCCCGTCGATGCGCACGGTGAAGGTGTCCGGGTCCACCCGGATATCCGGCAGGGCGTCGTTGAGCGGCAGCTGTGCCTTGCCGACCGCGCGGACATTCTCGACCGGGACCAGTCGCCGGTCGACGGCGAGCCGGTCGGCCAGACCGGCGTCGATGGCCTGCGGCGCGACGAAGTGGAGCGAGGTCGCCGCTGCCGCGGGTGCGGCGGCGCCGAACATCGGCCGCGGGAACACCTGCTGCGGGGTGGGTATGGAGGCGTTCGCGTCACCCATGCCGCCTACGCGATCATTCCGCCCTTGAGCACGGCGTGTGGGCGGACCCCGAAGAATGCCGGCTCCGACAGCCCAGATCGGCCAGCTTGCCTACTTCCACTGATCCGATTTCGCGATCGAGGCCGTGCGCAATTGCCGGGCAGATCGTGTATTTGGCGACATAGCGCCGCACCCGGTGTCGGGGTGGTTCCCGCCGCACCAGCGCGGTCTGGCGATGGGAATCCGCCAGACCGCGCAACCGCTGGGCGTTGCGATCGGCGCAGTCGGGATGCCCGAGCTGACCGAGATCGAAAACGGTTTCTTCGCCGCGCTGCTGTATCCGGCGATCGCATGCGCGGTGGCCGCGCTGGCCGCCTTATCTGCCTGGCCAACCCGCCGCGGCCGACGCGGGCGGCCGCCATCGACGAGCAACTGGCCAACCCGTACCGGCGCTCGAACGTGTTGCAACGCATCCACCTGGTTTCGGCGCTGCTGATGGTGCCGCAGTCGGTGACGGTGACGTTTATGCTGGTCTGGTCGATTGTGACCATCACTGGTCAATACCGACGGCTGGTGCGTTGGTGATGGTGGGGCAGCTGATCGGCGCGCTGGGCCGCATCGCGGTCGGCCGGTGGTCGGATCGCGCCGGTTCGCGCTTGCGGCCAACTCGAACGGTCGCCGTCGCCTGCTTCCTGGCGTTGCTGATACTTGCAGTCGACGATTACGTGAGCTCGCCGCTCGCCGAGACTGCCATGGTCGTCGCGGCGGTGAGCGGTGGGCTACAACGGGTTGGCCGCCAATCACGGAGTCCGCGGGACCGTTCTGGAGCGGGCGCGCGCTGGGGGCACAGAATATTTGCCAGCGGTTGACGGCGGCAGTTACACCGCCAGCTTTCGGCGCGTTAATCACGGCGGCCGGTTATCCGCTGGCGTTCGTGATATGTGCGTTGTTCCCGCTGGGGGCGGCGCCGTTGGTGCCGGTAGGTGCGGAACCGCGCGGGCCGGACGTTATAGCGCAGCAGCGATCCAGTCACCGACTTCGCCGAGGGCGAAAATCGCTCAGTCCCCCGAGCGGCGAGGCGAGCAGCCCTCGCCTGCTCAGTCGGCGCAGCGGCGTCGTGTTTTGCCGACATGGCGCAGCAGCATTAGCGGCGTCCTAGCGCGCGTTAGCTGATCGGGAGAGCGATCAGCCGAAGAACAGCGGCAATGTCGTCAACGCGAAAGTCTTTGACGGGAAACGTATTTCCGGGATATACCCTGGTACCAGCTCGAATTCGGGAATTCTGTTTAGCCATTCGCTGACAATCACGGTCAGCTGAAGGCGCGCGAGATGCGATCCCAGGCAGCGGTGCGGTCCGCCGCCGAATCCCCAGTGTCGGTGCACCTTGCCGTCCATGACGAGGTCGTCGGTCGACGTCGAGTCACTGCCGTCCCGGTTGATCGCGGCCATGCACAACTTCACCGGTGAGCCTGCTGGTAGCATCATGCCGCCGACGGTGACGGTCTCGGTGGTTACCCGTGGCGCCACGGGCGCTGATGGCTCCAACCTGACGATCTCCTCGATGAAAACCCTTGTCTGCCTAGGGTTATCGCGTAGCATGACCCGGAGGTGCGGTCTGCGAGCCAACTCCAGAAGTGAGAAGCCGATCGCGGCGGTCACGGTGTCCAGGCCCGCCAGTATCAACAAGTGGCTCATGCCGAGCAGTTCGAGATCGGTGAAGTCGCCCTCGCCGGTCATCACTTGCGATAACATGTCCGAACCCGGGTTCTGCCGGCGTTTTTTGATTGCGGCGGCAAGATACTCGTACAGCTCGCGCGTCGCGCCGAGGTCGTCCTGTGTGATATAGGGCTTGTCGGCGATGACGGCGTCTTTCCAGGCGATCAATCGGTCACGGTCCTCCAGCGGCAGACCGTAGATGTCGAGGAAAACCTGAAATGGATAGGGACTCGCAAGATCTGCCATCACCTCGCATTCGCCCCGCTCCGCTAGAGCATCGATCATGTCAGTCGCGTGTCTGCGCAGGACCGGCATCGACTTACGCAACCCGTGTGGGCTGAAGTAGGGCTGCAGGATTTTGCGGTAACGGCTGTGCTCAGGCGGGTCGAACGCCAGCGGTACGACGGGAAACGGGCTTCCCGGCGGTTGCAGCGCCAGCCTGGATGAAAAGACCTTAGGGTTGCGCAGCGCCGCCAGGACGTCCTCGCGGCGCGTCAGATAATAGGATCCGTTCATGAAAACCACCGGTCCGGCGTCGCGCAGCACCTTCCAGCCGACACCACGGTCGGCGGCCATCGGCAGCTTCGAGTATTCCAACCGCGGCAGGTGGAAGGTGCCGGGCGTCCCATGGTCCCGAGTGCTCATAGTGTCTTCTAGACTCTATCGACAGTTGATGACGGGCTCACCTCGCGGCATGTGAGCGCGGCGGAAGGACAAGCTGCATGAAGGTTCGTCTCGAGCAGTCGAGATGCGTGGGCCATGCGCAGTGCTACGCCGTCGATCCCAAACATTTTCCGATCGATGATTCTGGATACTCCATCCTCGAAGAGCACGAGGTGAGGCGCGAGGACGAGGAGTTGGTTCGCGAGGGTGTGGCGGCCTGCCCCGAGATGGCGCTGATCCTCGAAGAGGATTAACGGCATATTACGAACAGCTTTCTGATCCAACTGCGGATGAACAGCAGTTGGCTGGGAATGAATTGTTGGCTGCGGTGGCGGCGTGTCCCGGTATGGCTCAGCTAATCTCACCAACGAGCAAGCTGTTGGCCAGGAAGTTCGCGGAAGGTTATGGAGAGAAGAAAGCGCATTTCATGGTGACCGCGCACCCCGACAACCCGCTGCACGCCGTCGCTGGTTCGTGCGCGGCAGCCGCGGTCGGCTAAGGAAAGGTATCGATGGATTTCGGGGCGTTACCGCCGGAGATTAATTCGGGCCGAATGTATTCGGGCCCGGGCCCGGAATCGATGGTGGAGGCTTCGGCAGCCTGGGATGCTCTTGGCGCCGAATTGCGCTCGGCGGCAGAGTCCTACCGCTCGGTCGTCACGGGGCTGACAGGTGGCACGTGGCTGGGGCCGTCGTCGGTGATGATGGCGGCTGCGGCCGCACCGTATTTGGCGTGGATGAGCGGCACCGCCGGGCAGGCCGAGGAGGCGGCTAATCACGCCAGGGCGGCGGTGGCCGCCTATGAAGCGGCGTTTGCGGCCGTCGTGCCTCCGCCGGTGATTGCGGCCAACCGGGCCCAGCTGCAGGCATTGGTAGCGACGAACTTCTTCGGCCAGAACAGTCCGGCGATTGCGGCCACCGAGGCGCAATACGGCGAGATGTGGGCCCAGGACGCTGCCGCGATGTACAGCTATGCGGGCGCGTCGTCGGCTGCCTCGATGGTCACGCCGTTCACCGCGCCGCCGCTGGCCAGCAGCACCGCCGGACTAGCCAACCAAGCCGATGCGGTCAATAAGGCCCAGAGCACCCCGGCGGGCAGCGCGGCGCAGATCGCGTCGAGTGCCAGCTCGCAACTGACCTCTGCCGCCACGGTGCCCCAAGCACTACAGCAACTCTCGTCGGTGTCTGCGGCATCCACTACGTCCACAACCGGTACTTCACTGTTGGACGGCCTGAATCTCGGCCAAGGGGGGTGGGGTCTCGGGCTGACGACCGGGAACATGACGACAGTGCTCAAACAAACCCTGCAAGCGTATTTCGGAACTGGTGTAGTGCAGTTTTGCATCCAGATGGCACAGCAGATGACATTCGGCCCTGGGGGGACAACGGCCGGCGCCAACGGAGCTTGGTACCCGACGCCACAATTCGCCGGCTTGGGCGGCCTCGGGGGCTGGGGCGGCGCCCCGGCGTCGGTTTCTGCCAGCGCCGGCCAAGCGGGCACAATCGGACGGTTGTCGGTGCCGCCCGCCTGGGCCGCCGCGGCACCGCAAGCGCTGGAGACGACGGCCCCGGGGCTGTTGAGCGCACATGGCGCCAGCCATGTCAGCCCGGGCACGAGCGGTCTGCTGCGCGGTATACCGCTGGCCGGGACGGGCATAGGTCGGCGCGCCGCAGGCGGTTTCGTCCACCG